>NZ_CP127294.1:985000-1650000 GCF_030285625.1 Amycolatopsis sp. 2-15
ACCTCTTCGCGCTCGCGGAAGCCGAGCGTCATCGCCGTGGTGGCGCCGAGCTCCATGCCGCCGGTGGCGATGTAGACCAGGTGCGAGCCGATGCGGTTGATCTCCAGCAGCATCACACGCAGCAGCTCCGCGCGCGGCGGGGCTTTGATGCCCAGCAGCTTCTCCACGCCGAGGCAGTAGGTCATCTCCGTGGACAGCGGCGCGAGGTAGTCCATGCGCGTCACGAACGTGACGCCCTGGGTCCAGGTGCGGTATTCGCAGTTCTTCTCGATGCCGGTGTGGAGGTAGCCGATGACCGACCGCAGCTGCGTGACGGTCTCGCCTTCCATCTCCAGCACGAGCCGGAGCACGCCGTGGGTCGACGGGTGCTGCGGGCCCATGTTGATGACCATGCGTTCGTCGTGCTGCGCGTCGGAGACGACGTCGTCCCAGTCGCCGCCGGAGACCGTGTAGACGCGGCCTTCGGTGGTGTCGCGTGAATCGGCGTAACCGAAGGCTTCTTCGTCGGCTTCGGGAGCGGTGTTGATCTCGGACATGTTCTCGGTGCTCACGAGTACGACCTCCGCTGGTCCGGCGGCGGGATCTCCGCGCCCTTGTATTCGACCGGGATCCCGCCGAGCGGGTAGTCCTTGCGCTGGGGGTGGCCGTCCCAGTCGTCCGGCATGAGGATGCGGGTCAGCGCCGGGTGGCCGTCGTAGACGATGCCGAACATGTCCCAGGTCTCGCGCTCCTGCCAGTCGGCCGTCGGGTAGAGCCCGACGAGCGAGGGCACGTGCGCGTCGTCCACGTCGAGGGTGACCTCGACGCGGATGCGGCGCCGGTAGGTCATCGACGTGAAGTGGTACACGGAGTGCAGGCGCTGCGGCACGTCCACGCCGTAGTCCACGCCGGACACCGAGCTCAGCAGCTCGAAGCGCAGGCCCGCGTCGTCGCGCAGCACGCGCGCGATCTCCACGAGGTGCTCGCGGTCGACGTAGAAGGTGATTTCGTCGCGGTGGACCGTGGTCTGCAGGATCGCCGCGGCCGGAACCTTGTTGTCCGCCAAGGCCGCGTAGAACTCGTCGGCGAACTCGTCGAACCAGCCGCCGTACGGGCGCTCCGCCGGGGGCGGGCTGTAGGCGGGCAGGCGCACACCGCCGTAACCGGAGGTGTCACCGCTGCCGGTGACGCCGAACATGCCCGTGCGGGCGCGGCCGGCCACAACGGGTTCCGCAGGAGCCGCGGGGGTCGTGCCCTGCGGCTCGAGGCCGGCTTCGGGCCGTTCGGCGCTGGACTGCTCGCCACCCGGCTCGGGCTGCTGCGGGGTTTCTGGGGTTTCGGGGTTGTCGGCCACCGGGCTCACTTCTTCGCGTACTTGATCGACGAGGCGATCAGCTCGGTACGCGCGCCACTGGCCGCGCGGATGGCGGCGCGGCGGGCGTTGATCGGCTCGTCCTGGATCTTGGCGTGCAGCTTGAGGATCGCGTCGAGCAGCATCTCCGGGCGCGGCGGGCAGCCGGGCAGGTACATGTCGACCGGCACCACGTGGTCGACGCCCTGCACCACGGCGTAGTTGTTGAACATGCCGCCCGACGAAGCGCACACGCCCATCGCGAGCACCCAGCGCGGCTCGGCCATCTGGTCGTAGATCTGGCGCAGGACGGGCGCCATCTTCTGCGTCACGCGGCCGGCCACGATCATCAGGTCGGCCTGGCGCGGGGTGGCGGAGAAGCGCTCCATGCCGAAGCGCGCGATGTCGTAGCGGGAACCGCCGACCGTCATCATCTCGATCGCGCAGCACGCGAGCCCGAAGGTGGCGGGCCACAGCGAGTTCTTGCGCGCCCAGTTGACCAGGCCCTCGAGGCTGGCCAGCAGGATGCCGTTGGGGAGTTTCTCTTCGAGGCCCATGGCTTCAGTTCCAATCCAGGCCGCCGCGCCGCCACACGTAGGCGTACGCGAACCCGACCGTAACGATGAACAGCACGATCTCCACCAGGCCGAACACACCGAGCGCGTTCGCGTTCACGGCGAACGGGTAGAGGAACACCATCTCGATGTCGAACAGGATGAAGAGCATCGCCGTGATGTAGTACGCCACCGGCATCCGGCCGCCGCCGACGAGCGGCTGCGGCGAAGGCTCGATCCCGCATTCGTAGGCCGAGAGCTTCGCCTTGTTGTAGCGGCTGGGGCCGACGAGCGGGCCCAGCAACACGGACAACGTGGCGAAACCGAGCGCCAGCACGAACAACAGGACGAGCGGCAGGTACACCTTCAGGCCAGGCGCGGCCGCAGCTCCACTGGGGTCGGCCTGCGCCAGCACGGGCAACATCAGCACGGGGTCTTCGCCATCCTTTCCGCGCCGCTGCGGGTTGCTTCTCGGGCGGTGGTCCGCTTCCTCGTCGGCACCCTAAGGGAGCTGGGTCACACCGCCGAGGGTCAGGGCACCCTTACGGCCCGTGGCCGGGCCGAGGGGTGCTTGTGAAATAGTTCACAAGCCACTCGTCGTGGATGTGAAGCGATTCACAAGCATGGGGGGAGTGTAGGACGCGACTCACACGGCCGTCTCTAGGGGCCGTGGTATAAGGCTTACCTAACTTGGCCGCCCGGTCAGGACGGTGCAGCGCGGGTTGCACTCGCGGGACCAGCGATTAAGGGGTTGATTACCGGCCCGGCCGGGGACAATCCGGACGTGATCTTGTGACGTATCCCACCTGACCGGCCGGGCAACCATTGCTCCAGCCGGGTACTTGCCCACGTTCCGCTCAACGCGCCCCAATGCGGCGTTGGTTGCGTTGCACGAGGCAGCGAGGGGCGTCAGCGGGGGCTGGGCGTGGCGCGGGCGAGGGCCGCGATGAGGCGGTCGACGCCGTCGCCGCCCTTGGCGTCGTAGCAGCCGGAAAGTCCCTTGTACACCAACGGAAGGATCTTGTTGATCCGCAGACCGTACTTGGTGCACACGTGCATGACCTTGGGGTTGCCGATGAGCTTCGCGAAGACGTTGCCGAGGCGGTAGTAGCCGCCCATCAGCTCGCCGACAGCGCGCGGGTAGCCCTGCAGCGCGCGCTCACGCGAAGGGCCTTCGGGGCGGGCCAGCGCCTGCACGACGAACTCCGACGCGAGCTGCGCGGACTCCATCGCCGCGGAGATGCCTTCGCCGTTGAACGGGCTGACCATGCCGCCGGCGTCGCCGAGCAGCAGGAGGCCGTCGCGGTAGTGCGGGGTGCGGTTGAAGCCCATGGGAAGTCCGGCGCCGCCGACCTTGCCGATGGCGTTCTCCTCGCGGTAGCCCCATTCCTCGGGCGTGCCGTCGAGCCACTGGCGCAGGAGCGCGCGGTAGTCGGTGTTGCGGAAGGAGGCGGACGTGGACAGCATGCCGAGCCCGACATTCACGGTGCCGTCACCGAGCGGGAAGGCCCAGCCGTAACCCGGCAGGAGCTTGGGGTTTCGCGGGTCCGAGCGGTCCCACAGCTCGAGGTGGCCCTCGATGAACGGGTCGTCGTGGCGCGGGCTCTTGTAGTACCGGCGCACGGCGACGCCCATGGGGCGCTTCTCGTTCTTCTCGATGCCGACGCTCAACGCGAGCCGCGCGGACACCCCGTCACACGCCAGCACGAGCGGCGCGCGGTAGCTCACCGGCGTCTTCTCGGGGCCGACCTTCGCCTCGACGCCGATCACGCGGCCGGACGGGCTGGTGATGGCGTTGGTGACGGTGGTGCGTTCGTACAGGCGCGCGCCGGCCTTGACCGCGGTCTTGGCCAGCAGGTCGTCGAAGTCCTGGCGCGTGCGGGCGACGCCGTAGGGCGGGTAGCTGGTGAGGTCCGGCCAGTCGAGCTCCAGCGTGAGGTCGCCGGTGAGGATGCGCAGGCCGCGGTTGCGGACCCAGCCGTTCTCCTCGCTCGTGTCGATCCCGAGGTCGATCAGCTGCTTCACGCCGCGCGGCGTGAGGCCGTCGCCGCAGACCTTCTCGCGCGGGAACTCGGTCTTCTCCAGCAACAGCACGTCGACCCCCGCGCGCGCGAGGTACGTGGCCGCGGTGGAACCGGCCGGTCCGGCGCCGACCACGATCACTTCGGCGTCGTGGTCCGGGCTGCGGCGGGAGATCGTCATGTTTACGAGTCTACGGAGGGCTTCTTCGCGCGGTGAATGGCGACGACGCCGAATGTGAGGTTCAGCCACTCGACCTCGGTCCAGCCCGCGCTCGCGATGATCTCGCCGAGCGCCCGCTGGTCGGGCCACGCGAGCATGGATTCGGCCAGGTAGGAGTAGGCCTCGGGGTTCGTCGACGAGCGGCTCCCGACCCACGTGAGCAGGTTGAGGATGAAGCGCCGGTAGATGAACCGGATGGGCGCGAACGTGGGCGTCGACACCTCGCAGATGACCAGCCGTCCACCTGGCTTGACGACACGCAGTATTTCGGTGAGGGCGGCTTTGGTGTCGACGAAGTTCCTCAGCGCGAGGGAGATCGTGACGGCGTCGAACGAGTCGTCCGCGAACGGCAGGTGCAACGCGTCGGCCGCGACCATCGGAAGCTTCCGCCGCAGGCCCGCGCGCAGCATGCCGAGCGAGAAGTCGGCCGCGACGCAGTAGGCGCCGCTGCGGGCGTACTCGACCGTGGAGACGCCGGTGCCGGCCGCCAGGTCGAGCACCTTCTCCCCCGGCTTGGCGTCCAGCACCCGCGCCGTGGTGGTCCTCCACCGCCGGTCGAACCCGAACGTCATGAACGAGTTCGCCCGGTCATAACCGGACGCCACGCCGTCGAACATCGCGGCGACTTCGTGCGGATCCTTGTCCAGACTGGCGCGGGGCATGCCTCGAATCTAGACAGTGGTGTGCGGGGTGGGTGCTGAGGGTGGCTGAGGCGCTGGTCAGGTGGGCTGGGTTGGGAGTGGTCCGGGGTCACGACGGTGGGGGTCCGGTCGTGGGGTTGGCTCGGGGTGAGGGGGCCTCTCGCGCCTCTGCCGTGGCGCGAACGGTCCACTCGCGCGGTGCTGGCGGCGCGAACGATCCACTCGCGCGCTGCCAGCGGCGCGAACGATCCACTCGCGCGCTGCCAGCGGCGCGAACGATCCACTCGCGCGCTGCCAGCGGCGCGAAGAAAGGTCCGGTAGCGGAGCCGGGGTTGGCGCAAGGGAACCCTTCGCGATCGGACCACTCATACCCAGCACCCGGACTGAACGGCCCTACCGCGCTCATCGCATCGCGCGAACCGTCCTTTCGCGGCCCAGTTCGCGGCACGAGCAGTCACCTCGTGCTCGCCGCGCGGAGCTAAAGGACCACTCGCACCCAGCAACGGCGCGAACGGTCCACTCGTGCCCGGCGGATGCCGCGCCCGGTCCCCTCGTGCGCCGCGGATGGTGCGAATGGTCCGCTCGTGGCCGTAGCGCGGTGCGAAGGGACCGGTCGCGGTCGCGGTTCGGCGGGCCCAGGTCGGTCCGAGTGAGCTGGTCGGAGTGAGCTGGTCGGAGTGAGCTGGTCGGAGTGGGCTGGTCCAGAGTGGATTGATCCCGACGGACCAACCCCGAACCAACACCCGCCCAACCCCGGGCCGGCCTCAGCCGAGCGCGGCGAGCATCCCCCGCACCGACTCCGGCCACGCGAATTCCTCCGCCCGCGCCCGGGCGGCGGCGCGGCGGAGGTCTTCGGGGCTGTCGAGGAGGCCGGTGACGGCGGTGGCGAAGGCGGGGGCGTGGTCGTCGACGGCGGCGCCGCAGCCGGGGCGGACGATCTCGCGCAGGGCGGACGAGGCGGAGACCACGACGGGGGTGCCGGAGGCGAGGGCTTCGAGGGCGGCCAAGCCGAACGTCTCGTGGGGGCCCGGGGCGAGCGACACGTCGGCGGTGGCCAGCAGGCGGGCGACTTCGTCGCGGCCGGAGAGGAATCCCAGGAACGTCACGGGGAGGCCGCGGGCGCGGCGTTCCAGCGCGCGTCTTCGAGGCCCGTCACCCGCGATGACCAGGCGCACGCGGGCGCCGGACTCCGTCAGCTCGGCGACCGTATCCACGCTGCGCTCCACGTGTTTCTCGGGAGACAAGCGTCCACAGTGGACAAGCAGGGCATCCGCGCCACCGGCCAGGGAATGCCGCCATGAGTCCGAGCGCATCGTCGGCGCAAAGGTCGCCAAGTCGACGCCCAGGGGGACCCGGCGGACATTGGGCGCGGCGATCCGGTCGAATTCGGCGCGGGCGAAAGCCGTGGTGCACACGACCGTGTCGTAGCTGGCGGCCATCCGGCGGTTGGCGACGTCGGCGATACCGCGAGCGACCGGCCGTGGCAGGAGGAACTGCTCCAGCAGACGGTCGAGACGCTCGTGGGAAATCACCGTGCTGGGAACCCCGTTGAGGCGAGCCCAGGTGCCCATGCCGCGCAGCGTCAGCCGGTCCGAGACCTCCAGGCGGTCCGGCGAAAGCCGCCGCAGCAGGGACCGCACGCGATGCGGGTCGACGGCCCGGTAGCCGCCCGTGCCGGGGATCCGGGGCGCGGGCAGCGAGTACCGCCGCACGCCCGTGGGCAGTGTCTCCACCGCATACCGGGTGCCCGGCACGACGAGGGTCACGCGGTGCCCGCTGGCGACGTAGCCCGCGCCGAGGTGGTGCAGGGCCGTCCGCAGCCCTCCCGAGCGCGGCCCGTAGAAGTTCGCCAGCTGGACGATGTGCATCGCTCAGGCCGCGCGCGCGGCCCGGTCCTGCACGGCCTCGTAGTGCCCCACCAGCTCCCGGCACACCGCGGGCCACGTCCGCCCCAGCACTACCTTGCGGGCCTTCTCCCCCAGCCGCGCCCGCAGGGCCGCGTCGCGCAGGTCGTCGATGCGCGCAACGAGGGCGCGGCCGAAATCCTCCCGGTCGGCGGGCAGCAGGTAGCCGGTGCGGCCGGGCAGGACCAGGTCCTTCGGGCCGCCCGCGTCGGGCGCGAGCACCGGGAGGCCGGAGGCCATGGCCTCCTGGACGGCCTGGCAGAACGTCTCGTGCGGTCCGGTGTGGACGAACACGTCGAGGCTCGCGTAGGCCACGGACAGCTCGTCGCCGTACTTCGCGCCGAGGAAGGCCGCGCCGGGGAGGCGTTCGCGCAGGGACGGAAGCTCGGGGCCGTCGCCAACCACGACCACGCGGATGCCGGGCACGCCGGCCAGCGACACCAGGCGGTCGACCTCCTTCTCCGGAGCCAACCGGCCGACGAAGCCCACCAGCAGCTCGCCGTTGGGCGCCAGCTCGGCCCGCAACGCCGGGTCGGCGTGCGAAGGTGAGAAGCGGTCGATGTCCACGCCACGGGCCCAGCGGTGCACGCGGGGCACGCCATGCAGCCGCAGCTGCTCGACGGAGTCGGACGACGGCGCGAGCGTCCGGTCGGCCCGCGAGTGCACGCGGCGCACCCAGCGCCAGGCGGCGCGCGCGCCGATGCCGAAGCCGTACGACGTGGCGAAGCCCGCGATGTCGGTCTGGTAGACGGCGATCGACGGCACCCGCAGGCGCCGCGCGGCGGCCAGGCCGCGCGCACCCACCACGAAGGGTGAGGCCAGGTGCACCACGTCCGGGCGAAAGCCGCTGAGCGCCGTGAGCACGGTGCGCGTCGGCAGGCCGATCGGCAGGGAGTGCACGCCGGGCACGTCCAGCGCGGGGATGCGGACGACCGGTGCGCCGCGGTAGGACTCGGGCCCCGGTCCCGGCGCCACCACGAGCACGTCGTGAGCGCGGTCGACCAGGTGCTCGACGACCCGCAGCACGGAATTCGTCACGCCGTTCACCTGGGGCAGGAAACTTTCGGTGACTATGGCGACTCGCACCCGGCCACTGTCGCACCGGCGTGCGCGACCTGGGCCAATCCTTCGTGACAGCTCGGCCAACGGTGTTCGAACACTCCGAAGCGTCCGGGTCCGAATACAGTCCGTCGCCAGATTCGCCACGACATGTCACCTCAAGGTCGTGTCCCGGAAACCAGGACGGCCCAGACTAAGCAGGCATGACCCTCTTGTCCTCCAGGCCGTCGCAGCCCGTGGAGCCGGGGCTGCTCTCGAGGGCTCTCGAGGTGGCCGGCCGGCTGGCCAACGACGCCACCGACGTGATCACCGCGACGGCGGGCCGTGGTGCCCACCCCTCGACCCTGGACTCCCCTTTCGACTGGGTCACCGACACCGACCGTATCCTCGAGCGCCACACCCGCCGGGTGCTGACGGCCGAGTTCCCCGGGATACCCGTGGTCGGCCACGAGTTCGGCGCCGACCACGGCGCCGACGTGGCCGAGTACCGCTGGGTCGTGGACTCCGTCGACGGCACCGCCAACTACGTCGCCGGCGTGCCGTGGTGCGCCTACAGCCTCGCGCTGATCGACGCGTCCGGGCCGGTGGTGGGGGTGGTCGCCGACCCGTACCGCGCGCAGATCTACGCCGCCGCCCGCGGCCGCGGCGCCCGCGCCAACGGCAAGCCGATCCAGCTCGTCGACCGCCGCGTGACGGCCGGCGCCATCGTCTGCACGGAGCTCGCCCGCAAGGGGCCGTGGCCGGGGATGGGCGGCTTCATAGAGCGCGCGGCGGCCGCCCACGCGGGCGTGCGGGTGCTGGGCTCGGCCGCGCTGTCGATCGCGCAGGTCGCGCTCGGCCACGCCGCCGCGGCGGTGCTGCACAGCTACCACGAATGGGACGTCGCGGGCTCCGTCGCCATGGCCATCGAGGCCGGCGCGGTGGTGCTCGACAAGCACGGCGAGGACACGACCTTGCCGACGGATGGCCTTTTGGTGGCCGCTCCGGGCGTCGCGGACGAGGTGCTGAGCTGGTGGCAGGAGACGGCGACGGTCGCCACGACCTGACGCGGCGTTCGGGCGGCGACGCCGGCACTCGCCGGCGTCGACCTCGCGAACAACTCGGGTCAGGCGACCGGGACCTCCGGCACCTCGGTCGCCGCCCGGGCGGCCCGGTCGCGCTTGATCAGGCGGCGCAGCCACCACATCAGCGGGCCCGCGACCAGCCAGGTGAACAGGATCGTCGTGCCGAGCGGCAGGAGGGTGAGCGTCGCGGTGCGGCCGGCGACGCGGGCGGTGCGGTCGGGGTTCGTGACGTCGTACTCGATGGCCACGAGCTGGCCCGCCAGGAGGCCGGACGGGTAGAGGACGCCGTTGGCCGGGCTGTGGACGATGCCGTCCGGGCTCTGAAACTGGATGATCGTGCGATCGAAGTTCACGGACTCGACGGTGGCCGTGGCCGTGCCGAGGTGGGACTCGATGGCGTTGTCGTTGCGGATCGCCGCGAAGAGCAAGCTCACGCACATCACGGTGAGGAGCGAGGCGACACCGAGGACGGCGAACCACCCGATGCGCCTCGCCCGCTCACGCCTGACCGTCACGTCGCGAGGTTACCAATCCGGCCAAAAGTAGGCCGACCCCCACTCGGCACGTAACCGTTGCTACGAAGCCATTCGGCCGTGACTGTGCTCGGATTGGTAACGATCGGCACAGTAGAGCCTCACCGTTCCCCCGCGGCGGCGAGCATGCGGTGGTTGGCCCGGATCTGGTCGAAGGACTTCGGCTTGACCAGAGCGTGGGCCGCCGCCCGAGCAGCCGAAGCACCGTTCGGGCCGAGCGCCGGCTTGCCCTTGGTGAACAGCCACGTCTGGAACAACGCCTGCAGCGGCTTGCCCGACACCTGCTCGGCCAGCGCCTCGAACTCAGGGATCACGCCGTGGCCGCCGGCCTTGGTGGCCTGCCACTTCTGCAGGATGGCGAAGAACGCGTCGTCGCCGACGGTGATGCGCAAGGCCTGCAGGGCCATCGCGCCGCGGTCGTAGACGGCGCCGTCGAACTGGTTCTCCTCCCCCGGGTCGCCGGGCAGGACCTGCCAGAACGCGTCGTCGGCGGCGTAGGAGTCGTAGGCGTACTGCGCGAGCTCGGCCGTGGTGCCCTCGCCCTCGTGCTCGGACCACAGGTACTCGGCGTAGGACGCGAAGCCCTCGTTGAGCCAGATATCGCTCCACTTGCCGAGCGAGACGTTGTCGCCGAACCACTGGTGGGCGTTCTCGTGGGCGATGAGAGTGGTGTTCGCGCCGGCAACGAAGTTCTTCAGCCCATAGGTGGGCCGGGTCTGGTTCTCGAGCGAGAACGTGATGCCGCTGGTGACCACGCCGCCCTCGGCCTCGAACGGGAACGGCCCGAACTGCGCGGCCAGGAACGCGTCGATCTCGGGCGTCCGCTCGACGCTCGCCTTGGCCGCGTAGAGCGAGTCACCGAGGTCGGAGCCGTAGGCGGTGATGAACGGCTTGCCGTCCGGCGTCGTCGACTGGTTGACCTCGTACTTGCCCACGACGAACGACGTCAGGTACGTGGCCTGCGGCTTCGTGCTGCGCCAGTTCCAGCGCGTCCAGCCGGCGCGCGACTGGGTCTTGCGCACGAGGGTCCCGTTCGTGATGGCGGCGTTGCCGTCGGGCGCTTCGATCGAGACGTCGTAGGTGGCCTTGTCCGTCGGGTGGTCGTTGGACGGGAACCACCACTGCGCGCTCTGCGGCTCGTCGACGCCCAGCGCGCCGAACGCGCCGTGCTTCCAGCCGTGCAGCCCGTCGACGGCCTCGGTGGACGGCGTGTCGTCGTAGGCCACGACGACGGTGGTGGTCTGGCCCTTGAGCAACGGGTGCGCGGGCGTGATGACGAGCTCGCCGTCGCCGTTCTGGTTGGCGAAGGTCGCGGCCTCGTTGCCGACCAGCACGCTCTTGGCCTTGAGCGCGAAGTCGAGGTCGAACCGCGACAGGTCCTGCGTCGCGGTGAGCAGCAGGGTCGTCGTGCCCGCCAGCCGGTCGGAGTCCGGCTGGTAGGTCAGGCGGATGTCGTAGTGCAGCACGTCGGTGCCGCCGTTGCCGGCGTTGGGGTAGTACGGATCACCCACCCCCGGCGCCCCCGGCTGCGGTGCGGCCGACGCCACCCCCGCGACCAGCACCGACACCACTCCCGCCGCGACCAACCCGAGCCCGGCCCGACCTCTTCCACGCATGGCGTTTCCTCCCAGACGGTGATCAACGCGCTCGAACGTAGCCAGGGTTCGACTTGCGAGGTACGTCCGTTGGGAGGTTCTTGCCCGCTGGGACTCCGGGAGGTAATCACTTGACGGAGCGGCGATTCTTGATCGCGTGACGGAAGAACCGCTGGTCGGGAACGTGACAAGCGGCGTGGTCCGCGTCGGGGACACAGTGCGGCGCCCGGCGGGGCCGTGGACCGAGGCCGTGGACGCGGTGCTGGCGCACCTGCGTTCGGTCGGTTTCCGCGCGGCGCCGCGGCCGCTCGGGCGCGACGAGCGTGGCCGGCAGGTGCTGGAGTTCGTGCCGGGTGAGGTGGGCGGCCCGTACTCCCCCGCCGACCTGCGTGAGCTCGGCCGAGCGCTGGCCGAGCTGCACCAGGCACTGGCGGACTTCGTGCCGCCGCCGGACGCGGTCTGGCCGCGGCTCATTCCGCCGGACCGCGAAGAGCTGGTGTGCCACAACGACGTCGCGCCGTGGAACATCGTGCGCGCCGAGCGTGGATGGGTGCTGATCGACTGGGACGGCACGGCGCCGGCGTCGACGGTGTGGGACCTCGCCTACACCGCGCAGACCACGGCGGACCTGCGCACCGACCGGCCGGTCGCGGAGTCCGCCGCCTGCCTGCGCGCGTTCACCGACGGCTACGACCTCGATGAGCGTCAACGCGCTGAACTCCCGGCCGCGCTCGGCCGCCGCGCCCGCGCGATGCACGACTTCCTGCGGGCGAACACCGGCACGCAGCCGTGGTCGCGCATCTGGCGTGAGGACGGCCCGTACTGGCTCGCGACCGCCGGTTACCTCGACGGCCACCAGGACGCGTGGCGAGCCGCGCTGGGGTGAACGCGTCAGCCGTTGCCGACGGCCGAGGCCACGGCCTTGCGCAGGCGGGCGTGCAGGTCGCGGTGACGCGAGCGGTCCACGCGCACCTCGACGACCCGCAGGCCCGGTGCGGGCTTCAGGGCCCCACGGAACTCCGACACCGAGGTGGCCACCACGTGGGGCACCCGGTAGCCCGCGCACAACGCGCCCAGGTCGGCGCCGTGGGGAGTGCCGAACACTCGCTCGAAGCTGTCCGCGTGTTCAGGGGCGCCCTGTTCCAGCAACGAAAAGATCCCTCCGCCGTCGTCGTTGAGGACGACGATGGTGAGGTCCGGACGTTGCTCGGCGGGACCGGTGAGCAGGCCGGAAGCGTCGTGCAAGAACGTGAGATCGCCCAGCAAGGCGTACGAAGGCGCGCGGTGCACAGTGGCCGCGCCGATGGCTGTGGAGACTGTGCCGTCGATGCCCGCGACGCCGCGGTTGCGGTGGACCAGCACGTCGGGACGCAGCGTCCCGACCAGCGCGACATCGCGGGTCGGGTTCGACGAACCCACCACCAGAAGAGCGCCCTGCGGCAGGGCGTCCACCAGCTCCGACGCGACGCTCAACCCGCTGGGCCACGGCTCCTCGGCCAGAGCGCGAGAAACAGCCGCGGCCGCAGCCGCGTCGGCGCGTTGCCAGCCGGCGAGCCATTCCGGGTCCGCGGGCTTCGTCGGCTCGGCGAACCACTGACCGACCTGGCGGACGTTGTGCGCCGGCGCGGGCCAGTCGGAGTCCGGGCGGACCAGCAGAACCTCCACCTCGGGGTCCGAGAGCACCTTCTGGACCTGCCGGAACACCGTCGGCCGGCCGAGGCACAGCACCTGCTCCGGTTTGTGGTGCGAGATGAACTCCTCGACGCCCAGCAGCCACGCGCCCGACGAGATGGCCGTGGAGCCGGACAAGCCCAGACCACCGGTTTCGGAGACCACCGGCCAGCCGTGCTGCTCGGCCCACTCGCTGGCCGCCTGCACGCCGGTGTCGCACGCGATCACGAGGCCGTGGCGGGCCGAGGGCACCACGAACGACGGCAGGGCGCCGAAGTCGGGCAGCTCCGTCCAGCGTTCGCCGTCGGCGCGGCCTTCGGTCGACTCGTACCACTCGCCGTCATCGTCGAGGTCCGGGACGAGCGGCTCGCGGAACGGGATGTTCAGGTGCACCGGGCCGCTGCGCCACTCGCCGTAGGCGGCGTTCCAGGCGCGGCAGATCTGGCTGCGCCAGTAGGAGTTCTGGCCGGCGCGCCGCTCGGCGACGGCCAGCTCGTCGAAGTAGCGCACGGCGTCGCCGTAGAGCTGGTACTGGTCGATCACCTGGCTGGCGCCGGCGGACCGCAGCTCGGGCGGGCGGTCGGCGGTGAGCACGATCAGCGGCACGCCCGCGCGGTCGGCTTCGAGCACGGCCGGGTGGAAGTTCGCGGCCGCCGTGCCGGAGGTGCAGACCACCGCCGACGGCCGGCCCGTGCGGGCGGCGATGCCGAGCGCGAGGAACGCGGCGCCGCGCTCGTCGATGCGCACGTGGAGCTTCAGCCGGCCGGCCGCGGCCGCGTCGTAGAGCGCGATCGACAGGGGCGCGTTACGCGAGCCCGGGCAGAGGACGACGTGGGACACGGTGTTGCGGACCAGTTCGTCGACGATGACCCTGGCCTGCGCGGTGGAGGGGTTCACCGGCAGGCTCCGGGTAGGTCGCCCACGGACGCGCTACCTCCCGCGGAGGCGGCATCAGGCACAGCAGAGATGTCCACAGGTCCTATTCTCCCAAACGTGGATGACGCCCGAGTTTCCGAGCTGTTCGACCCCGCCGAGTGGACCGAGGTCGAAGGTTTCGCCTTCACCGACATCACCTACCACCGCTCCACCGAGAGCCGCTCCGGCAAACGGGTGGTCCGCGTCGCGTTCGACCGTCCGGAGGTCCGCAACGCCTTCCGCCCGCACACGGTCGACGAGCTCTACCGCGCCCTCGACCACGCCCGGATGAGCTCCGACGTCGGCTGCGTCCTGCTCACCGGCAACGGGCCGTCGCCCAAGGACGGCGGCTGGGCGTTCTGTTCCGGCGGTGACCAGCGTATTCGCGGACGCTCCGGGTATCAGTACGCGAGCGGGGAGACCTCCGACACGGTCGACCCCGCGCGCGCCGGCCGGCTGCACATCCTCGAGGTCCAGCGCTTGATCCGGTTCATGCCGAAACCGGTGGTCGCGGTCGTCCCGGGCTGGGCCGCAGGCGGCGGGCACTCGCTGCACGTCGTGTGCGATCTCACGCTCGCCTCCGCCGAGCACGCGCGCTTCAAGCAGACCGACGCCGACGTCGGCTCGTTCGACGCCGGTTACGGCTCGGCCTACCTCGCCCGCCAGGTCGGGCAGAAGTTCGCGCGCGAGATCTTCTTCCTCGGCCGCGACTACACCGCCGAGCAGATGCACCACATGGGCGCGGTGAACGAGGTCGTCCCCCACGCCGACCTGGAGAAGGTGGCGCTGGAGTGGGGCTGGGCCATCGTCGGCAAGTCCCCGACCGCGCAGCGCATGCTGAAGTACGCATTCAACGCGATCGACGACGGCCTCGTCGGCCAGCAGCTCTTCGCCGGCGAGACCACGCGGCTCGCGTACATGCAGGACGAAGCTGTGGAGGGCCGCGACGCCTTCCTGCAGAAGCGGGACCCGGACTGGTCCGACGTCCCGTACTACTACTGATCCTCCGGGAGACCTTGTGCGTGTGGTGTGGCTCGACGGGAGCGCCGAAGCGGTGTCCACCCTGGACACGGCCGTCGCGGCGGCGTTGGACGGCGGCGAGGCCGTGCTGCCGCTGTCCTCGGCCGACCCGGCGGCCCCCGGCGTGCTCGAGGCGATGGCGCCCGACGCGCCGGTCGAACCGGACACGGCCGTGATCATCGCCACGTCCGGGTCGACCGGGGCGCCCAAGGGCGTGCTGCTCTCGCCGGGCGCGCTGACGTCGTCGGCCATCGCCACACACGCGCGGCTCGGCGGGGCGGGCCACTGGCTGCTCGCCACGCCGGCGCACTACATCGGCGGCCTGCAGGTGCTGATCCGCGCGCGGCTGGCCGGGACGAAACCCGCGTTCCTGACCGGCACGGGCTTCCGGCCCGATGAGTTCGCCGCGGCCGCCGCGCCCGTGCTGGCCGAGGACGGGCCGCGCTACACGGCGCTGGTGCCGACGCAGCTCGTCCGGCTGCTCGACGACGGCGGGGCCGGGCTGTCCGCGGCGCGCGCGTTCGACGGGATCGTGCTGGGCGCGGCGGCGACGTCGGCGAAGCTGCGTACGCGGGCGGTGGAGGCCGGCGTGCGGATCGTTCCCGCGTACGGCATGAGCGAGACCGCGAGTGGCTGCGTTTACGACGGCGTGCCCCTCGACGGGGTGCGCGTGGAGCCGGACGCCGATGAGCGGCTGCGGATCTCCGGGCCGGTGCTGGCCCACGGCTACCGGCTCGCGCCGGAGCTGACGGAGGAGTCGTTCCAGGACGGCTGGTTCCGCACGTCCGACCGCGGCCGGCTGCTCGACGACGGCCGCGTCGAGGTGCTCGGCCGCGCGGACGACGTGATCAACACCGGCGGCGTGAAGGTGTCGGCCGGGTCGGTGGAGCGGGTGCTGGGCGCGATCAAGGGCGTGCGCGACGTCTGTGTGGTCGGGATCCCGGACCCCCAGTGGGGTGAAACGGTGGTCGCTCTGGTGGTCGCGGAGGGACCGGTCGCGCCCGAGACGATCAAGGCCGTCGCCCGGGAGGAACTGGGCGCCGCGGCCACGCCGAAACAGGTCGAGTTCGCGGATGAGCTGCCGCTGCGAGGCCCGGGGAAGATCGACCGGGCAGCCGTCAAAGCCCTGTTCGCCCTGCGGACGGCGTGAAATCCCGCCGGATCGTTGACAGGGTGCCAGTGATCACGGTTGCCTCGGGGGTATGACGAGGTGGACGAAGGCCGCGGTGGCGGTCGTGACTCTTGCGGTGGGGTTGCTCATCGGCGCTGGTGCCGCGTCGGCCGACGAGCCGAACAGCAGCGGGACCCTCACGTGGCAGGTCACGGGTTCCTGATCGGGTGAAGATCGCATGGCGTTGAATAACGACCATGGCGACAGTGAGTGAGTGGATCGAAGGCGCCCGCCCGCGGACGCTGCCCAACGCGATCGCGCCGGTGGTCGCGGGCGTCGGGGCGGCAATCGCGCTGGACGCGTTCTCGTGGTGGCGTTCGGTGCTCGCGCTGCTGGTCGCGCTCTCCCTGATCATCGGCGTGAACTACGCCAACGACTACTCCGACGGCGTCCGCGGCACCGACGAGAACCGCGTCGGCCCGCTGCGCCTCGTCGGCTCCGGCACGGCCGCCCCGAAGGCCGTTCTCGCCGCGGCGCTGGTGTGCCTGGGCCTGGCCGGCGTGCTGGGCCTGCTGCTCGTGGCCCTCACGGGCTTCTGGTGGCTGCTGATCATGGGCGGCGTCTGCATCCTCGGCGCGTGGTTCTACACGGGCGGCAAGAAGCCCTACGGCTACTACGGCTTCGGCGAGATCGCCGTCTTCGTGTTCTTCGGCCTCGCCGGCGTGCTGGGCACCGTCTACGTCCAGGCCGGCCGCGTCAGCTGGGCCGGCCTGGCCTGCGCCGTCGCCGTCGGCACCTTCTCCACGGCCGTGCTGACGGCCAACAACCTCCGCGACATCCCCACCGACCTCGAATCCGGCAAACGCACCCTCGCCACCCGCCTAGGCGACCAGGGCACCCGCCGCCTTTACCTCGTCCTGGTGACGGTCCCCTACGTCCTCACCGTGATCCTCGGCATCTGGCACCCGCTGCTGCTCATCACCCTGATCACGGCCCCCATGCTGCTCAAATCCGTCCGCGCCGTCGGCGGCGGCAAGGTAGGCCGCGAACTCATCCCCGCCCTCCGCGACACCGGCCTGGCCATGCTCGCCTGGGCCATCCTCAGCGCAATCGCACTCGCCCTCTGACCCCAAGCGAAGGCGACACAACGCCACCCACCCACCCATCCACCGCCCACCCACGCGACGAAACTTGCACCCAGACCCGCCCCGGCACCCCGATCCGAAGCCTTCTTGCCGCCGGCGAGCCGTTGTCAAGGCACGCTTTCCCGCCTTGACAACGGCTCACCGGCCGTCAACACAATCCAGCTTCGGGGTGCGCACCCAACGCAACACGCTCCCGCGAGAACCGAAACCCCAGACCACCCACCGCAACACGCCCCGCGAGGACCAAGAACCGTCCAAGAACGCAGGACCTACCCCTCAAACCGCCCACTCAACAAAAACTCATCAAACTTCCCCCGATACGGCGCGATGTCGATCCCCTGCTCCACCAACCACTCATCCGAGTAGTACGTGTTCGCATACCGATCGCCGCCGTCGCAGAGCAAAGTCACGACCGACCCAGCCTGCCCCTCCGCAACCATCCGCGAGATCAACAAAAACGCGCCATACAGATTGGTCCCGGTAGACCCACCAGCCCAATGTCCCGTGTGATCCCGCAACAACCGGATCGCCGCCAGCGACCCGGCATCCGGCACCGAGAACATCTCGTCGATCACCCCCGGCACGAACGACGGCTCCACCCTCGGCCGCCCGATCCCCTCGATCCGCGACGGCATGCCCGTCGCGTAGTCCAGCGCGCCGGTCTCCCACGCACCGAAAAAGGACGAGTTCTCCGGGTCGACCACGGCAACCTTCGTCGTGTGCCGCTTGTACCGCACATACCGCCCGAACGTCGCGCTCGTCCCACCCGTGCCAGCTCCGACGACGATCCACGACGGCACCGGATGCCGCTCCGCGCGCATCTGCGCGAACACCGACTCCGCGATGTTGTTGTTCCCCCGCCAGTCCGTCGCGCGCTCGGCATACGTGAACTGATCGAGATAGTGCCCACCGCACTCGGCCGCAAGCCGTTCCGCCTCCGGGTACATGTCCGGGGCACGGTCGACGTAGTGACACTCACCGCCGTAGAACTCGATGAGGGCGATCTTCTCCTTGCTCGTGCGCCGCGGCACCACGGTCACGAACTTGAGCCCCAGCATGCGCGCGAAGTACGCCTCCGACACCGCCGTCGACCCACTGGACGCCTCGATGAGCGTGGTGTCGGGGCCGATCTGGCCGTTGACCAGGCCGTAGAGCAGCAGCGACCGGGCCAGCCGGTGCTTGAGCGAGCCCGTGGGGTGCACGGACTCGTCCTTCAGGTACAGGTCGACGCCCCATTCCTGGGGCAGCGGGAAGACGTGCAGGTGCGTGTCGGCGCTGCGGTTCGCGTCGGCCTCGATGATGCGGACGGCCTCACGCACCCACGCCCGGTTGTGGAGCCTGCTCATGCGGCCTCGTCGCCCGAGTTGGCCGAGAGGTCACCGCGCAGCTGGGCGCGCAGGGCGGCCCGCGCGCGAGCCCGCGACTCGTTGCGCTTGGCCAGCCCGGCCGTCACGCGCGCGTTGAGCTTGCGGAAGAGCAGCAGACCCAGCGGCAGGCCCACGACGAGCCCAATGAGGAGGGACACCAGCAGCGGCACCCCGACCAGCGCCAGCACCCAGGCGACCACAGCCACGAGCGCGAAGCGCGCGACCAGGTACAGGGTCAGGTCACGGGGCAGGTGTTCCGGCGATTCGTGTTCCGGCGATTCGCTCACATCAAGGGAGGCTACGCCTTGTTCTCGGCCTCTTCGTCCAGGCCCGCGTTGTTCGGACGGCCCTCGAAGCGCGTCGAGAGGACCACCGTCGTATTGGTGCGCCCGACGCCCGGGATGCGCCGCAGCCGCCCGAGCGTGTGCTCCAGCTCGTCGACGGTCGACACGCGCACCTTCACCACGAACGCCTCGTCCCCCGCCACGGCGTAACAGCTCTCCACCTCGGGCAGCTCGCCGAGTGCCGCGGCCACGTCCTCGTCGGTGGCGGTGTCGGTCGGGTGGATGCCCACCAGCGCCGTGACGCCCAGGCCGACGGTGCCCGGGTCCACCATCGCGTGGTAGCCGGTGATCACCCCCGCGGCCTCGAGCTTGCCCACGCGCTCGTGCACCGACGAAGCCGACAAACCGACGGAGCGGCCGAGGTCGGCGTAGGTGGCCCGGCCGTTGACCCGCAACGCCGCGATGATCTTCCGGTCCAGCTGATCCACCGGGTCATTATGCTTCGCGGCCCGCGCCGGCCGCAGGGAAGGTAAGGCGCCCCGATCAGCAGACAGAGTGTCTACTGCGTCACAACGTCGCCGATGGTCCGCTATGGCCCGCGATGCCCCTTTGGCGTGTCTTTACCTGAGGCCGCCGCTCCGCAGAAGAAAACCTCCTGGTCAGAGCCATTTGAACAAGGACTTCACACGCGGGAGGACGCACGAGGTTATGTCCCTTTTGCACTTTAAGGGCTCTTTACTCAAGGACAACCGTTCGAGTACCCGACGGGTGAAGTGCCACGATTGCCGCGTTGGCTACCCCGGCGCGACGGGCGAAAGGCCCGATGCCTCCGGTATAGCAAGTAGGTCGTTAAGGAGGCGGAAAATGACCGCGACGATGGGCGGAAGGTTGCTCACCCCGGGTGAGGTGGCCGCCTTGTTCCGGGTGGACCCGAAGACGGTCACCCGATGGGCCACGGCCGGTCGGATCGGCTCGATCCGGACCCCGGGCGGGCACCGCAGGTTCCGCGAGTCCGAGGTGAACGAGCTCCTCGCCGAGCTCACCACCGACGCGAGCGAACCGGCCCGCAAGGCCTGAACCACCGCGACGAGAGGGTCGTGAGTGGTAAGAGGTGACTTCCCGCACCTCTTACCGGTCACGACCCTTCGTCGTACCCGGGGTTCGGGCCGCTTGAGCGTTTTGGGGCTAACCTGGGGAACCGGCAAGGCCTTGCACGACGGAAGGACCGGGCATGATCGCTCTGCTCGCAGCGGTGGGCGCCATCACCATCGCCGTTCTGTTGTGGCGGGCCTTCGGCGCGCAACGCATCGGCGTGCCCGATCGGCGGCCCACCCTCGCGCCCGACGACGACCCCGACTTCCTGCGCAAGCTCGGCGAGCAGCAGCGCAAGCGGCCCACCGACGACCCGGACGCCTGACCTCCGGCAAGACGTGAAAAGCACCCCAGCACGTGCGGCTGGGGCGCTTTCGCAACGCTTTACGAAACGGGCTCAGCGGTACTGCTGAGCCCCGAAGCCGTCGGCCACCGTGGCCGCCAGCTCCAGCAGCGCCAGGCGCGTGTCGCCGCCCAGGCGTTCCAGCTCGATCTCCGCGCCTTCCTCCAGGTGCGCGTCGAACGGGATGCGGCACACGGCGCGGACCTTCGCGCCGAAGTGGGCCGAGAGCTTGTCGAGGTCGACCGAGCTGCCCTTCGGGCGCACGGAGTTGATGACCACGACCGAGCGCTTCACCAGGTCGCCGTAGCCGTGGGCCTCGAGCCAGTCGAGCGTGGCCGAGGCACTGCGCGCGCCGTCGACCGAGCCGGACGAGACGACCACGAGCGAGTCGGCGACGTCGAGCACGCCCTTCATCGCCGAGTGCATCAAGCCGGTGCCGCAGTCGGTGAGCACGATGTTGTAGAAGTGCTCCAGCAGGTTGACCGTGCGCCGGTAGTCGGTCTCGGAGAAGGCCTCCGACACGGCCGGGTCCTGCTCGCTGGCGAGGATCTCCAGCCGGCTGGAGCCCTGTGAGGTGTACGAGCGGACGTCGCTGTAGCGGGTGATCTTCTCGGCGTCGCGCAGCAGGTGCCGCACGGTCGCCGTGGTCTCGATCGCGATCTTCTGCGACAGCGTGCCGCGGTCCGGGTTCGCGTCCACGGCCACCACGCGGTCGCCGCGCAGCGACGCGAACGTCGAGCCCAGCGTGGTCGTGGTGGTGGTCTTGCCGACGCCACCCTTGAGCGACAGCATCGCGATCTTGTAGCACCCGCGCAGCGGCTGGTTCACGCGCGCGATCAGCTCGCGCCGGCGCGTGTCGGCCGGGCTCTCGCCGGGGTTGAGCAGCTTGCCCGTGCCCACGTACAGCGCCTTGCGCCAGCCCGACTGCGGCGTGCGCTTCGCCTGCTTCACCAGGTGCGCGGTGGTCAGGTCGTCGGGCACGGCCGAGTGCCGGCCGCCCGGCTGCGGCAGACCCGAAGGCGCCTGCTGCGACGGCGGTTGCTGCTGCGGGTAACCCGCGGGCGGGTACTGCTGCTGCGGCTGCAACGGCGGGAGGTTCTGGTCGTACTGCTGCTGCGCGTACCCGGGCGGAACCTGGCCGGGCTGAAGAGGCTGGCCCGGCTGCGCTGCCTGACCCGCCTGCGCGACGGGCTGACCGGGCACGGCGTGGGGACCCGAGTTCGGGTTGGGCGAGGCCACGACCTGGGTCGGCTGGGCCTCGTACGCGTCCGCGGCCGGGTGCGGCGTGGAGTCCGTGCGTTCGTCGGAGAACAGTTCGGCCGCCGGTTCCGGACTCGGTTCGGGCTGTGCCTGAGCCTGCTCGGGCTGCCCTGGAACACCGCCGGACTCCGCCCGGGTGGCCGCCTCTTCGCTGGGTCCGGTCACCGCTGCCAACCTCCCGATCGCACCGCCTGCTGGATCCTCAGGTATCGACGGTAGTCGGGTGAAGTGTTACCAACCGCGTGGGCCCCCGGTCAGTTCACCCCTGCGTACGAGTGCAGTCCGGCAGTCACCAGGTTGACGAAGAACAGGTTGAAGATCGTCACCGCGAAACCGACGATGTTGATCACCGCCGCCCGCGTGCCGCGCCAGCCCGCGGTGGCGCGGGAGTGCAGGTAGGCCGCGTAGACGACCCACGCGATGAAGGCGACGGTCTCCTTCGGGTCCCAGCCCCAGAACCGGCCCCACGCCGCCTCGGCCCACACCGCGCCGCACAGCACGCCGAAGGTGAAGATCGGGAACGCCACGATCGTGGCGCGGTAGGCGATGCGGTCGAGCACGTCGGCGGCCGGGAGCTTCGGGCCGAAGCCGGAGAACTTGGCCGGGTTGCGGTCGTAGGCGGTGCGGAAGAGGTAGAGCACGCTCGCCACGCCGGGCACCAGGAACACACCGGAGCCGATGATCGCGGCCGACACGTGGATGTAGAGCCAGTAGGACTGCAGCGCGGGCACGACCGGCGCGGCCACCGTGTAGAGCAGCGTGCCGTTGATGAACATCAGGATCACGACGGGCAGCAGCAGGAAGCCCGTGAGGTGGCGCACCGGGAACTTCCGGATCACGACCAGCCACGCGACCACCGTGATGAAGGTGACCGCCATGCCGTACTCGTACATGTTGCCCCACGGCGCGCGGTGCACGGCGAGGCCGCGCAGCACGATCGCGGTGAGCTGCAGCAGCGCGCCCAGCACCAGCAGCGACGCACCCATGCGGCCGATGCGCTCGGGGCGGCCGACCTCGCGCGGAGCCTCGGGCTCGGCCGGGTTGTCGGCGTCCTCGATCACCGGCCCGCCGGCGCCGACCAGCGACTTCTGCGCGCTGCGCGCGTGGGCCTGGCGGCCCTTCGCGCCGAAGGCCTGCTCGAACAGCGAGAGCAGGAGCGCGAGGACGTAGATCGCCACCGTCGTGGTGTAGAACCAGTCGCTGTACTGCGACAACGTCTCGTTGATCTGCATGCCTCAGCTGCCTTTCCGGCCCGTGATCAGCCGTTCGCTGATCCGCTGGAACTCTTCGCCGTACCCTGCCTGGTCGGTGCGCGCCAGCCCGGCGACCTCGATCACGGTACGCGCGTGTCCGTCGTCACCCGGGCGCACCCGTACCCACACCCGCCGCCGCTTGACCAGCAGTGATCCGCCCAGTCCCGCGAACATCACGATCGCGAAGCCGAGCACGTAGACCTGCGTTGGGTCGTGGGAGATCTGGAGGTTCACCCAGTTGTTCACGCCGTCGAAGCGCACCTTGGTGCCGTCGTCGAGCGTGACCGACTGGCCCACGGCCAGGTTCTGCCGCGCGACGCGCTTGAGCCGGCCGTCGGCCACGCGGTCCTGGTCCACATCGAACACCGACTGCCCGCGGCCCGCGTCGAGGCCGAGGTCGCCGCGCAGCACGTCGACGGCGACCATCGGCTTGTTCAGCTCGGGCGCGACGGAGGTGAGCACGCCTTCGTGGACGAACGGCGTCGGCGCCAGGATGCCGGTGATCGCGAGCTGCTTGGTGCGGCGCTGGATCTCGTCGGTGATGCCCGGCTGGTCGAACTTGGTGGCGCCCTGCGAGAGCATCGTGCCGGTGTCGGTGGGCTTCCACTGCGTGTTCTGCGTGCGGCTCTCGCCGTTGGGGAAGGTCACGGTGAACTGGGGCGAGTAGCCGTTGCCGAGCAGGTAGACGCGGTCGCCGACAGTCCGCAGCGGGTCGTTGGGCTGCAGGTTGAACGGCCGCCAGGTGTTCGTGGTCAGGTCGGCGCCGGACTGGTACTGGATGTTCGAGTGGTAGTAGTCCGCTTCGCCCGCGGGCGTGTAGTGCGCGGTGAAGTCGTTGACCTTCACGCAGAACGCGTCGAGGTCGGTGCCGTCGATGCGCAGGCCGGCTTCGAACGAGTCGTAGTTGTAGATGCCGGAGTTGCAGAACTGGCTGCCGTCGGCCTGCACGATGACCTGGCCCTCGTAACTGTAGAGCTTGCCGAGGGCGAAGAAGATGATCAGGCCGAGCATGCCGAAGTGGAAAAGCAGGTTGCCGGTCTCGCGCAGGTAGCCGCGTTCGGCGGAGATGCTGTACCCGCCTTCGTCTTCATCGCGCTCGACCTTGCGCCAGCCCGAAAGCTGCTTGCGCACGTCCTCGCGGATCGACTCGGGCGTGCGCGCGGTGCGGACGATGCGGTGGTGCGGCATGCGCGCGAGGTTGCGCGGCGTCAGCACGGGCTTCGCGCGCATCTGCCTGACGTAGTCCCAGCTGCGCGGCGTGAGGCAGCCGACGAGCGAGATCATCAGCAGAAGGTAGATCGCCGAGAACCAGACGCTGGAGTAGACGTCGTAGAACTGCAGCTTGTCGAGCAGGGTGCCCCACCAGCCGTGGCTGGAGATGTAGTCGTCGACCTTGGCCGCGTTGAGCCGGTTCTGCGGCAGCAGAGCGCCGGGCAGGGCCGCGAGTGCCAGCAGGAACAGCAGCACGAGCGCGGTGCGCATCGACGTGAGGCCGCGCCAGGTGTTGCGCAGGAAGGCGAGCAGCTGCTTGCCGGCCGAGGGCCGGTACGGGCGCTGCGGGCTGGCCGGGGGCGCTTCGGTGGTCGTCACAGTGGCAGCACCAGGTTCGAGGCGACGGAGTTGCGGAGCCAGCCCATGACGTCTCCCCAGAGTCCGGTGACGAGCAGGATGCCGACGACCATCAGCAGCCCGCCGCCGATGAGCTGTACGCGCCGGCCGTTGCGGCGCAGCCAGTCGGTGGCGCGCACGGCCCAGCGCGCGCCGAGCGCGATCAGCAGGAACGGCAGGCCGAGGCCAAGGCAGTAGACGAGCACCAGCAGGTACCCGCGCGCGGCCGCGCCGCCCGTGGCGCTCGCGAGGCTTGTGACGGCCGAGAGCGTCGGCCCGATGCACGGCGTCCAGCCGAGCCCGAACACCGCACCCAGCAGCGGCGCGCCCCAGATCCCGCCGCCCGGCACGCGGTGCGAGCGGACCTCTCGCTGCAGGCCCGGGATCCAGCCGAGGAACACCAGCGCCATCGCGATCGTGAGCACACCGCCGATGCGCTGCAGGAGATCCTGGTTGATCAGCAACGTGTCGGCCAGCCAGACGAGCGTGCCGAGCGTGGCGACGAACACGACGGTGAACCCGAGCACGAACAGACCCGCCGCGCCGAGCACGGCGTAGCGGCCCTTCTTGCGTTCCTCGTCGACACTCACCGCCGGCGCGTCTGCTCCCACCAGCGCCGCCAGGTACGCCAGGTAACCGGGCACGAGCGGCACCACGCAGGGCGACGCGAACGAGATCGCGCCGGCCAGCAACGCCACGCCCGAGGCGAGCAGCAGCGGTCCGGAGATCGCCAGCTCGGACACGGAGTTCACGCACCTGAGAGTAGGCAGTGAGCTTCGCGTGAGACGGGCGGGGGCAGCTCACAGGACGTACGCCACAGCCCGAAGGGGACCAAGGTCCCACTCGTGACCGGCGCGGCCGGACGGATCCGGCCGCGCCGGCTACTTCTCGGCCAGCAGCCGCTGCACCACCGGCATCAGGTCGGACGCCAGGACGTCACGCAGGAAGATCGCGGCGACGCGGTGCTGCTTGTCGAGCACGATCGTCGACGGGATGAGGTTGCGCGGGTAGCCGTGCAGGCTCAGCAGGGCCCGGCCCGACGAGTCCCAGATGGACGGGTAGGTGATGTCGCGGTCGCGCACGAAGTCCTGGGCGACCGAGCGCGCCGGGTCGCGGACGTCGAGGCCGATGAGCTGGGCGCCGAGCGGGGCCATCTGCTTGCTGGCCTTCTCGAGCTCCGGGGCCTCGGCACGGCACGGACCGCACCACTGGCCCCACAGGTTGATCACCAGGACCTTGCCGGGGAAGTCGGCGATCGAGAGCTGCTTGCCCTCGTTCATGAGGTCGTCGCCGGCCAGCGTGGGCGCGGTCTGGCGCTGCGCGATCGGGTACGTGATGTCGACCTGGCCACCCGGCGACACGAAGCTGAAGGTGCCGCCGGTGACGACGGCGTCCTTGCCCGTGGAGCAGCCCGCCACCAGCAGCAACGCGGCGGCCAGCGCGCCGAGGACCCGCTTCACGCGCCCGTCACCTTCGGATCGGTGGTGCCCGCGGGCTCGCTGTAGACGATGTCCACGAGGGCCTCGCCGTCGAAGACCAGCGACGTCAGCGAGGCCAGCGAGCATTGGCGGTTGCGCGGGTCGTGCCACAGGCGCTTGGCCTCGAGGAACCGGCGCAACGTCCAGATCGGCAGCTGGTGCGACACGCACAGTGCCTCGCGCCCTTCGGCCTGCTCGCGGGCGCGGTAGACCGCGCCGAGCATCCGGTGCGCGATCTCCACGTACGGCTCGCCCCACGACGGGCGGAACGGGTTGACCAGGTGCGGCCACGCCTTGGGCTGGCGCAGCGCCCCGTCGCCGACGGCCACGCGCTGGCCCTCGAAGACGTTGCCCGCTTCGATCAGGCCCTCGTCGGTCGCGATGTCGAGGCGGTGGGCGGCCGCGATGGGCGCCGCCGTCTCCTGGGCGCGCTGCAGCGGCGACGCGACGACGTGCGCGAGGTCGTGGCCCGCCACAGCTTCCGCGACGGTGAGCGCCTGGCGCTGCCCGCGGTCGGACAGCCGGAAGTTCGGCAGCCGGCCGTAGAGGATCTTGTCGGGGTTGTGGACTTCGCCGTGGCGCAGGAGGTGGACGACAGTGGTCACGGCTTGACCGCCTCGGCCGCGGCGCGGGCGGCGGCCGGGAGGGCCGCCTCGATCACGCCGAACGCTTCGTCGTCCATGGCGGCGTTCACGAACCACGCCTCGTACGCGCTCGGTGGGGCGTACACGCCGGCGTCGAGCAACGCGTGGAAGAAGGCCGGGAACCGCCAGGTCTCCGTGGCCTGCGCGCCCGCGTAGTCGCGGACCGCACCAGAGCCGAAGAAGACGCTCACGAGGTTGCCGGCGTACTGCACGTTGTGCGCGACGCCCGCTTCGGTCAGCGCCGCGTCGAAGAGCCCGCCGAGCCGCTTCGCGTTGGCGTCGAGGGCCGCGTACACGGCGTCGTCCGCCGCGCGCAGCGTCGCGAGGCCCGCGGCGACGGCGACGGGGTTCCCCGACAGCGTGCCCGCCTGGTAGACGGGGCCACCCGGCGCGAGCCGCGCCATCACCTCGGCGCGACCACCGAACGCGGCGGCCGGCAGCCCGCCCGACATGACCTTGCCGAACGTGTAGAGGTCACCGGCCACGCCTTCGAGGCCGAACCAGCCGGCGCGCGAGACGCGGAAGCCCGTCATGACCTCGTCCATGATCAGCAGCGCGCCGTGCTCGTGGGCGATCTCCGCGAGGCCCGCGTTGAACCCGGCATCCGGCGCGATCGCGCCCATGTTGCCCGCGGCCGCCTCGGTGATCACCGCGGCGATCTCGCCTGCGTTTTCCACAAAGGACTTCCGCACGGCGTCGAGGTCGTTGTACGGCAGCACGATCGTGTCGGCGGCCTGCGCGCCCGTGACGCCGGGCGAGGTCGGCAGCCCGAGCGTCGCGACGCCCGAGCCGGCCTGGGCCAGCAGTGCGTCGACGTGACCATGGTAACACCCGGCGAACTTCACGATCTTCGCGCGGCCGGTGAAGCCCCGGGCGAGGCGGATCGCGCTCATCGTCGCCTCGGTGCCGGAGTTGACCAGGCGCACCTGCTCGACGGGCTCGACGCGGCCGATGATCTCCTCGGCCAGCTCCACCTCGCCGATCGTCGGTGTGCCGAACGAGAGCCCGCTCGTGGCGGCCGCGCGCGCGGCTTCCACCACCTGCGGGTGGGCGTGCCCGAGGATCATCGGGCCCCAGGACGAGACGAGGTCGACGTAGCGGTTGCCGTCGGCGTCCCACAGGTGGGGGCCCTCGCCGCGGACCATGAAACGCGGGGTGCCGCCGACCGAGTTGAACGCCCGCACCGGCGAGTTCACCCCGCCCGGGACGGCCGCCTTCGCGCGTTCGAACCAAACCTTGGACTGCTCGGTGCCAGTGCTCACCCGTCCAGTCTCGCAAATACCCGAGCGTTGCCGGTGGCCGACGTCTCGCGCGCGACCGGCGGTACTCCACTGTGCTGCTCGTTACCAATCCGACCACAGCCACGGCGGGGACGGTTGCGAACCCGGTAAGTGTCCGTTTGGTGCCCGCCTGCTTTTGGTCGGATTGGTAACCTACCGATCACGGGCGGTTCAGCCAGGTGCCGCCGGGCCGCGGTGAACGGGGAGGGCAACGTGACCACGCCCACGCACAGCCGCAACCCCTGGGTCGTGCTCGTGGTGTTTTTCGTGCTGGTCGCCGTGGTCGCCCTCGTGGGCTCGCTCGCGGCCACGTCGGCCCCCGAGACGTACGCGCGGCTCGTGCTGCCGGACTGGGCGCCGCCCGCGAGGCTGTTCGGTCCTGTGTGGACACTCCTGTACGTGCTGCTCGCGTTCGCCGGCTGGGTCTACTGGCGCACGGACGGCGAGACGCAGGGCTTCGCCATGTACGGCGTCAGTCTGCTGTTCAACATGCTGTGGACACCACTGTTCTTCGCGGGTGGCTCGACGCGGCTGGCCTGTGTGGACATCATCCTGCTCGGCTTCACCACGCTGATGACGATCGGTCTGTTCTACCGCCGCTCGCACCTGGCCGCGGTGCTGCTGCTGCCGTACTTCTTCTGGATCGTCTACGCCACGGCGCTGAACGTGGCGATCATCGCGCTGAACAGCGACATCCACTAACTGCTCGCGCCCGTGTAGCGGCGCAGGCCCGTGCGCCACACGAGGATCGCGACGAGGACCGCGGCGGCCGTGGTGACCATCGCGCCGCGCACGAGCAACGCGTCGACCGGGCGCGCGAGCGTGCGCGCCGGGGCGGAGGCGACGAGGGCGAGCGGCAGCACGTAGGTGAACACGCGCCGCAGCCGCCGTGCGTAGATGTCGGCGGGATAGCGGGCGAGCTGCCAGACGTTGCCGAACAGGCTGTGCAGGTCGAGCTTCGGCGCCCAGAACGCGAGACTCGCGAAGATCATGCCGACCGCCCACGTCGTCACGGTCGCGGCCGCCACCAGCACCGCCCACACGCAGAACGCGCCGGCGCCCGGGAACCGCGGCAGCTCGCCCGCACCGGCGAAAACCACGCCGAGGCCCAGCAGGATCTGCACGCCGGCGAGCGGCGCGGCCGTGGCGAAGCTGACGAGGAACATGCTGGGCGCCGGCTGCAGCAGGTGGTGGTCGAGGCGGCCCTCGCGCACGCCGCGCGTCGGGAAGCCCGCGAGGTTCGGGTCGACGAACGTCGTCTTCACGCCACTGAGCAGCTCGAACGTGCCGATGAGCACCAGCACCTCGAGTCGCGTCCAGCCGGCGAGCGTCGTGGTGCGGGAGAAGATGACCAGCACCGTGGCGATCGTCGAGGCCAGCGCGACGACCGACAGCACCGCGTCGAACACGAGGTTCGCCCGGAACGCCAGCGCCTGGCGCAGGGACAGGGAGAAGCTCGTGGCGAACAGCCGCAGCAGCTTCACGCGCCCACCGCCGTGTAGCGGCGTACGCCGGAGCGCCAGACGACCACGGCGGCCAGGGCGAAGACCACGCACCAGCCGGCCTGCAGCGCCACGCCCGAAGCCGGCAGGGTCCCAGAGGCGATGTCGGCGGGCAGGCCGAGCATGGCGTGGAACGGCAGCAGCGAAGCCACGGACTGCCAGGACGCGGGCAGGTCCGCGAGCGGCGCGGCGATGCCGCCGAGCAGGAACACGAGGATGTTGCCCAGCGCGACGATCGCGTGCACGCGTTCGGTCCAGAACGCCGCCAACGCCAGCAGCCACGTCCACAGGAACCGCAGCACCGCGGCCAGCACCAGCGACGGCAGCGCGAGCAGCACGTCCTGCCAGCGATAGGTCGCACCCGTGACGAGGGCGACCACCACCGTCAGCGGCAGCCCGAACAGGGCCAGCCACAGCCGGATCGCGAGGTTCTCCCCCGCCGGCCCGAGCACCACGGGCTGGGGTTCGAGCAGGCGGGCGCTGATCTTCCCGTCGTACACGGACTCGGCGAAGGTGTAGTCCTCGAACGAAGCCGTGAGCAGGTGCACGGCCACCAGCGCCACGAAGTACCGCACGATCCGCGCGTCGCCGGGCAGCACGGCCGACCACACGACGAGCCCGATCAGCGGCCCGATCGCGTAGTTCACGACCAGCGACGCGGTGAACCACCACGTGCCCGCCCACTCCAGGAACTGGCGGCGCACCGCCAGCGCGAGCAGCCGGCCCGTCCTCACACGCCCTCCCGGTACGCGCGGTCCAGCACCGTCTCCAGCGACGGCTCCTCCACGGCCAGGTCGACGACGTCGAGCGAGGTCAGCAGCCGCGACGTCACGCTGGCGACGTCGTCGCGCGGCACGCGCAGGTCCCACGACACCCCGCTGGTGGCCACGACCTCGGCGACACCGTCGAAGTCCTCCTTCACCGCCGCGGGCGCGCTGATGCGCAACAGCTTGTACGGCGAGAGCCGCGCGGCCAGCTCTTCACGCGGTCCGTCGTACTGCACGCGGCCGTGGTCGACGAGGATCAGCCTGCGGCACAACGACTCCACGTCGGCCATGTAGTGGCTGGTGAGCACGATCGTGGCCCCGGTCTGCGTGGCGTAGGCGGCGAGGAACCGGCGGATGGCCGCGGCGGCGGACACGTCGAGGCCGAGCGTCGGCTCGTCGAGGAAGAGCACTTTCGGCCGGTACAGCAGGGAAAGCGCCAAGCCCGCGCGCATCTTCTCGCCGAGGCTGAGCGCCCGTAGCTGCCGGTGCAGCAGTGGACCGAGTTCGAGCAGCTCGGCCAGCTCGTCGAGCCCGGCGTGGTAGCCGGCTTCCGGGAGGTCGTAGAGAACGCGTTGGTACTGCAGCGAATCCAGCACGGTCAACTCTTGCGCGCCGCCCGTCGGCTGGCTGCCGCGCACGAGCGCGATCTGCTTGAGGAAGGGGGTGCGACGCTGCCACGGCGTGAAGCCGAGCACCTCGACGGACCCGGCCGTGGGATGCAGCAGGCCGGACATGAGCTTCATCGCGGTGGTCTTGCCGGCACCGTTGGGCCCGAGCAGGCCGACCACCTCACCCGCCGGGACCTCGAACGACAGGTCGCGCACAGCCTCGACCTCGCGGTAGCGCCGGTGCACCAGTGAGCGGAACGCGGCCTTCAGTCCCGCTTCCCGCACAGGGACGCGGTAGGTCATCGACAGGCCGTCGACGACGACGGCGCTCATGGCCACAGTTCGTCGAAGGGCAGGGTGGCGAACAGCTCGTCCCACGCGGCGTCGTCGCCTTGCCAGCGGCCTTCGAGCAGCGGGATCTCGCGGCACGCGATGCCGGGCGGCAGTTTGTCGAGGTCGTCGGGGGTGGTGCGGCGCAGCCAGAGGATGGCGAAGTCGTGGCCGGGGTAACGCTCGCGCAGGGTGGTCTGGAGCCGTTCGAGGTCGGCGGCGGTCTCGACGCCGTTGGCGTCCTGGCGGACGTAGAGCACGCGCTGGGGCGAGGCGACGAGCTCACGCCAGCGCCGGGCGAGGAACGCCAGCTTTTCGCGGACGGCCGGGAGCTGTTCTTCGACGTCTTCGAGCGTGAGCTTCGCGTCCGGCTTGGCGTGGAACTCGTGGTAGAACTCGATGCCGGCGCCGAGGTCGATGGCACCTTCGCCGTCGGTCATCAGCGCCATGCGGCCGGGGTCGAGCAGCACCTGGAAGTCGGTGTCGAGGGCTTGCTGCACGAAAACGAGGTCGATTTCGAGCCAGTCGAAGAAGTGCGCGGACTCCTGGCCGGTGATGCGGCGGATCTGGTAGGTGGACTCGCAGTGCTGGCCGAGCCCCACACACAGGTCGAACACGGTTCTCCTTCCTGAACTACCGGGCCACGCGGCGGGCGAACTCTTGCTGCAGCACGGGCGGTTCGAGGGCTTCGAAGTCGAGGCCGCCGGGGCGGATCTTCTTGCTGTCCAGGGCCAGCGCGCTGACGCGGCCGGAGCCGCACCAGCCTTCGGGGTCGATTTCGGCGATGGGGTCGTGGTAGGCCACGTCGATCGGCACGATCTCCCAGCCGGCCTCCTGGAAGGCGCGGGCGGCGTCGGCGATGAAGAGGGTGTTGAGGTCGTTTTCGTGCAGCAGCACCACGTGGGCGGGTGAGCGGCCGGTGGCAGCCACGGCGAGCCGGTCGTAGAACTCCGCCGGCTCCAGGAGGGACTCGAGGTAGAGGTCACGCAGGGCTTCGTGGTCGTAGGCGCGGCCCGCGCGGACGGTCTCGGCGACGAGGGCGTCGAGGTACCAGTCGAGGGTGAGCACGGTGACGTAGGCGTTGCGCAATCCTCGCTGTACCAACGCTTTCCGCACGGCGGCGCGCTTGGCCGGGTCGTCGCGCCGGCCGGTGAGGATCCGCGCCCACGCAACCCAGGTCGCGAGTGAACTCACGAGCGGAATGACCACAGTGGACCGAAAGCTGGTCCGCACGGCCACCAGCCCGGCCGCCGCCCGACCCGCTGCGTCGAGAGAACGTGCGAACCGTCGCGACACCACGAAGTAGCCGTAGTTGACCAAAATCGTGAGCACGGCCACCGCCACCACCCCGACTACCGTGCCGCTCGAACCGTCGCCCCGAAGAAGGAGCACCACGGCCGAGAGCGGCAGCAGCACCGCGCTCGGCACGGACACCAGCGGCAGGACGGAGTTGTTCCACAGCAGGTACAGCCACAGCACCGCCGCGATGCCGCCGCGGCGCAGGGCCGGCCAGGCGATCCTCAGCAGCACCTGCGTTTTCCCGGTCGCCCAGCGCACGCGCTGGCGGCGCAGGCTCGCCATCGTGTCGGGCGCCTCCGTGAGCACGGCCGCGGAAGCCTCGTGCACCGTGCGGTGGCCGGCGAGCAGCAACGCGAGCGTGAGGTGCGCGTCTTCGGCCAGCGTGCCCTCGGGGTAGCCGCCGACCGCGGCGACGGCGCGGCGCCGGAACCCGCCGATCGCGCCGGGGATCACGGTGATCCGCCGCATCCGCGAGAAGGCGCGGCGCTCGATGTTGTTCGCGGACTCGTACTCGTGCACCTGCGCGGCGTAGACGAAGTCCTGCGCCGGCCGGCGGTTGCCGACGATCATCTGCCCGGACACCGCGGCCACGCGCGGGTCGGCGAAGTGGCCGAGCAAGCGGGCGAGGGTGTCGGGCAGCACCTGCGTGTCGGCGTCCACGGACACGAAGAACTCGGTGGTGACGGCGGTGAGGCCGTGGTTCAGCGCGGCGGCTTTGCCGAGGTTGCGCTGGCTGAGCACGAGAATCACTTCGCCGTAGTGCGCCACGGCTTCCCGCATCACGTCGAGGGTGGCGTCGGTGGAGCCGTCGTCGACGCAGATCACGCGGTCGAGCTCGACGCCGCGCGAGGCGAGGATGGCATCGATCGTCTTGCGCAGCACCTTCGCCTCGTTGAAGCACGGCACGAGCACGGACACACGCTGGCGTGGCCCGTTTGGCGCGGGCGACACGGGTTTGCGCGCGAGGGCGAGCAGCACGAAACCCTGCACCGACGACCACACGGACAGCAGGGTGAGCACCGAAAACACGACCGTCATGACGCGCCGAGATCGTCCGGCGTGAGCTCGACGTCGGCGAACGCGTCCAGGTACGCGGTGATGGAGGTGCCGGCCTCGTCGCTGCGGCTCTGCCCGTTCTCCAGGTAGGCGAGCACGCCGTACGGGCCGCAGAGGTGCGCGGCGCCGAGCAGCGACGCAGGCGACGGGCCGGTCGAGGCCCACAGGTCGCGGCCGGACTTGGCGAAGTGGCGGTTGAGGATGCTCGCGTTGTGGCGCAGGGCGCGGCGCAGCACGGCGAGCTGGTGTTCGTGGTCGCGCAGGTCGGTGAGCGAGTGGATGCCGTCGCGGCCGGTGAACGTGCCGCGCCACTCGTTGACGTCGGTGCCGACGCGCCAGTGCCCGGTGCCCTCGTCGAGGTGGACGTGGCTGGTGGTGCCGCCGCGCCAGGTGCGTTCCGCCAGAGCGGGTGCGTAGTACGACGGGAGCTTGACCTCCTCGCCGTCGAGGACCACGGCTTCGCGCACCGGGCGGTAGTACTGCAGGTCGATGAGCAGGCCTTCGCCGAACTGGAATCCGACGAACCCCCACGGGTTGATCACCGCGGCCTGCACGGCGGTGATGCCGGCCGAGTTCTCGACCAGCTCGGCCACGCCGGTGCGGCGGAGGAACTCGGCGATCGTGATGCGGTCGGCCACCGGGGCGCCGGTCTCGGCGTCGCGCACGAGCCGGCCGGGGCGCTCGACCTGCCAGTAGTCCATGACCGGGTTGTCGAGGTTGTCGACGTACCAGTCGAGATTTCGCGAGTCGAGGCGGGATTCGAGGTCGAGGAGGCGACGGGTGAACATCACGCGAGTCCCTCCACCCGGTCGAATGCCGCAGGCAGAAAGCGCTTCCTGGCGAAAAGCACGTTGTACTGGTCTTCGGTCTGCCTGTCGCGGGCGAAGGGTTCCAGGCCGTGGCTCCCGAGTTTCTCCACGACCTCCGCGGCCAGCCATTGGTCCTGCCAGAACGGGGTTTCCTCGACCTCGATCTTGAGCAGGGCACACCGGTCGAGGAAGGTTCCCGCGCCGCCGAGGACCTGTTCCGTCGCCCCTTCGACGTCCATCCACAACGCGAACGGCCCTGGTGCCGCGGCGAATTCGCGGTCGAGTGTCGTGGCCGCGACGGCGACCTCCTCGTACTCGACGTCGCCGAGCCAGTCAGCGCCCGTGCGGCGCAGGAGGGAGTTGTAGCCCTCCACGCGGTCGTCGGCGAGGCTGGCGCTGTCGGTGATCACGAGGAACGTGACCTCGCCGGGTTCGCCCGCCAGCGCCTGGTGGCGATAGTCCACACCGCGCGCCGCGAAGTCCTTGGCAGTGGTGAACTTCCGGTGCACGTAGGGGTTCGCCTCGAACGCCACCACCGTGCACTCCGGCACCGCTTCGGCGACCTTCAGCGAAGTCTCGGCCTCGAAAGCGCCGGCCTCGACGAAAATTCGGGGCCGCAGGGAGGAAACCAGGTCGAGGAACAGTGCGTCGAGTTCCGCGACCGTGCTGAGTGTCCGAATTTTCCTTTCCTGGACCCGGAAATTCACTGGAACGCTCCCGTCGTGCGACACCGGCTCTCTCCAGTGATCCACGCGTGACACGCCGCGAGCAAGGAACACCAAGGGAATTACCACCGTCAGGGGTCCGATGGGTGCACGATCGGACACGGAACCGGGTACCACCGGTTAAGGCGGCACCCGGCCGGGTACCTAGTCCTGGATGCGGTAACGCTCGGCGACGGCGTGGAACGCCGCCTTGGGCTCCCACAGCAGGCCCGGGTACGTCGTGCCACTACGGCCTTCCAGCACCTTGACGATGCCGCCGCCCGCGAGGTCGAGGTCGTCGCGCGGGTCACCGTCGGGGCGGTGCGGGTGCGTGCGCAGGGCGAAGAGGTAGACGAAGGCGCTGTCCACGCCTTCGTCTTCGAAGATCTCCAGCAGCTCGGTCAAGTAGTGGGCTTGGCCGGGCTCGTCGCGTTCGTAGACGCCGTTCAGCCGGATCGGGCGGCCGTGCTCGTCGTTCTCGACGATCTCCATGCTGCGCGGCGCGACGTCACCGGCGCCGCGCCAGGTGGCCGTGCCGAATCCCGTGATGACCACGGGTTTGTCCTGTTGTGTCAACGTCCGTACGCCTTCGCGGAACACGTCGGCGACGGCGGCCGAGCGGATGAGCTCCAGCGTCGTGAAGTCGAACAAGTCCCAGTCGACGCGCTCGAACTGAATGGCCGCGTAGGTGACCTTGCCGCCGAAGGCCTTGCGGATCGTGCGCACGGCTTCGCGGAAGAAGTCGTTGAGCCGTTCACTCACCTTCGCCAGGCGTGCGGGCCGATCGGCCGGGTCGCCGAGCAGCCACCCGAGGCGCTGCTCCAGCGCGGCGCCGTCGGCGAAGCCCTGGACCATCACGGACAGCTCGGCCCCGGCGACGAACACGACCTCCGCCCCGGTGCGCCGGATCCGCTCGGCGCGTTCGGCGCAGTCGGTGAACAGTTCGTGCAGCTCGTCGACGGTCAGGTCCAGCGGGTACGGCGAGAACCACACCTCCAGCCCCAGCTCGGCCGCGAGCCGGCCGGCGATCTCCAGCCGCTCGGGGACGCCGCCGACGAGCTGGACGGCGGTGCAGTGCAGGTCGTCGCGGATGATCGTGAGCTCGCGCCGGACGACGTCCGCGTCGAAGTCGTCCCAGGAAGAGGCGCCGTTCTTGAGGAAACCGGTGTCGTAGGCAATGCCGTTGGCTCTCATAGCGGCGAGGTTAGCTCGCAAAGTTGCGCGTACGCAAGATTGCGGGCCCGCAGGTTTTCGGCTTTACTGGCGTGGTGACCGGTCTGCGTGAACGCAAGAAGCAAGCCACCCGCACGGCGTTGAGCTCCGCCGCGTTGCGGCTGGCGCGGGAGCGTGGGGCGGAGAACGTGCGGGTCGACGACATCGCGGACGCCGCCGGGGTCTCGCCGCGGACCTACAACAACTACTTCGCGAGCCGGGAGGACGCGATCGTCTTCGCGGTGACCAGCGACCGTGAAGCGCGGGTCGCGGCCGCCGTTCGTGCGTCTTCGGACGGCTTGGCGGACGCGGTGGTGGAGGCCGTTGTTTCGCAGTACACCGAGCCCGACGAGGACGCCCGCGAAGTGCTGCTGCTCATCTCGACGAGCCCCGCGTTGCGCACCGCGTACGCGCGCTCCGCGACCGCCCTCGAACCGCCGTTGACCGACGTGCTGGCCGAGCGGGTGCCGGACGGGCCCACCGCGCGGGTGCTGGCGGCCGCCGTCGCCGCCGCCGTGCGGATCGCGCTCGAACAGTGGGCCCAGCCCGTGACCTCGGGTTTTGTCGTGGTTTCGGGCTCGCTGCCGGATTTGCTGCGGTCGGCTCTCGCACCGTTGGTGCCGGCGTTGACCGCCGCTCAGGCCAGCCCGGAGGCGGACAGCGGGTCGTAGCCGGGTGTCCGGATCAGCTCCTGCAGCTGGCGGCGGCGCACGCCGACGTTGCTGCCTTCGAGGACCGGGTACGACAACGCGTCCATGAGGTGGCGGACCAGCGGGAAGTTCTCGTCGTAGGCGGTGACGCCGACGACCTTGACCAGGTCGTTGATCACCTCGACGGCCGTCTCGGAGCCGAACATCTTGGCGTGCAAGGCGAGTTCGGTCCGCTGGGGTGCATCGACAGCACCGCGTCGAGCGCGCGCCACGACAGCAGGCGGACGGCTTCGATCTTGCCCTTGGCGTCGGCCAGGATGTCGGACACGGCCTGGATGACATCCACTGACTTCGCGGCAGTCAACGCGCGCAAGTACACGTTCTGATCACGCGCACCCATTGGGTGGCTCGCGCCGCTGATCCGGGCCGTGCAGAACACGACCCGGATCAAGCTGCGCACCTGGCCAAGCGGAATGTTGCGTGATCACGTTCTCAGCGAGCAGGCGAACGTCGAGCCAGCGCCAACCCGCGACGCCAGATCCTCCGAGAAGCCATCTACCGCCGTAATACAGGTTGTAGCCGTCGACGTAGACCCCCACACGCATCCAGAGGGTCTACCGAGAGCGACCGAACGACTACGCAAGAGGCGCGGCGGGGTCAGCGGGCGGGCTGCTGCACGATCGCCTGCGCGGCGACGGTGCCGTCGGAGCCAGGGCGGCCCTGGACCGTGACGGTGGCGCCGGGTTTGAGGTCGGAGAGCTTGCCGGGCTGGGTGAGGCCGACGGTGGTGGAGTCCGAAGTGGACACGGTGACGTCGGTGCCCTGCGGGGTCTTCAGGGTGACGGTGGTGCCGTCGACCTTTTCGACCGTGCCGACGGTGCCGCGGCCCGCGCCGCCGCGGGCGCCGGTGAAGCCGCCGGAGCCCTGGCCCTGTTGGGCGGTACCAGTGCCAGGACCCGCGCCGGTCCCAGTGCCCGTTCCCGTGCCGCGGCCGCCGAAGCCGCCGCGCGCGCCGCCCTGCTGGGCGCCGGTGCGAGCAGCCGCAGCGCCGCCACCGCCGCCGGAACCGGAGCCGAAAGCCGAGTGCGTCCAAGCGCCGCCGGCGAAGGACAAGGCGATGACCAGCAGCCCGGCCAGCACGAAGGTCGGTTTGCCGAACGGCTTGGCGACCCGCTTCATCTCCTGGTTCAGGTCGCCGTCGACAGCCGGGGAGGCGACGATCTCTTCCGGCGAAGGCGACGGGGAAGCAGCCAACGGCGCCGTCACCGGCGGGAACTCGGTCGTCGGCTCGTCGGGGACGGGGTTTCCCAACCCGGGCGACTGGGTGGACGAAGACATGTGCGAAGGCTCCTACTCGTGCCGGAGGGCGTCGATCGGGCGCAGGCGCGAGGCCCGGTTCGCCGGGAAACTGCCGAAGAAGAGACCGATCAGCGCCGACACCGCGAAGGCCAGCACGATCGACGAGGGCACCACCACCGGGGTGATGCCCGCGAAGCTGAACTGGCTGCCGACCACGCCGATCACCACGCCGAGGAACCCGCCGAACAGGCTCAGCATCGTCGCCTCCGCGAGGAACTGGCCGAGGATCGCCGAGCGCGGCGCACCGATCGCCTTGCGGATGCCGATCTCACGGATCCGCTCGGTCACGGTCACCAGCATGATGTTCGTGACGCCGATTCCGCCCACCAGCAGGGAAATCGCCGCGACGGCGCCCAGCAGCACGGTGAACGTCTGCGTGGCCGACGTGCGCGTCGCCAGCAGCTGCTCGGAGTTCTGGATCTGGTAGTCGGGCGTGCCGCCGAGGCGGATGCCGTGGCGCGCGTTGAGGATCGCGGTGATCTCGGCCTGCGCGAGCGACACGGAGTCGGCGGAGGTGGCCTGCACGGCGATCTGGCTGAGGCTGCCGTAACCCGCGAGCGAGTTCTGCACCGCGCTGATCGGGGCGATGGCGACGTCGTCCGCGTTCTGGAGACCGGTGCTGCCCTTGGCCTGCAGCACCCCGACCACGGTGAACTGGATGCTGTTGAGCAGCACGTTCTTGCCCACCGGCTCCTCGGTGCCGAACAGGGCCTGCGCCGTGGTCGGGCCCAGGACCACGACCTTGCGCGCCTGCGTCACGTCCTCGGTGGTGAACAGCGCGCCGTCGGCGATCTGGCGGTTGGTGGTGGTGAAGTAGGCCGGCTCGGTGCCCGCGACCGTCGAGATGTCGTACGACGTCTGCCCGTAGGTGGCCGTCGCGTTGGTGTTCACCACGGGCGACGCGGCCTTCACGTCGGGCGCGCCGACCGGGTCCACGAGCGCGTGGGCGTCCTGCACGGTCAGCGGCCGCGCTTCACTGCCCTGCCCGCCGCCGCCACCACCACGAGAAGGCGACACGTTGACCACGTCCGTACCCAGGCCCTGGATGCTGGCGGCGATCGCGGCCGAAGCCCCGTTGCCCACCGCGACCAGCAGGATCACCGACGCGACGCCGATGGTGATGCCGAGCGTGGTGAGCGTGGAGCGCAGCTTGTTGGCGGTGAGGCCACGCACGGCGAAGCGCAGCACCTCGAACACGTTCACGCGACCACTCCGACGCTGCGGTTGAGCTCGTCGGCCACGATCCGCCCGTCGCTGACCCGCACCACGCGATGCGCGTGTTCGGCGACCTCGTCCTCGTGCGTGATCACCACGATGGTGCGGCCAAGGGCGTTGAGCCGGTCGAACACACCCAGCACGTCTTCGGTGCTGGCGCGGTCGAGGTTGCCGGTGGGCTCGTCGGCGAGCAGCAGCGCCGGCCCGGTCACCAGCGCCCGCGCCACGGCGACGCGCTGTTGCTGCCCACCGGAAAGCTCACTCGGCAGGTGCTTGGCCCGGTCGGTGAGGCCCACCATGTCCAGCGCGGCCAACGCCCGCGTGCGGCGCGCGGCCCGTCGCAGTCCACTGTAGACGAGTGGCAGTTCTACATTGGACAATGCGCTCGTGCGCGGCACGAGGTTGAACGACTGGAAGATGAACCCGATCTTCCGGTTGCGCAGCAAAGCGAGCTGGCGTTCGTTGAGGTCCGCGACGCTGAACCCGTCCAGCAGGTACTTGCCCGACGTCGGCACGTCGAGGCAGCCCAGCATGTTCAGCAGCGTCGACTTGCCGGAGCCGGACGCGCCCATGATGGCCACGTACTCCCCGGGCCGCACCACGAGATCGACCCCGCGCAGCGCGTGGACGGCCGTCTCGCCGGCGCCGTAGGTCTTGCGCAGCCCGGAGACCGCGATCACGGGTTTCATCCGCGTCCCCCGCCACCGAAGCCACCCTGGCCACCGCGGAACCCGCCGCCGGCGCCACCGGTGCCGCCGAAGCCACCGATCCCGCCGGCGCGCTGACCCGCGCCACCCGTGGCCGTGGCCGTGGCCGGCGACGCGGCCGTGAGCACCACGTTTTCACCTTCGGTCAGGCCCGACTTGATCTCCACAGTGGACTCACCGCGCACGCCGATCTGCACCTGCTGCGGCACGTTCCGGCCGTTCTCCTGGATCGTGACGACGTTCGTGGTGCCCGCCGTGGTGACCGCGGCCGCCGGCACGCTCAGCACGTTGTCGGCCTCCGCGACGGTGATCACCACGCTCGCCGACTGCCCGGGCCGCAGCCCCGAAGGCGGGTTGGTGAGTGTGAGCTGCGCGCCGTAGGAGACGACGTTGCCGCTGGTCGTGGGCGTGAGGTCGACCTTCGAGACGGACGCCTGGATCGGCTGGTCGGGTGCCGCGTTGAGCGTGACGGTGGCCTTCTGGCCCGCCTTCACCTTGCTCACGTCGATCTCGGCGACGGAGGTGTCCACGAGCAGGTTCGTCAGGTCGGTGATCTCGACGAACCCGCTGGCCGACGAACCGCTCGACGAGCTCGCGGAGGAGCCCTGGCCGTTTCCGCCGTTCCCACCGTTGCCGCCGGAGCTGCCGCTGCTCGCGGAGCTCCCCGACCCGCCGCTGCCGGCCTGTTGCCCGACGGTGCCGTTGACCGCCGTCACGGTGCCGGCGCCCGGTGCGGTGAGCACCGTCGCGTCGACGGCCGACTGGGCCGTGTCGACGTCGAGCTGCGCCTGGTCCACTTTGGCCTGCAGCGAGGTGACGGACTCCTGGCTCTGCTGCTGGCCCGGTCCCTGGCCGGAGCCGGAGCCGGAGCCCGAAGTGGTGGTCGAGGTGTCCTCACCGGTGGTGAGGTTGTCCTCCACCACGGCGAGGTTGTCCTTGGCGACCTGCAGCTGTTTCTCGGCCTGCGTCGAGTCGATCGTGGCGAGCTTCTGCCCCGCGCTCACCACATCGCCGACCTTCACGTCGATGCTCGTGACCTTGCCGGAGGTCGTGAAGTTGGCGGCGCCGGTGTAGCCGCTCGAGAGGGTGCCCGCGGCGGAGACCGTTTCGGTCACGTCGCCGCGGCGCACCGGGATGGTGCGGGTCTGTGCCTGGGCGGTGTTGCCCGCCGGCGTGAATGCTTGGTAGATCCCGAAAGCCGCACCGCCGAGCAGTACGACCAGCACCCCGTTGATGACCCATGTCCGGGTACGCAGCCGCGTCATGGGCGCAAGACTGGTGGCGCTGCTTAGCAGTCAGCTGTTGGTTCCCTGTGGGCCAGCTGTGGATGTGGCGCCTCGAGTTGCGAAGTCAGTGCTTCTTCCGGCGGTGCCGCGCACTCACCGCGAGCAGCACCTGACGAACCGCGTCCACCACGAGCACGGCGCACAGCGCGCCGAGGGCGAGCGCTCCCGCGATGTGCCCGCCGAAGTAGCGCTGCGAAGCCAGCTGCGCGCCGTCGCCGGCGGTGGTGACGACCGTGACGACGCCCGCGTGCCACAGCACGAACGCCAGCCACAACGCGAGCGCGGCCACGACCAGCTCGCCGAGCGCCACGAACGCGCGCCACGGCTGGTTGAGCCGCGCCGCCTTGGCCGAATCGCCGGGCCACAGGTCGGCGCCGGTCGGCTGGGGAAGGTCGATCACGGGATCAAGCCTCTCAGGTTTCTCGCCCTGCGTCATTTTGCCTCGTTCGCCTCGACCAGCCGGGTGAGCGCCGCTTTGAGGGCCTCGACATCACGGGCCCACGCGAGCACGACCGTGCCGTCGTCGAGCTTCACGGGCAGCTCGTCGTACTTGTTCGGCACGCTCCAGCCACCGCCGAGCACGCGCGCGCCAACCGGGGTGCCGACGTCGGCGACATCCGCGATCCGCTTCGCCTCGACGCTTTCGCGGCCCTGGCGCAACGCCTGCGTGGTCACCTCCAGCGAGAGGAACCGCCGGCGCGCGTAGACCCACGGGATCGTGAGCCCGCAGAGCGCGACCGCGATCAGCAGCCACGGGATCCAGTGCACCGGTCCGCCGGTCGCCAGCTCCGCCACCGCGCCGAGTACCGCGAACAGCGGCCCCCAGGCCAGCGAGCGCCAGCCGACGCCGGGTTCGGAGTAGAGCGTGCGGTCCATTACAGCTTCTTGCCGACCTTGGGGAAGAAGTCCTTGGTGCTCGGCAGGTACAGCAGCACCACCAGGATCACCAGCAGCAGCGACGACACCACCGAGAACACGCTGCGCACGAGCCCGAGCTGGAACACCAGCCCCAGCAACGCCAGCATCGTGACGACGGTTCGGGCCGAGCGCGTGCCCTCGCGGGCCTTGTAGGCGAACAGCACCATGATGATGCCGAAGCACAGCGCGCCGACGAACAGCGCCCACACCAGCGTGGTGGCGTTGGACTCCAGTTGCGCCAGGTCGAGCTTGCGCCCGGGCGGCGTCGCCTTCACGGCCTGGTCGACGAGCTGCTGCTTGAAGAAGATCGTGACCACCTGACCGATCAGCAGCACGAGGGACGCGACGATCGTGAGGATGAACGCGGCCCTGACCGGACCCGGGGCCTGCTCCTTCGGCGGCTCCGCGGCGTTCTGCATGTACCCCGGGTACGACGCGGCGGGCGGCGCCTTGGGGAAGCCGGCCGGGAGCTCTTTCGCCTGCTCCTCGACGTGCTCGACCTGCTCGGCTTCGTTCGGCGCAGGCTCCGACTTCGCGAGGTTCTCGCTGGTCAGCCCCGCGGGTTCGGCGGTGTTGTCGTCCTTCTCGGCCACTCGTGGACTCTAGCCCAGTGCGGGCTCAGTCGAGCCAGGCGGCGGCTTCGGTGGCCCAGTACGTGAGGATCAGGTCGGCGCCCGCGCGGCGGATCGACGTGAGCACCTCCAGGATCGTGCGCTCGCGTTCAAGCCAGCCGTTGGCCGCGGCGGCCTCGACCATCGCGTACTCGCCGGAGATGTTGTACGCCGCCACCGGAACCGGCGAGATGTCCGCCGCCGCCTTGATGACGTCCAAATAGGACAGAGCCGGCTTGACCATGATCATGTCGGCGCCCTCGCCGAGGTCCAGCTCGATCTCGCGCAACGCTTCGCGCGCGTTGCCCAGGTCCTGCTGATAAGTCTTGCGGTCGCCCTTGAGCTGCGAGTCGACGGCCTCGCGGAACGGGCCGTAGAACGCGCTGGCGTACTTGGCCGAATAGGCGAGGATCGCCTTGTCGCTGTGGCCCACCTCGTCGAGCGCGCGGCGGATCACCCCGACCTGGCCGTCCATCATGCCGCTCGGCCCGAGCACGTGCGCGCCCGCTTCCGCCTGCGCCACGGCCATTTCCGCGTACACCCGCAGGGTCGCGTCGTTGTCCACCGCGCCGTCCGCGTCGAGCACTCCGCAGTGGCCGTGGTCGGTGAACTCGTCGAGGCACGTGTCGGCCATCAGGACGGTCGCGTCCCCGAGCTCCTGGCGCAGGTCCCGCAGCGCGACGTTGAGAATGCCGTTCTCGTCGACCGCACCTGATCCCTCGGCGTCCCGCTGGGCCGGCACTCCGAAAAGCATCAGCCCACCCACGCCGGCGTTCACGGCGTCGACCGCGGCCTTCCGCAATGTGTCCCGGGTGTGCTGCACAACCCCCGGCATGCTCGAAATCGGCCGCGGCGCGTCAATGCCCTCGGCCACGAACATGGGCAGAATCAGCTGACGCGGGCGAAGCGTCGTTTCACCGACCAGCCTGCGCATGGCCGGCGTGGTACGGAGCCTGCGGGGTCGATGCTCAGGGAACACGCCGTCCACGGTACTCCCGCTGCTCGCCGCACATTTCGGCTGCCCTCGGGAAAAACCACGTTCTGACAAGGTGTCTGGAAACTTCGGGACACGAAAAAGGGCTCCTCCCCGAACCCGGGGAGGAGCCCTTCGCAAACCACGAACCGTCAGCTACGACGCGCCCGCTTCGCCTTGCGCGGCGGCGGCAGAGCGCCCTCCGCGCGGAGCCGGGCGGCGTGCTCGGCCAGGGCGTCCACCAGGTGCGGCACGTCGGCCTTCTCCGGCTGGACGTCGACGCGCAGGCCGAATTCCACGGCGGTTTCCGCGGTCTTCGGGCCGATGCACGCGACCAGGGTGCGCGTGTGCGGCTTGCCGGCGATGCCGACCAGGTTGCGCACCGTCGAGGACGAGGTGAAGCAGACCGCGTCGAAGCCGCCGGTCTTGATCATCTCGCGGGTCTCGGCGGGCGGCGGGGCGGCGCGGACCGTGCGGTAGGCCGTGACGTCGTCGATTTCCCAGCCGCGGTCGCGCAGGCCGGCCGACAGGGTCTCGGTGGCGATGTCAGCGCGCGGCAGTAGGACGCGGTCCACGGGGTCGAGCACGTCGTCGTACGGCGGGAACTCGGCGAGCAGGCCTTCGGACGATTGCTCGCCCGACGGGATCAGCTCGGGGATGATGCCGAACGAGCGCACCTTGGCGGCCGTCGAGGCGCCGACGCAGGCGATCTTCACGCCAGAGAATGCGCGGGCGTCGAGGCCGAACTCCTCGAACTTCTCCCACACCGCGCGCACCGCGTTGGTGGAGGTGAAGACGATCCACTGGTAGCGGCCGTCGACGAGGCCCTTCACCGAGCGCTCCATCTGCGCCGGGCTGCGGGGCGGCTCGACGGAGATCGTGGGCACCTCGTGCGAGGTCGCGCCGTGGCCGCGCAGGCGTTCGGCCATCTCACCGGCCTGCTCCTTGGTGCGCGGCACCAGGACCTTCCAGCCGTAGAGCGCGCGCGACTCCCACCACGACAGCTTCGAGCGCTGCCCGGCGGCCTGGCCGATGGTCACGATCAGCGGGCCGACGAGCTCACCCGCGTCGTTGCCGAGGGTGGCGAGCGTGGAGTCGAGCGTGCGCTGGGTGTTGATGGTGCCGTTGGCCGTCACGGCGACGGGCGTGGACGGCGGCATGCCCTTCTCCGTGAGCCGGCTTGCGGCCTCGGCCAGGTGCGCCGAGGTGGCGTGCAGCACGAGCGGGCCGGGCTGCGCGGCGAGCGCCGCCCAGTCGACCTCCCCGCGGACGTCGACCTCGGTGTGGGTGCCGCCCAGTGCGACACCGGCGTAGGCCGGCACCGCGGCGCCGGGCGAAACGCCCGGGATCACCTCGAACACGGCGGAAGTGCGGGCCACGGCCTGCACCTCGTTCACCACGGCGGGGGTGGTCAGCGGGTCGCCGGCGACCAGGCGCAGCACGAGCCGCCCGGCCTTTGCCTCGGTGGTCAGGTCCTTCGACACGTCGGCGGGCTCACCGACGGCGGGCCGGACCTCGGCGCCGGGCGCGGCGAGCGCGAGGACGGTGGCGGGCACGTCGGGATCGGTCACCACGACCTCGGCCTTGGCGAGCAGCTCCTGGGCGCGGACTGTGAGCAGCCCGGCGTCACCGGGGCCCGAGCCCACGAAGGCGACGCGCCCAGCGGTCTTGCGAGCGGGGGTCATCTCTGGCGTTTCTCCTGTCAGGCGGCCGGGTGCATGGGCTGCACAGTCGGCCGCAAGTGTGTGGTGCTGGTCGTTCGGGTGCGGTGCAGCGTGCGTCACTGGGCGGGGCCGGACAGCAGGGCGCCGGCACCCAGGTCGAGGAGCTCGGCGGCCAACGTCCGGCCGAGCTGCTCTGCCTCGGCGAAGTCGGCGAGTGCGGAAGCCCGCAGCATGTCGACCGCGCCGTTCTCGCCCTCGACGGCCGCGGTGCCGCGCAACGAGATCCGTTCCACGACCGCGCCCTCGGAGTCGAGGTCCTCGACGATCTCGGCGAGCGCACCCACGGGTGCGCTGCACCCCGCCTCGAGCGCGGCCAGCAGGGAACGCTCGGCCGTCACCGCGGCCCGCGTGCCCTCGTCGTCCAAACTGGACGCGAGCAGGTGCTCCACGTCCACGTCTTCGGCCCGGCACTCCACCGCCAGCGCCCCCTGTGCGGGAGCGGGCAGCATCTGGATCGGGTCGAGGGTCTCGGTGATCGCCCCCACCAGACCGATCCGGGCCAGTCCGGCACGCGCGAGCACCACGGCATCGAGCTCGCCGTCGGTCACTTTGCGCATGCGGGTATCGATATTGCCCCGAATCGGCACGATTTCCAAACCGAGGCCCAGCGCGAGCAGCTGCGAGGTGCGCCGCGGCGCCCCCGTGCCCACCTTGGAACCCGGCGGGAGCTCACCCAGCGTGAGGCCGTCGCGGGCGATCAACGCGTCGCGCGGGTCCTCGCGCGGCGGCACGGCGGCGAGCACGATGCCGGCCGCCGGCGCCGTGGGCAGGTCCTTGTACGAGTGAACGATGACGTCGATTTCCTTGCGCAGCAAGGCCTCCCGCAGCGCCGAGGTGAAGACGCCGACGCCGATCTGCGGGATCGGCTTGCTGGAGACGTCGCCGGGGGTGGTCACCGTGACGATCTCGACCTCGGCGCCGGTGGCGCGGATCTTGTCGGCCACGGTCTCGGTCTGCGCGACGGCGAGCTTGCTGCCCCGCGTCCCGATGCGAATCACTCTGTCCACTGCTTACTTCTTCTCGATGTCTGGCGGCACGGCGGTGGGGCTCGCCACAGCCGCGGGGGCCTGCGGGTCGAGGCAGAACAGCTCGCGCAACGCGTTGGCGTAGTCGGTGTCGGCCGTCTCGGCGGCCAGCTGCTTCACCCGCACGGTGGGCGCGTGCAGCAGTTTGTCGACGACACGGCGAACCGTGCGGCCGACTTCTTCGCGGACCTGCGTGTCGAGGTCCGGGAGGCGGTTGTCCAGACGCAGCAGCTCCGCGTCGACCACCTCGGCCGCGCGGCGGCGCAGCGCGGTGACGGTGGGCGTGACCTCGGCGCTGCGCTGGCCGGCGAGGTAGTCGCGCACCTCGTCGAGCACGATGCCGTTGGCCTTGATCGTCTGGCGTTCGGTGGTCGGGGCGCCGGCGTCGCGCATGCGGCGCTGGATCGTCTCGAGGTCGACGACGGTCACGTCGGCCAGCTCGGCCACGCCCGCGTCGACGTCCTTCGGCAGGCCGAGGTCGCACACCACAAGCGGGCGGCCCGCGCGGACGGGCACGTGCTCCGCCAGGAACACTGCGTCCTGCGCGCCGGTGCACGACACGACGACGTCGGCCTTCGCCACGGCGTCGGCCAGCTCGGACAGCGGCACGGCGCGCGCGGGCACGCCCTCGATCGCGGTCTTCTCGGCCAGGCGCGCGGCCTTGGCCTCGGTGCGATTGGCCACGGTGATCTCGCCGATGCCGGCCTTGCGCAGGTGCGACGCGGTGAGCGCGCCCATCGAGCCGGCGCCGACGATCAGCGCGTGTTTGCCCAGGAGATCACCCGCGGCGGCCAGCGCCTCGGACACCACGGACGCGCCCAGCTGGTCGAGACCCGTCTCCGAGTGCACGCGCTTGCCGACGCGCAGCGTCGTCTGGATCAGCTCGTGCAGCGTGCGCCCGACGGTGCCGGCCTCACGCGCGGTGGCGTAGGCCGAGCGGACCTGGCCGAGGATCTGCGTCTCGCCGACGACCATCGAGTCGAGGCCCGACGTCACGGAGAACAGGTGCTCGACGGCCGCACCGGCGTAGTGCACGTAGAGGTTGTCGTACAGGTCGGCGGGCTCCATGCCGGCCTGGCGGGCGAGCACGTCGGAGACGTCGTTGACGCCGCCGTGGAACGTCTCGACCACCGCGTAGACCTCGATGCGGTTGCACGTGGAGACCAGCATGGCCTCGCTCACGCTCTCCGCCTGCTGCAACTCGTGCAGGACCTTCGTGACCTCTTCGGCGGGCACGGCGGCCCGTTCGAGCGTGGTCAGCTCCGCACTTCGGTGGGAGAGCCCGACCGCCAACACGCTCATCCGCGCACCACCATTCCAAGACCGCCGTCTGCCTGTCCGTTGCCGCCACTGCCATTGTCGATCGGCAGGCCGGCGTCGGGTAACCCGGTATTCCCCTGAATTGCCAGGGCGTCATCGGCACGGCGAGCCACGTGGAACGAGAGGATCTGCAATTCGACCGCCAGGTCGACCTTGCGGACCTCGATGTGCGCCGGCACCTGGAGCACCACCGGCGCGAAGTTCAGTATGCACTGGACGCCGCCCGCTACCAGCCTGTCGCAAACGGACTGCGCAGCGGTAGGAGGTGTGGCGATGATCCCGATGGAAATCTGCCGTTCGGAGCAGACGCGCGGGATTTCGTCCAGGTGCGAGACGGGCAGTCCCCCTACGGGAACCCCGACGAGGTCGGGGTCGAGGTCGAACAGCGCTTCGACGGGGAAACCGCGGCCGGGGAACCCGCCGTAGTTGGCCAGCGCGTGACCGAGGTTACCGATCCCGACCACGGCGACGCGGTGCTGGCGGGTGAGGCCGAGGATGCGTTCGATCTGGCTGACCAGCACCTGCACCTCGTAGCCGACGCCACGCGTGCCGTACGAGCCGAGGTAGGAGAGGTCCTTGCGCAGCTTGGCGGAGTTCACGCCCGCGGACGCGGAGAGCTCTTCGCTGGCGACGGTGGTCGCACCCTGCTCCGCCATGCCCGACAGGACCCGGAGGTACACGGCGAGGCGCGCGACGGCCGCTTCGGGGATCTGCTTGGCGCGGACGGCCGTCTCGACGGCGCTGTCGACCGCGGGCATCTCCGCCGTGGGCGCGTTGTCGGCATCAGGCGCTGCCCGCCGGGCGCGGCCGTTGCCCTTCGCGGCCCGGCGGGGTGGTTCAGCGGGCGGTTCGGCACCGCTGCGCCTCCCCCGCTGTGTCACCACGCCGGCCACTCCTCAAGATTGGGTCGCATCTCTTGACCCCGCGACTGGAGTCCGGTTCAATGCCGGGCTTTTGCGGGACGGGTTACTACGGTAGTCCACTTGTGAACGCACGCACAAAGTCACTGGTCATCGACATGACGCGACGCACACCTGCGCCCGATCAGGTGACAGCGGCGCGGGCGGCGTCGAGTGGCGGGCCCGGCCGGGCAAGATCGTCCGCGCCTTGCCCGCGTTTCGGAGGTTGTTCAGGCTGTCGGCCACCCACTGGATCTGGTACGTCTTCTCCCCGATCGTCGTCATCGGCGGCGCCTACCTGTACTACCGGCGCTACCAGCGCCACCGCGCCGCCATCCGGTCCTTCGCCGCCGAACGCGGCTGGTCCTACACCGAACGCGAGCCCGACCTGGTGGGCCGCTGCTACGGCCGCCCGTTCGAGTGGGTCACCCGCGGCCGCTGAGGCCCGCTCCGGCTGTGCCAGCGCGCCCCAATGTGGCGTTCGGTGCGCTCAACGCAACCAATGCCGCATTGGGGTGCTTCGGGCGCGCTGGGCTGAAGGCCCGTCAGGCGTTCACCATCACCGAGTGCCAGCCCGAAGCGCCGTCCGGCACCGGCTCCGCGGCCTGGTCCGTCTGCGTGTAGCCCGACTGGTCGGTCGCGCGCACCGTCACCGTGTGGCTGCCCGAGGGCACGGCCAGGTCGGTCCACCACATGCGCCAGGTGTCCTTGTTGACCTCGGTCGACAGGGTGGTCGGCTGCCACGGGCCCTGGTCCACGCGCACCTCGACCTTGGCGATGCCGATGTGCTGGGCCCACGCCGTGCCAGCGACGCGCAGCTTGCCCGAGGTCACCTTGGCGGTGTCGATGCGCGACTCGGTCTTGATGGGCGCCTGTTCGGCCCAGCCGCGCTGCAGCCAGTAGGACTGGCGGTCGTCCCACTTGGCGAACTCGAGGCTGGTGACCCACTTCGTCGCGGAGACGTAGCCGTACAGACCCGGAATGACAATCCGCGCGGGGAAACCGTGTTCGACGGGCAGGGGTTCGCCGTTCATGCCGATGGCGAGCATGGCGCCGCGCGTCGGGTCGAGGGCGATCTTGGCCGGGGTGCTGCAGGTGAAGCCGTCGATGCTCGTCGCGTACATCTGTTCCGCGCCCGATTGCACGCCGGCCGCGTCGAGCAGGTCGACGAGGTCCACGCCGATGAACTTGGCCGTGGAGATCAGATCCCCGCCGACTTCGTTCGAGACGCAGGTCATGGTGATCTCGCGCTCGACCAGGGGCCGCGAGCGGATGTCGTTGTAGGAGAACGAAACCTCGCGGTTGACGAGGCCGTGGATCTTCAGGTTCCACTCCTCGGTGCGCACCTGCGGCACCACGAACGCCGTGTCGATGCGGTAGAAGTCCGAGTTCGGCGTGATGAACGGCGGCGAGCCCAGCTTCTGGAAATCGGCGTCCGGCGGCAGCGGCGGGGCCTTGCGCGCGGCGACGAGCGGCCCCACGGCCGCACGCGAGGTGTCGGCGCTGCCCGTGCCCGAGATCACCTGCCCGGCGACGGCCGCGACCCCCGCGCCCGCCGCGACGCCGATTCCGCGGGACAGGACCTGCCGCCGCGTCGGCCCCTTCGGCGGGCGGCTCTCGTCGAACGCCGGCGGCAGTGCGTAGTGGTGCAGCCAGGTGAAGACGAACGCCGAAGCCGCCAGTGACACCACGGGCGCCAGCAGCGCGAGCTGCCCGACGTCGGTGCGCTCGTAGACCGCCGCGACACCGGCGATGCCCAGCAGCACCACCACGATCTGGCCGCCCCGCGGCGTGCGGCGCGAAACCTGCCCGGCCAGCACCGCGAACAGCACCAGCACCACGGCCAGGCCGATCTTCAGCACGGTCTTGTCCGCCGTGCCCAGTGTCCGCTCCGCCCACACCACCACGGCGTGCGGACTGTGCGCGATCACGAAGTCGGCGACGGCCACGAACGGTGACGCGTTGTAACCGACGAAGCCGGCGATGAGGTGCCCCACGCCCAATGCGGTGATCAAGGCCGCCAGCCCGACCAACGACGCGATCGGCAACGACAGCCGCCGCGGCTCCGGGGGTTTGACGGTTTGCGGGGCTTCCTTCAACACGCTCACCCCACCATCTTCGGCGGGCTCAGGCCCCGGGACCGTCCGGAACCCTTACGACTTGATTACCGCACCGGACTATCCGGTGAAACTATCCGGCCAACGCCCGGCGGAACCGCTCTTCCTCCACGCGCCAGTACCCGTGTTCCGCACCGTCGATGAGGATCACCGGAACCTGGTCGCCGTACTCGGCTCGCCACTCGGCGTCACTGTCGACGTCCGCGAGCTCCCACGGCACGTCGAGCTCACCGCAGATCCGCGCGACGTCGGCCTCGGCCACCTCGCAGAGGTGGCAGCCGGCGCGCGTCATCACCGTCACCTGATGCACCACCGCAGTCTAGAACCGCGTCAGCGCAGCTTCAGCCGCCGCAGCTTCCCGGTGGCCGAGTGCGGCAGGTTCTCCACGAACTCCACGAGGTGCGGCACCTTGTACCCGGCCAGGTTCGCCGCGCACTGGTCACTCACCTGCTGCTCGGACAGGGCCGCGCCCTCGGCCGGCACCACGACCGCCTTCACGGCCTCGCCGCTGCGCTCGTCGACGACCCCGACCACGGCGACCTCCGCCACGCCCGGCAGCCGCGAGATCACGTCCTCGACCTCGTGGGGGTAGACGTTGAAGCCGTTGACGATGATCAGGTCGTTGGCTCGGTCGACCAGGTGCAGGTCGCCGTCGAGGTCGAGGTAACCGACGTCACCGGTGCGGAACCAGCCCTCGGCGTCGGGGCCGTGCGCGCCGTCGGGCCAGTAGCCGGAGAACAGGTTCGCGCCGCGGATCGACACCAGGCCGGTGTCGCCACCGGACTCGAAGACGTCGGCGACGTCGTCCGGGTCGAGCGGCACGCCCTCCTCGGTGCCGTCGCTGTCCACCAGCCGCAGCTCGATGCCGGGCAGCGGCCGCCCGACCGAGCCGGGCTTCGGGTAGCCCGTGACCAGCGTCGACGTGACCACGGGCGCGCATTCGGTGAGGCCGTAGCCCTCGTAGACGTCGTGGCCGGTGGCCTCGCGGATCGCCGCCAGCACGCGCGGGTGCAGCGGCGCGGCGCCCGAGGTCAGCATCCGCACGGTCGCGAGCCCGCGCGCCAGCTCCTCGGCGCCGAGGTCGGCGAACTCGGTGTACATGGTCGGCACGCCGGCGATCGAGGTGACGCGGTGCTCGGCGCAGTCGTCGAGCGTCTTCGCCGGCTCGAAACGCTCCGAGAGCACCAGCGTCGCGCCCACGGACGTCGCTTGAAGCAGGCCGGGCCCGAGGCCGTAGACGTGGAAGAGCGGGATGGTCACGAGCACGCGGTCCTCGTGCACCAGCACGCCCTCCACGCGGCTGAGCTGCTCGAGGTTCGCCAGCAGCGCGCGGTGCGAAAGCAGCACACCACGCGGCGGGCCGGTGGTGCCGGAGGTGTAGGAGATCACCGCGATGTCCTCGCCGGCGCGGCCGAGGTCCACGGGGTCGCCCCCGAGCTCGCCGCGCGGCGACAACGCCGTGAGGACTTCGGGCAGCTCGGTGTCGTCCACGTCGCCGCGCTGGATCACGAACCGCGGATCGCAGTGCGTCAGCAGCTGTTCCAGCTCCGGCGCGGGCGCCTGCGGGGACAACGGCACCGCGATCGCGCCGGCGCGCAGCACCCCGTACAGGGCGACGGCGAAATCCGCCGACGTCGGCAGCCGCAGCACGACCCGGTCGCCCGGCTCCACGCCGGCTTCCACGAGCCGCCGCGCCTGCGCGTGAGCCGCCTCGTCGAGCTCCCGCCAGGTGAGCGTGGCCCCCGTGCCGGTCTCGGTGATGGCCGTTTCGTCCGCCCACCTGGCCGCCGCCTCGGTGAGCAGCTGCGCGACACCCTCCACCCGGCCCCCTTCCTGCTGTAGCCCTTTTGTCATCTTGTCACCCGTAACGGGGATGCCGCGCGATCGTCGCACCTCCGGTACCGCGGGACCTCTACCTACTTCGCGGTAACTACACGTATGCTGCACTGCGTCGCCGGGTGGCGTTGATCACTGCCGGGTGACGCGAGGGAGGGAGTCGCCGTGACGAACTTGCTGGTCCACACAGTTGTGGGACACGTTCAGCGGCCCGCTCCTGTTCGCGTGGGAGACGGGCGCACAGCTCGCCGCGAAGGCCGCCCGCCCGGCCTTCGGACCGCAGGAGGTGCCGCCCTGTGACCCTGCCGACCACCGCGAGCCGCGGCCCCGTCGTGATGTTCGCCGAACGTGCGTTCGGGCGGCCCGCCGCCGTCCCGCTGACCCGTGCGACCGAGGCCGCGCCGGTCCCGGACCCCGCCGAAGCCGCCAAGATCGAGGCGTGGGACCTCGTCCGCGAGGCGCAGGAGGGCGACTCCTCGGCGTTCGGAAAGCTCTACGACCGGTATGTCGACGTCGTCTACCGCTACGCGCTGTTCCGCCTCGGCGACCGCGAGCTGGCCGAGGACGTCACGAGCGAGACGTTCCTGCGCGCGCTGCGCCGGATCACGTCGGTGAGCTACCAGGGCCGTGACGTCGGCGCCTGGTTCGTCACGATCGCCCGCAACCTGATCCTCGACCACGTGAAGTCGAGCCGCTTCCGCCTCGAGGTCGTGACCGACGAGGTGAGCGAGCCGGGCGCGGCACCGGTTTCGGCCGTCGGGCCGGCCGCGCAGGCCGGGCCGGAGCAGCAGGCCATCGCGGGCGCCACGCGCGCGGAGCTGCTGCGCTGCGTCGCCGAGCTGGGCGAGGACCAGCGCGAGTGCATCGTGCTGCGGTTCCTGCAGGGGCTGTCGGTCGCGGAGACGGCCCAGGTGATGCACCGCAACGAGGGCGCGATCAAGGCGCTGCAGCACCGCGCTGTCCGCCGTCTGGCCCAATTGCTGCCCACCGGGCTGCGCTGACTTTTTCACGTCCCGGCGCAACCGTAACTTCTTCGTCTTCTTAATCGTTTCTCCACGCAGACCGGCTGTCAGGGCCGGGGCTGGTAGAGCTTTGTGAAGCTTTGTGGAGACGGAGCAGCACCGTGGGCGTGCCCGGGTGGTTTTCGCGGGATCGAGCCGAGAACGAGCGGTTCGATCGCGCCCTGGACCCGTCGCCCGTGGAGCGCGACGGCGAGTTCGCCGACGAGCTGGCCGTGGTCGCCGCCCTGCGCTCGCTGGGCGAGGCGGGCGCGCCCGACGTCGAGACGCGCGAGCGCATCCGGGCGGAGATCGAGGGCCGGCTCGGCGACCCCGTCGTCCGGCAGCGCTGGAAGCCGCGGATGGCCGACCTGGTGGCGGCCGGCATCGCGCTCGTACTGGGGCTGGCCGGGCTGACGCTGCTGCTGTCGCGCAACGCCATGCCGGGCGACGCGCTGTACACCGTGAAGCGCGCGGGCGAGGAGACGTCGCTGGGGCTGACGTTCGGCGACGAGGCCAAGGCCCGCAAGCACCTGGAGTTCGCGGCCGGCCGCGTGAGCGAGCTGAGGCTGATGACGGACGCGTCGCCTTCGGCGTACCGGACGGCGCTCGGGGACTTCAGCAGCGATGTCCGCGCGGGCGTCACGGCGTTGACGGCCCTGGCGACGGGCGGCAGCGGGCGGACGCAGCTGTCGGACCTCGAGACGTGGACGAAGGAGCAGGCCCGGCTGCTGGCGGCCGAGCAGCCGCGGATCCCGACGTCCGCGCGTGCGGACTTGAGCGGCGCCCGCGGGCTGCTCACGCGCGTGCAGCAGCGGACGTCGGCCCTCGTGTCGCGGCTGAACTGCTACGAGATCACCACGGGCAGCTCCGACGAGCTGGGCCTGCTTCCGGCGCGGGGCGCGTGCACGCAGCAGCCCACGCGGCCCGGGGCCTCGGCGCCGGCTTCTCCTCGGCCCCCGGCCCCACCCCGGCGCCGACCGAAAGCGGGGTGCCGCCGGCGACCGGGACGTCGTCCTCGCCGGACCTGGCCGTGTCCAGCACGCCGACGCCGACGTCCGGCGGCAGCGCCACCGCTCCTCCGCCGGTGTTCTCACCGCCGATCACCGCGCCGACGACGCCGCGGCTGCCGACGACCAGCCCGCCGCCGCCGTTGATCTCAATCCCGCCGCTGCTACCGGGCCTTCCGCCCATCGTCATCGGGTGATCGACGTACGCCCTCTCCGGTGGACGGGCATCGGAGCTCGGTCCGGTCAGTCGGCGGCGTGGGCGGTGCTGTCCAGCCAGTGCTGGGCGAGGTCGGTGTCGCCGTCGACGCTGACGTGGGTGGTTTCGCGATCGGAGAGAGGGGCCCGGCGGGTCAAGATCAGCAGCAGCGATTGGGCCGGGCCGGTCACCGTCACGTCGGCCTGCCGGGTTCCGGGCTGCCAGGTCGCGCCGTCCGGCTGCCGTTCGACGAACCAAGCGCCCGTGCCGTCCGCCGTGTCGGTGGCCCGCCACTGCAGGGTCTGCCCGGTGCCCCGGATCGCTTGAGCGGACTCGGGCCGCTGCATCTTCCACGTGGGCGAGGTGAGCATCGCGAGGTGGTTGCCGATGAGCGCGGCGGCGATGCCGGCGTCGACCTCGACCGGCCGGCCCGCCGCGATGGCCGCGTCGAAGCCGTGGACGACCGCCTCGTTCACCATGCTGGACATCCAGAATCGCGTCCCGGATCGCCCGTCACCCGCGGCGTTGAACACCGGCGCGTCGAGCGCGTCATCGGAGCACGCGCTCGCCACCCGCTGCGCGGACTCCGACAGCCACGCCGGCCACTCGCGGGGATCGGCAGGCAGCACGGCCATCTCCGTGGGCAGCTGTGTGGGGTCGTTGATCCGCTGCTCGATGATCTCCGCGACCCAGTTCTGAGTCTGGCCCAGGTGCGCGACCAGGTCGGTGACGGTCCACTTCGGGGCTGTTGCCACGGCGGCGTCGGGTCCGGCCGCGGCGGCCGCTTCCGCCAGCCGGCGGGTGTGTTCGACGATCGCGCGCCGAGCGGTTTCCGCGTTCAGTTCAGTCATGGGAGTGTCCTCGGTTTCCGGGTAGCCGGTGATCGTTCACTGGGCGCCCGCCCCCTGCGGGCACCTTCGACTACGCGTCGAACGACGATAGCCGGGATCGACAACCCGCATCACAATCTTCGGAACGACGGATCCAGGTGATCACGCGGCGCTCCCGCAACCCCTGATCGAGGCCCTCACCACACCTGGAACGGGTGAGTCGCAGGGTCGCTACGCTGTGCGTCAGGACCCGGCCGTTCCCGGCCGCCGGGACGTGCCCGAACGTGGAGGCGGTGTGCGTGTCAGCTTGGCGTGGCAAGGATAAGAGTCAGGAACTCGAACGGCTCGCCACGATCGCGGGCGAGGCGTCGGCCGAGGCCGCCACCATCACCGCGAACGCCCAGCCCGCCGTGCCCCCGGCACCGCCGGACCTGACCGCGGCCGCGTTCTTCGACGTGGACAACACGATGATGATGGGCGCGTCGATCTTCTACTTCGCGCGCGGCCTCGCGGCGCGCAAGTTCTTCACGTCCGCCGACCTCGCCGGTTTCGTGTGGCAGCAGGTGAAGTTCCGCCTGGGCGGGCGCGAGAACAAGGAGGACATCAAGTCCCACCGCGAGCGCGCACTGTCCTTTGTGGCCGGTCGCACCGTCGAGGAGCTCACGAGCATCAGCGAAGAGATCTACGACGAGCTCATGGCCGACAAGATCTGGTCCGGCACCCGCGCGCTGGCGCAGATGCACCTCGACGCGGGCCAGCGCGTGTGGCTCGTGACCGCCACCCCCATCGAGCTCGCGGCGATCATCTCCCGGCGCCTGGGTCTCACGGGCGCTCTGGGCACCGTCGCGGAAACCAAGGACGGCGTCTACACCGGCCGCCTGATGGGTGACCTGCTCCACGGCCGCGCGAAGGCCCACGCCGTCCGCGCGCTCGCCTCCCGCGAAGGTCTGAACCTCAAACGCTGCACCGCGTACTCCGATTCGCAGAACGACGTGCCCATGTTGTCCGCTGTCGGCACCGCCGTGGCCATCAACCCGGACTCCGGCCTGCGCGACGTGGCCCGCGCCCGCGGCTGGGAAATCCGCGACTTCCGCACGGGCCGCAAGGCGGCGAAGATCGGCGTCCCGTCGGTCCTGGGCGCCGGCGCGCTCGCGGGCGCGGTCGCCGCCGGCATGGCTTACCGCCGCCGCTGACGTCGACGCCGGCGGCCTGAGCCGGCTTCAGCCGCCTCAGCCGCGGAAGATGTTCTTGCGCTGCGCGAGCCGGCGGTACAGGGCCTGCTGGATGGATTCCCGCACCTGGTCCGTCAGGGTGAACACGAGCATCGGGTCGTCGACGGCGTCCGGGGTGAAGTCGTCCGTGCGGATGGGCTCGCCGAACTCGATGGTCCACTTCGTGGGCAGCGGGACGGCGCCGAGGGCGCCCAGCAGCGGGAAGAACGGCGTGACCGGGAAGTACGGCAGGCCGAGCACCCGCGCGAGCAGGCGGAGGTCGCCGAGTTTGGGGTAAGTCTCCTCCGCGCCGACGACGGACACGGGGATGATCGGCACGCCCGCGCGCATCGCGGCGGAGACGAAGCCGCCGCGGCCGAAGCGTTGCAGCTTGTAGCGCGCGGAGAACGGCTTGCCGATGCCCTTGAAGCCCTCCGGCCACACGCCGACGAGCTCGCCGCCGCTCAGCAGGCGCTCGGCGTCGGCGTTGCAGGCCAGCGTCTGGCCCGCCTTGCGCGCGAACGAGCCCACCAGCGGCATCTTGAACACCAGATCCGCGCCGAGGCCACGCAGGTGGCGCCCGCCCGTCTCGTCGTGGACGGCGACGGCGGTCATCAACGCGTCGAGCGGCAAGGTGCCCGAGTGGTTCGACACGAGCAGCGCGCCGCCGGTCGCCGGGAGGTTCTCGACGCCGAAAGTGTCGACGCGGAACCATTTCTCGTACAACGCGCGCAGCGGCGGCAGCACGAGGGTCTCGGTGAGCTCGGCGTCGAAGCCGAACTCGTCGACGGTGTAGTCGCCCGTCAGGCGGTTCCGCAGGAAAGCCAGCGCCGACCGCACGGACTCCGGCAAGGGTTCCGGCTCGGCGGGAGCCGGCGGGGCGGCCGGGAAAGCCACCACCGGCGCCTCCGAAGAAGGTTCCGAAGAAGGCGACGGCGGCGCGGCCGGCGGCGAAACCCGCCCCGGGCCGTGCAATGGGATCACCTGAGCCTCGGCTCCGTTCACGGTGTGCGCCTCACTTCCGGTCACGGGGCTCATCGGCCGGCCTGCCCGGTCGCGGCGGCCACGAAGACCTTGCCGGCCAGCGAGGCCAGCCGGGCGCCGTCGAACACCGGGCGCAGGCCCCGGCCCGCGGTGTAGTCGTCGAACGCCTCGCGCGTGGTGAAGCGAGGCTGATAACCGAACTCCGTCTTGAGCTTCGTGATGTCCACGACCCGCCCGAAGTTCAGCAGGCGGACCTGGTCGGCCGAGAAGTCGACCACGCGCGCGCCCCGCAGAACCTTGCCCACGGACGGCACGACGGCGCTCGGCATCGGCAGCCCAACGCGGCCCGCCCGGCGGATCGCCTGGGACAACCCGAGTACCCCGTCCGACGCGACGTTGAACACGCCCGGCTTGTCCTGCAGCACGGCCTGCTCCAGCACGCCCAGCGCGTCGGAGGCGTGCAGCAGCTGCAGGCGCGCGTCGTAACCGAAGACGGTGGGCACGACCGGCAGCGCGAAGTAACGCGAGAGCACCGTGTCGACCTCGGGCCCGATGATGTTGGCGAAGCGCGCGAGCGTGACCGTGATGTCGGGCCGGCGGCGGGCGAGGCCGCGCACGTAGCCCTCCATCTCCACGGCGTCCTTCGCGTAGCCGCTGGACGACGCCGGGATCAGCTCCGAGTCCTCTGTGAACACGGCCTGCGAACGCGCCCCCGCGCCGTAGACGGCCGCGGTGGACTTGACCACGAGCTTGCGCACCTTCGGCGAGCTCTGACAGGCCGCCAGCAGCCGCATGGTGCCGATCACGTTCAGTTCCTTGACGGCGGAGCGGCGGCTCGGGCCGGCCGGGTGGGCCAGGCACGCCGTGTGCACCACCGTGTCGACGCCGGCGCTGCTGATGACCTTGGCGATCAGCGGGTTGCGGATGTCGGCGCGCACGAACTCCGCTTTGCCCATCCGCTGCAGCACATCCTTCGGGGGCGGCGCGGTGTCGACGCCGATCACGCGCTCGAAGGCGGAGTTGGTGCCGAGGCGGGCGAGGAGCTTCCCGCCCAGGTCTCCGGCGACCCCGGTGACGAGCACGACGTTCGACGGCATGGGACTCCCTGTGCGGCTGGGCTGTTCGGCTGGGCGTGAGGGGGCGGACGATCACCCGAAGTGCACGAGCCTGCACTCATTGAAGGCACTAGACGTATCGCGCCGACGCACCACCGATGTTACCGGCGCCAGGGGGTGCCCTGACCAGGTCTTACTTCGTATTTACAACTCCACCCGGGAATTGCGGCTCACGCCTCACTCGATCGGGGGAGAAGGCCCACCACATGGACGTGGCCCGTCCAGAGACTGGACGGGCCACGGCGCATCAGCTGTGGGGCTGGCTCACTTGCCGGCCTTACGACGCTGCACTCGCGTGCGGCGAAGCAACTTGCGGTGCTTCTTCTTGGACATGCGCTTGCGGCGCTTCTTGATCACGGAACCCATGGGCGCTCCTAAAGTTGTCGTCGGTCACGCTGCCCGGCGCAGCGTCCAACGGGTGGAGCGCACAGGCACGAGCGGTCTACCAGGTTACCCGCGTCCTGACGCGGGCCGGTCGGCGGGCATGGCTAGCGCATGCCCGGCGACCGCCCAGGCCCCGCCCCACCGCCGCCCTCAACGGAGCGGCGTGCCGCACTGAGCTGCTATCCGACGTCGAAGTAGGCACCTTGCAGGTACTCGTGCACAGCCTTTTCGGGCACCCGGAACGACTTGCCCACCCGCACAGCGGGGAGCTCGCCCGAGTGCACCAGCCGGTACACGGTCATCTTCGAGACCCGCATCAGCGTGGCCACCTCGGCGACTGTCAAAAACTGGACCTGCCCTACCGCGGGCAAATCCTCCTTCTTGTTCGGCGACATGATTACCGCGTCCTTCGACACGTGTCGCGCCACGAGGCTTCCCCACCTGTGGTATCGACACGCACGTGCTCTTCCAGAGGGTAGCGGGACACGTGGGACTAGTGCGACGGCTGTCACCGGGATGGGCCCCTACCTGCGAGTTTTCGCCGCACGGATAACCCACTCGGGTCCGGTTTGCCGGTTTTTTCAGTCTTCGTGGGCGCGGCCGAGCTCTTCCGAGCGGTCGCGCGCGGCCTCGATCGCGTCGAGCAGAGCCGCCCGGACGCCGTGCTTCTCGAGCTCGCGGATCGCGTTGATGGTGGTGCCGGCGGGCGAGGTGACGGCCTCGCGCAGCAGCACGGGGTGGTCCTTGCCCTCGGCGAGCATCTTCGCGGCACCCACGGCCGACTGGATGATCAGCTGCCCCGCGAGCGCGCGCGGGAGGCCGAGCAGGATGCCGGCGTCGATCATCGCCTCGACCAGGTAGAAGAAGTAGGCCGGTCCGGAGCCTGAGAGGGCCGTGACGGCGTCCTGCTGCGATTCGGGTACCTCGACGACCTGGCCGACGTGCGAGAGCAGCTCGCGGACCGTGGCCAGGTGTTCGGCGGTGGCGTAGCGGCCGGGCGACATCGCGCTCATCGCCTCGCCGACCAGCATCGGCGTGTTCGGCATCACGCGGACCACGGGCACCCCGTCGGCCAGGCGCCGCTCGTACAGCGCCGTCGGCAGCCCCGCGCACAGCGAGACGACCAGTGAGGACGCCCCGAGCAGCGGCGCCAGCTCCGCCAGCACCGGCTCGATGTCCTGCGGCTTCACGGCCACCACGAGCACGTCCGCGCGCTTGGCGGCGTCCTCCACCGTGGCCGCGCGCATACCCGGGTAGCGCTCCTCGAGCTCGCGGACGCGGCCCTCGTAGCGCTCGGTGAAGAGCAGGTCGCCGGGCGCGTGGCCCCCGTGCAACAGCCCCGACAGGAGGGCTTCGCCGATCTTTCCCGCGCCCAGCACCGCGATCACACTCATGCCACTGAGAGTGCCAAACGCGCGTCAGGCTCCTGGTGCCGGGGCGAGCGCGAGCTGGCGCGCCTGTGCGACGAGGCGGCCCTGGGAGTCGACCACCGTGGCGTCGGAGTCGAACCAGGCCTCGTGCACCGAACGCGATTCCACCAGGATGCGCAGCCAGCCGGGGGCCGGGCGCGTGCGCAGGAAGGCCGTCAGCTGCACCGTGGGCGCCCAGCCGATCCGGCCGAGGTTGGCCACCACCGGCGGATTGAGGTCGCCCGCCAGGAGTGCGAAGTAGACGTCGCCGATCCCGTCTCGCGGACGTACCCACAACTTCAGCCGCGGCGGGTCACCGGCGCGCCCGGCGAGGTACCCCGCCGTGGCCTGGTCCACACGGACCTCGCAGCTGGCGGAGAGGTTGAACACGCCCTCCGAGGTCTCGGCCCCCAGCGGCACGGCACCCGAAGGCGGTTCGGCCGGCAGCTGCGGCACGTCACTCCACTCCGGGCGGCGCATCGGGAGCCGCCCGGTCGTCACGCGCGCCTCCACGCAGCTTCGCCCGCGCTGCTCCAGCCGCACCCCGACCACCGACGCGCGGCGGCCGACCTTGCGGACGTCGGTGCGCAGCAGCACCGGCCCCAGCGCCGGTGCGTGCAGGAACTCGGCGCTGACCACCAGCGGTTCGGCCGTGGGTTCGCCGCGTTCGCCGAGCACGGCCGTGGCCGCCTTGGCGAGCAGGGCCAGGAGGAATCCGCCGTGCGGGTGGTTCGCGATCGCCCATTCCGCTCTCAGCGTGGCCGTGAAGGTCCCGTCCCCGAGGGAGCGGACCGCGCTGGCCGTGTCGAAGGCCGTCGCCGTGTTTTCGGCCCGGCTCACGAACGGCCGGCCACGGCGGTGCGTGTGGCGAAGAAAGTCAACGATCGCAACGAGTTCACGGTCGGCACTTTACGTGTCGATGAGCCGGAAGAGGGTGTCCCGGGGCACGGGACCGCCCGGACAGCCGATCATGCTAACGACCTGGTCACTGTCCGAGGTGCAAGCGGGCGAACAGCAGTGCCTCCGCGAGGGCGCGGGCCCGCTCCGCGGTGGTCACGGCGTGGCGCGTGTTGACCTCGAGCACGACCTGGCCGGTGAAACCGTCGCTGACCAGCTTTTCCAGCAGTTCGGCGCACGGCTGACCCCCGTGGCCCGGGATCAGGTGCTCGTCCTTGGGCACGCCGGTGCCGTCGGCGAGGTGGACGTGGCTCAGGCCCTCCCCCATCCGCTCGGCCAGCGCGAGCGCGTCCATCCGCGCGGCGGCGCTGTGGGAAAGATCAAGCGTGTAGTGCCGGAACCCGACGTCCGTGGGATCGATCGACGGCCGGAACGCCGACACCCGTGCGTTGCGCGACCCACCCGGCGGCCGCACCTTGAACATGTTCTCCACGGCGACCTCGATGCCGGACTTTTCCTCCAGCTCGTCCACGAGGTCCCCGAACGCGTCGCCGTAGCGCCGCTGCCACCGGAACGGCGGATGCACGACCACGGTCCGCGCCCCCAGCTGTTGCGCGGCCTCCACGGACTTCCGCAACCGGATCTCGGGATCCGGCGACCAGACCCGCTGCGTGATCAACAGCGACGGCGAGTGGATCGACAGGATGGGCACGTTCGTGCGCTTCGACCACCGGCGGACCGCCGCGACGTCCTGGCTGATGGGGTCCGCCCACACCATGACCTCGACCCCGTCGTACCCGAGCTCCGCCGCGAGCTCGAACGCCGCCCCGGCCCGCAGGGGCCACACCGACGCAGTGCTCAGGCCCACAGGTATCGGCTTCTCAGGCGCGCTCACGGGGACATCCTGCCTTGCCCGCGGTGGGCGCGGGCGGGTGGGAAGTGTCCGCGGTTGAAAGCAGGGCCTCGCGGGGCGACGTGCGTTGGGAGTGCACCCCGAAGCTGGATTGTGTTGACGGCAAGAAGGCTTCGGATCGGGGTGCCGGGGCGGGTCTGGGGGCAGGTTTCGTCGCGTGGGTGGGTGACGGTTGCGTGGGCGGGTGCGGCCTGGGTGCGGAGTGGAGTCGGTAGGCAGGTGCGGTTTCGTGGGGCCAAAGCGAGCCGAAACGCAAGAACTCCCGGCCCGCAACCAGCGAGACCGGGAGTTCCCGACAAACCCAAAACCCCTAACGCCCTACCAACAACAGCGCGGCCGGGGACACCGTCACCACCAGGCCCACCAGGATGGCCAGCAGCGTCGTCTGCAGGTCTTCCGCGCGGCGGATCTTGCGGACGATCCACACCAGCGCCACGATCACCAGCAGCGCGCCCACGAGGGCAGCCGGCGCGAGGTTGACCCAGAGCCAGTTGAAGCCGAGCCAGACGGCGGCGCCGCCGACGACGCCGAGGGCCAGCTGGCCCGCGAGGGTGAGCCACTGTTTGCCCGGGGAGCCTTCGAGGGCCGGCTCGGCGGCCGCGGGCGCGGCGGCGGGTTCTTCGGGGGCGACGTCGTCGTAGTCGTCCTCGTAGTCGCCGTGCTGGTCGTAGCCGTAGTCGTCGCCGTCGAAGTCCGGGGAGCCCGGTTGGGCGAACTCGCGCTCGTACTCGGACAGGTCGTCGTCGACGGGGCCGCCGCCCGGGGCGAACGGCATGGGCGCCGGGTAGCCCGCGGTGGGCGGGCCGGCGTCGAAGTCGGCGGGGGCTGCCATGGTGGGCGGCCCGCCGTCGTAGTCGCCTTCGGGCGGGTACGGCTCGGCGTAGTCGTCGGCCGCGTAGTCCTCGTCGGCGTAGGCGTCGGCAGACTCGCCCGGGACGACTGGCATCACGCCGATCTCGGTGTCCTCGAGCTGTTCCTGCTGACGACGTTTGCGCCAACCCGCCAAGCCCGGCGGCTGCGCGGGCGGACCACCCGGGCCAGGACCAGCCGGGCCAGGACCACCCGGGCCGGGACCGGGAGCCACCTCAGGCGCCTCCGGTTCGACCCCGGCCACCGCGTCGAACTGCTCCGTGTGCGGGTCCTGCTGCGGCGCGGGGCGGCGGCCCGGCGCCCGGCGCGGACGTTGCGGCGCACCCGCCGGGAACGCGCCACTGGCCATGGGCGACTCGGGCACGTCGGCGTCGGGCGTGCCGTCGAGACCGTCGAGCCGCGACGCGAGTGTGCCGCCCGGCGCGGGCGGCGGGCCGGGACGACGGCGCACCGGCGGCACCTGGTTGCGGGTCTCTTCCGCACCCGGCGGCGGCACCGGCTGCTGACGCGTCGGACGCCCGCGCGGCGGCACCGGCATCTGGCCGGACTCCTGCGGCGGTGCGGGCGGACGCACGAACTGGCTCGATTCGGGCGAAGGCGCCGGCGGAACCGGCAGCTGCGCCGACTCCTGCGGCCGCACGAACTGCCCCGACTCCTGCGGCGGCGCGGGCGGACGCGAGTACCCCGTCTCCTGCGGCCGCACGAACTGCCCGGACTCCTGCGGCGGCGCCGGCGGCCGGGCGAACTGCCCCGACTCGGGCGACGGCTGCCGCACGAACCCGGAATCCTGCTGCCCGTTCACCGGCCGGACCGACCGCGTCGGCGGGCCGGAAGGACCACCAGGGCCACCCGGACCCGCGGGACCAGGACCAGGCCCACCCAATCCGGCCGGCCCCTGAGGACCGGCGGGCGGCGCGGGAGGAGCAGCAGGCGGACGCTGCAACGGCCCCGACTCCTGCGGCACCGCCCGCGGCGCGGGGGCCGCGGGTCCGTCCGAACGACGACGGCCACCCGCCGAGCGCGAAGGCGGCGGCGGAGTGCCGCCGTCGCTGGTCACGCGGTCGATGATCGCCTGCGGGGCGGTGTCACTCACACCCGCGGCGCGACGGCCGTCCTCCGGCTGCTGCTCGGGGGCTTCGTCGTCGTCGGCTGCGCGACGCCTGCGCCGCCGTGAACCCTCGACCTGCTGCCCGTGCTGGGCGAGCAGTTCGGCCACGGTCTTCTGGGGCGGGGCGCCGTTCTCGTCGGTCATACCGTGCTGTCCAAAGCGCGCTCGGGGTTGGCCACCGCACGAGCCGGCGGCCGGACGCAGGCGGCGCCGCGCGCGCTGAACACCGTGCTGTGCATGTCCGTCACCTCTTCACCGTGCCTGTTTTCCGTCACCGAAGTCCAGTCCGCTGCTGTCACCGGTCCTCCCCGTTCGCCGAAACGCCGGTGAGGGCGGCCCCAGTTTCGTCCGCGCCGTTGGAATGGTCCAGCCGTCGCAGGATGACACCCTCTCGCAGTGCCCATGGGCAGATCTCGAGTTCTTCGAGAGAGAGCGCCCGCATGGCGGCTTGCGCCACCAGAGCACCCGCCACGAGCTGGTGCGACCGGCTCGAGCTGACCCCCTCGAGTTGCGCGAGGTCCGCTGCGGGCATGCGCGAGATGAAGGCGATGAGCTGGCGCAACGCGGTGTCCGTGAGCGTACGGCGCACGCGCGGGCCCGCCGCCGAGGGGGCCGCGCCGGCGAGCCTGGCCAGGGAGCGGAACGTCTTCGACGTCGCCACCACCCGATCGGGTTCACCCCATTTCGCGACCTTCTTCGCGAGCCCGCTGAGCTGGTCCTCCAGCCATGCCGAGGTCGCCACGACCTCCGAGCGCGTGGGCGGGTCGTGGTGGAAGCGCGTGCGCGTGGTGCTCCCGGCGCCCAGCGGCAGCGACTCCGCGAGCACGGGTTCCTCGTCGCGGCCCATCGCGACTTCCAGCGAGCCGCCGCCGATGTCGAGCACCAGCACCTGGCCGGCCGACCAGCCGAACCATCGCCGCACGGCCAGGAAAGTCAGGCGCGCCTCGTCGACGCCGGAGAGCACCCTCAGCTCGACGCCGGTCTCGTCCGCGACTCTGGCCAGCACTTTCGCCGAGTTCTTGGCTTCGCGCACGGCCGACGTCGCGAAGGCCATCACGTCTTCACACCCGAGCCGGACGGCCGACGCACGCGCCGACTCCACGGCCCGCACGAGCTGGTCGGACCCCGCGCGGCTGAGGTCGCCGGTTCGCGTGATCTGCTCGGCGAGGCGCAACACGGCCTTCTCCGAGTGCATGGGCGTCGGGTGCGCACCACGATGGGCGTCGACCACCAGCAGGTGGACGGTGTTGGACCCGACGTCGAGTACCCCTAGGCGCACGAGGATCCAGCGTACCGGTCCCACAGCCAGGTCTCGAAACTGTAACCAACACCACTCGGTCCGGGCTCGACTCTGCGTGCCCGAACGCCCGCGCAGGGTGAAAAATGGAGCGTTTCCCCAGGAGCGAAAACGGCCGGGGTGGCAAGAAAAAAACCGCCACCCCGGCCGTGCTCCGGTGGCTTCCCTACCGGCGGCTCACGTCTCGAACTTGTACCCGAGGCCGCGCACCGTCACGAGGTGACGCGGGGAGCCCGGGTCGGGCTCGATCTTCGAGCGCAAGCGCTTCACGTGGACGTCGAGGGTCTTGGTGTCCCCGACGTAGTCGGCGCCCCACACGCGGTCGATGAGCTGGCCGCGCGTGAGCACCCGGCCCACGTTGCGCAGCAGGTACTCCAGGAGGTCGAACTCCTTGAGCGGCAGCGAAACCTCGGCGCCGTCCACGGTCACGACGTGGCGCTCGACGTCCATCCGCACGGGCCCGGCCGAGAGCACCAGCGGCGCCAGCTCGCCCTCCGCGCCCGGCTCGCCGCCGCGGCGCAGCACCGCGCGCACCCGCGCGATGAGCTCCCGGGCCGAGTAGGGCTTCGTCACGTAGTCGTCGGCGCCCAGTTCCAGGCCCACGACCTTGTCGATCTCGCTGTCGCGCGCCGTCACCATGATCACCGGCACGGCCGAACGCTGGCGCAGCTGCTTGCACACGTCCGTGCCGCTCATGCCCGGGAGCATGAGGTCGAGCAGCACGATGTCGGCGCCGTTGCGGTCGAACTCCTCGAGCGCCTGCTGTCCCGTCCCGGCCACCGCGGCCGTGAAGCCTTCCTTGCGCAACAGGAAGGCGAGCGGGTCGGCGAAGGACTCTTCGTCCTCGACAATGAGAACCCTCGTCACAGGTTTCCTCCATGGTCTGGGCTGGAGAGCTCCTGCCCGGTTGCCACGAGCCGGGGTGTCCGCTCGGGGGTCTTGTCCTGCCGCACCACGGTGGCGGGCTGGGTCTTGCCACGGGCCCCGTCGCCGCCGGGCTCGGGGCTGACGTGCGCGGGGATCCGCAGAGTGAACGTGGACCCGGTGCCGGGCCGGCTCCACAGGCCTACCGAACCGCCGTGGTTGGCCGCGACGTGCTTCACGATCGCCAGGCCCAGCCCCGTGCCGCCGGTGGCGCGGGAGCGGGCCTTGTCCGCGCGGTAGAAGCGCTCGAACACGCGCTGCTGTTCGTCCTCGGCGATGCCGATGCCGCGGTCGGTCACGGCGATCTCGACCATGCCGTCGGCCAGCCGGCGCGAGATCGACACCGGGCTGCCCGGCGACGAGTACGCGACGGCGTTCTCCAGCAGGTTCGACAGGGCCGTGACCAGCAGTGTCCGGTCGCCCTCGATGAGCAGGCCGCTCGCCGTGTCGGTGGTTATGGTGATCTCCGCCGACTCCGCTGACAACGTTGTCCGGCCGAGCGCCTCCCGCACCACGGCGTCGACCTCGACCACGTTGAGGTCCGGCAGCCGTTCGGCGCCCTGCAGGCGCGAAAGCGCGATCAGCTCGGTCACGAGCGTGCCCAGCCGCGTGGACTCGCGAAGGATCTTGCTGCCGAAGCGGCGGACCTCGTCCACGTCGTCGGCGGCGTCGAGCACGGCCTCGGTGAGCAGCGCGATCGCGCCGACCGGGGTCTTGAGCTCGTGGCTCACGTTGGCCACGAAGTCGCGGCGCACGGCCTCCAGGCGGATGGCCTCGGAGTGGTCCACGGCTTCGACCACGGTGAAGCCGTCGCCGAGCGGGCGGACCTCGCCGAGCACCGCCTCCGGCTGGCGCCGCCCGCGGTTCTCGAGCGGCGACAGGTCGATCTCCATCGGCTCGTCGGTCTCCACCACCTGCTCGGCGGCGGCGCGGGCGCGCGGGTCGGCCTGGTTCACGCGCACCAGGCCGAGCTCGTAGGCCCTCGGGTTGTGCAGCACCAGGTCGCCGAAGCGGTTGAGGACGACGACGCCGCTGCGGGACGACCGGATCAGCCGTTCGAGGAGCTCCGCCACGGTCGGTCCCGCCGGCCGTGCCGTCTCCTTCCGGGCCCGGGCCCGGGCGATGAGGAACCCGACGACCGCGCCGACGACAAGAGCGCCGATGGCCGAGATCAGGACAACAGGCGTGGTCACGAACGAATCGTAAGCATCCCGGTAGCCTTTCGGACCAGCCTTGGAAGCCCGGTCGTGAGGCGCGTGACACCTGCGGGCGACATGTTCGCCCTGGTGTCAGGCCCCGTTCACCCTCCCGAGACCTTCCGGCAGGTTGTTCACGCTCCGTCGAGCTCGGCAAGATCGTCCGCCGTCAGGCGCAGCTGCGCGGCGGCGACGTTCTGTGCCAGATGGTCCGGGTTGCCCGTGCCCGGGATCGCGAGCACGTGATCACCTTGCGCGAGCGTCCACGCGAGACGGACTTGGGCCGAGGTGGCGTCGTGGCGCTTCGCGACCGTCGCCACCCGCTCTTCCACGCCGGTTTCGTCCGTTTGTCCACTCGCGACGGCGAACCACGGCACGAAGGCCACGCCGTGTTCACCACAGAGGCGCAGCAGCTCGTCGTCCTCGCGGACGGCGGTGAGGCCGTATTGGTTCTGCACGCACACCACGGGCGCGATCGCCAGCGCCTCGGCGAGGTGCTCCGGCCCGACGTTGGAGATGCCCAGCTCGCGGATGAGGCCGGCCTCGCGCAGCTCGGCCAGGGCACCGAAGTGCTCGGCGATGGACCCCGTGCCGCGCCCGAGGCCCGTGCCGATGCGGAGGTTGACCACGTCGATGTGGTCGCGCGCGAGCTGGCGCAGGTTCTCCTCGACCTGGCCACGCAGCTGGTCGGGGCGCGCGAAGGGCAGGAACTCGCCGGACGGGTCGCGGCCGGGGCCGACCTTCGTGGTCAGGACCAGGTCGTCGGCGTAGGGCGAGAGCGCGGTGTTGATCATCTCGTTGGAGGAGAACTCCGGCGTGAAGTAGAACGCCGCCGTGTCGATGTGGTTCACACCGAGCTCGAGCGCGCGGCGCAGGACGGTGAGGGCGCGCTCGCGGTCGGCACTGGTGCCGCCCGCGAACGGGACGAGCCGCATGGCGCCGAAGCCGAGGCGGTTGACGGTGAGGGAACCGAGCTGCCACGTGCCGGCGGCCGCGGCGGGAAGTGCTGTCTGGGTCATGACTTCCAGCGTGTCCCGGCGGCTTTCGCGGCGCCCGGATTGGCAGCAAGCTGCCAACCGGTGGTGGCCGGGGCCGCGGAACGCGGTGACACTGGGGTGCGTGACCCGAGTCGAGGACGTCGTGACCGTGCGCGGCGAACGCGAGCTGTTCGACCGCACCGCGCACCTGTTCGGCAGCGCCACGGACATCGCGTGCGCCGCGAACACCCTCTACACCTGGGTGGCTTCGCGCCCGGGCACCGGTGTGCCGGCGGTGCCCTCGGTGCCGGACCTGCAGGGCCGGCGGGCGCGCAAGATCTACCTGCCGAGCGTGCTGCTGGACGGGGCGAGCGTCGAGCACCTGCGCCTGCTGCGCGAGCTCGGCGCGCAGATCCGGATCAGCGAACGCGAGATCAACGAGACGATCATCCTCGACGGCCGCCTCGCGATCCTCGCCGCCGAGGTCACGCCGGACGGGCGCAGCTACACCGTCCTTTCGCGACCCGATCTCGTCAACGGGATCTCGTCGCTGTTCGAAGCGGCGTGGCGGTCGTCGACGGATCTCGCGGCGTTCGAAACGCGCTTCGCCGAGCTGCGGCAGAACACACCGCGACTGCTGGACCTGCTGCTGTCGGGCTGCACCGACGAGACCGCGGCGCGCACGATGGGCGTCGGCCTGCGGACCTACCGGCGCTACGTGGCGGAGCTGATGGCAGCGTTGGGGGCGACGTCGCGGTTCCAGGCCGGGGCGCGCGCGAAGGAGGCCGGTCTGCTGTGAGGCGTGGTGTCGTGGTGTCGGTGGCCCTGCTCGGGCCGCTCGGCCTGTTCGCTGCCGGGTGCAGCTCGGCGGTCGGCGGGAAGGCCGTGGTTGCGCCGCAGCCCGCCAACCTGGCGTACGTGGACGCGAAGGCCACCAGCGACGCGTCCGCGGGGATCAAGAAGGCCATGGAGACTGTGTTCAGCTTCGACTCCACGGACACGGCTGCGGTGGCGAAGAACGAGCAGGAGTACTTCACCGGCAACGCCCGCACCCAGTTCGACCAGACCTTCGCCCAGATCAAGACCACTCCGGTGAAGACGCAGACGCACGTGATCGATTCGGGCGTCGCCGCCCTGTCGCCGAGGGGGGCCACGGTGCTCGCCGCGATCAAGCAGCAGAGCCAGACCCCCGACGGCAAGACCAACGCCGCGCTCGCGGTCGTCGTCGTGACCGCCGCGCCCGCCGGCGACCACTGGCGCGTCAGCGACCTGAACCTCAACCCGCGCGGCACCCTCGGCCCGACGGCCGACCCGGGCGCTCCCCGCCCCGCCGCCACCCGCGACTCCGCCCTCGCCGCCGCCCGGCACGCCGGGTCGGTCTTGCTGACCGTCGACGCGCAAAACGCCGACGCCGTGTACGACGGCTACGAGAGCGTCGCCGTCGACCCGCTCCTCACCCAGTTCCGCGCGACCCGCCAGACCACCGTCGACAGCATGAAAAGCAGTGGCGCGAAGGCTTCCTTCAACCCGCAGTCCGCGGCCGCCGTGTCGTCCACCTCCGCGGACGGCAAGACCGCCACGGTGCTCCTCGACGCCGTCGTCTCGACCCAGCAGCAGGGCGGCCCGCAGGACCGCACCATCCCCGTCCGCCTCACCCTGGCCCGCCAACCGGACGGCGGCTGGAAGGTGTCGGCGATCGACCCGTTGAACGCGGCCTGAGGCTGGTTCCCGAAAAGCCGAAGGGCCACCGCGCAACTCGCGCGATGGCCCTTCGTCCGTGACTGGGTGAGCCGGCTCAGCGGCCCTGGTTCGCCACCGCCGCAGCGGCTTCCTCCGCGGCCTCCGGGTCGAGGTACAGGCCACCCGGCTTGATGGGCTGGAGGTCGTCCGTGAGGTCGTAGCGCAGGGGGATGCCGGTGGGGATGTTGAGTGCCGCGATGTCCGTGTCGGAGATGCCGTCGAGGTGCTTGACGAGGGCACGCAGCGAGTTGCCGTGCGCGGCGACCAGCACGGTCTTGCCCGCGCGCAGGTCGGGGACGATCTCGGACTGCCAGTACGGCAGGAGGCGCTCGACGACGTCCTTGAGGCATTCGGTCAGGGGCGCGTTGTCACCGAGGTCGGCGTAGCGCGCGTCGCCCGCCTGGCTGAACTCGTCGGCCGGGTCGATGGCCGGCGGCGGGGTGTCGTAGGAGCGGCGCCAGAGCATGAACTGCTCCTCGCCGAACTCCTCCAGCGTCTGCTTCTTGTTCTTGCCCTGCAGCGCGCCGTAGTGGCGCTCGTTGAGCCGCCAGTCGCGCTTGACGGGGATCCAGTGCCGGTCGGCGGCGTCGAGGGCGATGTTCGCCGTGCCGATCGCGCGGCGCAGCAGCGACGTGTGCACCACGTCGGGCAGCAGCCCCGCCTCGGCCAGCAGCTGGCCGCCCTGGCGAGCTTCGCGCTCGCCCGTCTCCGAAAGCGGCACGTCCACCCATCCGGTGAACAGGTTTTCCGCGTTCCACGTGCTCTGTCCGTGCCGCAGCAGCACCAGCGTCCCAAGTTCGGCCATGGCCCACAGCCTGCCAGAGCGGACCAGGTTCGTGACTGGTGAGTCCCGCTTGAACGATGTTCTACAGAGAGTGTGTTACCCCACAGTAACACCTTCACCCGAACAGAAGTCAGCCCGTCAACAAGCCGCGAAAACGGTGCAATGTGCTGCGCGCTGTTATCCCGATCAGTGAAGTCCACTCGAATGGAGTAACGAGTAGTCTTGTGATTACAGGTGGACATCTGACAGGTTTGGCATGTCCCGCTCAGCCGGATTCCACGCACTCCCCGGCTGACGGCGGGCTATGACCGCGGCTCGTCTCCCCCTGCCGAGCCGCGGCCCGCCGGCCCCGTTGGCATCCCCCTCGTCACCGGGTCCTTGATCGGCGGGAACTTCAGCGGGGCGGCTCGAGATCGCGACTCCCCCCTCCCTCGAGCCGTCCCGCCTTTCCCGGTTATCCCGCAGGTCCGGCGGGGACAGCCGCGTCTGCCGGGTTACCGGACGGCCGCGCACGGCGCCGCTTGCGCACCCACCACCACACCGCGCCGGCCGGGATCCCGAGCACCACGGCGAACGGCGCGATCGCCCCCAGCGCCGTCAGGACGCCGCCGCCGAAGGTCAGGAACGCGCCCCAGCCACCGGCAAGCCCCGCGAGGAAGGGCAAGTCATCGGATGTCTGCTCTGGACCGGTCACGACCTCGGCGGTCACGGACAGTGCCACCGTCGCCATCGCGACGCTCCCCGCGAGCGCCTTCTGCTGCTGTTCGAGTGACTCGAGCGCGGCTTCGCGGGTGGTGAGCTCACTCTCCACACTCGCGATCTCGGAGATCGACGTCGCCTTCGCCAGCAACGCCCGGATCCGGTCGACGCTCGCGCGCTGCGTCGCCAGGCGCGCGTCCACGTCGACCACCTGGGCGGTGACGTCCTGGGAGCTCAGCTCGCGCTTGGCGACCTTGCCGAGCCCGGCGAGCTGGTCGAGCACCCCGTCGAGCTTTTCGGCGGGCACGGCGAGGCTCAGGGTCGCGGACGACTCCAGCGTGCTCTCCTGGCCGGTGTACCCGCCGGCTCCGGTCACGATCACCCGCGCCCGCGAGACGACGTCGTCGAGCTTCGGGGTCGAGAGGTGCAGCCGCGCGCTCCGGGCGAGCTTGCGGTCAGTGGTCCCGGCGGCCCCGACCGCCGGCGCGTTGGCCGAATTCCCGGCGGCCCCCGGCGCCGGCACAGCGGGCGCAGCCTTCTCGGCCAAGCCCTGCTGCGGCGCAGCCGCCATCCCGCTGTCGGCCTCCGTCGAGCTCGGCTCGTTCGCCGTGCACCCCGCCAGCGCCACCAGCAACGCGGCCCCGGCCGGCACCCGTCTCCATCGAGTTCTCATCCGTCCTCCTCCACTCGGGTGGCAGACGGACGGACTCCGACCTCAACGGCGTTGCACGGCCCGAGTCACGACTCGGTCAAGCCCGGCTCGTGCGGCTTCTCGGGCGCCACGAGGTGCTTGAACGCCTGGAGGTTCGCCAGCGACTCCCCGCGCGACACGCGCCAGTCCCACTCGCGTTTGATCGACGACGCGAACCCGATCTCCAGCAACGTGTTGAAGTCACCGTCGGCGGCTTCGAGGACCTGCCCGAGGATCTTGTCCAGCTCGGCGTCGGTCACCGTCTCCTTGCCGAAGCGCCCGACGAGGTAGATATCACCGATACTGTCCACTGTGTAGTGCACGCCGTAGAGCCGGGCGTTGCGCTGCAACAGAAAGCGGTACACCTGCTCGTGCGCCTCGTCGGGGCGGCGGCACACGAACGCCTCCACGGAGAACGCGTGGTCGCCGTCCACGAGCCAGCAGTTGGTCTGGAGCTTCTTGGTACCGGGCAACGTCACGAAGTACTTTCCTTCGCCACGCCGGTCGTACTTGAGCTCGGCAGCGTCCAAAGTGGACTTGATCGTCGCGTCCAGGCTCACACGGCCACCTCCGCCCGCGTTTCGAGCGCTCCGCGGAACGCCTTGGTCGCCTGAGCATAGATCTCCAGCAGCGAGTCCGTGGTGCGGCTCCAGGAGAAGCGGTGGGCGTGCAGCACGGCGTTGGCACCGAGTTCACGCCGGCGTTCCGGACGCAGCGCGACGGCCGCCAGCGCGTCGGCCCAGTCGGTGGCCGTGTGCGAAGGCACGAGCAGTCCCGACACGCCGTGCGGCACCGCGACCGGCAGCCCGCCGACCTCGGCGGCCACCACGGGCGTGCCGCAGGCCTGCGCCTCCAGCGCCACGAGCCCGAACGACTCGTTGTAGCTCGGCACAGCGACCACGTCGGCCGCGCGGAACACGTTCACGAGCTTCTGCCCCGGCTGCGGCGGCAGGAACCGCACCTGCTCCTGGATGCCGAGGGTGCACGCCAGCTCCTTGAGCGCCTGCGGCTGCTCCAGCCCGGTGCCCGACGGCCCGCCGACCACGAGCACCACGAGCTTCGCGCGCAGCTCCGGCCGTTGCGTCAGCAGCTCGGCGGCCGCGCGCAGCAGCACGTCCGGCGCCTTCAACGGCTGGATCCGGCCGGCGAACGCGAGCACCACGGCGTCCTGCGGCAGCCCGAACGCGTCGCGCGCCAGCGCTTGCGAACCGGGCGTGAAACGGTCGAGGTCGACACCCGGCGGCACGGCGTGCACCGCGTGCGGGTCGGCACCGTAGAGGTCCACGAGCTGGCGCGCCTCGACCTGGGTGTTGGCGACCAGGCAGTCGGCCTCGGTCACCACCTGCTCCTCGCCCATCACGCGCGTGCGCGGCTCGGGCTTGTCGCCGTCGGCGAGCAGTGAGTTCTTGACCTTCGCCAGCGTGTGCGCGGTGTGGACCAGCGGTACGCCCCAGCGGTCGCGCGCGAGCCAGCCGACCTGGCCCGAGAGCCAGTAGTGGGAGTGGATGAGGTCGTAGTAGCCGGGCTCGTGGAACGCCTCGGCGCGCAGCACGCCCGAGGTGAACGCGCACAGCTGCGCGGGCAGCTCGTCGCGGCCCAGCGGCTCGAACGGGCCGGCCTGCACGTGGCGAACGGTCACGCCCGGCGCCAGCTCGGCCAGCGGCGGCTGGTCCGAGGAGGTCGCACGAGTGAACACCTCGACCTCGACGCCTCGGCGCGCCATCTCGGTGGCGGTCTCGCGCACGTACACGTTCATGCCGCCCGCGTCGCCGGTGCCCGGCTGTTCGAGCGGCGAAGTGTGCACGGACAGCACCGCGATGCGACGCGGCGCGGCGCGGTACCCCGACAGAGAGGAGATGGTCACCTGGTCACTACTCCTGTGTGCGCTACTCGGCTGTTTCCCCGGAGAACCGCCGCAGCGCGGAGTTGAACTCCCCCGCGTCCTCGACGAACGGCAGATGCCCCGCATCAACGAACCAACGCAGAACGGCCCCCGGAATCTTCCCGGCCGAATATTCCGCTGCCGACGGATCGACCACGCGGTCGGCCGTGCCGTGCACGACCAGCACCGGTTTGTCGACCTTGGCCAGCACTTCCGAGCTCTCCACGTCGCGCTTGAACAGCGCCGCGCGCACGGCCGGCGGCACCGCCAAAGACATCCCGAGCAGGGCTTGCGCGAACGTCCCTGGCACCGAGGCGTTCGCCTGGGCCCGGGTGAACTCGACCAACGCCGGCACGGCGACCTCGGGATCGTCCGAGAGCGCCGCGGGCAGCGCGGCCCGCATGACCGATCCGGTCTTACCGCCTTCGCGGCCCCGGCCGATCTCCGTGATGGCACCGACGAGCACGATCCCGGCCAGCCGTGCGGTTCCGTGCACCCGCAGGTAGTCGGCGATGACGAGCCCGCCGTAGGACCAGCCGACGACAATCGCGTCTCGGCCGGCGAAGTCGAGCACGGCGGCGAGGTCGTCGGCCCACTGGCGCGGGTCGTCATAGCCGGCCGCCGGGACGTCGGACGCACCGTGGCCCCGCAGGTCCATCGCCACCAGGCGGAACCGCTCCGTGAGCGCCGGGTCGGCCAGCTGGGCCGCCCACGCGCGCGACGACTGCGCCCAGCCGTGCACGAAGACGATCGGACGCGAGTTCTGGGCACCCTCGACGCGCAACGCGATGCGCACGCCGGAGGTACCGACCACTTCGGTGTTCACGACGTCAGTTCGTAGCAGACTTCACTTGGCCGCCGACAGCGTCTTCCAGGTGGACCAGTCGTAGAACCAGTCCTTGACGTCGGAGCCGGTGGGGCTGGACAGCTGCGAACCCGACACCTCCACCGGGTCGCCGATGAGCGCGGAGTCGAAGTAGTCCTTCGCGTCGGCTTCCAGCAGGTTGACGCAGCCGTGGGAGTTGTTGGCCTTGCCAATGTTGGCGGCGTTGTCCTGGTTTTCGTGGATGTACTCGCCGTGGTTGGAGATGCGGCAGGCCCACTTCTTGTTGACGTTCGTGTAGCCGTACCGGGCGTTGTCGAACACCGCGGTGGGCTCCTTCGACATCACGATGAACGTGCCGTTGGGCGTGTTGCGGTTCACATCGGAGTCGAGGCCGTTCGCGCACGGGTAGCTCTTGTACTCGGAGCCGCCGCGGTAGACCTTCATCACGTGGTCGGGGGTGTTCACCTTCACGACCTGGTTGCGGCCGATCTTGAACTTGGTCGTGACGTCGGCCTTGCCGTAGGCACCGCCGCCGAGGTCGACGCCGTAGAGGTTGGCCTCGACCTCCACGGTCGTGTTCTCCGGCCAGTACTCCTTCGGCCGCCAGTCCACCTGCGTGGCCGAGAGCCAGCCCCACGAGCCCTCGACGTCGGTCTTCACCTTCAGCGCCTTCTCCACGGCCGCGCGGTCCTTCGGCGCTTCCTTGAACTTCACGCTGATCGGCATCGCGACGCCCACGTGGGCGTCGTCGGCCGGGTTGAGCGTGGCACGCAGCTGCTTGGCCGGGTTGACCGTCGCGAAGGAGCCCTTGAGCTCCACGGGCCGGTTGTCCGTGCCGGTGGCCTTGGCGGCGTAGGTGTAGGTCTTGCCGTAGCCGAGGGATTCGGAGCTCTTCCAGGTCAGGCCGTCGGCCGCGAGGTCGCCCTTGACGGCGTCACCGTCGGAGTTGGTGACCTTCACCTCGCTGAGCTTGCCGCTGGTCGCCTTGATGACCACGGGCTCGCGGACGTCCGCGTCCTTCGCGTCGACGGCCGGCGTGGCAGTGATCTTCGCCACCGGGTCCACAGGTTTGCCGCCGTCCTCCCGACTCCCGCCGAGCGGCAACGCCGTGCCGTTCGTGGTGGTCGAACACGCGGCCGCGAGCACGCCCGCCCCCGCGGCGAGCACCGCCTTGAACACCGTGCGCCGTTCCATCCCCGCGAACCTCCCCTTTTTGGACCACACCGGCCCCGCACCGGCGGACGCTTCCACGCTGTCAGCGCCGGTGAGCGACTCGACGTTACCCGCCGCGGCCGGGTTCACCCATTTCCTGTCCCCCGGGCGGCATGTCGACAAGACGTTTCACCGAGGTGGTGGTTCCCGAGTTCGTCTGCTGGTGACGGGGTTGTGACCGCTTCAGAGCACGGTGGGGACGGTTCAGAGCGAGCAGGCGATCAGCAACGGTTCCGGGTGCAGCGTCACGCCGAAGCGCGCCCGCACGCCGTCGCGGACTTCGCGGGCCAGGGTGAGCAGGTCGGCGGTCGTGGCGGTGCCGCGGTTGGTCAGGGCGAGGGTGTGTTTCCTCGACAGCGAGGCGCGGCCGCCGGGGCCCGGGTGGCCCTTGGCGAAGCCGGCGCGTTCGATCAGCCAGGCGGCGGAGAGCTTCACGCCGGCGTCGGCCGGGTACTGGGGTACGGCGACGTCCGGGCCGACGACCGCGGTGATGCGCGCGAGCACGGCCTCGACCTCAGGCGAAGGGACGATCGGGTTCGTGAAGAACGAGCCGGCGCTCCACGTGTCGTGGTCGGCCGCGTCGAGGACCATGCCCTTGCCGCGGCGCAGGCCCAAGACCGCTGCCCGCGCGGCGGCGGTGGGGACTTTCGCGCCGATCTCGGCACCGAGCGTGCGCGCGAGTTCGGCGTAGCGGATGGGCGCGGACTCGCCGGCCGGGTCGACGCGGAAGCGGACGCTGAGCACCACGCCGCTGTCGGTGCCCTTGAGCACGCTGGTGCGGTAGGCGAAGCCGAGCTCGTCGGCCTTCACCGTGCGCACCTCGCGCGCGGCGCGGTCGTAGAGCTCGAGCGAGACGATGGACTCGGCGACCTCGCAGCCGTACGCACCGACGTTCTGGATCGGCGTCGCGCCGACGGAACCCGGGATGCCGGACAGGCACTCGAGTCCGCCGATCCCCGCCTCGACGAGCCCCGCCACGAACGCGTCCCACTCCTGCCCGGCGGCTGCCTCTACGACGTCGCCGTCGCGCGTCCAGCCGGTGTTCGCGACCTGGATGAGCGTGCCGGGGAACCCGCTGTCGGCCACCACGAGGTTCGAGCCGCCGCCGAGCAGCAGCACGCGCTCGCCGGCGGCGTCGGCCTCGCGCACGGCGGCGACGAGATCGTCGCTGGTCGTGGCCCGCACGAACCGGCGCGCGGGCCCTCCGAGGCGCAGTGTCGTGTACTCGGCGAGGCGCGGCGGCGCGGGCGTTTCGACGGGGTTCACGCTGCCTAACGGTACTGTCCGGCCCATGGGATCCCGGATCGAGCACCGTGCCGAGTTCTCCGCCGGACTCGCGGCCGTGCTGGCCGCCGTGTCCGGTGAGGACGCGTTGCGGGCGCGCCTGAAGGAGCTGGGCGGCGACAACGCTGCGCTGCTCTCGCATGCCGTTGACGGCGACACCGTGCGCTACGAACTGCAGCACGGCATCGCCGCGCAGCGCCTGCCCCAGGCCGTGCAGGCCCTGCACCGCGGCGACATCATCGTGCACCGCAAGCAGGTGTGGCAGCGCTCCGGCGACGCGTACACGGGCAAGGTCGACGTCAGCGTGAGCGGCGTGCCGGGCGAGATCGGCGCGCAGACCTTCCTGACGCCACGCGGCGAGCGCGTCGAGTTCCGGACCTCCGGTGAGGTGACGGTGCGGATCCCGCTGTTCGGCGGGAAGATCGAGGAGTTCGTGGCCCAGCAGGTGACGAACCTCTTGGCCCGCGAAGCCGACTTCACCGCGTCGTGGCTGGCCGAGCACGCCTGAGCCCGGTGGGCGCCCCGACGAGGGGCACCACCAATCCCAATCGGTTACGCAGAGTCGATCGCTGGCTCGCGAGTGACCCCGCGGTGACGCGGCTGTTGCGGCGAACGCCGGACCCGCTCGTGGTCGACCTCGGCTACGGCGCGTCACCCGTCACGACGGTCGAGCTCCTGCGCTGGCTGCGCCGGGTCCGCACCGACGTCCGCGTGCTCGGGCTGGAGATCGATCCGGAGCGAGTGGCGTTCGCGCGCCGCGCCGCTGACCCTCCGTGGCTGGACTTCCGCCGCGGCGGCTTCGAGCTGGCGGGGGCGCGGCCGGTGGTGGTGCGGGCGTTCAACGTGCTGCGCCAGTACGCCGAGCACGAGGTCGCCGGCGCGTGGAAGGTGATGCTCGACGCGATGCCGGACGAGGGGCTGATCGTCGAGGGCACCTGCGACGAGATCGGGCGGCTGGCCTCGTGGGTCGTCGTCGGCGCGGCCGGGCCGGTGTCGCTGACGGTGTCGATGCGGCTCGCGGAGCTCGATCGTCCGTCCATTGTGGCCGAACGGCTGCCCAAGGTTCTCATCCACCGCAACGTTCCCGGCGAACCAGTGCACGCGTTCCTGTCCGCTTTGGACGATTGCTGGGCCGCCGCGGCACCACACCGGTCGTTCGGGGTGCGGGCGCGGTGGGTGTCGGCGGTGGGGATGCTGCGGGACCGCGGCTGGCCGTTGCTCGGCCGGCCGGAGCGCTGGCGGCTCGGCGAGCTGACGGTGCCGTGGGACAGTGTGAACCCGCGGTGACTACGAAGAGTGCCCGACTGGGCTGATCAGTGCGGCACGAATGCGTCGTCCGGGTACGAATCCCACCTGTTCACCGACCCACCCCCGCGGTGTCACCCGGTGGTGACCTGCGGTGATCACGATAGGCAGGTGGAACTGCTTCAACACGTCACCGACCTGCTGCGCGGCACGCTGGGGTCGCCGTGGCTCTGGGTGCTCGTGTTCGCCGTCGCGGGTCTGGACGCGCTGCTGCCGTTCATGCCCAGCGAGACGACCGTGGTGACGGTCGCGGTCCTGCTCGGGCCCGACCCGCAGCGGCTGGCGCTGCTGGCGCTCGTCGCGGCGACCGGAGCGTGGGTCGGCGACTGCCTTGGCTACGCGGTGGGCCGGGCGGCCGGGCCGCGGGCGATCGCGCGGCTGCAGCGCGGGCCGTCGGGGCGGCAGCGCTACGACTGGGCGCGCGAGCAGGTGCGGCGGCAGGCGCCGTTGCTGATCATCGCCGCGCGCTACCTGCCGGGCGGCCGCGTGGCGAGCGGGCTGGCGACGGGCAGCCTCGGCTACCCACTGCGCCGCTTCATGCCGCTCGACGCGGTCGGCGCCGCCGTGTGGTCGGTCTACAGCGTGCTCATCGGCCTGGTCGGCGACACGACGTTCGCCGACGAGCCGGTGAAGGGCCTGCTCCTGTCGTTCCTCCTCGGCCTCGGCCTGGTCACCCTCATCGAGTTCGCGCGACGCCTTCGCTTGCGACGGCTACGGTCGAGCGATGCACCTGACCGAGGCGATCGACATCCACGCCGACCGCCTGAAGGCGGCAGCCCTCACCGCGGGCCCGTCGGCGCGCCTGCGCAACTGTCCGAAGTGGACGATGCACGACCTGGTGACGCACCTGGCGACAGTGCTCTCGTCCACGGTCGCGGCGATCACGGACCGACCCGCTGACCCGCTGCCGCCCACCGACTGGGCCGACGCGCTCGGCCGGTGGGACGGCCAGCGCCTCGCCGTCCGCGAAGCCCTCCGGCTGCCTGCCGATACCCCGGTGCGGTCGCCGTTTCCCGGTGGCGGGCTGCTGACCGTCGGCCGCTGGGCCCGGCGCCTGGCGCACGAGACGGCGATCCACCGGCTGGACGCGGAGAGCGCCCTGCCCGAGCCGCCGGTCACGCGGTATGCGGACGTGTTCGCGACGGACGGGATCGACGAGTTCTTGACGTTCTTCGTCCCTCGCCGGGCCGTTCACCAGGACGGCGTCGTGCGGATCGAAGCCGGAGACCGGGTGTGGACAGTGGTCCTGCGCTCCGGCGAAGTGCCGGAGCTGGGCGACGGCGCCGCGGACCTCACCATCACCGGCTCACCCGACGACGTCTACCGCGCCCTCTGGGGCCGCCCCCACGCCGCGCGGATGGTGGGCCACGTCGCACTCACCGAGCCCCTCGCGGCGCCCTGACCAGCACCAGCGAGAATGGCGGGCGTGCCTGATCCCCAGCGTTACGTGCTCACCTTCGGCTGCCCCGACCGCACCGGCATCATCGCCCGCATCTCGGGCTTCCTCGCCGACCACGGCGGGATGATCGTGGAGGCGGCGTACCACACCGACCCGGACTCGGGCTGGTTCTTCACGCGCCAGGTGGTGCTGGCGGGGTCGCTGCCGTTCGACGCCGCCGGGTTGCGGGAGCGGTTCGCGGCCGTCGCGGAGGAGCTGTCGGCCGAATCGAGCTGGCAGGTGCGCGACACCGGTGAGCGCCCGCGCGCGGTCGTGCTCGTCTCGAAGGCCGGGCACTGCCTGTACGACCTGCTGGGCCGCGTCGCGTCCGGGGAGCTCGACGTGGACATCGCGGCGGTGATCGGCAACCACACGTCGCTCGCGGACATCACGCGGGCGCACGGGATTCCGTTCCACCACGTGCCTTTCCCGGCCGACGGGAAGGCCGAGGCGTTCACCGAGGTGCGCAAGCTCGTCGACGAACACGACCCCCACGCCGTGGTGCTGGCGCGTTTCATGCAGGTGCTGCCGGCCGACCTGTGCGACGAGTGGGCCGGGCGGGCGATCAACATCCACCACAGCTTCCTGCCCTCGTTCATCGGCGCGCGGCCCTATCACCAGGCGCACGTGCGCGGCGTGAAGCTGATCGGCGCGACCTGCCACTACGTGACGGCCGACCTCGACGCCGGCCCGATCATCGAGCAGGACGTGATCCGCGTGGACCACGGCGACTCCGTCGACGACCTCGTGCGCAAGGGCCGCGACATCGAGAAGGTGACGCTGGCGCGCGGCCTGCGCTGGCACCTCGAGGGCCGCGTGCTGGTGCACGGCAACCGGACGATGGTGTTCTGAGCGCAGACCGCGCGGCGGCGATCAGGCGCCGATCGTCGACGCGTCGATCACGAAGCGGTAGCGCACGTCGCTGTTGCCGACGCGGTCGTAGGCCTCGTTCACTCGGTCGGCGGAGATCGTCTCGATCTCGGCACCGACGCCGTGCTCGGCGCAGAAGTCGAGCATCTCCTGGGTCTCGGCGATGCCACCGATCATCGAGCCGGCGAGGATCTTGTTGCCGCCCAGCAGCGAGAAAACGTTGTACTCCAACGGCTCGCCGGGCGCACCGACGTTCACCATCGCGCCGCCGACGCGCAGCAGGCTCAGATACGCGTCCACCGGCAGCTTCGCCGACACGGTGTTGAGCACCAGGTCGAACCGGCCGCGCAGAACGTCGAAAGTGGACTCGTCGCTGGTGGCGAAGTAGTCCTTCGCCCCGAGCTTGAAGCCGTCTTCCTGCTTCTTCAGGCTCTGGCTCAGCACGGTGACCTCGGCGCCCATCGCCGCGGCGAGCTTCACGGCCATGTGACCGAGCCCGCCGAAGCCGACGACCGCGACCTTCTTGCCCGGGCCCGCGCCCCACTGGCGCAGCGGTGAGTACGTGGTGATGCCCGCGCACAGCAGCGGTGCGGCGACGTCGAGGCTGATGCCCTCCGGGATACGGCACACGAAGGCGTCCTTCACCACGACCTGGCGGCTGTATCCGCCGTAGGTGACCTCGCCGTCGAAGCCGACGCCGTTGTAGGTCTGCACGTTGCCCTTCACACAGAACTGCTCCGTGCCGGCGACGCAGTACTCGCACTCGCCGCACGAGTCGACCATGCAGCCGACCCCGACGCGGTCGCCGACCTGGTACTTCGTGACGCCCGAGCCCACCGCGGCGACGACGCCGGCGATCTCGTGGCCGGGCACCATCGGGAAGGTCGAGCCGCCCCACTCGTCACGGGCCTGGTGGATGTCACTGTGGCAGATGCCGGCGAAGGCGATGTCGATCAGCACGTCTTCCGGACGCAGGTCGCGGCGCTCGATCGTCGTCGGCGCGAGCGGCTGCCCCGCGGCCGGTGCGGCGATGGCGGGTGTGGTGGTGGGCATGAAATCCTCCAGACAAACCGGGCACCTCGCCCGGGTTTTCACGATGTAAGACCCCCCTTACATCCTCTATAGTAAGAGGGGTCTTACATCCGCGCGACCGAGATCGGGTGTGATCCACGACATGGGCGGCAAGTACCACCACGGCGACCTGCGCGCCGAACTCGTGCGCGGATCACTCGACCTGATCGCCGAACAGGGCCTGGAGGGCTTCTCCGTCGCCCAGGTCGCGAAGCGCGCGAACGTCTCCGCCGCCGCGCCGTACCGACACTTCCCCGACCGGTCCAGCCTGCTGGCCGCCGTCGCCGCCGCGGCCGCCTGCCGGCTGCGCGACCTCGTCGACAAGGTCATCGCCGAGGAACCCGACCCGGTCACCCGCATGGCCTCCGCGCAGGGCGCCTACACCCGCTTCTTCATCGACACGCGCCTCGGCTTCCCGGTCCTCTTCGCCGACGGCCTGGCCAACCCCGAGTACACCGAAATGCACGACCAGCGCCGCGCCCTGTTCGACACGTTCCTCACCCTCAGCCTCGCCGTCACCGACGGCCACGCCGAGGCCCTCGAACTGCTCGAACAACTCAACGCCCAGTCCCACGGCTACGGCGCGCTGTACCTGGACGGGGTCTCGCCGCGCATGGGCTACTCGGCGGACCAGGTGGTGACCAAGTCGACGCGGGCGGCGCGGATCGTGATCGAGGCTTACCGGACGGCGGGTCAGAGGTAGTCGAAGAAGCGGCCGCCCCAGGTGATCTCAGGCCGCAGCGCCGTGTTGACGCCGTCGTAGGGCTCCCAGGTCTCCGGCTCGTCGATGAGCCGATAGCCGAGGTCGGCGAGCGCGGTCTCGACGAGCCGTCGGTCTTCGGCCTCGAAGAAGACGTCGCGCTCTTCGCTGTCGTACGCGCCGGGATTGCAGGGGGCCGGCGAGCGCGAGGAACCGGCGCCGGGTGGCGTCGTGGTCGTAGCCGTGCGGGATCTCCGGATTGCCGGGCTCGTCGGCCGCTCGAAGCGCCCGCCACATCGCCTCACCGGTCAGCACCGGCTCATCCGCCCCCACGAGTCGGGCCGGCCCGTCGTCTCCACGACGGCGAACCGGCCCGGCGCCGCGAAATCAGCTGAGCCGCACCAGCATCTTGCCGGTGTTCGCGCCGCTGAGGAGGCCCAGGAAGGCGTCCGGCGCGTTGCGGATGCCGTCCACGATGGTCTCCGAGTACTTGATCTCGCCGGAGGCCACCAGGGGCGCCACCTCGGACACGAACTGCTGCTGCAGGTGCCAGTGGTCGAGCACGAGCATGCCGCGGATCGTGAGGCGCTTGGCGATGATCTGGACCATGTTGCGCGGCGCGGGCGTCGCCTCGGTGGCGTTGTACTGCGAGATCATGCCGCACACCGTGATGCGCCCGTGCAGGTTCATCGACGCGATGGCGGCCTCGAGGTGCTCGCCGCCGACGTTGTCGAAGTAGACGTCGATGCCCTCGGGCGCGGCGGCGGCCAGCTGCTGGGCGACGGGTCCGTCCTTGTAGTTGAAGGCGGCGTCGAAGCCGAGGTCCTCGACGAGGTGGCGCACCTTCTCCGCCGAACCAGCGCTGCCGATCACGCGCTTGGCGCCCTTGAGCTTCGCCAGCTGGCCGACGAGCGAACCCACCGCGCCGGCCGCGCCGGAGACGAACACCGTGTCGCCCGGCTTGAACTCCGCGGTGACCAGGAGCCCGGCGTACGCGGTGAGGCCCGGCATGCCGAGCACGCCCAGGTACGTCGAAAGCGGCGCGACGGAACCGTCGACCTTCACGACCTTCGTCGCGTCGACCACGGCGTGGGTGCGCCAGCCGAGCTGGTGCAGCACGTGGTCACCGGGCTTGAAGCCGTCCACAGTGGACTCCACGACCTCGCCGACCGCGCCGCCGCTCATCGCCTCGCCGACCGCGAAGGGCGGTGCGTAGGACTTCGCGTCGTTCATCCGGCCGCGCATGGCCGGGTCGACACTCATGAACACGTTGCGCACCAGCAGCTGACCGCCGGCCGGCGTCGGGATGTCGGTGTCGACGATGTCGAAGTCGGCCGACGTCGGGACGCCGTGCGGACGGGCAGCGAGCCGGATCTCGGTCGCCTGGGTCGGTGCGTTCACCACTGAACTCCAAATCGTAGAGACTGGGTCGAACCGGGGCCATCGCCCCGCATACACCCGCCCCAACGAGCAAACCGGGGCGATCATTCCGATTATGCCCGGCCGTGTGGCAAGCGCTACACGATCTCCTCGAGCTTGCCGAGCACGCCGTCGTAGATCTTCTTCAGCCCACCGGGCGCGAAGGTCTTCTCGAAGAAGCCGCCGACGCCACCGGCGCCGTCCCAGCTGGTCTGGATCCGCACGACGCTGCCCGCGCCCGAAGGCGAAACCGTCCAGGTCGTGACCATGCTGGAGTTCGCGTCGGTCTCCACGAGGGTGCCCGGCGCCGGCTCGCTCACGGTCGCGGCGACGTCGCGCACGCGCTTCGACGTAGCCTGCAGCTTCCAGCTCGCCTTGGTGCCCGCGCCCACGCCACCGTCGGTGACCTCGTAGTCGCGGTAGTGCTCGGTGAGCAGCTTCGGCCGGGTCTCGGCGTAGTCGGCGACCAGCTCGCGAACCCTGTCCACCGGCGCGTCGATCGTGCGCTCCGCGGTGGCCGTGACCTTACCCATCTCGCTCCTCGCTGTACTGGAGAACCCCTCACGCGCCACCTTCGCACACGGTCCGATCGGGCACCGCGTCACCAGGGGTTTTCCCGCCGAGGGTCACACGGAAAACGGGCCGCCCGGAAAGTCCTGGACGGCCCGTTCACCCGCTGAAAACACTCAGGCGAGGCCCTGCTGCGTCAGCCAGTCCTTCGCGACGTCGGCAGCCGGGTCACCGTCGGAGTCCACGCGCTTGTTCAGCTCGCGCATCCCGTCGGTGGTCAGCTTCGCCGAAACGGCGTTGACCACGGCCGCGAAGTCGGCGCCACGCTCGTCGAGCACCTTCTTGTTCACCGCAGGCACCACGTTCTCCGTCGGCACGATCTGCAGGTCGTCCTTGAGCGCCACGTACTGCGGGTCGCCGACCAGCGGGCTCACCGAGTCGACCGGGATCACGGTCGCCGCGCCGGAGTTGAGCTGCTGCACGCGCGGCCCGGCTTCCTGCACGGTCTGGAACGAGGTGTTCGTCAGCTTGTAGACATCGGTGAAGCCCTTGTAGCAAGGCAGCCGCGACTCGCACTCCGGCGGCCCGGCCATGACGACCTTCGGCAGCTTCTTGAGGTCGCTGATGCTCGTGATGCCGTTGGCCTTCGCAAGGTCGGCCTTCATGATGTAGGTGTTCTTGTCCTCGGCCGCGGCGTAGTTCAGCAGCACGATGCCGTCCGGCGCGAACAGCTCCGTGAGCTGCTGGTGCTCACCGTCGGCCGTCTTCACCGCGTCCTTGCCGAACCCCGTGGTGATCGCCGCGCCCTGGTACTCGGGCAGGAACTGCAGCTCACCCGACTTGAGCGACGGGTAGATCAGCTCCCGCGAACCCAGGTTCAGCTTGCGCGTGACCGGGTAGCCCTTGGCCTCCAGCGCGGCCGCGTAGATTTCCGCCAGGATCTGGCTGTCGGTGAAGTTGAACGACGCGACGACGATCGGCGCCCCGCCCTTGCCCTGCGCGGCGGGCTGGCCGCTGTCGGAGCCCCCACCCCCACACGCGGTCAGGCCGAGCGCGGCCACCGCCACCAACGCGGCCACTCGGATGTTCCGGGTCCAGCGCACGTCCCCACACTCCTCGTGTCACGAACAGAGGATTGGACCCTAACGGTGAGCCAGGACAGAAACCACATTCCGGGAATCACCGCTGCCGAATCTCAACAACCGAAATCACCGCGCTCGAACGGGGTAACCTTCCGTGGTGCATGCGTCTTCGGTCACCCCGCTGCTCACTGAGAGCAGCCGGCCGATCTTCGAGTGGCGGTGGGTCGAGCGCAACGCCGACGCCATCGGCCAACGCCTTGGTGAACACATCGCCCTCACGGCCACGGCCCTGGGCATCGGCTTGGTGGTGTCGCTCGTACTGGCCACGCTGTGCCTGCGCTACCGCTGGTTCTACCCGTTGGTGCTGGGCACCGCGGGTGCCTTGTACGTGATCCCGAGCCTGGGGGCGTTCGCGCTGCTGGTGCCGTTCTTCGGGCTCACGTTCACCACGGCGGTGATCCCGTTGGCCACTTACACGCTGCTGATCCTGATCCGCAACATCGTCACGGGCGTGCAGCAGGTGCCCGCCGAGGTGCGCGAGGCCGCGATCGGGATGGGCTTCACCCGCGGGCGGCTGCTGTGGCAGGTGGAGCTGCCACTGGCGCTGCCCGTGGTGATCGCCGGCCTGCGCGTGGCCGCCGTGACCACGATCGGCCTGGTCACGGTCACGTCGCTGCTCGGCATGGGCGGGCTCGGGTACTTCATCCGCGCCGGCATCCAGACGACCACGCCGAACCCGAGCCCGATCATCGTCGGCGTGGTGCTGTCGGTGGTGCTCGCGGTGGTCGTCGACCTGTTGTTGTGGCTGAGCGAGCGCGCGCTCGCGCCGTGGGTGCGGAAGGTGCGGGCGCGATGAACGTCTTCACACAGCTGGGCGAGTGGCTCTCGGCGCCGAACCGCTGGAGCTGGACCGACCCCGCGGGTGTCCCGTACCGGACGGTGGAGCACCTGTGGTTCTCCGTGCTGTCGCTGGTGGTCGCGGCCGTGCTCACGATCCCGCTCGCGCTGTGGCTCGCGCACTACCGCCGCGGCGCGTTCCTCGCGAGCAGCGCCGTGAACATCGGCCGCGCGATCCCGAGCTTCGGCCTGATCATCCTGTTCTGGTTCCTGGCCAGCCGCTGGGGCGCGAACACGGACTTCTGGCCACTGCTGCTCGCGCTCGTCGGGCTGGCGCTGCCGCCGCTGTTCACCAACACCTACGCCGGGGTGGTGCAACTGGAGCAGGAGACGATCGACGCGGCGCGCGGCACGGGCTACCGCGAGTGGCAGATCATGCTGAAGCTGGAGCTACCGCTGGCCTCGCCCGTGATCGTGGCGGGTGCGCGCGTGGCGTTCCTGCAGCTGGTGGCGACGGTCGCGATCGGCGCCATCGTGAACGACGGCGGCGGCCTCGGCCGCTACATCGTCGACGGCTTCGCCGAAGGCGCCCAAGGCTACGGCGAGATCTTCGGCGGCGGGCTGGCCGTGATCATCCTGGCTCTGTTGTGCGAAGGGATCTTCGCGTTGCTGACGCGTTGGGCGACGCCGAAGGGGGTCGCGCTGCAGGCGGCTCGGCGCGACTAACGCAGGTCGTCGATCAGCCGCGTGATCTCCGGTCCCAGCGGCCGGTCCACCACAACCGGCGGCACGCGTTCGGCGACCCACGCGTAGAGCGGCTCCAGCGCGGGGGCGCCGTGGCCGCGCAGGTAGCGCGCCTGCGCGGCGGTGACCAGCTCGCACGCCGTGATCGCCGTCAGGTGGCCGAGCGAGTCCTCCAGCTCGGCGCCCGCGGCCCACGCGAACGCCTGCACGTCCTCCTGGCCGGCCGAGGTGTCGAGCGAACCGAGCGTGGCGGGCGCGGCCAGGCGGCGCAGCGCGTGCAGCTCGCCGACCGCGCGTTTGTGCAGCGGCACGAGACCCGCCTGCGGTCCCGGGTCCACGGCCAGCTGCGGTGGCAGGCCGCTGAACTGCGGGTCGAGCAGGCGGTGCAGCCGTTGCACGGAGATCTCCCCGGCGTGGACCAGCACGGCTTTGAGCGCGTCCATGCGGAAACCGAGCCCGGACGCGTGGTAGCCGGTCGTGGCGACGAACTCACCGTCTACAAAGGACGGCGAATCGGCCGGTGTGTCCCAGGAGATTCCCAGCTCGGCTTCGAGGTCGCCGGCCACCCGATCCAGCAGATCGAGCACGAGGGGGCCGACCCGGACCGAGACGGGCGCCTGCACCACGTCCGCGCGGGGTTCGGCACCCGCGATCAGCTCGCGGAACTCGGCCGGCGCGCCGTAGCGGTAGACCGAGTGCGGTGACCCGAGGACGTCGACGGCCATCGCGGCGCACTGCGTCTGCAGGTCGAGCAGCCTTCGTGCGCGGCGGCCGCAGACCCAGGCGTAGGCCTCGGCCAGCGGGGAGCCCTGGATCAGGCTCGCACCCTCTTTGGGGCCGAGCGTGAACGGGTCGACACCTCTTTGCGCCAGCGCGGTGGCGGCCGGCGTGAGCACGCCGTCCTCCAGCACCGAGCCCAGGCCGGTGAACGTCTGGAACGTGTGCGCCAGCGGGATGATCTCGCCGGCGCTGCCCAGGCCGCCACGCGGGACGGCGGGGAGGAACCCGTCGTTGAGGCGGTCGGCGAGGAACGTCACCAGTTCCGGGCTCACCGCCGCTTCGGAGCGCAGGAACCCGCGCAGGCGCATCAGCAGCAACGCGCGGGTGAGCTCCGGGGCGAGCCACGGCGGGCCGCCGACGGCGCGGCCGACCAGGAGATTGTGCTGGTGTTCGGCCTGCTGGGCGGCGGTGAGCTTGATGCCCGCGAGGCGGCCCATGCCGGTGTTGACGCCGTAGATCGGTCCGTCGGCGGCGTCGAGCGCGGCCAGCATGGCGGCGCGGTTTTCTTTGACGCGCCTCAGCAGGTCGGGGTGGAGTTCCAGGGGTTCCCCCGGCTCGCTGCCGGCCGTCAGGACGTCGGCGGGCTCCCGGACGATCATCGGTACGGCAGCATCGTGCCGACGTCCGCCGCTTCGGCACGCTGCAGGATCAGGTGCGCGACGGCGACGTCCGTTGTGGACAGTCCGCGGTGCCAGAAGAGGATGCGCTCGTCGTCGCTCTCACGGCCGGGACGGTTGCCCGCGACGATGTCGCCGATCTCGGCGTGCACGCCGGTTTCGGTGAGCAGCCCGGCGTTGAGGTGCGGTCGCAGCGCGCCGAAGCGGGGGTTGCCCGACTGCGACTCGCGCCAGTTGTCGACCACGACCTTGTCCACGGCGTCGAGCAGTGTGAGTTCGAGGGCGCTGATGGTGCCGTAGGGCACGAGGAACGCACCGGGCCGGAGAAACTCCTTGCGCACCAACGCTTCCGGCTCGGTCAGGCGAGAGGCTTCCACGAGCACGTCGGCGCCGTCGAGCGTTTCGGCGGCGGTTTCGCAGACGCGGACTTCCTTGCCGAGGTGCTCGGTCAGCCGTTGCGCGAAGCCTTCGCGGGACTCGGGGCGCTTACTGGTCACGCGGATCTCGTCGAAGTCGAACAGCGAGTCGAGCAGCACCACGTTCCACCACGCCGTGCCGCGCGCGCCGACGTGGCCGAGCACCTTCGAACCGGGCCGCGCCAGGTGTTTCGCGCCGACGGCCGTCATCGCGCCCGTGCGGGCCTCGGTGATCATGGTGCCGTCGACGATCGCGCGCGGCATGCCTGTGTCGGGGTCGAGCAGGAGGATCAGGGCCATCTCGCTGGGCAGGCCGCGTTCGAAGTTGCCGACGAAGTCGCCGACCACCTTCACGCCGCTGACCTGCTTGGCCGAGAGGTGGCCGCGCAGGATGTTGAAGTGGCCCTTGCCGCCGTTGTCGGGCACGAGGTGCGTGCGCGGCTCGAACACGACCTCGCCACGGCCGTGGTCGGCCAGCACGTCCTCGACGGCGCCCACGATGTCGGCGTTGGTGATGCCAAGGGAGTCGATGTTCTCGCCGGTGAGGTAGCGCAGCCAGACCGAGTGCGGCACAGTCACCGTGCGAGGTCCTCGATGACCTCGGCGCCGGGCAGCGTCTGCAGGGCGGCGCCGGAGATGAGGAGCTTGCTGCCGCGGATGCCGCTGCCGATCACGAGCTCCGGCGCGGCGGCGACGCGGGCGTCGATGAGGATCGGCCATTCGGCGGGCAGGCCGACGGGGGTGATGCCGCCGTACTCCATGCCGGTGAGGGACACGGCTTCGTCCATGGGCGCGAAGGAGGCCTTGCGCACGTCGAGGCGGCGCTTGATCACGCCGTTCACGTCGGCGCGAGTGGTGGCGAGCACCAGGGCCGCCGCGAAGCGCACCTCGCCGGCGCGCTTCCCGGCGACGACGACGCAGTTGGCCGACGCGTCGAGGGGCGAGCCGTACGTCTCGCAGAAGGCCGCGGTGTCCGCGAGCTCGGGGTCGATCTCCGTGACGCCGACCGCGTCGGGCTCCGCGAGGGCGGCGAGCGCCTTCGCGACGGGTTCGGCCAGCAGGTCGGTACGGGTGGGCGCGGGGACGACCGTGAGGCTCCCGGCGATGGTCCAGGTGGTCACACAGTTGAATCTACGCGGCTACCAGTTGCGGTTGCCCCGCTGCACCTCGATGAGCCGCGGCCGCACATCCACGATGTACACGAGAGCGGCGGCCATCGCGGGCACCCAGAAGATGAACCCGGGGCCCTGGACGTCGAACAGGACCATCGCGAGCGTGGCACCGCCGGTGATCAGCATCCAGATCGGCTTGGTCCTGCGGTCGGCCGCCTGGTACGCGTCAGAGCGCTGCAGCAGCGCATGAACGAAGGCGAAGAGCCCGACCAAGGCGCTGCCCCAGTGGATGACCCTAAGGATCCAATCGGCAACCAGCACGCGTGCCAGCTTACGGCAAACCACCCAACGCGCCCGTGGCCCGGCACTTCACGGGCGCTCCGGTCCGGGGGGGGTGTGACCTAGTTCTCTGTTGTGGCGGAGGGGTTGCGTTCGGGCGCGTGGTTCGGGTTGGCGTGGCGGGCGGTGAAGTCGCTCTTCGGGCGGGCTTTCGGCGCACGGCGGGCTTCCGCTGCCCGGAGGCTGCGGTGGTCGTGGGGCGTTGGGGAAGCCGGCTTGGGTCGTTGCCGGTCTTGGTGCTCGACTCGGCGCAGGGCACCACCCGAAGGCTGCGGCAGTCGGCGGCGCCCGCACATTCTCGGCTCTCGCGAGCTCGGCGCTCGCTTCGGGCGGCGCCGCGAACGGGAGGCAGACTCCCGCTGTTGCCGACTCCACCAGCCGTACCGCGAAAGCCCGCTCCCCGGCGGCCGGCCCTGTCGGGGCGGCGCGCCGGGGAGCGGGCGGTGTCGTGCTCGGGCTTACTTCTCGGTCTTCGGCGCGGCGGCCGGCTTCTTCGCGACCGTCGTGGTGGTGCGGCGGGCGGGCGAAGCGGTCTTCGGCGCCGTGCGGTTGGCGGTCTTGCGGGCGACCGAGCGGGTCTCGTGGGCGAGGTCGTCGCCGAGCTCCTCGACCGCTTCGGCGGTCTCGTCGGCGACCTCGGTCACCTTGCGGGCGGCCTTCTCGCCGGCGGAGCGGGTGCGCTTGGTGACCTTGGCGAGCACGCCGTCGACGCGCTCGCGGGTCTCGCCGGCCAGGCCGTCCACGCGCTCCTGCGCGCTGGTCAGCGCGTCCTCGAGCTGGTCGAGGGCCTTCTTCACCTGCGGCTGCGCGGAGATCTTGTCCCAGGTCTGCTCGCCGGACTCGGCCAGCTTGTTGTAGAGCTTGAGCGCGGCCTCGGTGTACTCGTCGATGACCTTGCGCAGCTCGGCCGGGTCGAGCTTGCCGCGAAGGCTCTCGACGTCGGTGGGCAGCTCTTCGAGGTTCTTGCGGGCGTTCTCGCCGCTCTTGCGGGCCTTCGCGACCGCGTCGGTCACTGCCTGGCTCGCGAGGTTGCCGGCGCCGAGCGCGGCGAGCAGCGGGGTGCGGACCTGGTCGATGGCGGTGCTGACGGCCTTGCGGACGTCCTCGGTCTTGGGCGTGGTCATGCCGACTCCTCTGTGGTGTCGATGGTGGTCTTGGTGGTCGGTGGCTCAGCGGGCGTGCCGGCGGCGTTCTCCCGCCGGAAGGACTCGTAGACGTCGAGCAGAACCTGCTTCTGCCGCTCGGTCAGCACGGTGTCGGCACGAATCGCGTCGCCGACCGGGCCGCCCGTGGGCACGTCGAGGATTCCTGCCTGCACGTAAAGCGCTTCGGCCGAAATCCGCAGACCTTTGGCGATCTGCTGCAGGATCTCCGCGCTGGGTTTGCGGACCCCGCGCTCGATCTGGCTCAGGTACGGATTGGACACGCCGGCGAGCTTCGACAACTGGCGCAACGAAATCTTCGCCGAACTCCGCTGCTGGCGGATGTACTCGCCGATGTCGGAGGCGATGTCCGCGACCTTCTCGATCGGGTTCTGGGTCCCGCCGGGTTCTGTCATCCGGTCACCTCCTCGCGACACTTCCGACCGTACGCGGACGTGCTAGCTATTGCAAGCACTCTGCTTGCACCATGGGGTGTGCTTCCGCTCACCCGGCTACGGTGGTCCCATGGCGACTCAGCGGTTGCGCCGCAGGCTGGTCAAGCACCTGGTCGAGGAGGACGTGCTGCACGACCCGAAGTGGGTCGAGGCCTTTCGCAGCGTGCCGCGCCACGTGTTCCTGCCGCGGTTCTTCACCCGCGTCGACGAGGGCTGGGCGGCTGTCGGCCGTGACGACCCCGGGTGGCTGGAGCGGGCCTACTCCCCCGATGTGCTGGTGACGCAGCTCGACGACGACTCGTCCCTGTGGGAGAAGGCCCGGCGCGAGGGGCCGATCGAGGGAGTGCCGACGAGTTCTTCGAGCATGCCCTCGATCATGGCGATCATGCTCGAGGAGCTGCGCGTGGGGGACGGGCAGCGCGTGCTGGAGATCGGGACCGGCACCGGGTACAACGCGGCCTTGCTGAGCCATCGTTGCGGGTCCGGTTCGGTGTCCACTGTGGACGTCGATGCGGGGCTGGTCGCGGCTGCGCGCGGGCGCCTGCAGGAGGCGGGGTACGCGCCGTCGTGCGAGGTCGGTGACGGGGCGCTGGGATTTCCGGCAGGGGTCATGTTCGATCGGGTGCTGTGCACGGCTTCGGTTTCTTCGGTGCCGCCGGCTTGGCTCGAGCAGACGGTGCCGGGCGGGTTGGTCGTGACGACATTGAATCGGCCGTTGGGCGCGGGGCTGGTTCGGCTGGTCGCCGGCTCGGGCGCCACCGGCCGCGGACGGGTTCTGGCTCGCGACGGTCGTTTCATGCCCCTGCGGGCGCACCGCCGTCCGGCTCCGGCTGCCCTGCCTTCGCCGGCTTCGGCGGACTGGCGGCCGACACAGCTGCCCATCGACTTGGTGCTGAAGCCGCGCCTGAAGTTCGAGTTCTTCGCCTCCTTGGAACTCCCGGGCGTCCACCCGGTCCGCGAACTCCCCGACGGCTCGACCGACCCGATCTCCTCGGGCGACCCCCACGCGGGCGCCTTCGCCCTCACCCACCCCGACGGCTCGTGGGCGCGCTTCCGCACCAGCGGCGACACGTTCGAAATCGCCCAAGGCGGCCCCCGCGGCCTGTGGGACCTCGCCGAGCGTGCCCTTGTCCTGTGGAACTCCCTGGGCCGCCCGGAGCGCGACCGCTTCGGGCTGACCGTGGACGGTTCGAGGCAGGAGTTCTGGCTGGATGAGCCGGATGGGCTGCGCTGGGAGTTGAGCTAGGTCGGACCCAGGGGTGTTGGTTGCGCCCTGTGGACAAGTCGTCAGGTTCGGGGCGCTGTGGACAACCGCTGGGCCCGACTCAACCGGCGAGGGCCGCCGCCGGTGCACGCGAGCCAGGTCCGACCTAAACCACCCCCGCTGGGCGGCTCGCGGTCAGGTTCGACCTGACCCATTTCTCCACCCGAGTGACCACGTCATCGAGCGAGGCGACGGTGGTGTCGAGGTGCGGAACCTGGGTGCGGATCCGCTGGTTGAACTCGAGCATCTCGTCGATGCGCGGCTCGTCCCATTCACGCCACGCGGGGCGGGCGCGCAAGCGTTTGCGGAGGGCTGCGTCGCCGGCGACGAGGGCGAGGTAGTGCACGTCGGAGAAGAAGGCGCGTTCCGGCAGGGGCCCGAGTTCCTGCGGCGCGACGGTGCCGCACAGGACGACCGGCCGGCCGTTCTGGTGCAACATCGCCGCCATGCGGAGCCAGGCCGCGCGGAAGGCCTGGGTGTCGTCGCGGAGGGCGCCGGTCCACAGGACGTCCTGCTCCAGCACCACCGCATCCCCGGCCAGCCGCGCCGCCAGCGCCGGGCCGACGGTGGACTTGCCCGCGCCGCTCGGACCCGTGAGCGCGAACAGCGGCAGCCGCCGAAACGGCCACCGGTGTCCACAGAGGACACACTCCAGCACCGCGCCCTCGACCCGCGGAAGGTCGGCCCGATCACCGCACGCGGGACAAATCCGCAGGTCGAGGGCAGGTACCGGATCGAGAGCGGGCACCGGGCCCGAGACCGGAACGAGGGCCGGTCTCAGACCTGTGCCGGGCCCCGCATCAACGGGCGGCACCTCGCGCGTCCCGCCCGGACCCGGCGCCGAGCCTGGGCCGCTTACCGGATCGACGGTAGGCAACTCAGTCGAACAGGTTCTCGAGGAAGCTGCGTTTTCGGTGACCGTGCGGGCGAGGTGAGTCGGCGTACCCGCGATGGCCGCCACCCCCGTAGGGCCGCGGCGAGTCCGAGTACCCGCCACCGCCGTAGGGCTTGGGCGAGTCCGAATACCCACCACCTCGGTACGGCCGCGGCGAGTCCCCACCCCGGTACGGGCGCGGCGAGTCCGCTCGCCCGTAGCGCGGCGGCGGTGACTGCGCGCCGCCGTAGTACGAGCTCTCGGCTCCGGCGATCTGCTCCAGCTCACCGTGGTCCAAGAAGATCCCCCGGCACGCCTCGCACTGTTCGATGTGGATGCCGTTCTTGTCGACGGTCCGCATCCGGTTCTGACACTTCGGACAAATCACGCAGCCGAGACTACGCAGATTCCGCTCGGCGCGTCAGCAGGCGCACAGGCAGAACGGGTGACCCACCGGATCGGCGTAGACGCGGAAGGTCGAGGGCGAGTCGTCGAGCAGCTTGGCACCCAGGGAAAGCACGCGGGTGTGCGCGGCTTCCAGGTCGTCCACGTCCAGGTCGAGGTGCGCCTGCTGTGGCCGCTCCACCGAGGGCGCGCGGTAGTCCGCCACCTGCTGGAACTCCAGGCGCGCGCCGCCAGCCGGGTTGACGAGCCGGGCCCAGTCGCCGTCCGCGTGCACGTCAGGTTCGGGCCAGTCGAGCACCGCGCGGTAGAAGCCGGCGAGCGCGGCCGGGTCCGGGCAGTCGAAGACGGTCGAGCCGAACGTCGGAACAGCACCCATGACCGCGACTCCCTCCAGTAACCAGTATTCGGAGTATGGGAGTTATCAGCCGACGAAGCAACCACCCTCGCTCGTACACTGGTTGCGTGCACACCGACGCGACCCTGGTGGTGGACTTCCTCAACACCGTCGACATCGAGCGCGGCGAGGACCTGCTGGACGACCCCGGGCTGTGGCAACGCTGGTCCGCCCAACGCGGCGTTTCCCCGGGTAACGCGGACGAAGCCCGAGCCATCCGCGACGCGCTGCGCGCCGCCGCCGGAGATCCGCGGCTCCCCGTGGACCAGCTCGAAGTCCCGCTGACGTTCTCACTGAACAGCCAGGGCCCGCAGCTCCTGGGGACAACCGCCGTCTCCGCGGTACTGGTCGCCGCCACCCGGCTCGCCATCCGCGGCGACTGGGTCCGGCTCAAGATCTGCCCCGCCGACGACTGCCTCGAAGCCTTCTACGACGAGTCCCGCAACCGCTCGCGCACGTGGTGCTCCATGCGCGTCTGCGGCAACCGCGAGAAGGCTCGAACCTGGCGCGCCCGCGCGACGGGTGTGCACAACTGAGGGCCTGTGGACAACTCGTGCACAGCCACCAGATATGCACGTGCAGACGCATCGGATCCCCACACCTTGTGGATGGTCGTTAGGCCAGATCCGTGAAAAGTTGTGGATAACCCGGGGGATAACTCAGCTTCCTGTGGACAACTGGTTTGAAGGCCCCCCGGGTGTGGTATACGCACTGGCTGCGCATGTGCAGCGACGCTCTGGCACCCAGGCCCGGCGAAAATTACGAAATGCCCAGATCAGAACAGCAACTGCGCCACCGTGTAGATCACCAGCCCGGCCAGCGCGCCCACCACCGTGCCGTTGATGCGGATGAACTGGAGGTCGCGCCCGACCTGCAGCTCGATCTTCCGCGACGTCTCCTCGGCGTCCCAGCGCTCGACGGTGTCGGTGATGATCGTGGTGATCTCCTTCGAGTAGTTCTTCACCAGGTACGCCGCGGCGCCCTCGACCCAGCTGTCCACCTTCGACGCCAGCGAATCGTCGGTGATCAGCCGCTCGCCCAGTGACTGCAGGCCCGCGCGCACGCGCCGGCGCAGCTCGCTCGACGGGTCCTCGGCGGCGTTGAGCAGCATCTCCTTGGCCGTGGCCCACGCGTTGCCGATCAGCCTCTGCACCTCGTCGTGGTGCACGATCTGGCTCTTGACCTGCTCGGCTCGTTCCATGGTCTTCGGGTCGTTCTGCAGGTCCTGCGCGAACTCGCCGAGGAACTTGTCCAGCGCCAGGCGCATCGGGTGGTTCACGTCCGTCTTCACGGCCCACGCGAACGACAGCACCTCGCCGTAGACCTTGTCCGCCAGCATCTCGTCGACGAACTTCGGCGACCAGCTCGGCGCGCGGTCGGAGACGACCCGCAGCATGGCCTGGTGGTTGTCGCGCACCCACTCGTACGCGCGGTCGCACATCAGGTCCACGAGCTTGTGGTGCGCGCCGTCCTCGAACACGCCCTCGAGGATCTTGCCCAGCGGCGGGCCCCACGGCCGGTCGATGATGCGCTTGACCACGGCTTGTTCCATGATCGCCTGCACGTCTTCGTCGCGCAGCACCGTCACGGCGCCGCGCACGACCGTGGCCAGCTCCGACGTCACGCGCTCGGCGTTGTCCGGCTGCGAAAGCCAGCCGCCGAGGCGACGCGAGATCTCGACGCGCTTGAGCTTGTCGCGGATCACGTCCTCGGAGAGGAAGTTCGAGCCGACGAAGTCGCCCAGGCTGTTGCCGAGCTGGTCTTTTTTGTTCGGGATGATCGCCGTGTGCGGGATCCGCAGGCCCATCGGGTGGCGGAAGAGCGCGGTGACGGCGAACCAGTCGGCGAGCGCGCCGACCATGCCCGCTTCGGCCGCCGCCTTCACGTAGCCGACCCACGCGGGCCAGCCTGCCGACTCCGCCCAGCTCGTGAGCAGGAAGACGACCGTGGCGCCGAGGAGGAAGGACAGCGCGACCTGCTTCATCCTCCGCAGGCCGCGCCGTTTTTCCGCTTCACCGGCGGCGCCACCGGGCGGGTCTGCGGGCGTGACCTTGGCTGGGGTGAGTTGCTCCACGACGCCATTGTCCGTGAGGATGCGTTTTCGTGCGTGAACCAGCTCTCGTCCCCCGCCTCCGCCCCTTCACCGCGACGATCTTCGCCGAGATGACGGCGCTGGCCGTGAAGCACGGCGCCGTGAACCTCGGCCAGGGTTTTCCCGACACCGACGGGCCCGCCGGCATGCTCGAAGCGGCGAAGAATTCCCTGTTCGGCGGCGACAACCAGTACCCTCCGGGGCCCGGCCGGCCCGAGCTGCGCGCCGCCATCGCGCGCCACCGGCTGCGCTACGGCACCGAGTACGACCCGGACACGGAAGTCCTGGTCACGGCGGGAGCGACCGAGGCGATCACGGCCGCGCTCATCGCACTGACGGAGGCCGGCGACGAGGTGATCGTGGTCGAGCCGTACTACGACTCCTACGCCGCGGCCGTCGCCATGGCCGGCGCCCAGCGGCGCGTGATCGGCCTGGTCGAGACGCCCGACGGGCACCTCGAGCTCGACCTCGACGCCCTGCGCGACGCCATCACGCCGCGCACCCGCGCCGTGCTGCTGAACTCGCCGCACAACCCGACCGGCACCGTGTTCTCGCGCGCGCAGCTGGAGGCCGTGGCGGCACTGTGTGTCGAGCACGACCTCATCGCGGTGACCGACGAGGTCTACGAGCACCTCGTGTTCGACGACGCGGTCCACCTCCCGCTCGCCACGCTGCCCGGCATGCGCGAGCGGACGGTGTCGATCTCCAGCGCCGGCAAGACGTTCAACTGCACCGGCTGGAAGATCGGCTGGGTCTGCTCGACGCCCGAACTGGTGGCCGCGGTGAAAGCGGCGAAGCAGTTCATCACGTTCGTCTCGGGCGGGCCCCTGCAGCCGGCGGTGGCATACGCGCTGGACCACGAGCTGCCGTGGGTCGAGGAACTGCGGACGAGCCTGCAGGACAAGCGCGACCGGCTGTCGGCGGGACTCGCGGACGCGGGTTTCGCCGTTCGCCCCAGCAGCGGCACGTACTTCGTGACGGCCGACGTCCGCCCGCTCGGGTTCACCGACGCCGCCGAGCTGGCGTGGGAGCTGCCCGAACGCGTCGGCGTCGCAGCCGTGCCCGTGAAGGTGTTCACAGATCACCCGGACGAGTGGAAACATCTGCTGCGTTTCGCGTTCTGCAAGCGGAACGAAGTCATCGACGAGGCGGTCGGACGATTGCGCCGACTCGTCTGACCACTGCGGTTACCGAATCACCAGTTGCGACGCGGTTACGCTCCAGGTTTTATTGACGGCGCGTTGGTGAAACGATACTGAGAGTATGTTTTCGGGGCGAAACATCAGGTCAACGGCCTTGCACGGGTCCGCCCGGATGGCCGCAGAGGGTCCGGTCGGGCACACGCTCAGTGATCAACTTCGGCCGACCGGACACCGAAGCCGGTAAGTCCGTTCCGCCTTACGGGGTGGATCGAACGCAGGGAAGATGAAACACTCGCGACCGGTGCTAGAAAGAGTGCAGCCCCGGGGGAACTGCGACCTGGCCGGAGAAGAACCCCAGTTGGATCAGTCTCGTGCGGCAGCCGCATGAGCTTCAGGCGCGGACGGTGGTGGTGGTGTGAGCGACATGGCAGCCGCACGCACCGGCACACCACTCGTGAGCAGCGCTGATCCCGGATCGGCTCCCGCCGTGGTGGCTTCCGCGCTTCCGCCTGCCGGCGCTCCGGCGACGGGCTCGGGTTCGAGTGGCCTCGCTTCGGTGCGGCGGCCACGGCCGTGGGCGGCCCCGTTGGCGAGGCCGGCCGCGCGGATCGCGCTGGCGGGCGGGTTGACGTTGGCCGGGTGGCTGCTCGGCGCGTTGGTCGCCGGGGCCGGCGCGGAGGCGGCGGAACAGCCGCACGGGGACGCGTCGGGGAACACCGTGGCGACCGCGCCGGGGCACACCGGGCGTACCGGGCAGGCTCGGGAGCACCGCCGAGAGCCACGCGGACATCCTTGGCACGGTGTTTCGACCGGGTCCACTGCGGACTCGGGTGCTGCGGGAACTTCGGGTGGCGGCACGGATTCGGCTAGCACTTCGGGCGAGGCCGTCGGCTCGGACGCCGCCGCGCCGAGCGCTTCCGACACGAGCGCGTCGGACCAGGCCGCGACGCCCGCCATTTCCGATGACAGCACCGACTCCGCTGCCACGACCGGCGCGAGCCAGAGCGGCGACACCGCCGGCCCCGCCCAGGTCGTGCCCGACGGGTCAGGCGCAGCGAAGCAGCACGAGACCGGCGACTGCGACGGGACCCCCCACAGCGCGACCGACCAGACCACCACCGACACCACGGCGACCGACCCCGCCACGGCTCCCGGCACCACCGGCACCACCGATACCGAAGCGCCGCTGCGCGTCACACCGTCGCAACACGGTGGGCTGCTGGGCGGGTTGCTCGGGGGCGTGCTCGGGCTGGTCGGCAACACGGTGCACTCGATCACCGGCGTGGTCGGGACCGTGGGCGACGTCGGGGAAACCGTGCTGCCGCCGGTAACGACGGTGCCGGGTGGCGAATACGCGCCGCCGTTGATCCCGATCGGCGATGTGCTCGGGCCGGTGTTCTCGGGTGGGACGGTGAGCGGCGGGGTCACGGCGACCGTGCCCGAGCCGGCGGTCCAGCCCGGTGCAGTGGTGAGCGCCGAGGTGCCGGTGGTCGTGCCGCAGCCGGCGCCGGTGACCGTGCCGAAGGCGGCCGGTCTGGTGCACTACCCGAGTGTCGCGCACCTGATTCCCGTGCAGCAGCGCGGCACCGGCGCGCAGCACACGAACAACGAGAGCTCCCACGTCGGCGTCACAGGTGGCGGCGGCAGTGGGGGCGGCGGTGGCCTGCCCGCGGCGCCCAGCGCGCCCGTCGCGCCGACCACCACCGCCAACCCGGGCCACGACGGCCCGGGCGGCGCACGGCAGCCGTTCGGCGTCGTCGGGGACAGCGTGACCACCACGCAGCTCAAGCTGATCGGCGTCAGCCGCGACCACGAGGTCGCCGGCGCGGGCAGGGAAGCAGCCCTGCCCACCACCTCCCCGGACTGACCGGCACCCGGTCCACCGGGGAGAGCCACGTCCAAACCAAGATCAACTTCTTGGAGCGCGCGCCCGTTCGCTGCGCCTGGCTCACCCTTTCGCACCAATCATTCGACATGTCATTCAGCAAGGGGCGATCCATGCGTACGACCAGCCTTCCCGACCGGCCGACCGCGCCCGGCCGGATCGGGTCCTGGTCCCGGCGCCGCGCTGCCCCCGCGGCGCCGGGACCCACAACGGGCGTGCTCCGGAGGTTCCCGCTCACCGCGCCGAGCGGGAACCTGCGCCAACCGAAGCCCGCCTGAGCCGTCGGCGCTTCCCGGCACGTCGAGGGGCTGTGCCGGGAAGCCGCCGCGGCGCCCGCTCTGAACGGAGCGGGTGACGAACAGCCGGTGCGCCGGATGCGACCACCACCATCCCTGGAGTGGTTGGAACATCCGGCGCACCGGCTGTTTATCGTTTGCGGGGCGAAAAAATGCCGCGCCGTCAGTCCTGGGGAGCCGGGATCGCCTTCATCGCCACGTCCACCACCCGCTGCAGGTCCGCGCGCGAAGCGCCCGCGACGGCGTGGACGGCGAGGCCCTCGCCGACGGTCATGACGTAGCGCGCGAGGTCGTCGGGGTTGTCGGAGGCCGACAGGTCGCCGTCGGATACTGCGCGGCGGAAGCGGGTGAGCAGGGCCTCTTCGCCGGCCCGGCGGGCGCGCGCCACGGCGGCGCTGATGTCCGCGTTCTCGGGTGCGGACACGAGTCCACTTTGGACCGTGAAGCAGCCCGGCGGGCGGCCGGGGGTGGTGACCGCGTCGGCGCAGGCGTGGAGGTACCGCGAGGCCACGGAGTGGGCGGTGGGGGCCGCGAGGGCGTCGTACGCGTAGGCCAGGTCGCGGTGGAGGTAGCGGTCGAGGGCGAGCCCGTACAAGTCCGCTTTGTTGCCGAAGGCCGCGTACATGCTCGTGCGCGTGATGCCCATCGCGGCGGTCAGGTCGGTGAGCGACGCGCCCTCGTAGCCCTGGTTCCAGAAGACCTCGATGGCGCGGTCGAGGGCGACGTCCGCGTCGAAGGCGCGCGGGCGGCCGACGTGCCGCTTCGAAGTTTCCACGAACCCCAGCCTACCCGTTCCATACCGATCGATACACAACTGTGCTAGCGTTCATTAAGAACCGATCAGTACATAAATATGTGAAGGGTACGAGGCTGTGGGAGAGTTCGACGGCAAGACGGCAGTGATCACGGGCGGCACGACCGGCATCGGCCTCACGGCGGCGCAACGGCTGGCCGCGGAAGGCGCGTACGTGTTCATCACGGGCAGGCGCAAACCCGAGCTCGACGCGGCGGTGGCGTCGATCGGGAACGCGACGGGCGTGCAGAGCGACGTCTCGAAAGCCGCCGACGTGGATCGGCTCTACGACGAGGCCTCAACGACGGCGCGTCCGTGATCCTCCCCGGCTCCACCGCGGCGGTGAAAGGCGACGAGGGCGCGGGCGTCTATGCGGCGAGCAAGGCCGCGGTGCGCTCGTTCGCGCGCACGTGGGCCAACGAACTCAAACACCGCCGGATCCGCGTCAACGCCATCGCGCCCGGTCCGATCGAGACGCCCAGCGTCCGCGGCGCGTTCAGCGATCCGCAGCAGCCCGAGCAGTTCAAGGAGTTCTTCTCCGCCCTGGTTCCCTTGGGCCGCATGGGAAGCACCGACGAAATCGCCGACGCCGTGCTGTTCCTGGCGTCGAGCCGGAGCAGCTTCGTCACCGGCTCGAACCTGAACGTCGACGGCGGCTTCACGCAGATCTGAAACTCAGGTCACCGGCACGTTCGCCGCCGGCACGTCCGCGTAACCGCGCACCGACTCGACGGCCAGGCTCAGCCGCCGCACGGCCTCCAGCAGCTGGTCGGGCGGCAGGCCGAACGGCAGGCGCAGCCAGCGTTCGAGGCCGCCGTGCACGCCGAAGCGCGAGGCCGGCGCCAGCTGCACGCCGTGGTTCGCGGCCGAGACGGCCAGGCGCGTGCTCATCGGTTCCGGCAGACGGCACCACAGCGACAGGCCGCCGGCCGGGACCTCGAACGTCCACTCAGGACAGTAGGCGTGCACGGCGTCGATCAGGGCATCGCGCTGCAGCCGGAAATCCACCCGCCGCTGGGCCAAGGCGGCATACCCCTCCGGCTCAAGCAGCGAAGCCAGCACCAGCTGGTCGAACACCGGCGCCCCCAGGTCCACGGCGAAGCGGGACGACAGCAGCCGGTCGAGCAGCTCGGCCGACGCGCGGATCCAGCCCAGCCGCAGCCCGCCCCACTGCGACTTCGCGGCCGAGCCGACCGTCAGCGCCAAGTCCCCCGCGAAGGCGGCCAGCGGCGGCGGCGCGTCGAGCGGATCACCCTCGTAATCCAGCTCCACCAACGATTCGTCGACGACCACGGGCGTGCGCGAGCGCGCGAGGAGGCCGCCGAGGCGTTCGCGGCCGGCGGCGTCGAGGCGCAGGCCCGTGGGGTTCTGGAAGTCGACGACGAGGTAGGCGAACCGCGGCGAGGCCTGGCGCAGCGCGGCCTCGATGCCGGTGAGGTCCCAGCCGCGCACAGGGTCGAGCGCCACCGGCACGGGCAACGCGTGGGCGGCGCGCACGGCGTCGATCGCGTTCGGGTACGTCGGCTGCTCCACCAGCACGCGGTCGCCGGGGCCGGCCAGCATGCGCAGGCACAGCACGAAAGCCGAGTACGCGCCGGCCGTCAGCATCACCTGGTCCGGAGTCGTCGGCAGGCCGCGCGCGGTGTAGCGCTCGGCGATCCGCTCGCGCAGCAGCGGCAGGCCGCCGGTGAGGTAACCGTTGCCGCTCAGGTGCTCCACGAGGTCGCGCCGCGCGGTGTCGACGGCGTTGATCAGGCCGGGCAACGCGGGTGGCGCGGCCCGGGCCAAGTCGATCAGACCGGCGCGTTCGTGCTGGGCCGGCGCGGCCGAGCGGTGGCCGGCACCGGAGATCCACGAACCGGCGCCGCGACGGCTGGCGACGACACCGGTGGAACGCAGCCGGTCCAGCGCCGCGCCGATGAGCGTGCGGCTGACTCCGAGGGCGTCGGCGAGCTCGCGCTCCGCGGGCAGCCGGGTGCCGATGGGGAGCTGGCCGTCGAGCACTTGCAGCTCGACGGCCGCGGCCAGATCCGCCGCGCCCTGCCGGGAGCCGCGACGGCGCCACTCCCCCAGCAACACGGCCAATCGGGTGCCGGAGACACGGCTCCCCAGCGGAAGATGCGAACTCATAAGACCAATTATCCGACATTGGCCATGGATTACCAGTCCACTTGTCGCCGATAGTGGAGAAGTGGCAGTTGTCGACCTCAGTCCCCTCAGCGTCCGCCGAGCGCCCGTCCGCCGTGGTGCCCAGCTCCTGGCCGGTCTCGCGCTCTACGGCGCCAGCATGGCCATGCTCACCCGCGCCCACCTCGGCCTCGACCCGTGGGACGTGCTCCACGAAGGCATCACCAAGCTCACCGGCCTGAGCTTCGGCACGGTCACGGCCATCGCGTCGGTGTTCGTGCTGCTGCTGTGGATCCCGCTACGCCAGCGGCCCGGCATCGGCACCGTGGCCAACGTCGTGGTGATCTCCGTGACCGTCGACGCCGTCCGCGCGGTGCTGCCCGACCAGCACGCGCTCGCCTTGCAAATCCTGCTGCTCGTCGGCGGCGTGGTGCTCAACGCGGTGGCCACCGCCGTCTACGTCGGAGCCCGCCTCGGCCCCGGGCCGCGCGACGGGCTGATGACCGGCCTCACCGCGCGTACCGGTTGGTCGGTGCGGCTGGTGCGCACCGGGATCGAGGTGACCGTGCTCGCCGTCGGCTGGCTGCTCGGCGGCACCTTCGGCGTCGGCACCGTGCTCTACGCGCTTACGATCGGACCGCTCACGCAGGCCCTGTTGCCGCTGGTCACGTGGCGGACCGGGCGCCGCGAAGAGCAGCAGCACTAGCTCGCCTCCCGCTGCGCGACCACACGGCGCACCGACACGTAGTCGACGCCGTGGGCGGCCAGCAGGTCGGGCACCGGGCCTTTCTGCTGCACCAGCGCGAGCAGCAGGTGCTCTTGGCCCAGGTGCTTGTCCCCCAGCTTCACGGCTTCCCGCAGGCTCAGCTCCATCGTGCGTTTCGCGTCGGCGGCGAACGGGATGTGGCCCCGTTTGGCGCGTCTGCCACCCCCGGCGAGCGCACCGGGGCCGTGGGTCTCCTCGATGCGTTCCACGATCTGCTCCACGTCGATGCCGAACTCGGTGAGCGCGGCGACGTCGGCGTCGCTGATCCCGCCCCGCCGGCGGATGCGGTCGAGCTCGGCCAGCACGTCTTCCCGCGACACGCCGAGCTCCTGCAGCAACCGCAGGCCGGCGCCGTTTTCCGTGCGGGCGAGCCCGGTCAGGACGTCGGTGAGCTCGATCTGCCGCGCGCCGGTTTCGCGCGCCACGATCTGGGCCTCGACCACGGCCAGCCGCGCGTCGATTGTGAACCGTTCGAACATCAGTGCCTCCCGTACTTCTTGTGGACGGCCTGCCGGCTGACCCCCAGCTCGGCGGCGATCTCCTGCCAGGACCAGCCGTGCACGCGGGCGCTGCGCACCTGCACGGCTTCGAGTTGTTCGAGGAGCCGACGAAGCGCCGCGACCGCGCGAAGCCCCACTCGGGGATCACGGTCGCCCGCCCTCGCGGCCAGGTCTGTTGCTTCCGTCATGATGTCAATCTAGGTTGACACCACCACGTCTGTCAACCGAAGTTGACAGGCCGGTCTCGGTCAGCCGTTCGGGTTAGCATCGGGTGATGCCCGAGATCGCGATCGCGGAGCGCGCGGGAGTAGGCGCGGACGGCCTGCCTCGCGCGAGCGAAGACCACGTCGTGGTGCTGGACAACGCCGTGCTGCTGCTGGACGGCGCCACGTCACCGAGCCCTGACCTGCCGCCCGGCGGCTGGTACGCGGACCTGCTGGTGCGCCGGCTGGCGGACGAGCTGAGAGAAAGTCCCAAGGAGGATCTCGCCGTCGCGCTGGCGTCGTCCATCGCCGGCGTCGCGGCGGAGCACGGGCTGGAGCCCGGGCACTCGCCGTCGAGCACCGTGTCGATCCTGCGCTGGGACGCGGCCGAGGTCGAATCCCTTGTGCTGGCGGACAGCCCGGTTGTCGCGTTCGGACAGTTCGGGGTCGACGTGGTGGCCGACGACCGTCTGGTCTCCCTGCGCGACGGCGGCCTGCTGCAGACCGGCGCCGACGTCCGGCGCCGCCGCAACGCCGAAGGCGGCTTCTGGGTCGCCGAAGCCGACCCCGCGGCGGCGTCGAAAGCCGTGCGGCGCTCGTGGCCACGCCCTGAGGTCGACGCCGTGCTGCTCGCCACCGACGGCGTGTCCACCGGGGTCGACGACTACGGCCTCTTCGGCTGGCCCGACGTCCTGCGTCTCGCTCGGGTGAACGGCCCGAACGCCGTGCTCGACGCCGTGCGAACCGCGGAAACGCAGGATCCCGACGGTTCACGCTGGCCGCGCGCGAAGCGGCACGACGACCAGGCGCTGGTGCTCGCGGAATTCACCGGCGAAGCCGAATAGGGGTCGAATTCAGGGTTATCCCGGATCACGGATCGCCCGCGGCCCGCGACGCTGGGGACCATGGGGATTTCACGGGGGCTGCGGATCTGGCGGATGGGCGCGCTGGTGGCGATCGGGTGGGGGCTGTTCACGATCACCCTGATGCACGTGATCAGCTCGCACGACCCGATCCACGACACGTTGTCCAGCTACACCACCACCGACCCGGGCCTGCTGAGCGCGAGCGTGCTGGCGCTCGCCGTCGGTTCGCTCGCCGTGCTCGGCTGCCTGGCGGCCGGCGGCGTGCCGCTGCCGCGGACCACACGGGTGCTGCTTTCGTTGTGGGCCTTGGGGTTGGCGACGGCCGCGGTGTTCCCGGCGAGCTACCCGCCGCGCCCGGATCTGGCCAGCGGCGAGATCCACCTGTACTCGTGCGTGGTGGCGTTCGCGAGCCTGCCGGCCGCGGCGCTGACGTTGCTGGAACCGTTGCGCGGCACGGCCGAGCGCGCGGTGGTGGCGCGGTGGCTGCGGTTCGGGGTGGCCGTTCTGGTGGTGTTCGGCGTGAGCTTCCTGTTCGCCCGCCTCGACGAAGCCGGGCTGCCGGTCCACACCGTCACCGAGCTGCTGCCGGCCGGGGCCACGCAACGCCTGATGCTCGTCGCCGACGTCGTGCTGCTGCTGGGCCTGATCCGCGTGGCGGTGCGGGTCGACGCCACCCGCACGGCGGCCGAACTGCAACCGGCCACCGCGCGGGACTGACTCACTCCTGCATCGCGGCGACGAACTCCGGCGCGTAGCCGTACAGCCCGGGCAGGCCGCCGGTGTGCACGAACACCACCGTCTCCTCCGGGTCGAACCGGCCGGCCGCGGCCCATTCGACGAGCGCGGCGGCGGCCTTGCCGGAGTAGACCGGGTCCAGCACCACGCCTTCGGTGCGGCCGAACAGCCGCAGCGCGCCCCACGTCGAGGGCGCCGGGATGCCGTAGCCCTCGCCCATGGTGGAGTCGCTCATGCGCACGTGGTCGAGCGACGGCGTGTCGACGCCGAGCAGCTGCGCGGCTGACGTGACGAGGTGTGTGAGGTTGTCGGTGGCCTCGTCGAGCGGGTGGCTCACACAGGCGAAATCGGCGCCGAGGTTGCCGAGCATCGCCGTGCCGAGCGCGAGGCCGGCGGAGGTGCCGCCGCTCGCGTGGGGCGCGACGATGCGCGCGCTGCCGATGCCGAGCGCCGAGAGCTGCTGTGCGAGCTCGTGCGTCGCGGAGACGTAGCCGAGGGTGCCGAGCGCGTCGGACCCACCGACGGGGACGGTGAAGACCTTGCGGCCCTCATAATCGGCCGACGCGAGCAGCTCTTCGTAGGTGCGCTCGGCTTCTTCGACGGTGGCGCAGATGTGCAAGCGGGCGCCGAAGAGCAGGTCGAGTGGGATGTTGCCGGAGTGCTCGTAGGCCTCGCCCTCGCGCGGCACCTTCGCCGTCAGCACGAGCTCGCAGCGCAGCCCGAGCCGCGCGCACGCCGCCGCCGTCTGGCGTCCGTGGTTGGTCTGCAGAGCCCCGAAGGTGATCACCGTGTCGGCGCCGGCGGCGAGCGCCGCGCCGAGGTGGAAGTCGAGTTTGCGCAGCTTGTTGCCGCCGACGCCGAGCGGGTGGACGTCGTCGCGCTTGAGCATCAGCCGCGGCAGCCCGAGCGCCTCGCCCAGTCGCGGCGCCGCCAGCAGCGGCGTCGGTCCGGTGCCGAGCCCCGCCCGCGGGAACGCGTCGAAAACGGGAAACCGGTCGAAGTCGAACGTCATCGATCCTCCGTGGTGCTGGGGCGGGTCTCGGGGGTAATCGTCGGCCTCGGGCCGGGCGGCTGTCGAACCAGGCAGCCGGAATCACAGTCCGGTGGTAACGTTCGTTCGAACGAACGAGAACCCCGGGGGTGGCCCGATGACCGTCAGGACTCCTGCGTTCACGACCGTCGCCGAGCAGGTGGCAGCGCTCGAAGCAGGCGAAACGACCTCGGTGGCACTCACCAGGACGGCACTGGAAGAGGCGCACGCGAGCCAGACCGTGCTCAACGCGTTCCGCCGAATCCGCGACGAAGAAGCCCTCACCGAGGCGGAAGAAGCCGATCGGCGCCGGGCCCGAGGTGACCGGACGCCGTTGCTGGGCGTGCCCGTCGCGATCAAGGACGACGTGGACCTCGCGGGCCTGCCCACGGCGTTCGGCTGCGCGGGCGACTTCCCGGACGCGACGGCCGATGCGCCTGCCGTGGCGCTGCTCAAGCAGGCCGGCGCCGTGATCATCGGCAAGACGAACACGCCTGAGCTGGGGCAATGGCCGTTCACGGAGGGGCCGGCGTTCGGCGTCACGCGTAACCCGTGGCACCCCGACCACACGCCTGGCGGGTCCTCCGGCGGCTCGGCGGCCGCGGTGGCCGGCGGGGTGGTCGCGGCGGCCCTCGGCTCGGACGGTGCCGGGTCGGTGCGCATCCCGGCGGCGTGGACGGGGCTCGTCGGCATCAAGACGCAGCGCGGACGCGTGCCACTCGGCGGGGAGCTGTTCCACGGCCTCACGGTGCTCGGTCCGCTGGCCCGGACCGTCGCGGACGCGGCGACCCTGTTGGACGTCACGACGGGCTCCGACAGCATGTTCCGCACCGCGGCCCGCCGGGAACCCGGCCGGCTGCGCATCGGGTTGTCGACGAGGGCACCCTTCACCGCAACGAAAACCAGCCTCGACCCGGTGGTCGAAGCGGCTGTGCGCAACACCGCGGAGGCGCTCGCGAACCTCGGCCACGAGATCGTCGAGATCGAGCCGGACTACGGGCTCATCGGGCTCACCTTCCTGCCGCGCTCGCTCACCGGCGTGCGCGACTGGGCCGCTCGCGTGCCCGAGAAGGCCAAGCTCGACCCCCGCACGCGCGGCAACGCGCAGCAGGGCACCGTGCTCGCCGGCGCGTTGAAACTCGCCCGGGCGCTCGAACCCGCGCTGCAGCGCCGCATCGGCTCGGTGTTCGGGCGCGTCGACGTGCTGCTCACCCCGACCACCGCGACGCCGCCGCCGAAGACCGGCGCGTTCGACGGCCTCACCGGCTGGCGCACCGACCAGACGATGATCGCCGCATGCCCCTACGCTTGGCCGTGGAACGTGCTGGGCTGGCCGGGGATCAACGTCCCGGCCGGACAGACGGCGGACGGGCTCCCCCTCGGCGCCCAGCTGCTGGGCCCGTCGCACGCCGAGGAGCGGCTGATCTCCGTTGCCGCGCAACTGGAAGAGGTCCGACGGTGGCACCTGCGCCGGCCCGCAAGGGTGTGGTGAACACCCGCGACGCGATCCTGCGGGCGACCCTCGAGGTCGTCGGCGAGCAAGGCGTCGGCGGGCTCACCAACCGGCGCATCGTGGCCGCCGCCGGCGTCTCGCTCGGCACGCTGACCTACCACTTCCCCAGCCAGACGGAGCTGCTGCGCGAGGCGATGCTGCTGTTCGCCGAGGAGGAGACGGCGAAGCTCGCCGCGATCGCCGACGCCCACAGCGCTGACGGCCTCAGCCTGGAGCAGGCCGCGGCCGTGGTTGAGCACGTGATCGAGCAGCTGCCGTTCGGCACCGACGACCTCGCGCCCCACGAGCTCTACCTGCAGGCCGCGCGTGATCCTGGCCTGCGCGACGCGTCGGCGCGTTGCTTCGCGGCGTACGACGATCTCGCCATGACTGTTCTGCGCGCGCTCGGCGTGTCCGATCCCGCGCGGGTGGCGGGTCCCGTCGTTGCGCTCATCGCCGGATTGCAGCTGCGGCGCCTGTCGACGGGCACCGACGTGCCGGCCGCCGAGCCGCTGATGATGCTGCTCCGCGGGGCCTGACGTGGCGCCGCCGGTTGTGCGGGGCACCGCGGCCTGGCGCTACTTCGGTGACTTCCGCGACGTGCTGCTCGCGGGCCAGGTCCTGGTGCTGCAGGTGGCGCACCCCGTGGTCGCGGCCGGGGTGCGGGACCACTCGAACTACACCGAGGACCCCTGGGCGCGATTGATGCGTACGGGGGCTTCGCTGTCGATTTACGTGTACGGCGGTGCTGCGGGCGCACGGTTCGAGGCTTCGCGGTTGCGGGAGCTGCATCGGACGTTCACCGGGGTGGCCGACGGGCGGCGGTACAGCGGGCTGGATCCGGGGGCTTATGCGTGGGTGCATGCGACGTTGGTGAAGGTTCCCGTTGATGTGCAACGGTTTTTCGGGCGACCGCTGATGGCTGGCGAGCTTGCCGAGTACTACGCGCAGATGTGCGACATCGGCCGGGTGCTCGGGGTGCGCGAGCGGGACCTGCCGCCGGACTGGGCCGCGTTCGAGCGGTACTACGACGAGATGGTCGCGTCGTTTCGGCCGAACGAGACGATGACGACGTTGTTCGAGACCATCCACACGGTGCCGAAACCCGTGCGGTGGCTGCCGGATCGGTGGTGGCCTCGGCTCCGGAACGCGCAGGCCGCGGGGCAGCTGTTCCTGATCCGGGCGACGTTGCCGCCGGCTTTGCGGAAGCAGCTCGGTCTACAGTGGACTTATGCTGATGAACTCCGGTTCAGGCGGTTCTGCCGCGTGGTGCGGATGGTCGGCTCGCTGGTGCCCGCGCCGTTGCGGACGGCGCACATGCGGTGGATCGGCAAGCTGAACGTGTGGCTGCGGGCCCATCCGTGGGCCTACCGGCTGATTCCCTGACTCAGCCGCGGGTGCGGGCGTAGTGGGCCCGGGCCTTGGCGCGGTTGCCGCAGCGGGACATCGAGCACCACTGGCGGGTCCTTCGCGGTGACGCGTCCGCGAAGCGCAGGCCGCAGTCTTCGGCGGCGCAGACGCGGACGTCCACCGGGCTCGTCACCAGCTCGATCACGTCGATGGCGATCAGGGCGAAGGCGGCCGCGACCGGGTTGCGCGGGGTTCGCGCCGCTTTGTGCAGCTCACCGCCCGCCAGCCGCAGGCGCGCGTGGGGCAGCGGCTCCTCGACGATTTTGTTGACGAGCTCGACATCCTGCCGGGCCGGCTGGGTGGTGACCAGCCGGTTCACGGCTTCCCTCAGCCATTTCGCCGTTTCGAGGTCTTCCTCCGTGGCGCGCACCCGGCCCTCGATGAGACCGGCGAGCGAGAGCCACTCGGTGAGGGCTTCGGGCGAGGTCAGCAGCTCGGTCCCCTCGGCCTGGTAGCGGTCGCGCAGCGTGTTGACGAGGTCGAGACACGGCCTGCCGCCGTCGAAGACCCACTCCATGGGGTTGATTCTAACCCTTGTCACCGGTTAGCCGCCTCCGGTAGCGTCTAACCTCATGATCCGGTTAGAATCCTCGATGGCCCAGGTCGGCGACCTCCGGATGCACTACCTGCGCGGCGGCGACGGCCCGCCCGTGTTTCTGGTGCACGGCTGGCCGCAGACCTCGCACTGCTGGCACCGCGTCGCGGGCCCGCTCGCCGAAACCCACACCGTGATTGCGCCCGACCTGCGCGGTTACGGCCGCACCGACAAACCCCGCGGCGGCTACGACAAGCGCACGATGGCCACCGACCTCGCTCAGCTCGCCGAGCAGCTGGGGTTCGACCGGCTGGCGGTGGTCGGCCACGACCGCGGCGGCCGCGTCGGGCACCGCTGGGCACTGGACCGTCCGGAACAGGTCGAGCGCCTGGCCGTCCTCGACATCGCACCGACGCGCGAGATGTGGAAGCGCCTCGACTCCGACGTCGCGAAGGGCTACTGGCACTGGTTGTTCCACCTGCAGCCCGACCTGCCGGAACTGCTGGCGGGCAGCAACATCGCCGCCTACCTGGGCTACTTCTTCGAACGCTGGACGTTCCAGCGCCAGGGCCTGCCCGCCGAAGACGTCGACGAGTACGTGCGCGCCTTCTCCGCCCCGGGCGCCCTACGCGCCGGCTTCGACGACTACCGCGCCTCCTTCCCGGACGACGCCACCCTCGACGACGCCGACTACGCCGCCGGCAAGCGCCTCACCCAACCCGTACTCGCGATGTGGGGCGAGGCGGGGCTACTCGGCAAACTCCCAACCCTCGACCTCTGGCGCGACTACGCCGACAACGTCACCGGCGTGGGCCTCGAGAACTGCGGCCACTTCTTGCCCGAGGAAAAGCCGGAAACGGTGGTGTCGCATTTGCAGGAGTTCTTGGGTTAGGGCTTGATCAGCTCGTCGACCCCTCGATACGCGACACCCTCGGGGAAGCGCCGGCCGCGCGGCAAGCGAGCGCCCCACCCGGCTCGCGGTCCGCAATGCCGGGCCGAGCCGGACCGCGACCGCTTCCCGGGAGAAGCTGCCGACGTGGTGCACCGGCCTGAGTTTCCCGGTCAATCGTTGGTCAGCTCATCAACCATCAGCCGCGCGACATCCCGAGGAAACGCCGGGCACTCGACAAGTGAGCACCCACCCGGACCGCAATCCGCAACGCAGAGTGAAGCCGGACTGCGGCCGCCGCTTGCTCAGGCGGAGCGACCAGTAGCCGCCGAGGGCGGACCGCCGTGAGCTCCTCGCGTAGCCGCTGATCAGCTCGGCGACCACCAGCCGCGCCGGACCTGCGACGGAACGCCGGCTGCGGCGAGTGAGCGCCCCACCCGGCTCACAGTCCGCAATGCCGGGCCGAGCCGGACCGCGACCACTTCCCGAGACAAGCCGCCGGAGGTCGTCGTGGCGCACCGGTGCGAGCTCCTGGCTAGCCGCTGATCAGCTCACCGGCCGCCAGCCGCGCCACGCCTCCGAGAAAACGCCGGCCGCGCGGCAAGCGAGCGCCCACCCAGCCCGCGGTCCGCAATGCCGGGCCGAGCCGGACCGCGACCACTTCCCGAGACAAGCCGCCGAAGGTCGTCGTGGCGCGTCGGCGGGGGTTTCGCGGTTAGGGCTTGATCAGCTCGTCGACAACCCACTGCGCGACGCCCTCCGGGAACGGTGACGGCAACCCGAGCACCACGTGCTCGAAACCGGCGTCGACGGCCTCGCCGATGGCTTTGCGCGTGAGGGCGGGGTCCGCATAGGACACCGGCAGGTGGATCGAGCGCGTGATTTCCGCCGGGTCGCGGCCGAGCTCCGTGCAGTAGCGGTCGAGCAGGGCGCTGCGGCTCACGGCGTCGTCGAGGTCGCCGCCGGGGATGTTCCAGACGCCGGCGTGCTCCGCGGCTACGCGCAGGGTTGCGGCGGCGCGGCCACCGATGACGATCGGGGGGTGGGGGCGCTGCACGGGCTTGGGGTTGCCGAACGCGCCCTTGAGCTGGACGGTGTCGCCGGTGAAGTCGAAGGGTGTGGCGTCCGTCCACAAGCGACGGATGACGGCGCAGGCTTCGGCGAGGGCCTGCACGGCGTGCGCGGTCTCGTGGAACGGGAGGCCGTGGGCCTCGTACTCGCGCCGGGCCAGTGGGTGGCTCGGGCGGGAGCCGACGCCGATGCCGAAGTCGAGGCGGCCGGCGGAGACCACGTCGACGGTCGTGGCGATCTTGGCGAGGACGGCGGGCGGGCGGAAGCGGTTGCTGGTGACCATGAGGCCGAGGCGCAGGCGCGAAGTTTGCGCAGCAAGGGCTGAAAGCAGCGTCCAGCCTTCGAAAATGGGCCCGTCGGGGTCGCCGACGATGGGCAGGAGGTGGTCGAAGAGCCAGGCGTGCTCGATCGCCGGCAGGGTGTCGGCTTCGTGCCAGACGCGCACGAGGTCGGCGTAGTCCACCTGCATCGGGGCGGTCATGATGCCGAATCGAGGTGACATCGGAAGGTTCCTTTCAGCGGCGACGCAATGAGGGATCCAGCAGGGCAGGAGGGGTGTCGAACTTCTCGTGCGCGGCCAGGTCCACACCGGGCGCGACGATCTCGTCGATCGCGTCCAGCACGTCGGCGGAGAGCACGGTGTCGGCGGCCGCGAGGTGTGAGCGCAGGTGCTCCGGCGTGCGCGGGCCGATGATCGCGCTGGTCACGGCCGGGTGCGCGGTCACGAAGCCGAGCGCGAGCTGGATCAACGTGAGGCCCGCGCCGGCGGCGACCTTCGCCAGGCGCTCCACGGCCTCGAGGCGAGCCTGGTTGGCGGGCAGCGCCAGGTCGAACCGCTGCGGCAAGGCCTTCGAGCGGCTCGTGGTGATCTCGCGCCCCTCGCGGACCGCGCCCGACAGCCAGCCGGACGCGAGCGGGCTCCACGCCAGCACGCCCAGGCCGTACTCCTCGGTCATCGGCAGCACGTCGGCCTCGATGCCGCGCTGCAGGATCGAGTAGCTGGGCTGCTCGGTGACGTAGCGGCTCAGGCGGTGCTCCCGCGCGGCCCACTGCGCCTGCACGATCTTGTACGCGGGGAACGTCGACGAGCCGAAGTAGCGGATCTTCCCGGCCCGCTGCAGGTCCGTGAGCGCGGAAAGCGTCTCCTCGTCGCTGGTCGAAGAGTCCCAGCGGTGGATCTGGTAGAGGTCGACGTGGTCGACCCCGAGCCGGCGCAGGCTGTTGTCGAGCTCGGTGACGAGCCAGCGACGCGAGCTGCCGCGGTGGTTGCGCTCGTCGCCCATCGGCATGGCGGCCTTCGTGGCGAGCACGAGGTCGTCGCGGCGCCCGGCGATGGCCTTGCCGACCATCGCCTCCGACTCGCCGGCGCCGTACATGTCGGCCGTGTCGACGACGTTGATGCCGCCTTCCAGCGCGGCGTCGACGATCGCCGTGGCGTCGTCCTGCGTGGTCCGGCCGATCGCGCCGAAGTTCATGGCACCGAGCGAAAGCGCGCTGACCTGCACACCGGTGTGGCCCAAGGTGCGGTACTGCATGGGATTGGTCCTCCGAAGAGCAAACGGAACGTTGCTCCGTTAACCGTACGGAGCAACGTTCCACGTTTCAAGAGCGAGGTGCCAGGGGGCCGCACCTAAGGGTCCGCATCCCCCGAACCGGGGATGGATCTTCCCCCGCTTCCGTGACGATTCGGCTCCCCTGACCTCGTTACCTTTTCCCCTGATGGGGACCACAAAGAGATCGGCGCTGCTGCTGGTGCTGTGCGCGCTGGGGATCGCGCTCGGCGGCGGCACGGCGCGCGCCGACGGGGCACCGGTCGGCGCGGACATCCAGGTGGCGCAGACACTCGGCGCACGCGAGCTGACCGTGATCATCCGGCGGATCGACGTGACCCCGGGCGACCTGCACGTCGACATCGCCACGCACGCGGGCACCGCACCCGGCCCGCTGCACCTGGCGGCGGCCTCCGACGGCGTCGTGTTCTCCCGCGGCGACGTCGTGCTCGGCGCCACGCCCGGGCTCTACCCGGGCACGGTCGGCGTCGATCACGCCGGACCATGGGAATTGCAGCTGTCCGACGGCACGACCACCGCGACCATCCCGTTCGTCGTGCCTGCTCGCGTGGTGCCGCCATGGGAAAAGGCGACGTACGGCGGTTTTGTTGCGGCAGGGGCGTTTCTGCTCATCGCCTTGGTCGTGGCGGTGCGGTCACGCCGGACCGCCTACGCCCTGCTACCGGCTGGTGGGATGGTCGCGGCGCTGGCCGTCGCGGTCACCGGCGCACTGCTGTCCACCGGCACTCCCCCGCCGCCCGCGCCGGGCGCGCAGCTGGACGCGACCGTCGACAACGTCACCGATCCGTACGCGCTGTCCCGCCTGCCCGTCACGGACTACTCGCGGCCGCCGGTGAACCTGACCGTTGGCACGCAAGGAAAGTCCCTCGACCTCCACTTCACCGACGGGTCCACCGGCCGGCCCGCCGACGACCTCGTGATCCACGACGACGCCTTGGTCCACCTCATCGTCGTCTCGCCCTCGGGCCGGTTGTGGCACCTCCATCCGGTACGGGTGGCACCCGGCGAGTACCGCATCGACTTCACTCCACCGGAGTCCGGGACTTACGCAGTGGCCGCGGAACTCGAACGACGCGGCGGCGGCGTTCAGCTGGCACGGTCCACTGTGGACTTCGACGGCGTCACCGGCAACCAAGCCGAAGTTTCCGCAGGACCAGGAAAACGCGTCGTCGACGGAGTGCCGATCGACGTCACCACCACGGCCGTGCAAGCCGGCACGCCGGTCACCGTCACCGCGCACTTCCCCGCCGGCGACCTCCAGCCGTGGCTGGGCATGCTGGGCCACCTGATCGTCGTCGGGCCGCTGCCGTCGGAGCACAACGTCGGCGCCGCGGCCGCCACCGCACCGACGTGGGCCCACGCGCACGCGATGCCGCCGTACGTCCCGGGCCTGACGGGCGTGCCGGACGAAACCGTCGCCGCGTACGGGCCCGACGTGCCCTTCACGTACACCTTCCCCGCGCCCGGCCGCTACCGGCTGTGGCTGCAGGCCGAACGCGGCTGGTCCGTTCTGACCGTGCCGGTGGTGCTCGACGTGCCGGCTTTTCCCGGAGGGGGCCAATGAAAACGAAACGTCCGGTGGTGCTGATCAGCGTCGTCGTGGTGGTAGCCGCGGTGATCGCCGGCTGGCTGTTGTTCGGCGGCGGGTCGAGCGGCCCCACCGTGCTGAAGTCGACGACCGGGCCCTACACCGTGCAGCTGTCCGCGGACGCGCCACGGGTCGGCGGCAACACGTTCGCGTTCGCGGTGACCGGTCACGCCGTCGACGGCGTGACGGTGGAGCCGGTGATGCCGCAGATGGGCCACGCCATCACGCCCGTGCCGGCGGCCGCCGACGGGCCGGGGCACTTCCGCGCCGCCGACGTCGGCCTGCCGATGGCGGGCCAGTGGGAGATCACGGTCTCCCTGCGCGGGCCGGCGGGCGCCGGCCAGGTCGTGTTTCCCGTGTTGGTCAACCAGTAAGACCAGTAAGAAGGGGGCTGGGGATGGATCTCACCGCGTCGGGGGCCCGGGTGGTCACCGCGACTCGAAGGCCAGGGCTGGCACCCGCGGGCACGGTGCTCGCGGGGTCGGTGATCTCGATGGTCGGGCTCACGTGGGACGTGCAGTGGCACGACGACGTCGGCCCGGACACGTTCTTCACGCTGCCGCACCTGTTCCTGTACTCGGGCAGCGCGATCGTCGGGCTGGCGAGCCTGGCCGTGGTGCTGCTGACCACGGCCGCGCAACGCGCCGGGCGGCCGGTGGACCCGCGCATCGGCGGGCGCGCGATCGGCGTGTTCGGCCGGACGTTCGCCGCGCCGGCCGGCTACCTCACCTCCGGCGTCGGCGCCGCGCTGTTCCTGCTCTACGGGCTGTGGGACCAGTGGTGGCACGGGCTGTACGGCTTCGACGCCGTGATCGACTCGCCGCCGCACATCGGGCTGCTGCTCTCCGTGACGTTGTCGATCATCGGCACCACGATGGTCTTCGCGGCCGCGCGGGAGCACCGCTGGGGCCGGATCGGGGTGTTCGGTTCGCTGGCCGTGCTGATCGCGTTCAGCGCGGTGACGGCGCTGGGGCTGCAGCAGGTGAACCTCGACCCGGTGGAGGCGACGTCGGTCGGCTCCACACTGTTGTCCGTGCTGCTCGTGTTCGCCGGCGCCGGGTTCCTGCGCCGGCCCGGCGGCGCCGTGGCGACAGCGGCGATCCTGGCCGTGATCCAGGCCGTCTTCTGGTGGTTCTCACCGTGGGCCGCGCGCACGTACGCCGATCTCGTCGGGCTGCCGGTGCGCGACTACGTGAGCGGCGTGCCGGACATGCCCGCGCTGATGCCGATGGCGCTCCTGCCGGTGGCGGCATTGGTCGAGGGCTACCTGCTGATCGCGCGACGGCGGGGGTGGCAGCTGGGCCGCGTGTCCGTGCTCGCGGGCGGGCTGGCCGGGCTCCTGGTCGGCGCGACCCTGCTGGTGCAGCGCGGGTTGGTCTACTCCGGTCACGTCGGTGACCTCACGGCGGTTCTTGCGACCGGCGTCGCCGCCGGCGTGCTGGGTGTGACGGGCGGCTTCTCGGGCTGGCGCTTCGGCGGCATGCTCCGCCTGCTCGCCCCGGTTTCGGAGGGTTCGAATGCGTAAAACACTGCTGGCGCTGGGCGCGGTCATCGGCCTGCTGCTCGCCACCGCCCTGCCGGCCAACGCGTACGAGCCGGTGAACATCGTCCACACCGAACGCGTGCAGGCCGGGCCCTACGGCCTCACCGTGGGCTTCTCGACGTGGCCGCTGCGGGCCATGCAGTCGCTGGACTTCACCTTCATCCCCGACGGCGGCATCGGCACCAAAACGGGCACGCTCGCTCTGCACAACCCCTCGGCCGCCGCGTTCCAGCGCCCGCAGCCGCTCGCGCGCCACCCGCGCAAGCGCGACGTCTGGGGTCTGGACATCCGCGCCCTGCCGACGGAGGGCACGTGGGCGTTCCGCTTCACGATCAACGGCCCCCGGGGCCAGGGCACGGGCGAGCTGAAGAGCCTGCCGGTGCTGGCGCAGCCGGGACCGCCGATGGGGTTGAGCTGGGCGATCAGCAGCCTGCCACTGATCGGGCTCGTGGTGCTGGTGGTCATCGCCTGGCGCCGCACGCGCGGCCGGCTGCGCGGCGGCGGGGTGCCGGCCGCCGCCTGATCCGCCGTGATCCGACTCGGGGCCGGGAGTACCGATCAGGTGCTCCCGGCCTCTTGATCAACAACTCACTCCGGGCAAACACCCAGGGTCAGCGCCAATCACTCGTTCGAGTGGTAGTTGGTGAAACTCTCACGCCGAGGCCCCCATGCGGGCTCCCCGGCAAATCGCGAGCCGCGTCAAGCGCCAGGCGGCAGATCGAACTGCCCGGCCTTCACCGCGACCAGGAACGCCTCCCACTCGCCCCGGTCGAACACGAAGACCGGACTCGACGCGAGCTTCGTGTCGCGGACGCCGACGAGGTCGGAACGGCCCAGGTTGACCTCGACGCAGCTGCCGCCGTTCGGCTCACTGGCGAACGACTTCTCCCAGGCAGCGTCCTCGAACAGCCCCTCGGCCGCGTCCGGGTCGTAATCCTGGAGCGACGGATAATCCGTCATGGGTCGTACCTCCGAGCCTCCTGCAGGGCATGCGGTCGCCACGCACGTCCCCGGCTTCTTTCTGTCACTACGGAGCAAACCGCAGGGCCAAGCGGGTGATCAACTCGACCCGATCTCGACATGAAGATTATTCCAGGAGTAGGATTAATCGCATCGATCGGGGCGCCGATGGTGGGTGAATGGCTTGCTGCATTCGGCCCAGCCCACCAGCGGAGTCCACGAACCCGCCGCAGACCTCGGGGGGAGGGACCGCGTGATCATCCAGGACAGCATGACGGCGAACGTGCTCATGACGGGCAGGCTCGCTCCCGGCAGGGCCGGCGAATCCCGCCGCGTCGCGCACGTGTTCGAGGTGGACGCAGCGAGTTCTTCCGCAGAGGTGCTCGCGCGGTGCGGGGAATCACTTCCCCGGACCCACATCGAGTGGCTGGCGCCGGGCGTGGGTATGCCGTGCGAAAGCTGTCTCGGTCTGGCCGGAGCGGATCTGCCCCGGTCACCGCTATCGGAACTGGGGGTGTGATCTCATGGCCGTCCGGCTCACCACGCTCTTCCGTCGTGAGGATGAACACACTCACGGCCGACGTGGGATCAACCACGAGCTGCGCAGCCGCTTCGGCTTCAGCCTGATCCAGGCACCGCTGCGCAGCCCGGTCACCTGGGACACCGACCTCGACGTCCCCGCCCCACGCCAGCCGGACCTGGTCCGCGCCACGAGGCCGCTGGAGGCGCGCGTCGACCTCGCCCCGCTCGTCCACGGACTGGGCCCGTCCCGCGCGTAAGCGCGACACAGACCATCGAACCAGCGCGCCCCGGGCCACCCTCCCGGGGCGCGCTTTCGTCGTTACGGCTTCCGTCCCACGGCGCAGATGCCGCCACTGAACGACGGGTCGGCGGCCATGCGGTCGCTGTTGCGCGACTCGCCTTCCTCCGGCCGCCACTCCGAAACCCAGACCACCCCGGGGTCCACGAGCTCCAGACCGTCGAAGAACTCCGCGAACTCCGCGCGCGAGCGGAAGTGGATCGGGGTGCTCGACTGCTTGTACTGCTCGTGGATCGACTCGCGGCTGTCCCCGTCGGACTCCGGGACGCCGTCGAGCGTGATGTGCGAGGCCATGAAGAACGAGCCCGAGGGCACCAGCGAGAGGTACTTGCGCACCATCTCGTGCGCCCCCTCCTCACGGCCGATGAAGTACAGGACGCCGGACATGATCAACCCGATCGGGCGCTTCGGGTCCAGCACGCCGGTGTCGAGCGCACGCGGCCAGATGTCACCCGGGTTACGCAGGTCGCCGTGCAGCACCGCGTGCCGGTCGGCGACGCCCTCACGCTCCAGCAGGATCTGCGAGTGGGCGACGGCCACGGGCTCGTTGTCCACGTACACGCAGCGCGCGTCGGGGTTCACCGACGTGGCGATCTGGTGCACGTTGCCCGCCGTCGGCACCCCGGAGCCGAGGTCGAGGTACTGGTCGATGCCGTTGCGCGCCATGTAGCGCACGGTGCGGCCGAGCAGCTCGCGCCCGGACTTCGCGATGGTCTTGATCATGGGGAAGGTCTGTACCGCGCGTTCGCCGAACTCGCGGTCGATCGCCCAGTTGGCCGTGCCGCCGAGGAACCAGTCGTAGATGCGGGCCGCGTTGGGCCGATCGAGGTCGATGCTCTCAGGGGCTTCGGGATCCGGTACCTGTGTCATCAGCTGTCCCTTTCCGACCCGCGGTGTGCTGGTGCGGACCAGTCTGCCGATCTCCCGGCGCGTCCCGCAGCCGACCCCCGATCGAGTGACACCCGATCGGGGCTTGCGGTCACGGAAGCCCGGGAAAACGACGCGACCAGCCCCGTCGTCAACCACTACTTTGCCGGGAATGCGCTTCCTCTTCACCTTCGTCGGCGGCCGCGGCCACTTCGATCCGATGGCGCCCGTCGTGCGGGCCGCCGCCGCGCGGGGGCACACCGTCGCGGTGGCCGGGGCGGGCAGCCACGTGTCGGCGATCGAGCGCGCGGGGTTCACGGCGCTGGCCACGAGCGCACCGCGCGCGCAAGCCGCAGCGAAGCGCGAGCCGCTGCCACCCCTCGACCCGGCCCGCGACGACTGGGAGATCCAGGAGCTCTTCGCGCGCCGCGCCGGCCGGGAACGCGCCACCGCGTTGCTGGAGATCATCCGCGACTGGCGGCCCGACGTCGTGATCCGCGACGAGGTCGACTTCGGCGCCGCGATCGCCGCCGAACGGCTCGGCGTGCCGTGTGTGAACGTCCTCGTGCTGGCCGCGGGAACCTTGCTGCGCAAGGACCTCGTGGCCGAACCCCTGCACGAGCTGCGCGCCGGGCACGGCCTGCCGCCGGACCCGGAGCTGACGATGCTGGCGGGGCAGCTCGTGCTGTCGCCGTTCCCGCCGTCGGTCCGCGACCCGGCTTCGCCGTTGCCGCCCGGCGCGTTCTCCTTCCGCCAGGGCGACCCCATTCCGCCGAGACCGCCGCACGAGCCGCCCGGCGTGTACTTCACGCTCGGCACGGACTTCAACACCGCGTCCGGCGACCTCTTCGAACGCACGCTGGCGGGTCTCGCGCGGCTGACCGCGAACGTGACCACCACCGTCGGCACCCAGCTCGACCCGGCCGTCTTCGGGCCGCAACCCGCGCACGTCCGCGTCGAACGCTTCGTGCCCCAGGCCGAGCTGCTGCCCTCGATCGACCTCGTGGTGTCCCACGGCGGTTCCGGCAGCCTGCTGGGCGCGCTGGCCCACGGCCTGCCGTCGCTCGTGTTCGCCATGGGCGCCGACCAGCCTGGCAACGCTCGCCAGACCACCCGGCTCGGCATCGGCGTCGCGCTGGACCCGGAGACCGCGACGCCGGACGAAATCCACGAAACGGCCGTGCGGCTGCTCACCGAACCGCGGTGGCGCGAGGCGGCTCAGCGCGTGCAGGAGGAGATCAACGGCCAGGCCGGCGCGGAAGAAACCGTGCCACTGCTGGAAATCACTGCGACATCTGCGCCCGGTAGCCCTCGGCGAGCTCCTTGAGGAACTGCCGCGTCTCGCCGCGCTCCAGCGCAGCACCGCGCAGCCGGTCCCACGAGTCGACGAAGATGTTGAAGTCCTTGACGTCGTCGAGGTAGAGCCCGCCCGCGGAGTGTTCGATGTAGACGAAGTCCCGCGTGCGGTCGGGGAAGCGCATGATCGTGAAGTCGTTGGGCACCGCGGCGAGCTTCGCGCCGAAGGGCAGCACGTGCACGTACACGCGGGGGTAGCGGTCCAGCGCCAGCATGTGCTCGACCTGGTCCAGCATCACGGCCGGCGCGATCCCACCGGGAGCGCGGCGCAGCGCGCCCTCGCTCACGATGAACCGGTAGTACGGCGGCTGCTGCTGGTCGAACACGGCCTTGCGGTCGAGCCGGTTGCGCACCAGCGACGTGACGTCGGTCGCGCCCGCCTCCGTGAACTGCTTGAGCATGTAGTGCTCGGACTGCAGCGGGCCCGGGATGCGCTCACCGTGCCAGGTGAGGATCTCCGCGGCGGCCGGCTCGAGGTCGGTGAAGGTGCGGAACCAGTGGGGCACCACCGAGCGGTAGCCCGACCAGTGGCCGCGCTGCCCGGCGGCGGCGCGGGCCAGGTTCATCAGGGTGTCGGCTTCTTCGCCGTTGATCCCGAACGCGTTCAGCATCGATCGCACATCTCCGAGCTTGACCCCCACTGCTCCGGACTCGATCTTGTTGACCTTGCCCTGGGTGCAGCCGAGAACTTCGGCGACCTGCTGCTGTGTCATCCGCGCGGCGTTGCGGGCATGCCGGAGCTCGTTTCCGAGCTGCTTCCGGCGCGAGGTGACGGTGCTCGCCATCAGCCTTGCTCTCCCGGACCACTAACCGCCGGAGCGGTCTCTCGACCACTGCCGGCGCGCGAACGTTCGAACCACCCAGGTTAGTACGTTGACCCAACGGGGTTCGATGATGACACCGCGCAGCGTTCCAGGAAATGATCCGAAAAGCCAGTCACCCCGGGTGTCACTCGCCTGGACCAGGCCATCTAGCGCCTTTCGGACACCGCCACTGCTCCATCCGGACTACTTCCGCCGGTTCTGCGGCGCTCGGTCGTACGGCATAGTGGCGGGCGTGATCGATCGCTCCCCCGGCGCCGCGAAGGTCGAGCGCCTCGCAGACGGTGTCTTCGGCTACGTGCAGCCCGACGGTTCCTGGTTCATCAACAACTGCGGCTTCGTGTCCGCAGGCGACCACACCGTGCTCATCGACACGTGCGCCACCGAGCGGCGCACGCGCGCCCTGCTGGCCGCCGCGGAGGCCACGGCTGGACCGGTCACCACGCTCGTGAACACCCACCACCACTCCGACCACACCAACGGCAACTACCTCGTCGGCGGCGCGACGATCATCGGCCAGCGCAAAACGCGGGACGCGATGCTCGCCGCCGGCATCGAGACCTACGACGGCGTGCTCGTCGGCAACGACTGGGGCCACCTGGAGCTGCGCGCGCCCGACGTCGTGTTCGACGACCGGCTGACCGTCCACGCGGGCGACACCGCGATCGAGCTCGTGCACTCGGGCCACGCCGCCCACACCACCAACGACGTGCTCGCCTGGCTGCCCGAGCAGCGCGTGCTGTTCGCGGGTGACCTGGTTTTCAACGGCGGCAGCCCGTTCGCGCTGATGGGCTCGGTCGCCGGCTGGCGCGCCGCCCTCGACGTGATCCGCGAGCTGGAGCCCGCGCTGATCCTGCCCGGCCACGGCGGCCCGTGTGGCCTGGAGACCGTGGACGTCGTCGACGCGTACCTGAAGTTCGTGCAGGAGACGGCCGAACGCGGCAAGGCAGCGGGGCTTTCGCCGTTGCACCTGGCGAAAGAGACCGATCTGGGTGCCTTTTCGGACCTGTCCGAACAGGAACGCTTGGCAGGCAACCTGCATCGCGCGTATGCGGAGCTCGACGGCGCCGAGTGGGGCGCCCCGATCGACCTCGTCGCGGCGATCACTGACATGGTCGCGTACAACGGCGCGCCGATCCGCTGTTTCTCCTGAAACTTCGCACCACATTCGCACCACAGAGGACAGAAGTGGTCCCGGTCACCGGGCTCCACGTGATTCATTCCCCCCGGACGCCCGTGAGTGTTCTCGCAGGTTCGCGCGAGCGTGAACCGGACTACGCTCGGACTCCGGCAGAGACTTCGGAAAGGGTTCGGATGAGCAAGAAGGCGAGCATCGGGGTCACCGGCTTGGCGGTCATGGGCCGCAACCTGGCGCGGAACCTGGCCCGGCACGGGCACACGGTCGCCCTGCACAACCGCTCCGAGGCGCGGACGCGCACGCTCGTCGAGCAGTTCGGCGACGAGGGTGACTTCATCCCGGCGTACTCCGCGCAGGAGTTCGTCAACGCGCTGGAGCGGCCACGGCAGATCGTGATCATGGTGCAGGCCGGTGGGCCCACCGACGCCGTGATCGAGGAGTTCGCGCCGCTGCTGGAACCGGGTGACGTGATCGTCGACGCCGGCAACGCGCACTTCGCGGACACCCGCCGGCGCGAGGCCGCGCTGCGCGAGCGCGGGCTGCACTTCGTCGGCACCGGCGTGTCCGGCGGCGAGGAGGGCGCGCTCAACGGCCCGAGCATCATGCCGGGTGGGTCGAAGGAGTCGTACGAGTCGCTCGGCCCGCTGTTCGAGGACATCTCGGCCAAGGTCGACGGCGACCCCTGCTGCACGCACATCGGCGCGGACGGTGCGGGCCACTTCGTGAAGATGGTCCACAACGGCATCGAGTACGCCGACATGCAGCTGATCGCGGAGTCGTTCGACCTCCTGCGCGGCGCCGCCGGCTACTCGCCCGCGGAGACCGCCGACGTGTTCTCGACGTGGAACACCGGCCGGCTCGAGTCCTACCTGATCGAGATCACCGCCGAGGTGCTCAAGCACGTCGACGGTTCGGGCAAGCCGTTCGTCGACATCGTCGAGGACGCGGCGGAGCAGAAGGGCACGGGCCGCTGGACCGTGCAGATCGGGCTCGACCTGGGCGTGCCGATCAGTGGCATCGCGGAGGCCGTGTTCGCGCGTTCGCTTTCGGGCTCGAAGCCGCTTCGCGCGGCCGCCCGCGGGCTGGCGGGGCCGGCGCGTACGCCGCTGAAGGGCGCCGCGCTGGAAACCTTCGCCGACGACGTCGAGCAGGCGCTGTACGCGTCGAAGGTCGTCGCGTACGCGCAGGGCTTCAACCAGATCCAGGCCGGCGCCACGGAGTACGGCTGGGACATCGACCTGGGCGCCGTCGCGTCCATCTGGCGCGGCGGCTGCATCATCCGCGCGAAGTTCCTGAACGACATCACCGCGGCCTACGCCGAGGACCCGGCCCTCCCGACGCTGCTGACCGCGGGCGCGTTCCGCAAGGCCGTCGAGGACGCGCAGGACTCGTGGCGCTCGGTCATCTCCACGGCGGTGCAGCTGGGCATCCCGACGCCGGGCTTCTCCACCGCGCTGGCCTACTACGACGGCCTGCGCGCCGACCGGCTGCCGGCGGCGCTGGTGCAGGGTCAGCGTGACTTCTTCGGTGCGCACACGTACCGGCGCGTCGACCGCGAGGGTTCGTTCCACACCCTGTGGGCCACGGATTCTCGTGACGAGGTCGGTGCTTGATCTTTTCTTCGGGGACCCCCACCTTGGTTGGTGGGGGTCCCTTTTTCATCGCGTGTACTCGGCGAGCCAAGGCGGGACCTGCGGGCGGCGGTAGGTCTTGAGGTCGTCGCGGTAGTGCTGCGGCGGCAGGAGCTGGTGCGGCGGGAAGGGTTCGTCGCCGTAGTCGTAGGTGACGCTGAGCTGGCCGCTGTTGAGGACGCTCAGGATCAGGCGCCACCACGGGCCGGCAGACATCTGCGCGGCGACGTGGCGCTGGTTGCGCAGCATCGCGGTGATGGGCTCGGGAACGTAGACGTCCTGGTGCTGGTTGCCGGCGAAGAACCGCAGGAGCGCGATTTCCGCGGAGACGGTGAACGAGAACTCGGCGGATAACCATTCCCAGCCTTGCGGACCGAGCAGCGCCAGCTGTTGCACGATCGGCTCCAGCAAGCGGCTGGCTTCGGCGGCGAGGGTTTCGTCGTTGTTCGGGACGATTTCGAAGCTCTGGATGGCGGGAGGGCCGTCGCCTTGGGCGTCTTCGAACGCCTGGCGGAACTCCTCCATGAACCGGTCGGCCATGCCGGCCAGCCTAGGGGTCAGGCGGTCGCCGCCACCAGAAGCAAAGCGACGACGACCGCCGGCACCAGATACCTCACTGCCCTCGCGCGGCCAGGATTTCGGCCAGGGCCTCGCGGATCTTCGCCTCCGCCGGCTCCTTCGTGATGCCCAGCCCGGCGAGCACCTCGTAGCCGGCGCCTTCGCCCTGCTCCAGGATCGCCAGCAGGATGTGCTCGGTGCCGATGTAGTTGTGGCCGAGCCGCAGGCCTTCGCGCAGGGTCAGCTCGAGCGTCTTCTTGCCCGCCGCGGTGAACGGCATCGGGTCCGGCACCGGGTCGACGGGCTCGGGCAACCGCGCCTCCGCCGCTTCCTTCACAGCGTCGAGGCTCGCGCCCTGGAACACCATGATCCCGGCGGCCAGCGCGGCCGGTTCGGTGAGCAGCCCGAGCACCAGGTGCACGGTGTCGATCCCCGGGCTCTTCGCGTGTTTGGCCGCCTGCTGCGCCGCCACGACGACGTGCCGCGCACGGTCGGTGTAGCGGCCGTAGAGGCGCTCGATCATCCCGCCCGGATCACCCCCCGGGTCGACCTTCGGCACGAACCGCTTCTGGGCCGCCTGCTTCGAAACGCCCATGCTCGTACCGATGTCCGTCCACGAAGCACCGGACCGCCGCGCCTGGTCCACGAAGTGCCCGATGAGGTGATCGGCGAGCTCCCCGAGGTGCTCCCCCATGTACACCGCATCCGACAGCTGCGCGAGGGCGTCCTTGTCGTTGTTCGCCTTGATGGCACTGATGAGGTCGTCGAGCTTTACTGGGTAGGTCATGCCGTCAACTGTAGGTTGACGATCCGGTATCGTCAACCCTGGGTTGACGATCGGTTTGGTGGGGTGGGAGCGGGTCTGTTGGTCGACGTCGGCCGGGTCGCTGCCGTGCGGGCTGGGTCGGATGTGTCGGATGTGCCGGCCCAGCCCGGTTCGTCAGGCGGCCGAAACCGGGATCTGCAGTTCGGTCACCCAGCCCGTCTCGTCGCCGTCGGTGTGCAGGTAGACCTCGCGGGCGTGGCCCGGTTCGGCGCGGTAGCCGTTGTCGTCGATCCAGCGCGCGAGGGCCTGGTACGACTCGGCGATGGTGGCCATCGTGCCGCGGTGGACGAGCGTCGCGGCGTGGGCGAGGGCCGGCAGCTCCGTCTCGTCCAGCCCGGCGCCCTCCGCCGACCCGACGTAGGGCGCGCAGGCCTGCACGTGCACCCGATCGTCGGCCGGCTCGTACCAAGCGATGGCCGGCCCGGCGAACTTCAGGCCCGCGCGCTCCATCCGTTCGGCGAGACTCGCGCACAGCCCGCCGACGACGGGCCCGATGTCGTCGTACTCGAACGACTCGGCAATACCCCCGACGGCAACCACACGAGCACCCTCGACCGGCTTGACCACAACGTCCACTTCGGACATGGTGTCCTCCACTTCGATCAACCGGAGCCTTGCCTCGACGCGCGCCAGCCGCGCCGTCTCCGCCGCGACCCGCTCCGCCAGCTCCCCGCGGCGCAACCTGAGCATCCCGCGCAGCTGCTCCGCGCTTGGCCGCTCGCCGAGCACCTCGGCGACCTGCTTGAGCCCGATCCCGAGATCACTCAGCGCCAGGATGCGGTTGAGCCGCGCGAGCTGGTCCGCCGCGTAGTAGCGGTACCCACTGTGCGGATCCACCCGCGCCGGCCTGAGCAGCCCGAGCGCGTCGTAGTGCCGCAACATCCGCACGGACACGCGGCCGACCTTGGCGAACTCTCCGATGCTGAACATGACACCACCTACGTTCGGATCTCACACGGTGTCAGAGTCAAGCGCCCTTGGCGACGGGTTCGCATCGGTGCGGCGGCGGGGAGCCGGCGGTCCGCTCGCGCGCGGGGCTTGGTTCGAATGGTCCCTTCGCGCCATTTCGCCTGCGGCGCGAAAGGTCACTTCGCGCCCGCATCACCGCGTGAAAGGTCCACTCGCGCCCGCATCACCGCGTGAAAGGTCCACTCGCGCCCGCATCACCGCGTGAAAGGTCCACTCGCGACATCGCGGAATGGTGGACGGTCCAGTCGCAGCGGCACTGCGCGAAGGTCCCGCCCCATCGACGCGGCGGCGCGAAAGGTCCGCTGGCGACTGCAACGTGGCGCGAGAGCTCCGCTCGTGCCATCACAGCGGCACGAATGGTCCCCTCGTGGCGCCGACACAGGGCGAGCGGTCCACTCACGTCGGCAACGTCACGCGAGTAGTCCACTCGCCGCCAACTCGGTCGACTCGGTCACTCACCTGCGCGCAGGCAGTCCGCTCACCCTGCCACGGCAGCACGAAGGGACCGTTCGCTCACCCACCGACGCACGAACGGTCCCATCGCGGCCGCCCCACAGCACGAAAGGTCCCATCGCAGCCGCTTCACAGCACGAAAGGTCCCATCGCAGCCGCCCCACGTCACGAAATCGCGGCCGCCGCGCAGCACGAAAGGTCCACTCGTTCCGGCGGTCCACTCAGCGACCACCCCACGGCGCGAAAGGTCCTCTCGCACCGGCGCCACGCCGCGAGAGGGCCACTCAGCGACCGAAGCATGGCACGAAAGGCCCACTCACGAGCCCAAGCAAGAGCGAAGCCTCAACCCCCGAACGGCAACCCCACATAATTCTCCGCCACACTCGTCGCCGCAGCGCGAGACGAAGCCGTGTAGCGGAGTTGCGACAGTTGCAGCCGGCGGGCGAAGGCGTCGGCGCCCGGGTCGGTGTGGAGCATGGTCGTCATGAACCAGGAGAAGTGTTCGGCGCGCCAGACGCGGCGGAGGCAGGTGTCGGAGTAGGCGTCGGCCGGGGTGGGGTCGCCCTTGGCCAGCGAGACCAAGGCGCGCGAGAGGACTCGGACGTCCGCGACGGCGAGGTTCATGCCCTTGGCCCCGGTGGGCGGCACGATGTGGGCGGCGTCGCCGGCCAGGAACAGCCGGCCGTGGCGCATGGGTTCGGCGACGAAGCTGCGCATGGGCGTGATGCCCTTGTCGAGGATCGGGCCTTCGCGCAGGGTGAACTCGCCATCGACGGCCAGGCGCAACGACAGCTCGGACCAGATGCGGTCGTCGGACCAGGCCGAGAGGTCCTCGCCAGGGTCGACTTGCAGATAAAGGCGCGTGATTTCCGGGGAACGCATGCTGTGCAAGGCGAAGCCACGCGGGTGGTGTGTGTAGATCAGCTCCTCGTGCGAAGGCGGCGTCTGCGCCAGAACACCCAGCCACGCGAAGGGGTACTCCCGCTCGAAGAACTGCAACCCACCGTCCGGAATGGACGGACGGGATACACCATGGAAACCGTCACAGCCGACAATGGCGTCACATTCGAGAACCTGCGAAACACCAGCAGCGTCCACATAACGGACCACCGGACGCGAAGTGTCCACATCAGACACAGCAACGTCCGAAACCTCGAACTCCAACGGCAAACCCTGACGCTCATGCGCGTCCACGAGGTCCTTCACGATCTCCTGCTGCCCGTACACCGTGATCGACCGGCCCGTCAGCTCGGTGAGCGCGATCCGGTGGTCCTGGCCGTCGAACCGGAGCGAGAAACCCTCGTGCGGCAAGCCTTCCCGCACCAGCCGATCGCCGAGGCCGATCTCCGTCAGCAGCTCGACCGTCGGTTGTTCGCAGACCCCCGCGCGCACGCGTTGGCGCACATACTCGCGGTCGCGCGCCTCCAGCACGACGGCCTCCACGCCCTCGGAGTGGAGCAGGTACGAAAGCAGCAGCCCGGCCGGGCCGGCGCCGATCACAGCGACCTGGGTACGCAACGGGGGGACCTCCGAACGAATACGTCAAGCCGCGGAACGCGACTTCACATGGGCTTTCAAATCGAACGAGCTGGCTTCGAGGTCGGCGTAGGACGGACGCAGCTCCGCCGTGAACAGCCGGCGCGCGGCGATGTGGTCGGGCGGGCGGTTCACGGACTCGACGGCGATCAGCACACCGTCGCGGAACGACAGCACGGAAAACCGCCCCTCGGCACGGTCGCCGGTCACCACGGTCTGGTCCGCGTTGGCGAGGATGCCGACGATCTGCAGCTTCGCGTCCGTCTGGTCGGTCCAGAACCAGGGCAGGCTGTCGTACGGCGCGGCGTCGCCGGTGATCGCCGCGGCCACGCATCGGGCCTGGTCAACGGCATTCTGCACCGACTCCAGCCGCGTCGCCGCGCCCGCGTGGACGCACGGGAAGTTGGCGCAGTCGCCGATCGCGAAGATCTTCGAGTCCTCGGTGCGCAGGTGCTCGTCGACGACGACACCGTTGGTCACCGTCAGCCCGGCCTGCGAAGCAAGCGTCGTCTCCGGCACCACGCCGACCGCGACCACGACCAGGTCGGCCGGCAGCCGCGAGCCGTCGGCCAGCTCGACCGACGAGACGTGCCCGTCGCCGTGCAGAGCCGTAACACCTGTTCCGAGCAACACCGTGTGCCCGGCCTTTTCGTGCAGCTCCTTGAAAAACTCCGACACCTCCGGCGACGCCACCCGCGCCAGCAGCCGGTCCTGCGCCTCCACGACCGTCACGGGCCGCCCGGCGTGCGAGGCGAACTCCAGCCCGATGAACCCGCCGCCGATGACCACGACGTTCGAAGCACGTTCCAACGACGAACGCAGCCGATCCGCGTCATCCCGCGTACGCAGCATCAACACGCCGTCGAGATCCGCCCCCGGCACCGGCAGCACCCGGTTGCGCGCGCCAGTCGCCAACACGAGGTGGTCATACGCCAGCTCCTCGCCCGACTCCAGAACCACCCGCGAGGCAGCCCGGTCCACCGAAGCCACCCGCCCCGGCACGAGCTCGATGCCCTTCTCCGCGAAGAAGTCCTCCGGCCGCAACCGCAGCTGCTCTTCGCCCGCCGTGCCCTTGAGGTAGGCCTTCGACAGCGGCGGCCGCTGGTACGGCACGCCCGGCTCGTCTCCGACCAGGACCACCCGCCCGGTGAAACCCTTGTCCCGCAACGAAGCCGCGGCCTGGAAGCCGCTCTGGCCGCCGCCGGCGACGAGCACGGTCTCGGACGAGGATCCTGTGGTCATAACTGCTCCTCCGGCAAGCGCAGGACCAGACCGTCGAGGTCCTCGGTCACCGGTAGCTGGCAGGACAGCCTGCTGGTGGCCGCCCTCGGGCTGGCCGTGCAGTCCAACATCTCCTCTTCATCTGAGCACAAGGGCCCAAGATCGTCGAGACGCTCCGGAGCAACGTAGACGTGACAGGTCGCACACATGGCGTTACCGCCACACTCGGCCACGATCCCGTCCACGCCGTGGTCGAGTGCCACCTGCATCAGGGAGCGACCGACAGTGGCGTCGACGGTGCGGGAGGTCCCGTCGGGCTGCACGTAGGTGACCTTCGGCATCCCGCTCACCGCACCCGCACCGGCAGCGATGCGAGGCCACGCAGCGTGTTGGACAGCTGGGGCCGCGGCTCGCCGGCGAGCTCGATCGTCGTGACGCGCCGGGCCAGCGCCGCGAGCAGCACCTCGCCTTCGAGCCGCGCGAACATCTGGCCGACGCACGCGTGGACGCCCGAGCCGAACCCGACGTGGCCGGCCGCGCGGCGCGTGATGTCGAACGTGTCCGCGTCGGGCCAGCGCCGCGGGTCGCGGTTGGCGGCGGCCAGGAAGAGCAGCACCTTGTCCCCCGCCGGGATCCGCTCGCCGCCGATCTCGACGTCGCGCGTGGTGGTGCGGAAGAACGTCTGCACCGGCGACGTGAACCGCACGACCTCTTCGAACGCCGCACGCGAGCGTTCCGGCTTCTCGCGCAGCGCGGCCCACTGGTCGGGATACGACGCAAAGCACAACACGGCGTTACCGAGCGCGTGGACGGTCGTGTCGACGCCGGCACTCAGGAAGGAGCGCACGAGCAGCGCGCGCTCTTCCTCGCTGAACTCTGAAGCGGCTTCGTGGATCCGCGCACCGAGCCCGCCCGGCGCCAGGTTCTCGGCGCGGCAGTGCTCGGCGATCCACTCGCGGGCCACGGCGCCGCGCTCCATGGCCTCGGTGAAGAGGTGGTTGCGGGGGCCGAAGCCGTTGAACACCATGGCTCCGTACGGCAGCAGGTGCTCGCGGCCCTCGGCGGGCAGGCCGACGGCGTCGGGAAAGACCTTCAGCGGGAAGGCTTCCGCGAAGTCGGCGACGGCGTCGAACTCGCCGCGCTCCACCAGCGTGGCCACGAGCTTCTCCGCTTCACGCGCGAAGGTGTCCCGGTAGGTCTTCACGACCTTCGGCGTGAGCACGCTCGTCACGGTGCGGCGGGCCCGGTCGTGCTCCGGTGCGTCGGCCTCCAGCAGCAGGCTCGGCGGGCGCCACGGCGTCTCCTTCCGGAAGTCGCTGAGCCCGACGCCGGCGGACGAGCAGAACGTCTCGGGATCGGTCAACGCCCGCGTGACCTCGTCGGCGCGGGCCATCGCCCACACGTCGTAGCGGACGAGGCGCACCACGGGGCCGGCGTCGCGCAGCCGGCGGTGCAGCGGCACGGGGTCGGCGAGGACCGCATCCGCGAACGGATCGTCGTCGAGGGTGATCACCGGGCCTCCTCACGTCGTCGGGATGGCCCTCAGAGTGCTGCTTCGCGGACCTGAAACACAGCACGTCTTCCACTCAGTGGAAGGGAGTGTGGGTTCAGATTTCAGTGCGTCTCGCGATGCGCGTCTTCGGAAAGCCGCAGCGTGGCGCCCAGCGTCCGGGAAATACCGCGCGCCGCCGCCCGCACAGCCGGCACCAGCGTCAACGGGTCCGTCCCCTCGGCCGGCACGACCACGGAAATCGACGCGACCACGGTGTCCGACGCGCCGTGCACCGCCGCCGCGACCGACAGGGCGGGCAGCTCGATCTGGCCGTCACTCACCGCGTAGCCATTGCGGCGGACATCGGCCAGCACCCGGCGCAGCTGCTCGGCCGAGCGAATCGTCTTGCTGGTGTAGCGCTTGAGCGGCAGCCCGAGCACCTGCTCCTGCACCTCGGCCGGCGCGTGCGCGAGCAGCACGAGCCCGACGCCCGTCGCGTGCAACGGCAGCCGCCCACCCACGCGCGAAATCACGTTCACCGCGCGGCGCCCGGAAAGCCGTTCGAGGTACACGACCTCGGCCCCGTCGAGCACGGCGAGCTGCACGTTCTGGTGCGTGGCCTCGTAGAGGTCCTCGAGGAACGGCATGGCGCTCTCCCGCAGCTGCGCCCCGTGCGGCGCGAGCGACGCCACCTCCCACAGCCACAGGCCCACGCGGAAGTGCCCCTGCTCGTCGCGCTGCAACGCCCCACGCCGCACGAGCTCACCCGCCAGCCGGTGCGTCGTCGACAACGGCAGGCCGGCGCGCCGGCTGAGCTCGGACAGCGTCAGCACCGGTCGCTCGGACGTGAACGCGCCCAGCACGTCCAACACCCGCTCCACGACCGACGGTGGCCGCTGCGCGTTGTGCCGCATGGGTATCAGTCAAGCACCCCTACGGCGCCGACAGCAGATCCGGATCCTTCCTCGCCCCCAGGTGGTTGAACAGGAGGTTCAGCAGGAACGCCAGGATCGACGCCAGCGTGATCGGGCTGCCGCAGATGGTCTGGAGCCACGCGGGGAAGTGCTGGAAGAAGATGGACGTGCCGAAGCGGTCGGTGGCGAAGGCTGGCAGCAGGCCGACGCCGAGGGACACGGCGACGATGAAGGTGTTGTGGTTGCCCGAGAACTCGACCTTCTTGAGGTTCTGCACGCCCACCGCGGCGACCATGGCGAACATGATCACCGCGACGCCGCCGACGACCGGTTCGGGGATCGAGGCGATCGCCGCGCCGACCTTCGGCACGAGGCCCATCACCACGAGTAGGCCGCCCGTCACGGCGACGACCCAGCGGCTGCGCACGCGCGTCATCTGGACGAGGCCGACGTTCTGGGCGAACGCGGTGTCGGGGAAGGAGTTCATGAAGCCGCCGAGGATGGCGGACAGGCCGTCGGTGGCGAGGCCGCGGGCGACGTCGGCGTCGGTGGCCGGGCGGCCGGTGATCTCGCCGACGGCGATGATGTCGGCGGTGGACTCGGTGAACGTCACCAGCATGACCACGCACATCGACAGCACGGCGGCGATCGGGAACGTCGGCGCGCCGAAGTGCAGCGGGGACGCGAGCCCGAACCAGCTCGCCTCCCCCACGTCGCCGAAGTGCGTCAGGCCAAGGGGAATCGCCACGATCAGGCCGACGGCGAGCGCCACCAGCGGCGCGATCTGCGCGACGAACCCACGCAGCACCCGCGTGAGGAGCACGATCAGCGCCACCACGCCGAGCGCGATGCCCAGGTGCGACGGGGTCGCGTAGTCGGGCGCCTCCGTGTCGTGGCCGGCAATCATCGCCGCACCCGGGCCGAGCAGCGAGACGCCGATGACCAGCAGCAACGTGCCCGAGACCAACGGCGGGAAGAACCGGATCATCTTCGCGAACGGCCGCGCCAGCAGGAGCCCGAACACGCCAGAGGCGATCATCGAGCCGTACACGGCGGTGAGCCCGTACTGCGAGGCGATCAGGATCATCGGGTTGACCACGGTGAACGTCGCGCCGGCCACCACGGGCAGCCGCACGCCGATGAGCTTGCCGATCCCGATGGACTGGACCAGTGTGGCGATGCCGGCCACGAAGAGGTCGGCGTTGACCAGCAACGCGATCGTCGCCTCGTCGAGCTTCAGCGCGCTGCCGACGATCAGCGGCACGGCCACCGACCCCGTGTACATGATCGCCATGTGCTGCAGGCCGAGCAGGAGCAGCCGCCCGGCGGGCAGGCCTTGGTCGACCGGGTGTTTGGTCATGGGTGGCAGCCCTTTCACGCGGATCCGATCGCGCATCTTCTCACGACGCATACCGCCGGTTTGTGTGTGACGATCGGGGCATGACTCCGCGTCCCCCCTTCCGCGCCGACCACGTCGGGAGCCTGCTGCGGCCGCCGGTTCTGCGCGACGCCCGCCGCCGGCACACCGCGGGTGAGATCACCGCCGAACAGCTGAAGGCCGTCGAAGACGACGCGATCCGCGACGTGATCAAGATGCAGAAGGTCGCCGGCCTGTCCTCGGCCACCGACGGCGAGTTCCGCCGCGCGTCGTGGCACATGGACTTCATCTACTCGCTCGGCGGCATCTCGCAGAGCGACGAGCGCCTGCACGTGAAGTTCCACAACCTCGCGGGCGACCTCGAGTTCAGCCCGCCCGGCCTCCAGGTCGACGGCCGCGTGCGGCTGGACCAGCCGATCTTCGCCGAGCACTTCGCGTTCCTGAAGTCCCACGTGGACGCCGGCATCACGCCGAAGCTCACGATCCCGTCGCCGAGCATGATCTACTACCGCGGCGGCCGGGCTGCGGTGAGCGAGACTGTGTACCCGGATCTGGAGGAGTTCTTCGCCGATCTGGCCACGGCGTACGCGGCGCAGCTGACGGCGATGGGCGAGCTCGGCTGCACGTACCTGCAGCTCGACGACACCAGCCTCGCGTACCTCAACGACCCGGCGCAGCGCGAGCTCGTCGCGCGCATGGGCGGCGACCCGGACACCCTGCACCTGCGCAACATCCAGCAGATCAACGCGGCCCTGCGCGGCCGGACCGAGGGCATGAGCGTGACTACCCACCTGTGCCGCGGCAACTTCCGCTCGTCGTGGGCGGCTTCGGGCAGCTACGAGTTCGTGGCCGAGGCCCTGTTCGGTGAGCTCGGCGTCGACGGCTTCTTCCTGGAGTTCGACGACGAACGCTCCGGCGGCTTCGAGCCGCTGCGGTTCGTGCCGCCGGGCAAACGCGTGGTGCTCGGCTTGGTGACCACGAAACGCCCCGAGCTGGAAGACGCGGACGATCTGGTGCGCCGCATCGAGGAAGCTTCCCGCTTCGTCGACATCGACCAGCTCTGCCTCTCGCCGCAGTGCGGTTTTTCCTCCACGGAGGAGGGCAACGAGCTCACCACGGACGACCAGCTGCGCAAGCTCGAGCTCATCGTCTCGACCGCCGAACGAGTGTGGGGCCGGTGATCACCTGCGTGGTCGACTACGTCATCGATCCCGCGAAGATCACCGAGTTCGAACGCTTCGCGCAGGCGTGGATGCGCCTGGTCACCCGCGAGGCGGCGTGCACCACGGCTACTTCCTGCCCGCCGAAGGCGCGAGCGACGAGGCCAGGGCGTTGTTCAGCTTCGAAAGCCTCGCCGCGGACGAGCAGTACCGCGCGCTCTTCGGCATCGACCCGGATTTCATCGAGGCCGATCGCATCCGCGACGAGTCGGGCTGCGTGGTGCGGTACCGCCGCAGCTTCATGCGGCCGCTGATGCCGGACGACGGCAGCTGACCCACGGGCACGAGCGCCGGTGCGGGTCGGATTCCGCGCACCGCAGCACTTCCCGCGTCACCTCGAGGGTTCGGCACCGCGTTTGTGTTCGCCTTCGAGCAGCCGAACTCAGATGCAGAGGATGCCCAGGACACACGGCCGATTGGGCTTCGTCGTGGTCGACGGGGGCGGAGGCGGCGGAGGCTGGTTGTCCGACGAGGAGCCGCCCGAGCCGGGCTGCGTGCCGGTGGGTGAGGTCGGCGAGTCGGAGCCGCTGGTCGCGGTGCCGGAGTCGCTGCTCGACGTCGTGCCGGGCTCGCCGCCGCCGCGCGGGTTGAGCGGGTCGATGATCGACGTGATCTTCGGGGCGCTGGCCTCGGTGGTCTCGTCGTCGCTCGAAGAGCTCGAGTCCTGGCCCTGCCCGGACCCCGCGATCGTGGCCGGTGGCGGGCTCGACTCCGAGACGCCACCCGCACCGTCGGTGCGGTCGGGCATCTCGATGACCTTCATCTCGGTCAGGCGCGTGGCCTCGTCGTTCGCCGTGGTGCCGAACGACACCAGGATCGCCGCGGCGCCACACCCCACGACCACGGCCACCATCACGGCAACCATGCGCCAGCGCGACCGCGAAGGCGGTGGCAGACGTTCGCCCCACCCTTCGCGCACGAGCAGTTCGGCGACCGAAACCTCTTCGTCCACCAGCGGGCCTTTCACCAGGAGTGGGCCATTCTTACCGCACCAGGCCACCGAACGGGTGAATAATGACAGAAAATTCTACGCAGCGTGCGTCACTCTAGCGGGTGAGAATCACAGCGCTTTCACAGCTGCCCTTAGCGAAACTCCCAGGATGCCCGGAGAGCCTGGAGTAATGCTGCTGCGAGCCCGACAGCCGGTCACCCTCCGAGGCTGGTGGAACCACCGGCTCGTCGGCGCGGCCGCACCCACCCGGGTGACGCTGACCTGGCGAGCAGTGGGCCGCAGCTCCGCGCGGGCGCTGCCGACTCCGCGGTCGACACCGTTCACGTTCGGTTACCTCATCGTCCTGCTCGGCACCACGCTCGTGCTGCGCTTCGCCGACCCCGTCGTCACGGCGAAGCTGCTGCAGCTCTCGAGCACCGACGCCCACAACCTCTGGCGCCGCCCCCTCGTCTCCCTGCTCAGCAGCGCGCTGTGGCTCGAAGACGGCGGCTGGCTCGCCTACGCGATCATCTTCACCATCGCGCTCGCCCCGCTCGAACGCCGGTTCGGGCCCGGCCGCACGGCGATCGTGTTCTTCAGTGGCCACGTGCTGGCCACGCTCGCCACGGAAGTGCCCGTGATGCTGCTGATCAGCGGCGGCGTGCTGCCGACGACCGCGAGCCGCTGGCTCGACATCGGCGTGAGCTACGGCTTCTTCACCACGGCGGGCGCGCTCGTGTTCCTGCTGCGCGGCCGGCTGAGGATCACTGCGCTCGTGGTGATGGAGCTGTTCATCGCCGTGGTCTGGGTATCCGATTCGCCCGGCGACCTCGATTCCGTGGTGACCGTGCTCGGCCACGCGTGCGCGGCGCACTTCGGCCTCTTCTACTGGGGCCCGCGGCTTCGCGACTCCCTGAACCGGCGTCTAGGGCGCGCGACACCGACGGAATTCGCGGAGCCAGGGCCCGACGGCGCGTGATATACGAAGGTTCCCCGGCGCATATACACGAGAGATCCCTTGGTGGTGTAATCGACGGGCCACACGCCGACACAGGGGGACCGGACGCACTATGGAGGCCGACGCCCTAGCCGAGGCGCAGCTCGCGGAGCTGGCCGAACGCTACCGGCGGCTCGTGGAGCTGAGCGCCGACGCGACCTGTGTGCACGAAAGCGGCGTGATCACCTACGCCAACCCCGCGGCGCTCGATCTCTTCGGCGCACAGTCGACGACCGAGGTCGTGGGCCGGCCGGTCACCGACTTCGTGGTCGCCGAACGGGATCGCGGCGCGGCGCCCGGGGGCGAACCGGTCGAAACGGTCGTGAAACGGGTGGACGGCAGCACGTTCGCCGTGGAGACGGTGTCGCTGCGCGCCGGCGACGAGGCCGCGTCGGCGATCCAGGTCGTGATCCGCGACGTCGCCGGCCGCCGGGCCGCCGCCGCGCAGGCCGCGCTGATGTCGCAGGTGAGCGACGCGATCGTGGCGGTGACCGCGGACTGCATCGTCACGAGCTGGAACCCCGCGGCGGAGACCGTGTACGGGTGGACCGCCGCGCAAGCCGTCGGCCGCCCGGCGCGCGAGCTGCTCGGCGCGGATCCCGATCCCGCGGCGATCCAGCTCGCGGGATGCGTGGTGCAGCAGACGCACCACCATCGCGAAGGGGCTCCGCTCTCGATCCGCGTTTCCGCAGCTGAGATGAATGACGGCCACGTGCTCGTCTGCACTGACGAGACCGCGCGCCGCCGAGCGGAGCAGCACTACCGCACGGTGGTCGCCGCGCTCGACGAAGGCGTGCTGGTCGTGGGCTCGAAAGGTCTGATCGAGTCGGTGAACCCCGCCGCGAGCCGCATCCTGGGCGTGCCGGCCGACGAGCTGATCGGCGTGCCGTGCTCGTCGCTCGTGCTCTTCGACGAGTCCGGGCACCGGCTGGCCGAGGACGAGCTGCCGTCGATCTCCACCCGCCGCACCGGGGTCACGCACAACGGCCTCGTCCTGCGCCTGCGCCGCGCCGACGGCCGCGACGTGTGGGTGGCGCTCACGTCGCGGCTGCTCAACCCGGACGACCCTGCCGGCGTCTCGGTCGTCACGTCGTTCACCGACATCACCGAGCGCCGCGCGATCAGCGCCCGTCTGGCCCACGACGCGACCCACGACCCGTTGACCCGTCTGGCCAACCGCACGCTCGTGCTCGACCGGCTCGATCGCCGCGACCGCGTCAGCCCGACCACGGTGCTGTTCCTCGACCTCGACAAGTTCAAGATCATCAACGATTCCCTCGGCCACTCCGTCGGCGACCAGGTGCTGCGGATCGTCGGCGAACGCCTGCGCCGCGCCACCGCCGCGGCCGACGTGGTGGGCCGCTTCGGGGGCGACGAGTTCGTGGTCGTCACGGCCGGGGCCACGGCCGACGCCGAGGTGCGCTCGCTCGCGGCGCACCTGCGTTCGGTGCTGGCGGAGCCCATTTCCGTGCACGGGCGCGAGCTCCACGTGGACGCGAGCATCGGCATCGTCCTCGTCGCGGCGGGCGACCAGCGCAGCGCCGAAGACCTGCTGCGGGACGCGGATGTCGCGATGTACCAAGCGAAAGCCCTCGGTCGCGGGCGCTACGAGTTCTTCGACGTCGCCCTGCGCGAGCGCATGCAGCGGCGGCTGCGCATGGAGCAGGACCTGCGCGACGCCGTCCACAGTGGACAGTTGTGGCCCGCGTACCAGCCCGTGGTCGACCTGCCCACCGGCGAGATGGTGGGCGTGGAAGCGTTGCTGCGCTGGACCCACCCCGTCCACGGCGCGGTCTCGCCCGCGGAGTTCATCCCGCTCGCCGAGGAAAGCGAGCTGATCAACGAAATCGGCAAGTTCGTGCTGCGCGACACGACGCGTGAGGTGGCTTCGCTGCGTTCCGCACGCGGTCTGGACCTGTCGTTGAAGGTGAACCTTTCCGTGCGCCAGCTGGAAGACCCGCAGCTGGTGCCGGCCGTGCGCGACGCCCTGGCGACGACGGGCCTGCCGCCGTCCGCGTTGTGCCTGGAGGTGACGGAGAGCGCGCTGATGCGCGACGAGGTCGCCGCCGCGGAAGTGCTGGCAGCACTGCGTTCCCTCGGCGTGCTCCTCGCGATCGACGACTTCGGCACGGGCTATTCGTCGTTGGCACAGCTGCGCCGCCTGACGCTGGACACGCTGAAGATCGACCGCTCGTTCATCACCGGCATCGCCGACTCCCGCGACGCCGCGGCGATCGTCGCGAGCATCATCGCGATGGCGCACGCGGTCGGCTTGACCGTGGTCGCCGAGGGCGTGGAGACGGCCGAGGAGCTGGCGTTGCTGCGTCAGCTCGGCTGCGACCAGGCCCAGGGCTACCACCTGGGCCGGCCGCTGCCGGCCGCGGAGCTGTTCGCTCAGTAGACCTTCAGCAGTGCGCCGAGTTCCTCGTCGGTGAGCACGATGTCGAGGTCCACCAACGTCTTCTCCAGCTCCTCGGGCGCGATCGTCCTCGTCTCGTCCGCCGCACCGGGCCGGGATTCGGTGAGCTCCCGCCCGATCATGCGGCGCAGCCGGCCTTCCTCGAGCCGCATGAGGATCAGCCGCCCGAAAAACACCGACTTCGGGTGGGTGGCGATGTAGTGGTGTAGACCTCGTAGTCCACGGGCCTGCTGTGGACCTGCGGGAGGAGCTCGTGGAGGTCTTCCCAGCCGCCCTCGTCCTGTTTCTGGAAGACCCACCAGTCGCCCCGGCGGATGAGGCGGTGCGGCCACCCGCCCTGGTCCACGACCGCGCCGTCCTCGAACGCCATCGGCACGAGCATCCCGGACCCGAACCCGACGTCGACGAGATACGGCGTGTTCTCCACGGTGACGATCAACGTCATGTGCGTGTACGGCCCGCCCCGGTCGGGCTGCACCCGCGAGACCGTCCGCTGCACGTCGTACCCGAGCCACTCCGCGACGGCCGCGAAGAGGCCGGCCTGCTCGTAGCAGTAGCCGCCCCTTTGCCGCGTGATCAGCTTCTCGCCGACCACGTCCAGCCCGATCCCCCGATGCCGCCCGAGCACGACGTCCACGTTCTCGAACGGAATCGTCTCGACGTGCGCCCGCGTCAACTCCCGCAGCCCCTCGGCTGACGGTGGTCGACGCGGGCGCCCGACCCGCTCGAGATACGCGTCGACGTCCACCGCGTCGGTGTTCCACTCCCCGGTCATGGTCACCACTCTGCAACCTCGACCGTGGTGCAGGTCAAGCTTCGTGCACCACCGGCCGCACCTCGACCGCCGTGTGCTTCGCGTCCGGGATCTGCGCGGCGAGCTCGATCGCCCGGGTCTTCGTGGGCACGTCGACGACGTAGTAGCCGCAGAAGAAGGTGTCACTGCCGTTGAGGAGGCCGGTCTCGTGCTGGGCCTTGCCGTCGCGGACCCGCACGGTGGTGCTCTCCCCCGGCTCGGCCAGCGCCTTGGTCTCGACGATCTCGGCGGCGTTGTTCTTCATGAACGCGTCGTGGCCGTCGTAGACGTCCTGCTTGGCGTCGTCGGGGAGGGTGTCCCAGAGGGCGGGGGTCATGTGGAGGGTGAGGAGGTACTTCATGGTGGCTCCTTCGGTGTTGGTTTCACCGGATGGTCGGAGCCGGGGTGGTGGTCCGGACATGGCTTCGTGAAGTTTTTTCCGCGTTCAGGCTCAGCTGACCACCACGTACCGCTCGTCCTCTATCTCCGCACCCCACAGCGCCGGATCGTCCAGTTTCTTGACGTGCGCCTCCCGACGGTGACCTCGCACCAGCGCCTCGCATTCCGCCGCGGTCAGCCCGGCCCCGGTGGACCACCGGCCCTCGATCAGCACAAGCCGTCCGCCTGGCCTCAGCAGCCCGACCCACCGCGCGACCGCGGCGGCGGGATCGGGCATCGCCCACAGCACGTGCCGCCTGAGGACCACGTCGTACGCCCCCGCCGGCGGATCAGCCACGTCGCCATGGCGGAACTCGACCCGGACCTCAGCCGCCGCGGCCTTGTCCTCGGCGAGCGCCAGCATCCGGCGCGACAGATCCACCCCGCACACCTCGTAACCCGCCTCGGCCAGCAGAACGGCCAGACTGCCCGTGCCACAACCGAGATCGACCACGGACGCCGGTGTCTCCGGCATCAACGACAGCAGGAGCTCCCGCCACGCCACCCGCACAACCGGATCGCGCAACCACGCACAGCAGACAAATCTCGCGCACAGGTCACTCCGGGTGATCACGAGTGGATCACCGAGAGCGGGAATTCCGGGAAAGTCCGGCAGGATTCGGTGCATGAGTTTGTCTCGAAGATTCATCGCCGCCGCCTTCGTGGTGGCGGCTGCCGCGGGGTGTTCGAACGGTGGGAGCGGAGCGGTGGTGGCGGCCGCCTCCAGCGGGAATCCGGCGCCCACCACGAGCGCCAGCCCTCCCCCGGCGCCGTTCGTGCCCGCGGTGTCGCCGGCCAAGGTGACTGCGGCGTGTCCGTTTCTGGACCCGGCGGAGATCGCGAAGGCGTTCGGCGACCCGAACATTTACGACAGCAGCGAACAAATCCCGTCGATCCAGGGCGGGCTCACCGTCTACACCTGCAAGTACCACCGCGCCGACGACCCCGGTTCCCTGATGGGAGCCCTCGAGGTCGCCGACACGCCGACAATGGTTGCGCAGAAGACAATGCTGCAAGTCGCCGAACAGGAATGCGCTGACAAGGCGCAGCCGCTCGGTGAAGGCGCGATCTACTGCCTCAGCAAGGGCAACGGCACCGACATCGCGGTCATCGAGCCGAGCCACGGCGTGACCCGGATCGCCCACCTCTCCTTGGCCGTCACCCGCAACGACGGGTTGCGCGCCGGCTACACCACGCTGGCGAAAACCCTCGCCGACCGGTTGTGATCACCACAACGCCGGGGGCCGAACCGAAACGCAGCGAGTAGCACGATCATCGGGACGGCTCGTCCCGTGAGGACGGGACGAGCCGCTTCCACCGCGACGTCCGCGCAACCCCCACGCTTCGTTCGCGATCGTCGCCCCGCGTTGGTGCCATGCGCACCAAGTTCGGTCCGGAAAACAAGAAAGCCGCCTTGACCTGAGTCAAGACGGCTTCTTCGAGCGGTGGCCAGGGCCGGGGTCGAACCGGCGACCTTCCGCTTTTCAGGCGGACGCTCGTACCAACTGAGCTACCTGGCCGGGAACGCCGGCTAGGAGCCGAACGATCTTGCGACCCTGACGGGACTCGAACCCGCGACCTTCGCCGTGACAGGGCGACGCGCTAACCAACTGCGCCACAGGGCCTTACTGGTACTACAGTACTGCGTACTCCCAACGGGATTCGAACCCGCGTTGCCGCCTTGAAAGGGCGGAGTCCTAGGCCACTGAACGATGGGAGCCCAGCCGGTTTCGGCGAACCGACCGACCGCGCTCTCAGGTTCCCCCGGGAGCGATTACAAGCATAGGGCACGCCCCCACCGCTTTACACCGGGGGGTGACTAACTCTCCGGCAAGCTCATGACCTGCGACAACAGTGATCCTAGGCGCTGACTGGCCGATCGAGCTGGACGTCGGCCCCAGCGGGCGTCGATCAAGTCCGGCGATCAGCCCGGCCCCGAGACACCGGAGACACCGAAGACCCGCCGCCCCCGGAACCGTCAACAAGTCACACGACAGCCCACACCGAGCCGCCGAGCCGCGCCAGACAAGCCGAACCCCGAACGACGACAGCACTCAGCGCTGAACCGGCGCCTGTCCGCCCTCGTCGAGATCGAGGCCGAGCATCTCCAACAACTGGGCGCAGTCCTCGACCCCCAGTGCGCCGTTGGCGACGGCAAGGCGGGCGCGCCGCACTTGGTCGTCGGAGACGCGTTGGCCGTCGGTGGCCCCGCGTTGTGTCGGCACGCCGCCGCCGGTCAGTGACGTGCTTCCGCCATCGGCACCTTCGTACCGAAGGAGGAACTGTCGAACTTCCACAGACCCGCTCATGGCCCCTCCGCCCGGTTCTGAACAACTGGCCGCGAGGCTAACCAGAGGAATGCGCCACAGGCAGCCCCCCGGAGAGTGAACCTGGGAACACTCTCCGCACAACTCTGCGCAATCGCCGGACGCATTCACAAGATCGTGAATGTGAACCGGAGTGTGGATTTCTCACCGGTTCCACTCGCCCAAGCCCGGAACTCGTGCAACAATCGATGGTGCTGACACACCCCCGGTCAGCGCCTGTGGAGATCCCCTCCGACCCCCGCGTTCCTCCCCCTGGCGCGGGGGTCTCTCCATTTCCGCACTTTTGTGTGCCGACCTGCTGAAACCCGCCTTGCGCAACGCGTGAACAGCACGCCCACAGACGGTCATTGAACGGCGTTTATCCGCTGGGCTGATCAGGTGATCGAATAGGCTCAATGAGCGACCGAATTGCTTGTGTCGTGTCTCACAGTCGTTTGTTTGCCGAGACCCAACCGTTATCGTGTCCGGGTGCCTCTTCCCTCACTCGGCCGCCTCGGCAGCCGTACGAACCTCAAGGCCGTCTCGTCCGGACGGCACCGCAACGCCGCCAAGCCGGCGGGCGAAGAAGTCGTCGAGGACAAGGAGCTCACCAGCTACCTCGCGGCTCTCGCTCCGGACTCCGATCCCGAAAGCACCGGGACCGGCAAGCGCTTCGGCGAAGCGCAGGTCTACCAGCTGCGCATGAACCTCATCGCGAGCCAGCAGCTCAAGGAGATCGCCAACGAGCGCGACATCTCCCCGCAGGCGCTGGCGATGGAGTGGATCATGGAACGCCTCTCCTGGGAGGGCCAGGCCGCGTCGGCCCAGGAGCGCCGGCACTCCGACGCCATGACCGACGAGTTCAGCATCCCCCAGGGTTCCTTCGACGAACCGCTTCTTCCCCGCTGACCGCAGCGCAACGAACGCAACGAAACGCCCCCGGTGCACCAGCGCCGGGGGCGTTTTCGTGACCGGAAGTCACGCTGCGTCAGTGAAACCACGCTGTGTCAACAAAACGGTGTCACACAACAACAAAAAGAAACTCCCGGCGAGTGACTCGCCGGGAGTTCCTTACTCAGGCCTGAGAAAACGCGTTGGGCCTGTCTCAGATCGGGCGGACCTTCTGGGCCTGCGGGCCCTTCTGGCCCTGGCCAACCTCGAACTCCACTCGCTGGTTCTCCTCGAGGGTGCGGAAGCCGCGCCCGTCGATCTCCGAGTAGTGCACGAACACGTCACCCTCACCGCCGTCCTGAGCGATGAAGCCGAAGCCCTTCTCCGCGTTGAACCACTTCACAGTGCCTTGCGCCACCGCTGTACTCCTCGTAACAGATCCGCTTCGAATGCCACCGAAGTGGCACTCCGGCCGTCCCGGGCGGTTCCAACGAGTCGAGCGAAGAGCTGTCGGGCCCCACGGCTCGCGTCAGAAGTTCCGCGAGTGTGAAGCCACGAACACGCAAAACGACGGCCTGCTCAGCAGCCTACCGGGATCTGGCCAAATCTGAAGCCCGTGATCTCGCGGATCGGTTCACAGACTCGCACGTCACCGGAACGTCGTATCGCCGCCTACGCAGCGCGGTCGGCGGTGCCGGTTACGCTGATCGCGCACGGCCGCGCCAGACATCACCGTGCACGTCCTGGAGTCGCCTGGGCCCCGTACGTGAGCGTCGCGAGGGTTGGTGTGACATTGGTCACAGCCCAATCGATCAACGTTCGGGCTCTTCGGGACGTCTGGGTGGTTGGGGATGTCCAGGGGAGATTGGGGATCGGTGTGACTATCCGAAACTTCGCACGCCGGAGAGCGGCCGTCGCGGTTCTGGGGGTTGTCGCCGCGCTCACGCTCGGTGCGTGCAGCAGCGATCCGACCACCGTGAGCGCCAGCGGCACCACGGGCGGGGGCCCGACGAAGGCCGCGCCGGTCGCCAAGCCGGCCAGCATCAGCCTCGCGCCGGCGGCGAACGCCAAGGACGTGGCGCCGGGTGATCCGGTGAAGGTCACTGTCGCGGACGGCACGCTCGACTCCGTCACGCTGACAAACCCGGACGGCAAGCAGGTGCAGGGCCAGCCGTCGGCGGACAAGAAGAGCTGGTCCACGACCGAGGACCTCGGCTACAGCAAGACGTACACGTGGTCCGGTCAGGCGACGGGCAGCGATGGCAAGCCCGTGCAGATCAGCGGCGCCTTCACCACCGTGAAGCCGCGCCGGCAGATGGCGGGCAGCCTGAACGTCGGCGACGGCCAGACATACGGCATCGCGATGCCGATCGCGCTCACGTTCCCGAGCGCCGTGAAGGACAAGGCGTCCGTGGAGAAGGCGCTGTCGGTGGAGACCACGCCGAAGACCGAGGGCTCGTGGGCCTGGCTCAACGGCGACACCTCCGTGCACTGGCGGCCGAAGGAGTACTTCGCGCCGGGCACCGAGGTGAAGGTCAACGCGAACATCTACGGCGTCTCCATGGGCGGCGGCACGTTCGGGCGCCAGGACATCTCCGCGAGCTTCAAGATCGGGCGCTCGCAGATCGTCAAGGGAAACACCACGCAGCACCGCATGCAGGTCATCCGCGACGGCAAGCAGGTGATGGACTTCCCGGTCAGCTACGGCCTCGACTCCGACCCGGGCCGCGTCACCCACAGCGGCGTGCATGTGGTGATGTCGAAGCACGCGACGTACTCGATGAACAACCCGCGCTACCACTACAGCGACGTGAACGTGCCGTGGGCCGTCCGCATCTCCAACAACGGCGAGTTCATCCACGGCCTCGCGGGCTCCATCTGGGCGCAGGGCAAGAAGAACATCTCGCACGGCTGCCTCAACCTGTCCCCGGCGAACGCGAAGATCTACTACGACAGCGTCCTGCCGGGCGACCCGGTGGAGATCACGGGCAGCACCCAGACGCTCACGTCGAAGGACGGCGACTACAGCGACTGGACTTACGACTGGGCTTCGTGGAGCAAGCTGTCCGCGGTGTGAGTTCGGGTTGTGGGGTGAACGGCCGGGGGTTGGTGCCTCCGGCCGTTTGTCGTTGGTGGGGGTTGTTCGGGGATGCGCAAGCGTTTGCGCATCCGGCCGGGTGGCGTTTTGGGCCCGGTTCGCGACTCGGCGCCGATACGCGGCTGCGAGGCGGGGCGGGGTTGGACCTTGCGGCTACGGCGCACAGGGGCCTGCGGGTGGCCCACGATCGAGGCCCTTGGTCGCTCAGCCGCCTGCCCACCGCGCCCAACGTCACACGGCTGCCGCTCACGGCAGGGTTCGCGGCCGGGCCGCTGGTTCCAAGCCGTGCCGTGGCGACTCGCATCGCCGGCTCACGGCCTGCTGTGCAGGCCGAGGCTCACCGCCGCGGCAGGCGCCGGCCCGCGACGCCTCCCCCGAGACTCGCGGTCAAGTCACGCAGGTCGCGCACCAGGCCGAGCCCCACGGCAGAGGCTCACCGCCAAGCCGAGCGCCAACACGCGACGCCTCTCCGAAACTCTCGGACAGGTCGCGTGGGCTGCGCTCCGGCCGAGCCTCGCGACCCGGCCGGACGCGCCGCTGCGCCCCGGCGCGGGTCGCGGTTGGGCTCGCAGTCGATCACGCTGCCGACGGGACAGCGGGCGCCAGAGGGCTGTGGGAGTCCGGCTCGGTCGCCGAACGCCCGCGGGGTGCGACGTGCCGGCGGAGTGGTCGTGGGCGAGCCCCGAACGCCGGCGCGGGGTGTCGGCGGATGTGGGTGGGCCTGAACGCCAGCGCGGCTCGCGGGGTGTCTGCGGAGTCGCCGTGAGCCGGGTCTGAACGCCGGGGCGGGGTGCGGGCAGAACTTGGCGAACTCGATGCAACCCGGTGCGGCGCCGGCGGCATGACTAGGGGCAGAAGAGGCGCCGCCGACCGGGGTGCTCGTGAGTTGAGGAGCTGTTTTGCGTATTCGTTTCGCGTTGAGTGTCGGTGCGTTGCTGCTGGCCGGGGGTGCCGTGACGGGTGGGGCGGTGGCGTTCGCGCAGCCGGCGCCGCCGACGGCGCAGCCGACCGCGCCCGTCCAGGCGCCGCCGACGGAGGCGACGCGGCCGACGTTGCCGACGCAGCGGCCGACCGAGGTGGCGCCGCCGACCGCGGTGCCGACGCGTATGCCGGCGCAGGCTCCGGGCGTGAAGGCGCCGGGCGTGAAGGCGCCGGGCGGCGTGCGCGTGCCCACGGCGATCCCCGCGGGGCCGACCGGCGACCTGAACCTGCCGGACATCTGGGGCTGATCGCGCAGGTGATCTCCCGCTCCCGTCCGGTGTCCGGGCCGAACTCGCCGTGGGACGGCGAGTTCGCCCGGTACTTCGGCGAGCGCGCGTACAGCCTGCGGGCCACGGCGTACCTGTTGTGCGGCGACTGGCACCGCGCCGAGGACCTCACGCAGGCGGCGCTGCTGAAGCTGTACCTCGCGTGGCCGCGCCTGTCGCGGCACGACAGCCTGGACGCGTACGCGCGCAAGATCGTGCTGCGCACGTTCCTCGCCGAGAACCGCCGCAGCCGCTGGAAGCGGGAGCGCCTGACCGACGCCCCACCCGACGTCCCCACCACGGACGCCGAAACCGAACACGACATGCTGGTGCGCCAGGCCCTCGCGGTGCTGGCGCCCCGTCAACGCGCCGTGCTGGTGCTGCGCTACTTCGAGGACCTGTCCGTCGACGAGACGGCCGCCGCCCTCGGCTGCAGCACCGGCACGGTGAAGAGCCAGGCTGCCCGCGGCTTGGCCACTTTGCGCAACCGGCTGGGGCCGCACTTCGCGGCTGTGGCTGTTCCTGGAGGGAGGTGACTGTTCTGGTGAACCGTGATTTTGGTGGTTTCGACGGCTCGGGTGGAGCCGGCGGCTCGGGCTCCGGCGGGGCTGGCGGCTTCAGCGGTGACGCGAGAGGCTCAGGCGGCTTTCGCGGCGACTCGATGAGCTCGGGCGACTTCGGTTCGGAAGGCCGTGGCCGCGCCTTCGGCTCGGTCGGTTCCGGTTCCGGCTCCGGCTCCGGCCGCAGCTTCGGCTCGGCTGCCTCTGGTTCCGGCCCTGACTTCGACTCGCATCCCGACTTCGGCTCGGGCTCCGACCGCGACTCCGACCTCGGCTCGGCTGCCGACACCAGCTCCGACCCGACCTCCGACACCGATGTCCGCGCCCTGTTCTCCACCCTCTCCGACGGCCCGCCGCTCACCCTCTCCGCCGCCGGCGTCATCAACGACGGCGCCCGCATCCGGCGCCGCCGCAAGCGCCTGGCCGTCGCGGGCAGCTCCGTGGCCACGGCGGCGGTCCTCGTCGTGGCCGGCCTGGCCGTGAGCTTCGCCGCCGGCCACCACGGCCCGCCGACGCCCGTGCAGCCCGCCGGCCCCGGCTTGTCGACCATCGCGCCGACGCCTCCCCCGTCGAGCGCCCTGCCGACCGCTCCGCCCACCGTCGACACGACCTCCCCTCCGCCCGGCGCCCCAACGCCGAGCCGTTCCGCGGTCCAGGCACCGGGCGAGCCGCCGGCGTCCTTTCCGTCGAGCCCGCGCACGCCCGTCCGCCTGCCGCCGCCTGCCACCACGGTCCCCAGGCACGAGAGCGCACCACCGATCGCCACGACCCGCTGAGACAGCACCGCCCCCGCGCGAGTGGACCGCTGAGCCCAACCGGCCCGCGCGAGTGGACCAATCGCGCCGCACCGCTTGGGCGAGCGGACCGATCATGCCGCGCCTGCCGCACGAAGAGACCCATCGAGCCGCCTCCGCCGCACGAGCGGACCAGTCGCGCATGGCACGCTCAGCGCCAACGGACCTGCCGCGCAGCCCGGCGCGAGTAGACCGCTGAACCCGACCGATCCGCGCGAGAGGACCTGTCGCGCCGTACCGGCTACGCGAGCGGTCCCCTCGCGCCGCATCGGTGTGAGAGGACCAGTCGTGCAGGGGGGTCGAGCCGCGAGGGGACCGATCGCGCCATGTCGAATGCGCGAGATGACCGGTCGCGTCGCGGTGGCGAGCGGCTGGACCCCTCGGCCCGTGCCGGCGAGCGATTGGACCCCTCGAGTCGCGCTGGCGCCGCGACATGACCGGTCGTGTCGGGAGCACCAGGCGACGGGCGGCGAACCCAGACTCGCCAGAGGCCCAGACCTCTCACTCAGTGAGGCAAGGATCCCCTGTTCAGACCACAGTTACCGCCCCACAACCAGGGGTGGCCGACGTCACCCCTGGAAAGTGGGTTTTCGGCGAAATATCCGGGCGCCTCGTGGCGATGTTTCCTGTGGTGGTCGACGAAGGCTGCCGACAGTCCGTTGCTCAGCCGGTCGAACGAAGAGCGAGCCGGCCCGAGAACTCGAGGAGGAAGCAAAAATGGTGTTCGCCGCACTCATGATCGAAACCGTAGTAGCTGTTGTGGTCGCCGGTGGGTTGGCGACTTGGGCGCGCAAGCGTTTCGCTGCTCCTCGCCCGGTCGAGGTCGCCGAGGTTCGCTGAGCGGAGCAGCCCCCAGGCTGTCCACAGTAGACACAGCAGACACAGCAGACGCTGTAGACGAAAAGGCGGCCCGCCCCCAACACCAATGGGGGACGGGCCGCGAGGCAAAAGCTCAGCGAGTGGCACCCGCCAGCTTGCCACCCGTGTCCGCGGTGTCGATCTGTTCGATCGGCACCTGCGAAGTCTCCGGGATCTTGAAGATCGGCACCAGCGCGATCACGGCGGCGATCATCAGGTAGTACGCCGGCCAATCGTCGTTCCCTGTGCCCTGGATCAGGGCCGTCACGACGACACCACAGGTACCACCGAACAGCGACGTCGAGATGTTGTAGCCGATCGCGAACGAGCCGTAGCGCACGCGGGTCGGGAACATCGCCGGGAACGTCGAGCCGATCACGGCCAGCATCAGCACCAGCAGGAACGCCACGATGGCGAACCCGACGACCAGCCACAGGATGCTGCCCGACTGCATGAGCTTGATGCTCGGCCAGCTCAGCACCAGGAACCCGATCGCGGCGGTGATCAGCAACGGTTTTCGCCCGATGCGGTCGGACAAAGCGCCCAGCGGCAGGATGATCGCGGCCTGCACGAGCTCCACGCCGATGATGATCAACGTGGACGTGTTGTTGTTGATCTTCAACGTATCCGTGAAGTACGTCGGCATGGTCGTCAGCAGCATGTAGTCCGCGATGTTCAGCAGCAGAACGATGCCGATGAGGTTCAGGATCATCCGCCAGTTGCGGGTGAAGGTCTCCTTCAGCGGCGCCTTCTTCGGCTTGTTGCCGGAAGCCTCGAGCCGCTTGAACTCCGGCGTGTCCTCGAGCTTCGAGCGCAGGTACAGACCGATGAGGCCCAGCGGCAGCGCGACGAAGAACGGGATCCGCCACGCCCAGGCCTCGACCTGGTCGGCCGGCAGGGAAAGCGTGACCGCGAGCACGACGACGTTGCCCAGCACGTAGCCGCTCAAAGTCCCCAGTTCCAGGAACGATCCGAAGAATCCACGGCGTTTCGTCGGCGCGTATTCGGCGATGAACGTCGCCGCGCCGCCGTACTCACCGCCCGTGGAGAAGCCCTGGATCAAGCGCAGTAACAAGATCGCGATCGGTGCCGCGATGCCCATGCTGTACGGGCCCGCGTACGTCGGCAGCACGCCGACCAGGAACGTACAGCCCGACATCAGCAGAATGGTGATCGCGAGAACCTTCTGCCGCCCCAGCTTGTCGCCCAGCGGGCCGAAGAACGCCCCGCCGAACGGCCGCACGATGAACCCGACGGCCACCAGCGCGAGCGACTTCAGCACCGCGTTGCCCTCGCCGGGAAAGAAGACCGTGCCGATGCTCGTGGCGATGGCGCCTGAGGTGAAGACGCCGTAGTCGTACCACTCGGTGGCGTTACCCATCGCCGACGCGAGGACTGCCCGTTTGACGGTTCTCTGGTCCACGTCCGGTTTTTCCGCCGTTGACTCGCTCATCCCCGCGACGACCTCCTCGTACGCGACCCAGTAGCTCCGATACAGCTCATTTCCCGAGTGTTGTCCGGCTGGGATTAATCGGCAGCGTGAGACGGGAAAGTTCTACCGTACGGAATTTTCCGACTACTGTGCGCTCAAGAAAACGCGCGCCGCAGGTCAGGCCGCGTACCGCGAACGGCTACTCGCGGGTTAACGTCAGCGCATGAGTCGTGTTTCTGGACCGTGGCCGCCGGTGTCCGTGGAGCCACCCGCCGTGCACCCGAAGGCCCCCTCCCCCGGCACCGAGCTCGGCGTGCATTTCGACGAGTGTTTCGGCTGCGGCGACGAGGTGGACGCGGGCCTGCGCCTGCGTTCGATCGTCGGCGAGGGGCACACGGTGCTCTCGAAGTTCACCGTCACGCCCGCCCACCAGGGCGCGCCCGGGCTCGCGCACGGCGGGCTGCTGGCGTGCGCGTTCGACGAGGCCCTCGGCAGCGCGGTCGGCAACCTGCTGCGGCGCCCGGCCGTGACCGGCAAACTCGAGACGGACTTCCGCCGGCCCGTGCCCGTGGGCTCGACGCTGCACATCGAGACCCGGCTGGACGGCACGGCCGGGCGCAAGATCTACGTCTCCGCCGACGGGCACCTCGACGCACCCGACGGGCCGGTCGCGGTGACGGCGCGTGCCCTGTTCGTGGCGGTCGGGTTCGAGCACTTCACGACACACGGTGACTCGGAAGCGTTGCAGAAGCTGGCCGACGCGCGCGAGAAGCAGCGGCGCGCGCAGGACGGTCAGGAGTGGGAAATCAACCCCTGACCAAAGATCAAAGTGCTTGGGACAGCACGAAAGTCCCCTTGAAGTCGGCCCGCTCGCACGTCCTTCGCCCGGCTGGTTACGGACAGGATGCGAGCACCACCAAAGGGGGAACTCTCTCATGCCCGAATCAGTGATCGACGTCTTCGACCGGCTCGTTTACGCCGAGCCGCCGGCCGAAAGGCGGGACGTGGTCGAAACCGCCTGTGTGCTCGGCGGAAGCATCGCCGGGCTCCTGGCCGCGCGGGTGCTGGCCGACCACGCCGAGCGAGTCGTCATCATCGAACGCGACGAGCTGCCCGCGGATCCCGTGATCCGCCACGCCGTTCCCCAAGGGGCCCAGGTGCACACCCTGGTGGCGGCGGGCGTGGCGTGGCTCGACCGGTGGCTGCCGGGCTTCAGCGAGGAGATGGTGGAAGCCGGCGCGACCGTGACGTTGCTGCACGAATACGCCATCCTCTACGACGGCCACCGCCAGGCGTCGAGCGACGACCAGATCCGGTCGATCCTGGCCGGTCGGCCGCTCATCGAGACCCGGATCCGCAACCGCGTGACCGCGCTGCCGAACGTCACCGTCGTCCGTGGGCAGGTGACCGGCCTCGAGTTCGGCGACGGCGCCGTCACCGGCGTCCGCTACACCGCCGACGGTGCCGATCAGGTCCGGTCGGCCGACCTGGTCGTGGACGCCATGGGCTGGGCGAGCCGCGTGCCCGACTGGCTCGGCCGGGCGGAGTTCGACCAGCCGATCCTGGAACGGCTGGCCACTCCCCTGACCTACGCGAGCGCGGTGTTCGAGCGCGCCAAACCGACCGACGAGCTGCCGCAGAAGGGTGTCGTGTCGATGCACTCGCCGGGGCAGGCCGAGGGTGGCCTCGGGCTCGCGGTGACCAACGCGATCGAGGACGACCAGTGGATCGTCACGGTGATCGGTTTCGACGAAGACCGCCCTGCCCGGACGGTGGACGAGCTGCGCGCCGTCGTGGCGCCGCTGTTCCCGCTCTTCCAAGAAGCGACGAGCGGCGCCGCGGCCCGGGACATCGAGACATATCGCCAGGCCGAGAGCCGGCGCCGGCGGTTCACCGGGCTCCGGAGCTTCCCGGCTCGGCTGGTGAGCGTGGGCGACGCGGTGGCGTCGTTCAACCCGATCTACGGCCAGGGCATCAGCTCGGCGGCGCTGCACGCGTCGTGCCTGTCCGCGTATCTGCGCGGCGAGCCCGATCAGGCCACCCCGGCCGAGGAGTTCTTCCGGCTGCAGGAAGTCGTCGTCGACGCCGTGTGGGCCGTCTCGGCCTCCGGTGACCAGGCCCGGCTCGACGCGACCAACGGCCGTGAAGTGCCCGAGGACGTACTGGAGCAGCGCCAGGCCGGCCAGCAGATCGTGGCGGCGGCCCTGGTCGACGGCGACATCGCCACCGAGTTCAACGAGGTCGCGTTCATGCTGCGGCACCCGGGCGTGCTCGCGGATCCGGCGTTCGTCGCGCGGGTGCGCGCGGTCACCGAGGGCATGGAAAGTTCACTTGCCGACAAGGCGCCGCTGGCAGAATAGGGCCGCGGGGCGCGGTCCTGGCGCCGGTGAGTCGCGTGCTGGGTACGCTTCGCTGATCTCGCGCACTACCCCGCTCGGCTGATCAGCGCCGGTGACTCCGTCGGGTCGCTCAACCCGGGGTACGGGCGGCGGGCATGAGCTCCGCGGCCCTGCACGCGTCCTGCGTCTTGGCCTACCTGCGCGGCGAGCCCGACCTGAACCGGCCGGCCACGCCGTTCTTCCGGCTCCAGGAACTCGTCGTCGACGCGGCCTGGACGACCTCCGCCGGGGGCGACGCCGCCCGGCTCGACGCGCTCCATGGCCGCGAAGTGCCCACCGACGTGAGCTCAGGCAGCGGATCCACGCGGCCATCCTCGTCGACAGCGGGTGGCGGCGGCGTTCAAGGACGTCTCGCACACGCGCCGCCACCCGGACACGTTGCCGGCGCCGGACTTTCTCGAACGCGTCAGCGCCATCGCCGGACGGACGGTGCTGCCCGAGCCGCGGCAGCGCGACGGAGCGCCGGTCACGACCTGAAGCCCGCTTACTCGGGCGGTTTCGCGGACAGGATTTCGCGGGCCTGCTCCGCGGCGCGGGCGATGCTCTCGCCGACGAAATCGACGAACCGGGCGATGTTCTCCAGGCGCGCGGCGGCGGGCGTGTCGCGGCCGAGGATCGCGACGCCCTGGCGCGCGGTCTCGGCGAGCTGGGCGTTGGCGCGCGCGCTGGCCAGGACGGACTGGTACCAGACGTCGTTGTCGGCGACGTAGCGCTCGCGGCGACGCTCGTCGCGTTCTCGGCTGAGCAGGCCCAGGCCGTCGAGGAGTGAGACGGCCTTGGAGACGGACGCGGGGCTGACCTGCAGGTGGCGGACGAGCTCGGTGGCGGTGACGCTGCCGTCGTCGCTGATGTAGAGGCAGGTCAGGACGCGGGCGGCCATCCGGGGGAGGCCGGATTGCATGAGGAGGACGGTGAACGTCTCCTCGTACTCGCGGACCGCTTCGGCGTCGCGGCCGTGGGGTTGCGGGGCCGCTGTGCGCGGGGGTGCCGGTGCTTGCTTTCGGCGGCGGGTGCGGTGCTCCGTGGCGTGGTGGGCCAGGTCGGCGCGGTAGGAGGTGGGGCCGCCGTTGCGCATGACCTCGCGGGTGATCGTCGACGTGGGGCGGTCGAGGCGGCGGGCGATCTCCGCGTAGGCGAGGCTGTCGGCGAGGCCCAGGGCGATCTGCTGGCGCTCTTGACGGGTGAGGCGGCCGCCGGGCATCTGGTTCTCCCTCGGGTTGCCTGCCGGGGCTTCAGCGTAGCGTTTTGTTTCAGTTCATTGCAACGGTAGTGTTGCGTTAGATTTTGCTCCATTGCAATGATTGTGCGCCATTTACCTGGTCTTATGCGGTTGGCGTGCAACGATGTTGTTGCCTGATTATTGAACGCAACGTAGCGTTTCTCATATTAGAAACAACAAGCACAGGAGCTGATCCAGATGCAGAAGTTCACCACCACCGCCCCGATCTCCGCCTTCGTCGCCATCCCGGCGGGGCGCGTTCAGTTCATCGCCGCGGACCGCGCCGACACCGCCGTCGAGATCCGGCCGGTCGACGCTTCGAAGGCCCGCGACGTGAAGGTCGCGGAGCAGACCACCGTCTCCTTCGCCGACGGCGTGCTGCGCATCGAAGCCACGGCGAAGAACCAGATGCTCGGCGCGTCGGGCTCGATCGAGGTGACCGTGCAGCTGCCCGCCGACTCGCGCGTCTCGGCTTCGGCCGCCGCCGCCGAGTTCCGCGGCGTGGGCCGCCTCGGCGAAGTTTCGTTCGAGGGCGCACACGGGGCGATCAAGGTCGACGAGGCGGCCGGCCTGCGACTGTCCACTCAGGCCGGTGACGTCTCCGTCGGCCGGCTCAACGGCCCGGCTTCGATCACGACGGGCAAGGGAAACATCGACATCGCGGAGGCCGTGCGCGGGTCGGTTGTGCTGCGCACGTCGGCGGGGGACGTCTCGGTGGGCGCCGCTGCGGGCGTCTCGGCTTCGCTGGACGCGGGAACGTCGTACGGACGGGTGCGGAACTCGCTGCAGAACTCCGGCGTGGCCGAGCTGACCATCGAGGCGACGACGGAGTACGGGGACATCAACGCTCGCAGTCTGTGAGCAGGACTCGTGAGTGCGGACGCAGGTCCGCACTCACGAGTCCGCGGAAGGCCTACGTGAACGTCCGCGGCCGGATCGAGTTGGCTCGGTCCACCAGCGCGACCCGGTCCTCCGTGCTCCCCGCCAACCGCGCCAACGTGCGGTAACACCGCTCCAGCCCGAACCGCACATCCCGCTCCTCCAGCGCGTACCCGAGGACCTTCGAGGTCTCGGCCGGGGACGGCGCGGAGGGCGTGCGAAGCCAGTCGTACGCGGCTTCGAGGACTTCGGCAGACAGGCGGGTTCGGCGTTCGACGTCGAGGTTGAGGCGTTCGAGGCGCCCGGAGGCGTCGAGGAGGTCCTGTTCGGAGATCCGCGACTGCTCGGAGGCGGCGCCGGACTGGGTTTTGATCTTGATGGCGGCGACCTGGGCGTCGATGTAGTGCGTGGAGGTGGCGGGGACCATCTCCAAGACCTCGACGGCGCCGGCCCGGGCGCCCTGGGCCAGGTACACGCGGGCGAGGCCGAAGGCGGCGCTCACGTAGGTGCGGTCGGTGCGCCAGACCAGTTCGTAGTAGCGCGCGGCGCCGAAGTAGTCGCCGACCCCCTCGGCGCTCACCGCCAAAGCCAGCTTCGGGGCGATTTCGCCGGGGAGGTCGTCGTAGACGGCTTCGAAGGCGACGTGCGCGACGCGCGGGCGGGCACCGGCCAGCTCGATGAGGCCGCGGTACCAGTCGATGCGCCAGTCGTGCGGGAAACCGTTGCGGATGGCCAAATACTGGGCCGCCTGGAGCTGCCGCTGGGCTTCCGCGAACTCGCCGAGCTCGATGCGTGCGCGGACGATGCGCAGGCGGACCTCGATGGACTCGCGCGGCGCGCCGGCGAGGGCTTCGATGGCTTCGCGCGGATCGAGGGCGGTGGTGGTCGCGAGGACACCGGCCGCGGGGTCGTCCGTGTCGACCTGCGGGATCGGCAGGCCGGCGACGACCTCGGCGGGTTCGGGCAGGGGCACGGTCGTGCCGGCTTCGGGGACGACGAGGTGCACGCCGAACGTCCGGCTCTCCGGCCCGAAGACCGTCGACGCGGCCTGGCGCGGTTTGCCCGTGCCGAGCGCCATGATCTCGCGCAGCACACCCGTGAGCTGGTCGGCCATGTCCTCGGCGGCGAGGAAGCGGCGGTCGGGGTCGACGTGCGTCGCGCGCTTGAGGAAGCGATAGTACGAACCGAAAAGCGCGAACAGCGGCACGGCGTCGGGGCCGGGCAGCGACGACTTGAACTTCGTGGTGTAGCCCTGGAACTCGAAGCTCAGCACGGCGAGCGTGCGGCCGACGGTGTAGAGGTCACTCGAAATCGACGCACCCTGCGTCGCCAGCTCGGGCGCGCTGTAGCCGGTGGTGAAGAACAGCGGGCTCTCGTAGTCGTCGACGCGCCGGACGGCACCCAGGTCGATCAGCTTGAGCTGCTCGTGGGTCTGGATGACGTTGTCGGGCTTGAGGTCGCAGTAGAGCAGGCCCTGGCCGTGGAGGTAGCCGAGGGCGGGGAGGATCTCGAGGCCGTACGCGATGACCTGCCCGATCGGCAACGGCTCCGGCCGCTTGCTCTCCCGGTGGTGCTGCAGGGCGAGCTGGCGCAGCGACTGGCCGCCGACGTACTCCATCACGATGTAGCCGACGGACGTGCCGGTCTGCGCGTCCGGGTGCTGCACGAAGTTGTGGATCTTGACGATGTTCGGGTGCTCGACCTCGGCGAGGAACCGCATCTCGTTGGCGGCGGCGGCCATGGCGGTCGCGTCGCCCGTGTCGATCAAGCCCTTGAGCACGACCCAGCGGTCGGAGACGTTGTGGTCCTGCGCGAGGTAGATCCAGCCGAGGCCGCCGTACGCGAGGGCGCCGAGCACTTCGTACTGGCCGCCGACGAGCTCGTGGGGCTGCAGCTTCGGCAGGAACGAGAAGGGCGTGCCGCAGTTGTCGCACTTGCCTTCGGGGTTGGCGGGCTTGCCGTCCTTGGCTCGGCCGACTTTCGCTCCGCAGTTGCCGCAGAAGCGCTTTTCTTCGGAGACGACGGGGTTCGCCAGCACGGCCGTCGCGGGGTCGCGGTACGGCACGGGCGGAACGTCGATGAGGCCGGCGCCGAGACGGCCGCGGCGGGAACGCCGGCTGGAGGTGCGGGAGCCGGTGCGGCGCGAAGTGCCGGGGAACGAGCCGGTACCGCTGCCCTGGGAACCACTGCCGGTCCCTTCGCTGCGGGTGCCCGTGCCGTGGCCTTCGCTGCGGCTCGCGGCGACGACGCTGTCCGTGCCCGGATCCGGCAGCGACTCCTGCGGCTGCAGACGCGGCGACGGCGGCATGATGCTCTGCGTACCGGGGCTCGGGTTGGCCAGAACACTGGTGGGCATCGGCGCGGCCGGGTCGACGGGGGCGACGGGCTGCTGCGACTGCGGGAGGATGACCGGAGCCAGGTCGCCCGGGGGGCGGGTGGGGTCTTCTGGCTTGGCTTCGGCGTTTTCGGCGCGGGCCGGGTCTTGGTTCTGGGCCGGGTCTTGGTGCTGGATTGGGTCGGCTGCGTTCGGCTCGGCTACGCGGTTGGCCTGCTCGGAAGGCTGGCGGCTGCTCTGTCCCGGGTCGGTGGCTTCGCTGCTACGGGCTCCGGAGTCGGACGGCTGCTGCGCGGAGCCTTCGGGGGCGCGGGTTCCTGGCTGGGCTTGCTTCCAGGGGATCGCGGAGTCGGGGGTGCGGCCGGACTGCGAAGCGGTGCCCGGGTTTTGGGCGCCAAGTTCGGCGGGGCGGCCGGACTGCGCGGAGGTGCTTGGGTTTTGGGCGCCGGTTGCGGCCGGGTCGCCGACGCGGTTGGGCTGAGACGAAGTGCCCGGGTTCGCACCTGGGTCGGCCGGGCGGCCCGGCTGCGAAGGGGTGCCCGCGTTGGAGCCGGGCTCGGCGACGCGGTTGGGCTGCTCGGGGGCCGGGCGGCCGGGCGCGTACTGGGAGCCGGGGTAGGGCTGGCCCTGGGTGCCGGGGCGGGCGGGGTGGCGTTGCTGGCCCGTGTGGGACGGGGGTGGGTAGCCGGGCGTCTGCGGGTAGGCGCGGGATTGGGACTGCGGGGATTGCGGGTGCGGCGGGTAGGGCTGGCTTTGTGAAGGGGGCTGCTGGCCGTACGGAGGCTGGGGGTAGCCGGGTTGGCCCTGTTGGCCTGGACCCTGCTGGCCGGCAGCGCCCGGGGGCTGGCCTGGACCCTGCTGGACTGGACCGGGCTGGCCCGGACCACCTTGGTACGGCTGGCCCGGGTACTGCGGGTGCTGCGCACCCTGCGCGGGGGTCTGGCGGTAGACCGGGGTGTTGATCACGGTCGGCGACTCGGGGTCCGGCCGAGCGGCCGGGTCGAGGCGGCCGGACACCGACGGCTCCGGCGTGTCCCAACGCACCGGCGGCGGCGGAGTCCACGAGGGCGTCTCGGCGCCCGCGTTCTCGTCCGGCGCGGCGTGCCGAGGACGGCGCGGCTCCTCCGACACAACTACCTCCCGAGATCCCCGCGGAAAATGTCCCGCATTGATCCTAGTCGGGCACCACGGCGCGGGGGTCCGGACGCCTCAGGAAGCCGCTGATCACGCAAGGGCCACTCGATCGGACTACGGAACTACTTGTACTCGGCCTACTTGTACTTGGGCTGCGGCGGCGTGGCCGGGCCCAGGCGGGCACCCACCCATTTCTGGTAACTGCCGGCCCACGTGCCGTTGTTGCGGTTGGTTTCGAGGACCGAGTTGACGTAGCGGACGAGGTCCGGTTGGTCCTTGGGGATGCCGATGCCGTAGTTCTCGGTGGTCATGGGGGCGCCGGCGACCTTCACGGTGGGGTCTTGGGCGGCCATGCCCGCGAGGATGGTGTCGTCCGTGGAGACGGCGTCGACCTGGTGCTGCTGGAGCATGATCAGGCAGTCGGACCAGTTGTCGACCGAGACGGCGGTGGGGTGGGCCGGGTCGGTGGCGATTTTGGCCAGGGACGTGGACTGTTTGGTGGCGCAGACGCGCTTGCCCTTGAGGTCGGACAGGGATTCGGCGTTGGAGGCCTTGGGGACGAGGATCTTCTGGCCGGCGACGTAGTACACCGACGAGAAAGCCACGTCCTTCAGGCGCGCGCACGTGATCGAATACGTCCGCACGACGATGTCGACCTGGTGATCCTTCAGCACCTGCTCGCGCTGCGACGAAGCGATCGCCCGGAACTGCACGTGGCCCTCGGCGGAGCCGAAGATCGCGGCGGCGATCTCGTTGACCACGTCGATGTCGAAGCCCTCGAGGTTGCCCGTCTTGGGGTTCCGGAAGCCGAACAGGTACGTGGTCTGGTCGACACCCGCGATGAGCTTGCCGCGGGCCTTGATCTTCGCCACCGAGGAGGACGAGGTGGAAGCGCCGGCCGGCGAGAGGCTGGCCGTGGGGTCGCAGCTGTTGTCGGACGAGCCGCCGGCGGAAGCGTCGGGGCCGCCGACGTCCGCGGGCATCGGCCAGGCCGCGTCACTCACCGGGGGCAGGTCGATCGGCTGAATCGCCGAGCCGCACGCGGAGGCCAATACCGCGACCAACGCCAATGCGGCCGCCCGGAACACGTGACGCGACCGAATCACCGGTACTCCCTCAATCTCCGCCGTCCGCAGGTGACGGTGCCCGCTGCCGTCGATCTCACGCCACCAGCCGGGGTCACCGGTACTCCCGCAGACGTTCGCGGACGCCGACGGTGACACCGCCCGCCGCGAGGACCGCGAGGGCGCCCACGCCGGGGGCCAACGCCGTCAGGGCGTTTTCGCCGGCCTGGGTGTCGTCCAGGAACTCCTGGCGGCAGACGTCGATGGCGTCCTGGAGATTCGCGTCGAGGCGGGCGAAGGCGGCCGCGGCGCTGCCCTGGCTGACGGACGTCGCGAAGTCGACGGCCTGCTGGTACTGACCGGAGTCGTCGAGCTTGCGGACCTCCAGGTGGGCCAGCGACCACTCGCGCGCGGCTTGTTCGGCGGCCTCGATCTTCTGCTGGCCGGGCGTGCCGGCGGCGAGATCACGGGCCTGGCCGAGCAGTCCGCCTTGGCCGTCGGCGCCGACGAGCCGCTCGGCGAGCTTGATGAACTGCTGCTCGTAGGTGGCGCCGTCGCCGCGGGCGACGAGGGTCAACGTCTCGTCGGCGCGGGCCTGCAGGGCGGCGATGCGCGCGCGGGCGAGCACGTCGACCTGTGAGCTGCCGTCGGTCTTGCCCGCGCCGACCAGGCTGCCCTGCACGACGAGCGCCACCGCGCCCCACAGCATCGACAGCACGATGCACGCCGTCGCCACCAGCAGGCCGATGTTGACCACGCGGTTGGTCTTGCGCGTGAGGTACACCTGCGTGACGACCAACGCGGCCACCAGCGCGAGCAACAGCGCGACGGCCGCCCACGGGAACCCGGTGCTGTCGTCCTGCTCGGCGGAAAGCTTGTCGGTGTCCGCCTGGTACAGCGCTTCGGCCGCGGGCAGGATCGTCGTCCGCATCAGCTGCGAAGCCTCGCGAAGGTACGAAGCACCCGAAGGGAAGCCCTGACGGTTGTTCGCGCGAGCCGTCTCGACGATCCCGGTGTACACGGGGATCTTCTGGTTCAGGATGTCCACCTGGTGAGCGGCGTCACCCACATCGGCGGTGTCCGACGCGGCCTTCGCCAGCGCGGAGCCGGCCTCCGCGATGTCCTGCTCGTACTTCTTGCGAAGCTCCGGCGGCTCGGTGCCCACCGACAGGAACGTGGTCGCCGCCGTCGCGTCCGCGTCGGACAGCGAGCGGAACACCTGCTGCGCCGCCGACGCGAGCGGTTCGCGGTAGCTGATCAGCCCGCCGATGGTGTCGTCCTTGTTCTGCGCCGACAGCGTGCCCACGAGCCCCGCCACCAGCGACAGCAACACCAACCCCACCGCGATCACCGAAAGCCGGCCCGGCGTGGTCGCCGCCGATCTCACGACCGCGCGCACCGCCTGGCCCGGCAGCTCCAGCAAGCCCGCGATGCCGCTGCGGCCTTCCGGTTCCTCAGGCGAGGGCGCGGAAGCACCCGTACCGCCAGTGCCCGCAGACGTCTCCGGCCGCGTCACCGTGCTGGTCATCCCCGATCCTCCCCGTACGCCACCCGCAGAAGGTAGCCGGTCGCGGAGAGCCGGGCGAACCTCACCCGGAAGGTGTCACCAGCACGTGATCTCGATCAGCCTGCGACGGCAGTGCTGGCAGCGGTGAGGAAGGCGGTCCAGGCTTGAGCCGAAACGGTGAGGTGACCCGCACCACGGTCCTTCGTGTCACGCACGCCGATCTCGATGGCTGGGGTGGCAGTCACCTCGACGCAGTTGGCCTGAGTGGTGCTGTAGGAACTCTTGTTCCACGCGCCGACCTCAACGCAGTTCGACTCGGAGGTGCTGTGCGAGCTCTTGTGCCAGGCCCCAACCTCCACGCAGTTGGACTGCGTGGTGCTGTAAGAACTCTTCTGCCAAGTGACCTGGACGGAGTCGACTGCGATCATGGTTCAGGCTCCCCGGACGAGTTGAGATTGCCGATGACTCTGGCAATCAGCCTAGCGGAGTCCTGCGGTGCCAGAGCAACGGCAATTAGCCCCTTCCACGCGCGTTTCACCCGAGCGACTGGCTCTTCGTCCTCGAGAAAGTTGCTGGCGCCATGGGTTTCCGCATATGCAAGCGATGGTTCATCGATGAACTCCAAGAGCGCGAGCGGACCCTCCAGACCGGGATGTGTCCCGGCAGCCGATGGCACCACCCGAATCGTCACTCTCGAACGGTTCATCATGAGCTGCAGGTTTTGAAGCTGCGCTCGCATGACATCGAGATCGCCGACAGTGCGATGCAGAACACTCTCTTCGATCAAGAGGTGGACGGCAGGACCGTCGTGGCGGCTGAGCACCACCTGCCGGTTTAAGCGCGCTGCCACCAGCTTCTCGACTTCAGGTTCGGTCAGCTGGTTGTCGATTCCGTGCATCAGTGCGCGCGCGTACTCAGGCGTCTGCGCGAGACCCGGCATCACCAGTGGCTCATAGTTCTTGATCGCGGCGGCTGACTCCTCGAAGCGGATCAGCTCCTTCCAGGTGGGCGGCAACTTGCCATGGATCTCGTGCCAGTTGCGCTCCTCGCCTTCGCGCAGCAACTTGAGCAGCTCTTGGCGTTTCTCCGTCGGCGCATGGAGGAAGCCGAGGATGGCGGAGACGTCGTCCGCGTACAGGCCGCGGTCGCCCGTCTCCATGCGGCTGATCTTGCTCTCCGAGAAGCCGAGGCCGTCGGAAACCTCTTTGCATGTCATGCCCGCCGCCATGCGCAGCGTCCGCAGCTCCGCGGAGACCCGGCGCTGCCGCACCGATGTTCGCTTGGTCATAGTGCACACCATCGCCGCTTGCCACGCGGGCAAGAAAGATCACTCACACCAATGGTGGTTGCGCGTACGCGGGGCAACCCGCGCGTGCCACTGCTTCGCGCACCAAATCAGCCCGCGATGGAAGATCCGTGCACGACGACTTCGAGGTTGTCGGCGAACCGGTACGGCCGCCCGACGATGATCCCGCCGACGACCCGCCGCAGCCGCGAAACCTCGGCGCGGACGGTGACCGTGCGCGTCGCGTCGCCGAACAACACCGAGGACAACTGTGAAGCGCTGCAGCCGTTTCGGTGCGCCGCGAGGGCGTACAGGAGCTGGGCGTGCCGCGGGGAGACGCGGTGGGTCCATTCGCTCGCGGCGCCGTAGACCGTGAGCATCGGTTCGCCCGGCACACGCAGGTCCAGGGAAACCCGGGTCGGTGGAGCGGCTCCGGAGTCAAAACCGGAGTCGGCCAGGCGAATGAGCCAGCCGCCGGGCAGTGGTTCGACCACGCAGTAGCCGTGGGCGGGTAGCCACAGCGGGCCGGGCCCCACGGACGTGGGCAGCGGCAGGCGGTCGGCGGGCGCGAGTCCGGCGGCGGCGGCGATCCAGCCGTGTGGATCGGTGACCAGCGCGCGGCCGGAAACCTTGGCCAGCAAGGGAACCGCCATGCCGCGCAGGCGTTCGAGGTCGGTCAGGTGCGCGGTGCGCAGCTGGGACTCGGCGAGGCGTCCGACGGCGTCGACGAGGGCGAGGGTGGTGGCGTGGACCGTCGAAGCGGGGCCGGAGAGGTCGACGACGCCGAGGAGCCGGCCGTCGCGGGGATCGTGCAGCGGGGCGGCGGCACAGGTCCAGTCGTGCTGGGCGCGGACGTAGTGCTCGGCGGAGTAGACCTGCACCGGCTGTCGAGCGACGAGCGCCGTGCCGATGGCGTTGGTGCCGACGGCTTCCTCCTGCCAATCGACACCCTCCACGAACCCGAGCCGGTCGGCGCGGCGGCGGACGGGGACGGAACCGTCGCGCCAGAGGACGTGGCCGGCGGCGTCGACGATCACCATGATGTGCGCGGCCTGCTCGGCGAGGCTGAGCAGACCGCCCCGCAGCAACGGCAGCAGCGGGGCCAGAGCGCTTTCGCGACGACGTTCTTCGAGCTCGGCCGCGTCAAGAATGGGCGAGGACGCACCACGGTCCGGGTCGATGCCGAGCTGCTGTACCCGGGACCACGACTCGCTGATCACCGAGCGCGGCGCACTGGGCAGCGCTTCACCGGCGATGGCGGCTTCGTGGACGCGGGCGAGGGCGCGCGCGTGCCGTCGGGGGTCGACCCCGACCGGCAACGCTGCCTCGAGGTGCTGCTGGCCCAACCACCGCTCCTCGCCCGACTCCCCCAATGTGGCGTTCGTTGCGCTCAACGCACCGAACGCCACATTCGGTGCGCTCAACGCACCCAACGCCACATTGGGGTGCTTCTCACCCGGCTCCCGGCGCCAGTGTGCCGGTGGTCGGGCCGTGATCGGAAGGGGCGGTGACTTCACTGACAGAGTCGATCAAGGCCGTAACGGAGTCAGTCGACGGTCGATCAAGGCCGTGGCGATGCCTCCGTCGCCCCGGCAGCCGCCTCGCCCGCGACCTCGACTACGGCTTCGACCACGGCCGACGGTTTCTCCAGGTGGACCAGGTGGCCCGCGTTTTCGACGCGGTGGACGTTCGTGAGGCCGGCGGCGTTTTCCGCCGGGAGCACGGCGTCTTCGCTGCCCCAGACCACGGTGACCGGGCCTTCGTACTGAGCCAGGAGCGGGGCGACGTGGAGGGCCGGGGTGTCGTCGTCTTCGAGCAGGGTGGCGAGGAGTTTCGCCAGGACGCGATCGACGCCGTCGAGGCGTTTGTACTTCAGGAGGTCGTCGGCGAGGCGGCGCGTGACCAGGTCCGGGTCGGCGAAAAGAGCACCCAAGTGCGGTTTCAGATCCCGCCTCGACGTGGCGGTGGCGAAGCCGCGCAGGTAACCGGTGTTGATGCGGTCGCCGAAGCCGGCCGGGGCCACCAGCGTGAGCGAAGAGACCTTCGCGGGTTGCGCCGCGGCGGCGGCCACCACGACGGCGCCGCCGAGCGAGTGGCCGACGAGGTGCGCCTTGGTGACGTTGAGTGTTTCCAAGAATCCGAGGACGGCGTTGGCGAGGGTGGTGAGCGAGCCGTCGCCGACGTCCTTGGTGGACTCGCCGTGACCGGGCAGGTCGAGGGCGTGGACGGTGCGGCCGTCGGCGAGCGGCTCCTGGACGAAGAGCCAGGAGTTCTTGTCGCCGCCGTAGCCGTGGACGAGGACGACAACCTCACTGTCTGAGCCACTCGGCTCACCGAGCGTGGCGTAGCTGAGCTTGCGGCCGTCGACCTCGACGGTGCCGGTGACCGGTCCCGCCGCCTCCTCGACCACGCCTTCGGCCAGCTCCCGCAACGCGGCTTCGGCGGCTTCGTCGACCTCGGCGTCGGCGACGGAGGCCGGCGCAACCAGGGCGATCGTGGCGCCGACGGGCACGTCCTCCCCCGTCGGCGCGATCACCCGGCGCAGCACGCCGGAGCCCGGGGACTCCAGCGTGCCGGTGATCTTGTCGGTGTCGATGTCGACGAGGTCATCACCCTCGGTGATGTCGTCGCCTTCGGTGGCGAGCCAGTCGGTGATGCGGCCGGTCTTCATCGACAGGCCCCACTTGGGCATGGTGACGCGCTGGATGTCGGCCATCAGCGGGTCCAGCCGACCACGGCTTTCGCCGCGTTGACCACCTGCTGGGGGCCGGGGATGTAGAGGTCTTCGAGCGCGTCGGCGAAGGGCACGGGCGTGTGCGGCGGGGTGACCATCTCGATCGGCGCCCGCAGCGACGCGAACCCTTCGCGCGCGACGAGCGCGGAGATGTCCGTGGCCAGGTTGCAGCGCGGGGAAGCCTCGTCGACGATCACGAGCCGGCCGGTGTTCTCGACGCTTTCGAGGATCGTCTCGGTGTCGAGGGGACTGGTCGTGCGCGGGTCGATCACCTCGGCCTCGATGCCGCTTTCGAACAGCTCGTGCGCGGCTTCCTCGGCGACGCCGACCATGCGGCCGATGGCGACGATGGTGACGTCGTCGCCGTCGCGCACGACGTTGGCTTCACCGAACGGAATGGTGTAGCTGTCTTCGGGGACTTCGCCGGTGGTGTCGTAGAGGGCCTTGTGCTCGCAGAAAATCACGGGGTCGTCGTCGCGAATGGACTGGATGAGCAGGCCCTTGGCCTCGTACGGGCTGGAGGGCACCACGACCTTGAGGCCCGGGATGTGCGTGAAAATCGGGTACAGGCACTGGGAATGCTGGGCGGCGGCCCGCAGGCCCGCGCCGTACATCGTGCGGATCACCACGGGCGTGCGCGCGTTGCCGCCGAACATGTAGCGGAACTTGGCTGCCTGGTTGAAGATCTGGTCGAAGCAGACGCCCATGAAGTCGATGAACATCAGCTCGGCCACGGGCCGCTGGCCGGCCGTCGCGGCGCCGATGGCCGCGCCGATGAAGGCCGACTCGGAGATCGGGGTGTCGAGCACCCGACCGGGGAACTGGTGGAAAAGTCCTTTGGTGACACCGAGAACGCCGCCCCACGCGTCGTCGTCACCGGGGCTGCCCGCGCCGCCGGCGTTGTCCTCGCCCATCACGATCACCGACTCGTCGCGCTGCATCTCCTGCGCGAGGGCCTCGTTGATCGCTTCGCGGTAGCTGATCGTGCGTGCCATGACTCGCGCTCCCTTCAGTACGAGACGTAGACGTCGGTCTCCAGATCGGCTCGGGTGGGTTTGGGTGCGGCCTTGGCTTCCGCCACGGCTTCTTCGACGAGTTTCGCGACTTCGGTGTCGACCTTGTCGAGGGCTTCCTCGGGGAGTTCCTCGCTTTCGACCACGCGGGTGCGGAAGCGCTTGAGGCAGTCGAGGTTTTCGCGGGCGTGGGCGACCTCGTCGGCGCGGTAGCTCTGCTGGTCACCTTCGAAGTGGCCGAAGTAGCGCGTGAACTTCACTTCCAGCAGCGTGGGGCCGCCGCCGGCGCGGGCGCGGTCGATGGCCTCGCCGGCGGCTTCGGTGACGGCGAAGAAGTCGTAGCCGTCGACGATCACGCCGGGCATGCCGAAGCCGGCGGCACGGTCGGCGATGTTGTCCGAGGCCACGGACCAGGTGCTGGACGTGGCTTCGGCGTAGCCGTTGTTCTCGGCGACGAAAAGCGCGGGCAGGTTCCAGACGGACGCGAGGTTGAGGGCTTCGAGCGTGGTGCCCTGGTTGCTGGCACCGTCACCGAAGAAGGCGACGCCGACGCCACCGGTCCCCTGTTGCTTCGCGGCGAGCGCGGTGCCGCAGATCAAGGGCGGGCCGCCGCCGACGATGCCGTTGGCGCCGAGCATGCCCTTCGACAGGTCGGCGATGTGCATCGAGCCGCCCTTGCCGTGACAAGATCCCGTGGTGCGGCCGTAGATCTCGGCCATCATGGCCTTCACGTCCACGCCCTTGGCGATGCAGTGGCCGTGGCCGCGGTGGGTGCTGGCGATGGTGTCGCGGCGGTCGAGGTGGCGGCAGACGCCGGCGGCCGAGGCCTCCTCGCCGGCGTAGAGATGGACGAAGCCGGGGATGTCGCCGGTGGCGAACTCCTCGTGCACGCGTTCCTCGAACGCGCGGATCGTGCGCATGGTGCGATAGGCCTCCAGCAAGGTTTCCGTCATCGTCGACGCTCCTTTTTCGGTTCGTTCCCGGACGTGGTGCGCAACAGCCCCCGCCTGGCCGCTTCGGCCATCACCGCGCGGACGTCGACGCACCACGGCCCGTCGGACCGGAGCTCGACATACGCGCTCTCCCCTGGTTTGAGTTCGAGCTCGCGTTCTCCGTCGACGGCGATCACGCCACCGCCGACGGCGAGGTCCACTCGCATGCCCTGCTGGAGCACGCCCCAGCCGCGCACGCCGACGGCTTTCACCAGGCCGGGGGCGATGGGCGCGTGGACCACGTGCGGGGTGCTGCCGACGGGTCCGAGCTTGAGGGCGACGCCGTCGGCGCTGGACCGCGGGCTCGGGCAGAGCTGGCCCGCGATACTGGACAGGCCGATGCCGTCGGGCTCGGCGAAGGTGCAGTAGAGCTCGGTGAGCGACGCCGGATCCCACAGCGCCTTCGCGCCGACGTGCTTACTCAGGGTCACGGCGACGTCCACCAGAGCGATCTCGCGCCGCGCCTTGGTGACGACTTCGAGCTTGCTCACGCGGTGGGTGACCAGGTCGGGGTCGATCTGGCCGCTCGCGATGAAGCCCGCGGCGAGACCCGCGACGGTGGCTTCGCGCATCTGCGGGAAGGCGTTGTTGGTGCCGGTCGACAACGCGAGCAGCGGCACCTCACCGCACGCCTTCGCGGCGACCCGGGCCGTGCCGTCGCCACCGAGGCAGACGATCACGCCGGCGCCCGCCTCGACCATGCGGCGAACGGCGTTGGTCGTGTCCTGCGCCGTGCCCGTGAGGGGTTCTTTGTCGCAGAACTCGACGCCGGGCAGCGGATGGCGCCCGAGCTGCCGGAGAACGGCCGCGGAAATGCCACCGAGGTCGGTGGAAACGAGCGTTCTCCCCACACCCGCGATGGCCAGCGAGGCCAGCACGCGCTGGACCATGTTGGCCTTCTCGGCCGTCGGGAACACGGACGCCTGCGCCACCAGCCGCCGGATGTCCCGCCCCGACGCCGGGTTGGCGACGATGCCCGCCACACCTGGGCCCACCACAGATCTCCTTGTCCTGCTTGTGCCGGTTCAGCAGACCGTGTGAAGCGGGATAGGGGAAGGGTTGCGGAGGGTTGCAGCTCGATTGCTCACCCGGACGGCCCAGTACTTCGGCCGGAGGAATCACCCAGCCCGCGGCAGGGGATGAAGAGACACACCGTGCGGCACGACGTGCGCCGATCCGGTGACGAGGCCCGGCGAACGGGTCGATCGTGTTGGACCGACCGGTAAATCCCTTACGCGGAAAGCGGTGAGCATGAAGATCGGTGTCGGAATCCCCAACCAGGTGCGTGACGTCCGCCCGCAGGTCATCCCCGAGTGGGCGGCGCAGGCCGAGGAGGCGGGGTTCTCGTCGCTGGGCGCCGTCGGTGGATCGCCTACCCCGGCGTGGTGGACACGGTGGCGCTGGCCGCGGCAGCGGGCGCGACCAAGTCGATCGGGCTCGTCAGCGGCGTCCTGCTGGCGACGGTGTGGCGGCGCCGTTGCTGGCGAAGGAACTCGCCGCTATCGACGGCGTTTCCGGCGGCCGGCTGACCGTCGGCTTCGGGATCGGCGTCCGCCCGGACGACTTCGTCGTGGACGGACTCGGCAACAAGGGCCTCGGTGCGCGCATCGACCGCGACCTCGAGACGTACCGTTCGATGTGGACGGGGCAGCCCGTCGGCGGCGGCGACAACCCGGGCGTGCCGGCCGGAACCCGCGAGGTGCCGATGCTCTTCGGCGGCATGGCGCCGGCGTCGTTCGCGCGCATGGCCAAGTGGGGCCAGGGTTACGTCGGCGGCTCGGCTCCGGCGCAGTTCGTGGCCGGGCACTTCGAGCAGGCCCGCGCCGCGTGGAAGGACTCCGGCCGCGCCGGCGAGCCCTACCTGGTGGCGCTGGCCTACTTCGCCCTCGGCGACCCCGACAAGGGCCGCGCGAGCGTCGGCGACTACTACGCCGGCGCGGGTGACTTCACCGAGCTCGCCGTGTCCGGCGTGTGCGGGACGCCCGAGATGTTGAAGGCGACCACGACGTCGTTCGCCGACCTCGGCGTGGACGAGCTGATCTTCAACCCGGGCACCGACGACGTGGACGACATCAAGCGGCTCGCGGACGCCGTGCTCTGATCAGCGAGCTCTGATCCGCTAGACGAGTACCGCGGTGCCTTCGTAGGTGTAACCCGCTTCTTCGACGGCACTGCGGACGGCGTCCTCGGTGAGCTCTTCGGCGCTGCGCACGACGACGCGGCCGGTTTCGACGTCGACCTCAACGCTTTCGACGCCCGGAAGTTCGGTGATTTCCTCGGTGACCGACTGTGCACAGTGGCCGCAGGACATCCCGGAGACGGTGTAGCCGTTCTCGATCATGGCGCGCAGCCTACGAGGTCCACGTCGGACACGATCGGGTGACGGCGGGGCGAGCCGGAGGCACGGAAGTCGTTATCCGGCAGGGGAAACCAGATCGTGGGACGGCTCCGCGCAGCGAACGGCGGTATGACAGACGACAGCGTTGGAACACGCAGCGTCGACACACGACAGCGCTGGAACACGAAAAAGGGCCACCACCCGTAGCGCGGGTGGCGGCCCCTTCACGAAGGTCTAGGTCAGATGACGGTGACCGACGTAGCCTGCGGGCCCTTCTGACCCTGGCCGATCTCGAACTCCACGCGAGCGTTCTCTTCGAGGCTCTTGAAGCCGTTACCCTGGATCTCGCTGTAGTGAACGAAGACGTCGCCGCCACCGTTGTCGGGGGTGATGAAGCCGAACCCCTTCTCGGAGTTGAACCACTTCACAGTGCCCTGAGTCATTAAATATCTCCATACATAACACCAAACGGGAAGCCACATCAGCATCCCGAGTCAAACCCGGGCGGTTTGCTTCCTCGAGTGAGGAGACACTACGCCCGCTGAAATCTGCGAGCGTGACTCACAAAAATCGAGACCTTCTAAAGTAAAGCACAGCTCGTGGCACAGGGACAACCCGAGTCACCCGGGCTCACCCTCACGAACTGGGGTGAGCCAGGCCGGGGTGAGCTATTCGCCACTCGCCGGACGCAGACCGCCCCCGAACGGCGAACGCCAGCCGGCGTCCTGGTCACCGACCACGACGGCCACGTCGTGGGCCTCCGCGACGGCGCTGAACAGCACCGGCACGACACCCGAGGTCTCGCGGACCTGCTCCGTCGCCGTGCGCGCCCCAGCGGCGCGCGCCGCGGCGGTGCGGGCTGACGAACCACGCGAAACCGTGGTCTTTTCGTCGGCCATGTTGCAACTCCCCTCGTTCCCACCCGCCTCCCAGCGGGCGATGCCGTGATGATGTCACCCGGCACCGACAGAAACCGGCTGTTCCCGTCCGGACCAGACCACTGAATCGGTAACCCTTGCACCACGGAGCTGATCCGTGTGCGCGGCGCGTCCCGATGTGACTCTGCATGTGCCTGCCGGATCCCGGTTCTCCCGCGAACCCCTGGGAACACCGTCAGGCTACCGGAGCCACCCCCCTGCGGCCACTGAACTTTCCCGGCGTTTCCTGTTGCGTGCCGGAGGAAAATCACTGCCCGGGTGATTGCGGGCGAACCGCGCTCAGCAAAGTGCTCAGGCGGACGTCGGGCGTTACGACGTCCGGGTCCGTCCTCACATCGATCACACACGGACGCTGGCGCACCAACGCACTCGCGACGATCGCCTCGAGTTCTTCGCGATCGTCCACCGTGTACCCGGCGGCGCCGAGCCCACGGGCCCACGACGCGAAGTCCGTGAGCGGGATGGTGACGCCCGAGAGCCGGCCGTGCGCGCGGGCCTGGTGCATGGCCAATGCCCCGTGCACGCCGTTCTGAAACACGACCACCATCACGGGCGCGCGGTAGCGGACGGCGGTCTCGATCTCCTGGCCCGTCATGAGGGTGCCGGCGTCGCCGACCATCGCGACGACGGCGCGGCGCGGTTCGGCGAGCTTGGCCGCGATGGCGGCGGGCACGGCGTAGCCCATGGCCGCGTTGCTCGGGCCGAGCTGGCTGCGCGGCGCGGTGAAACACCAGTAGCGGTGCATGAACTGCGCGAAGTTACCCGCGTCACTCGTGACGATCGTGTCCTCGGGCGCGAGCTTGCGCAGGGCGCGGATCACGTCGACGGGGTGCACGCGCGTGTTGCCGCTCGTGTCGGGCGGGGTCATGAAGGTGTGCACGGCGGCGTTGGCGGCCGACGCGCGGCGCGTGCGCGGGGTCGCGATCGTGCGCAGCTCACGCAGGAACGGCTCGACCTCGGAGTCGACGCGGAAGGTGAGACCGCGGCGGCGCTGCTCGTCGATACCGGTGCCGACCAGCACGAGCGTCTGCTGTGACGTCGGGTAGCGGTAACCCTGGGTGGTCACCTCGTCGAGCTGGGTGCCGAGGGCTAGCACGAGGTCGGCGCGTTCGAGGGCGTCGAGCTGGCGCGCGGGGATGCCGAGGCCGAGGTGGCCGGCGTAGCGCGCGTGCGTCTCGGGAAAGGCGTCCTGGCGACGGAAGGCGTTGTAGACGGGCAGGGCGAGCTCGTCGGCGACGGCGATCAGCTCGTCGCGCGCCGAACGCGCGCGGCCGCCGACGATGACCACCGGGTAGCGAGCCTCGTCGACGAGCCCGGCGACGGCTTCGGCCGAACGGCCCAGCGTGCCCATGACCGGCGGGCGCACCTTGGCCACCGGTTTGGCCGAGTCGTACGGCACTCCCCACGCGTCGCTGGGCACGCCGAGCACGACCGGCCCCGGACGGCCTTCGCGACAGCGCGTGAGCGCTTCGGCGAGCAGGCCCGGCACCGCGTCGGGGTCTTCGGCGCGTACGCACCACTTCGCGATGGACTCGAACATCGCCGTGAGGTCGGACGTCGGCAGCTCGCCGGTGATCGCGCGGTCGAGCGCCGGCGTCTCGAGGAGGACGACCATCGGGGTCTCGTCCTGGTAGGCCGTCTGCACACCGATGGCGAGGTTCGCGGCGCCCGGGCCGCGGCTGGCGAGCAGCACGGCGGGGCGCTCGGTGAGCTTGCCCTCGGCTTCGGCCATGAACGCGGCGCCCGAATCGTGGCGCGCGGAGATGAGTGTCACTTCGCGCTCGCGCTGCAGCGCGTCGAGCAGCTCCAGGAACGCTTCGCCGACGACCGCGTACACCCGGCGGACCTGGGCCTCGGTCAGGATGCGCACGGCCGTCTGGGCGACGGTCGCTCCTACTTGGTATCTAATGAGGAGAGCTTAGGGCGGCACGGTTCACCGTAGTCAAGCGATCTTCGAGGAATGACTGCGGAAATGGGACGAATGTCCGCTTTGACCGCCCGCTGGCAGGAAGCGAGGACCACGCCTTGACGTCCCCCGAGCATGAAACCGTTTTCACGTATGGCGCGCCCGCCTTGAAGTACGGCACGGGATCCAGCGACGAGATCGGTTACGACCTCACGCAGTACGGCGTTCGCCGGGTACTCGTGGTCACGGATCCCACCGTCGCCGAGACGGGGTGGCCGGCGCGGATCGCCACGGGGATCGAGTCGTACGGGATCACGACGGAGGTCTTCGACGGCGTCCACGTGGAGCCGACGGACGTGAGCATGCAGAAGGCCGTGGACTTCGCGCGCGGGAGCGGACCGTACGACGCGTTCGTGGCCGTGGGTGGCGGGTCGAGCATCGACACGGCGAAGGCGGCGAACCTGCTGACGTCCAACGAAGGCTCGTTGATGGACTACGTCAACGCGCCGGTGGGCGGCGGGCGGGCGCCGTCGAACCCGCTGAAGCCGCTCGTCGCGGTGCCGACCACGACGGGGACCGGGTCGGAGAGCACCACGGTGTGTGTGCTCGATGTGTTGTCACTGCGGGTGAAGAGCGGGATCAGCCACCTGCGGCTGCGGCCGACGCTGGCCGTCGTGGACCCGCGGCTGACGGTGACGCAGCCGGCCGGCGTGACGGCCGCGTCCGGGATGGACATTCTTTGTCACGCGGCGGAGAGCTACACGGCGAAGCCGTACACGTCGTTCGACCGGAAGAAGCCCGAGCAGCGGGTGCCGTACTGCGGGTCGAACCCGTTGGCGGACATGTTCGCGGAGAAGTCGTTGTCGTTGCTGTCGTGGGCGTTGCCCCGGGCGGTGCGCGACGGTTCGGACCTGGAGGCGCGCGAGGCGATGGCACTGGCGGCCACGTTCGCGGGGCTGGGGTTCGGCAACGCCGGCGTGCACATCCCGCACGCGAACGCGTACCCGATCGCGGGGCAGGTGCGGGAGTTCCACCCGGACGGCTACCCGGGCGACGAGGCGATGGTGCCGCACGGGATGGCGGTGTCGCTGACGGCGCCGGAGGCGTTCCGGTTCACGTTCTCCGCCGCGCCGGAGCGGCACCTGCGGGTGGCTCGGTTGCTGGCGCCGGACTTCGAGTGGGCCGGGAACTTCGAGGACCACCTGCCGGCGGTGCTGGTGAACCTGATGCGGGAGATCGGGATTCCGGCCGGCATCGGCGCGGTGGGGTATGCGGAGTCCGATGTGGACTCGTTGGTCTCCGGGACGCTGAAGCAGCAGCGGCTGCTGGCGACGGCGCCGCGGGAGGCTTCCGAAGCCGACCTGGCCGGGATCCTGCGGGCTTCGGTGCAGCTGTGGTGAGTTACCCGTTCTGGCAGACGGTTCCGTTGCGGTGGAAGGACAACGACGTCTACGGCCACGTGAACAACGTGGTGCACTACTCGGTGATGGACACGGTGATCAACACGTGGCTGATCGATCGCGGCGGGCTGGACATCGAAGCCGGCGAGGTGATCGGGCTGTGCGTGGAGTCGCGGTGCCAGTACCACGCCTCGGTGTCGTTTCCGGGGTCGTTGCGGGTCGGGCTGCGGGTGGCGCACCTCGGGCGGTCGAGCGTGCGGTACGAGATCGGGATGTACACCGCGGCCGAGGTGCTGGTGGCGGAGGGGCAGTTCGTGCACGTGTTCGTGGATCGGGAGTCGAGGCGGCCGGTCGAGGCGACGGGGAAGCTGCGGGAAGCGCTGGCTGAGCTGGTCACGGCCGGTTGACTTTCAGCCAGCGGAAAGCGGCCTGGTGGCGGTGTGGTCCGGCCGGTAGGTTCCCGTCGCCCGAAGCGTGTCCCGATGCGTCTCCCGATGCGGCTCGACCGAGGTGGCGACTGTGCGATTCGACGAGGAACAGCTGAACCCCGCCAAGGCGGCCGTCGTGGTGGTGGACGTGCAGAACGACTACTGCCACCCCGACGGCGCGTGCGCCCGGCGTGGCGAGGACGTGAACGCGGCCAAGGAGATGGTCCCTCGGCTGCAGGCGCTGCTGGCCGGGGCACGGGCGCACGATGTGCCGGTCGTGTTCGTGCAGACGGCGCACGAGAAGGCGACCGACTCGGCGGCGTTGACCGTGCGGTCCGGCGGCCGTTCGGGCGTGGTGTGCCGGGCGGGGACGTGGGGCGCGGAGCCGTTCGAGGTGGCGCCGCTGCCGGGGGAAACGGTGGTGCTGAAGCACCGGTACAGCGGGTTCGTGAACACGCGGCTGGACTCGGTGCTGCGCACACTGCGGGCCGAGACCCTGGTGATGGCCGGTGTGAGCACGAACGTCTGCGTGGAATCGACCGCGCGGCACGGTTACATGCTCGATTACCACATCGCGTTCATGGGCGACTGCTGCGCGGCTTTCACGCAAGCCGAGCACGACGCGGCACTGGTGAACATCGACAAGTACTTCGGCGCGGTGATGGACGCCGATCAGCTGCTGGGCGCGTGGGATTCGATCGCGCCGAGGGGCTGAACGCGTTCGATTAGACAATTCCCAAGTCGGTAATCCCGATGACCGGAAAAATTCTAGAGAGTGACGCGCGGCCCCCCATCACTACGCGCCGACACCGAACGACGTTCGGCCGGTAATCCACCTGGAGCAGTGGTCTGCTCCAATGGTCTGAATTTTCCCCGCACACGCAACGTCCGTCGATAACGTGGATGCTCCACCGCCTGAGCGAGGGAGCTCCATGACCACGGCACGTCACGCGCCGGACATCCTTTCCGCCGAATTCGCCGCCGACCCGTATTCCGCGTACGACATCATGTTGGAAGACGAGCCCATCGTCTGGCACGAAGGCATGAACAGCTACATCGTTGCCCGCTACGACGACGTCGCCAGGGCGTTTCGGGAGCCGGTGTTCACCACGGACAACTACAGCTGGCAGCTGGAACCCGCGCACGGGCGCACGATCCTGCAGATGAGCGGGCGCGAGCACTCGATCCGCCGGGCGCTGGTGGTGCCGGCGTTCCGCGGCAACGAGCTGGAGCAGAAGTTCCGGCCCGTGATCGAGCGGAACTCCCGTCAGCTCATCGACGGCTTCCGCGGCCGCGGCGAAGCCGACCTGGTGCAGGACTACGCGCGCCACTTCCCGATCAACGTGATCGTGGACATGCTTGGTCTGGACCAGAGTGACCACGAGCGGTTCCAGCGCTGGTACACCGCGATCATCGGCTTCCTCGGCAACCTCAGCCAGGACCCCGACGTGGCCGCGGCCGGCGTGCAAACGCGCGAGGAGCTGGCGGAGTACCTGATCCCGATCATCCAGGCCCGTCGCGAAAACCTCGGCGACGACCTGCTCTCCACGCTGTGCTCGGCCGAGGTCGACGGCACGCGGATGAGCGACGAGGACATCAAGGCGTTCTGCAGCCTGCTGCTCGCCGCCGGTGGGGAGACCACCGACAAGGCGATCGCCAGCGTGTTCAAGAACCTGCTGGAAAATCCGGCGCAGCTCGAAGCCGTGCAAGCCGACCACGGACTGATCCCGAAGGCGTTCGCGGAGACGCTGCGCTACACGCCGCCGGTGCACATGATCATGCGCCAGCCCGCCGAGGACATCGAGATCGCGGGCGAGCACGTGCCGGCCGGCAGCACCGTGACCTGCCTGATCGGTGCGGCCAACCGCGACCCGCGGCGGTTCGGGAACCCGAACGCGTTCGACATCTTTCGCACGGACCTCCCGACGGAAACCGCGTTCTCCGCGGCCGCGAACCACCTGTCTTTCGCGCTGGGCCGGCACTTCTGCGTCGGCGCGCTGCTGGCGAAGACGGAGATCGAGGTCGGCGTGGCGCAGTTGCTCGAGGCGATGCCGAACGTGCGGCTCGCGGACAACGCGGACACCCACGAAGCGGGGGTGTTCACGCGCGGACCGTCGGCGTTGCCGGTGCGGTTCAGCCCGAACTGACTTGTGTGGAGGTTGTCGGCACCACGCCCGGGTGGGCAAAGCCGAGATAGCCTCACTGGACAATGGCCAGTGACTCCACCTGGTTCTCACCGTTGTGGGCGAAGCGGAAGGGCGAGTGAGCGTGCCCGAGTCGGTGCGGTTTCACCTGTTCGGCGGGCTGCGGGCCTGGCGAGGAGACCGGGAACTCGCGCCAGGGCCGCCGGCGCAGCGCCTGTTGCTGACCGTCCTGCTGGCGCGCGACAGCAGGTCCGCCGGCCTCGGCGAGCTGAGCGAGCTCCTGTGGGACGACCAGCCGCCGGCCAGTGCGGCCGACGTAATCCAGCGGTACGTGGGCGCGTTGCGGCGGCTGATGGAACCCGATCTCCCCGCGCGGGCCCAGGGCCGATGGCTGGTGCGCCGGTCAGGCGGATACGCGTTGCAGGTCGATCCGGCCTCGTCGGACCTCGCCGAGTTCCGGCGCCTGGCCGCGCGGGCCCGGCAGGCGGCCGATCCGGTCGAGGCTGTCGCCGAGTACTTCGAGGCGCTGGAGCTGTGCCGTGGTGCGGCCGGACCCGGCGCGAACGTGGGCCGTGGCGCCACGGCCCTGCTGACCGCGATCGATCAGGAAGTCACGGCGGTGGTGGTGCGGGCCGCCGACCTCGCGGCGGCGACCGGCCAGTCGTTGCGGCCGTTTCTGCCGCATCTGGAACGCGCGGCGGCGCGGGATCCGTTCGACGAAGGTGTGCACGCACGGCTGTTGCCGGCGCCGGCGGCGGACGGACGACGGGCCGCGGCGCTGGAACGGTACCGCGAGGTCCGCGACCGGCTCGTGGAGGAGCTGGGGGTGGAGCCGGGCCCGGAGCTGGTGGAGGCGCACCAGACGCTGCTCACTGAGCCGGAATCCGGGCCGGATCCGGTTGCGCGGTCAGTTCCAGAGGACGCCGTCGTCCTCGAACTCGCGCAGGCGGTAGGCGATCATGCGGCGGAGCAGGTCCGTCGGAACCGGTGCGCCGTAAGGGAGCTTGACCGTGCCCTTGCCGGTCTCGAGTGTCGTGAGCTCCGCGTCGAAGGCTTCGCGGGTGCTGGGTGTGAAGGTGATGTTCACGTGTTTCGCGTGACCGCTGATCACGAACAGGATCGTGCCCGCCGGGTGGATCCAGGCGGGGTGGCCCCACTTGATGGCCTCGCTCGCCTCCGGCACGGATTCGCTTGCCAGCGCGTGGAGTTGTTCGAGCAGCTCGCGCGCCGGGCCGGTGAATCCTTCGAGGTACTCGTCGAGATTGTTCGAGGCCACGTCAGCCCCAGCTGGCGACGTGGCTCGCGACGTAGGTCGGCGTGAACGTGACGGGCAGCGACTCCAGCCCGCGCATCCACATCGACCGCTGCCACTTCAGCGCCTCGTCCGGCACCGACAGCGACAGGTCGGGCAGCCGGTCGAGCAGCACCTCGACGGTCGTGCGGGCGATGACCTCCGCGACCTCGGGTGCGGGGTGCGGGCAGCCGTGCTCGCCGTGGCCGAACGACATGTGCGCGTGGTTCCCGGCGGCGCCGCCGGCGAGGTCGGGGCGCACGTGCGGGTCGGCGTTCGCGGCGGCGAGGCCGAGCACGAGCAGGTCGCCGGTGCGGATGCGGCGGCCGCCGAGCTGCGTGTCGCGCGTGGCAAAGCGGCCGATGAAGTTCTGGGTGGGCGTGTCGTGCCAGAGGACCTCGTTGAGGGCCTCGCCGACACTGCCGCGCCCGCCCGAGAGCGTCATCGCGAAGCGGTCGTCTGTGAGCATCAGCCGGATGGTGTTACCGATCCAGTTGGCCGTCGGCTGCTGCGCGGCGGCCGTGACCACCAGCAGGTCCTGCACGATCTCGGCGTCGGTGAGCCCCGCGGGGTTCTGGGCCATGTGCGACGGAACATCGTGGCCGGGCTGCCGGTGCTTGAGCGCCAGCAGCCGGCCCATGGACTCCTGCACGCGGCCGTACGCCGGGATCGCGTCGGGGCCGACGTCGAGCGAGATCGCGACGTCGCGCACCAGCGCCGGGGTCTCGGCCTCGGGCATGCCGTACATCTTCGCGATGGCCAGCAAGGGGATCTGCATCGCGAACTGCGTGATGAGGTCGGCCTCGCCGGCGCCGGCGAACGTGTCGATCAGCCGGTCGGCGATCTGCTCGCAGTGCGCGCGCAGATCGAACTGGTCCACTGAGGACAGTGCGTCGCCGATCGCGCCGGCGCGGCGGCGGTGCTCCAGCGCCTCGGTGAACATCACCGACGGGTTGTGCGCCACGTAGGGCAGCAGCGGCCAGTCGGCCGGCACGTTCTCCCACTGGTTCCAGCGGCGCGTGTCGCGGGCGAACAGCTGGGAGTCACTGGTGACCTGGTGCACCTCGCGGTAGCCGCAGACCAGCCACGCGGGGACGTCGCCGTCGAGCAGCACCGGGGCGACACCGCCGTAGTCCTGGCGGATCCGGCCGTAGAGGGTGGCCGGATCCTCCTGGAACTGCGCGCCGTAGAGCTTGACGAAGTCCTCTGTGGACACTTCAGGCCGGTGTTCGGTCACGGCTGGTTCTCCTGGGCGGTGGACAACGAGTAGAGGTGGTCGACGAGCGAGATCAGCACCTGCTTGGACGAGTCGCGGCGGCGCGCGTCGCAGTCGATCAGGGGCACTTCGGGTGAGAGGTCGAGCGCGGCGCGGACCTGGTCCAGATCGTGGGCCGGCGGCTCGAAGTTGTTGCGCGCCACGATGAACGGCGTGCCGTGGTGCTCGAGCCGGTCGATCGCGTACCACGAGTCGGCCAGGCGGCGGGTGTCCACGAGGACCACCGCGCCGAGCGTGCCGGAGAACAGCCGGTCCCACAGGAACCAGAAGCGCTCCTGGCCGGGTGCGCCGAACAAGTACAGCACCATGCGCTCGTCGAGGCTGATGCGGCCGAAGTCGAACGCGACCGTGGTCGTGGTCTTGCCCTGCAGGCCCTGGTCGATGCCGACACCGGCCTGCGTCATCGTCTCCTCGGTGCTCAACGGCCGGATCTCGCTGACCGACCGGACCATCGTGGTCTTGCCGACGCCGAAACCCCCGACGATCACGATCTTCAGCCCGTCGGCGGCGGTGGCGGCCAGCGGGGCGCGAGGGGTGCGTTCAGAGATTGCGGAGTCCAACGAGCACCTTCTTGAGGAATTCGGAGTCGGGGATGGACGCGCGCTGCAGCGCCGAAGAGGGGTGACGGGCCGAGACCTTGCCGCTGTCGAGCAGATCCGTGACCAGGATCTTCACGACGCTCACCGGCAGCGAAAGCTCCGAGGAGAGCTCGACGACCGACGTCGGGTGCAGGGTGATCCGCAGGATCCGCACGTGCTCGGACTGCATCCCGGCCGACGGCGCCGACTCGGCGACGATGATCGTGACGAGGTCGAGCTCGAGGTCTTCCGTGCGGCTGCGCCCGCCGGTGAGCGTGTAGAGGCGGTCGGGGTCCTCTTCCTCGACAGCGCGGCGGATCATGCCGTCGGACCGGCCTGCGCGTAGCGCGGAGCGGCGGTCAGGAACGAACCGATCTGCTCGACCAGCTCGTCCATGTTGTGGCCGATCAGGCCGACGTCGGCGTCTTCGGCGGCGATCACCGCGAGGTGCGCGCCGATGCCGGCCTCGACGATGAACAGGATGCCGCCGTGGAACTCGGTCATCGAGTTGCGGATGCCGCCGCTGCCGTCACCGAACTCGGCCGACGCGCCGTGCGAGAGCGCCTGCACGCCGGCGGCGATCGCGGCCAGCTGGTCGGCCTTGTCGATCGTGAGGCCGGCGGTGTGGCAGAGCTTGAGGCCGTCCTTCGACAGCACCAGCGCGTGGACGGCTCCCGGCGTGTTGCCGACGAGGTTCTCCAGGAGCCATTCGAGGTTCGTGTTCTGGGTCATCGAGGATCCGGGGGCGGAAAACGCGCGCCCCCTCACTCCAATCTGGGGGTTCCGGTGCGGCAGGGGCTCAGTCGTTGTCATCGGCGTCCGCCTGCGACTCGGCCGGACTGGTGGCGACCCTGCGGGTGCGGCTCTGCTGGAAGGCCCCGAACCGGGTGCCGCTGTCGCCGTGGCTGCGGTTGGTGGGCCGCGGGCCGGGGCTCGGCGCCAGCTGGCGCGACGCGGCGAGCGTCTGCCCACGCGGGCGCTTCGGCAGGCCGCCCGACTCGCCGAGCACGGGTTCCAGCGTGCCGCGCGTGGACTCGCGCTCCTCGGTGCGCACGGCGCTGACCACCGCTTCGCGGCGCGGCTGAGCGTCCGAGATGGGGTCGGAGAAGGGGTCGGTGCGCGGCTGCGTGATCAGGTGGTTGGGGATGCGCAGGACCACGCCCGTGCCGCCGCGCGAGGACGGGCGGAAGAACACGTGCAGCTGGTGCTTGCGGGCGAGCTGGCCGACGACGGCGAGGCCGAGGCGCGTGCCGGAGATCGTGGTGAGGTCGAGCTTTTCGTTCTGCGCCACGGCGATCTCGGCTCGCATGAGCGCCTGCGGCTTCATGCCGAGGCCGCCGTCTTCGATGGTGATCACCGCGCCGTTGTGGAGGTCCTCGACGTAGACGTGGACCTCTTCCGACGGCGCGGAGAACTTGGTGGCGTTGTCCATCAGCTCGGCCAGGGCGTGCATCACGTCCTCGGCGGCGTATCCGGCGATGGCGCTGCCGCTGGTGGAGTGGATGCGCACCCGCGTGTACGCGCCGATTCGGCCCATGGCGCCGCGCAGGATGCTCTCCATGCGGATCGGCTTGGCCCAGCGGCGGCCCGAGCGCGCGCCCGTGAGCACCGCGATGGAGTCGGCGAGGCGGCCGGCCTGGGCGGTGCTGTGGTCGACCTTGAGGACCTCGCCGAGCATGTCCTCGGGGCAGTGGTTCTCCATCTCGCGCAGGTCGGCGAGGATGCTGGTGGACAGCGCCTGCACGCGGCCGGCGGCGTTCGCGCACGCGGCCGTGGCGGCGGCGCGGCGGCGTTCACCCTGGGCGACCTCGTCGATGAACAGGCGCATGATCCGGTTCTGGAACGGGTCTTCCGGCAGCTGCGTGGAGTTGTAGACGTCGGCGGCGCTCGTGCCGTCGCGCAGGCGGTTGACCACGGCCGGCAGGGTCTGGTCGACCATCATGGAGAGCTCGAGGTTCACGGCCGTCATCTGCCGGGCCTCGACTTGCGCCCGGTGCTCGGCGTGGCGGGCACGCTCCTCGGCCTCGGTGAGGGCCGACGACCCGCGCGTGGCGAGGTAGACGGCGACGACGAGGGCGACCCAGGTGACGGCCGCGACGACCGCGACGAGCACCCGGTTCTGCTCGGGCACCTCCAACGTCACCCACGCCCACAGCGCACCGGCGACGACCGCCGTCACCGGGACCGCGACCGCGGCCGGGACGGCGCGCCCGCGCTGCTGCGCGTGGCGGGCGGGCAGTTGTTCCGACATGGCTTCAAGTCCTCGCGTCCGGTTGGTGGCAGGCCGTGCGCCGGGTTGGTGGTCTCACTCGTTGTTCTGGCTCGTTGTTCGGGCTCTTCGCTGGTTCACGGCTTTCGGCAAAGCGCGGTTCTCGCTTCCCGCCGGTGGCGCCGCTCCCCCATGCCTGGATGACGGGACCCGGATATTAGCGCCATCACATCCAGGCTGCGAGCACCAGTGCCCTGGCGGGGTGCTAATAGGGCGTCGCCGCAGCGGTTTGACGTGAGATTTCCGGCCTGTCGCCACTCTTCGCGATTCCCGATGTGACGCTGCGTGTGATCAACGCGCGCCATGGGACCTTTCGCCGCGGTCCAGACCTTGGCGGACGCCGCCGGCTTCAGTTCGCCCGAACAGACCAGCACGTTCACCAATTCAGCCCTGCGGGCCTACGATGGCGTGACCGAATTTTCGCCCCGTTCACTCGACGGGGACGGAATTGTTCTGGTTTGCCGAACGCGATTATGAATTCCGTCCGATGAGTGGGGAAAACGGTTTCCGTTCTTCGAGCACGACCGAAGCCGGTTGCGTCGCGACCACCTGCCAGGTGAGGAAACCGAGGGCGAGCAGGAGGTAGGAGTCGCCGATCACGTGCTGCCAGGGCGTCCACGCGAGCTCGCGGAAGTCACTGGACGGCACGAACGAGTGTGGCGCGAGGACGAACACGAGAGCGCCGACGGCCAGCGCCACGGCCTGGCCGGTGGTGCGGACGCGCGTGGCGAGAACGAGCAGCGCGGGGGCGATCCACACCCAGTGGTGCGACCACGAGATCGGAGAGAGGACGAGCACGGCCGTCGCGTTGACCACGAAGGCGAGCGGCTGGTCGACGCGGCGCATCACGACCGCGGCGGCGCAGACGACGAAAGCCGACAGGCCCAGCCACAGCACGTGGTACGGCAAGGAAGGCAGGTTGAGGCGGTGCAGCGCGCCTTCGATCGTCTGGTTGGTGGCGTACGGCGAGCCGCTGAGGCCCGCCGCGCCGGTGAGGCCACCGCCGAAGAAGTACTTCACGGAGGCGGCCGAGGCGACGAGGAAACCGAGCGCGGTGGCGGCCGCACCGGCGACGAGGGCGTTGCGGGCGGCGCGGAAATCCTTGGTGAGCAAGAAGAACAGCAGGAACCCGGCGGGGGTCACCTTGATCGCGGCGGCGATGCCCACGCCGAGGCCGCGCGGCCAACGCGGGTTCGGCTCGAGGCAGTCGACGGCGACCAGAGCCATGAGGACGAGGTTGATCTGCCCGAAGGTGATGGTCTCCCGCACCGGTTCGAGCGCGAGGGCGGCGACCGTGAGCGCGGTGGTCGCGATCAGCGCCGTCGTACGGGTGGGCCGCCAGAGCCGGCGGACCGCCGCGTGGAGAGCCACCCACAGGGCGGCGAGGGAGATCAGGTCCATGAGCACGGCCGCCACCGGCAGCGGCGGGATTGCCATGACCGTGAAGACGACGGCCGCGAACGGCGGGTAGATGAACGGCAGCGGGGTACCGGAGGTCGGCAAGGGAAGCGGGCCGTAGAGGTCGTCGCCGTGGAGAACGGCCAGCGCGCCGAAGCGGTAGATCTGCAGGTCGATCAGCCCGAAGCTGCCGACGGCCACGAGCACCGCCGCGACGATCACCACCGCCGCCCCGGCGAACAGGAGCGTGCGCTTCCTGTTGGCGCGCAACCGTTCTGCTTGCGCATGCGCCCACGTGCCGATGTCCATGTCCGCAGTCACCTCGGGTTCCCGGTTCTGGTCGATCCGGGATCCGAGCCTGGCGGGAACGAGCTGCGCGTTGATCACCTGAACGGCCTGGCGCGGTGGCCGTTCGGCCGCGATCGCGGCGGCGAAGATCAGCCGAATGGCCGATGCGGGTCAGGAGCGGCGGCGGGGTTTTTTGCCTTGCCGCTGGGGTTTTCTGGGCGGCTTGGGCGATTTGGGGTTGGCTTTGGCCTTGGCTTGCTTGGGCTGCTTGGGTTCCGGTGCTTTGCCGCGGGTGCTGTTGACGGTGCGGCCGCGGACGATGCCGATGAACTGTTCCATCAGATCCGTGGTCTCGTCCTCGAGCCAGGACAGCGCGACCTGCGATTCCGGGACGTCGGCGAGGGGCCGGTAGGTGAGGTCGCGGCGGTGGTGCAGCCGGGCGAGCGACTGCGGCACCACGAGCAGCCCCACACCGGCGGCGACGAGCTCCATCGCGTCGGCGGTGGTCTCCGGCCGGTGCTCGGCGAGCTTGCCGGGCGGGTGGGGCCAGTCGAGGGTGTCGTCGTGGGGATGGAGGAAGAGCTCGTCGGCGAGATCCTGGAGGGTGACCTCGTCGGCGGCCGCGACGACGTGGTCCTTCGGCACGACGATCACCGTGGTCTCGACGTAGAGCGGGATCGCGTGCAGCCCGGTGCGGTCGATGGGCAGGCGCAGGAGCGCGGCGTCGACTTCGCGGTCGTGGATCTTCCGGGTCGCTTCCGGTGGGTTGACCGCGTTGAGGATCAGCGGAACCTTCGGCAGGCGCTCCTGCCAGGTGCGGACCCACTTACCGGGCGTCACGCCCGGGACGTAGCCGAGCGTGAACGAGGGCGGTGCGTCCGGGCCGGTCACGCAGGCCAGATTACCGACGGTGGTTACCCTGGGCCCCATGACCTCGCGCAAGACCCCTCAGACGATGAAGCCCGCCACCGCCGCGAAGAAGCTCGGCGTGTACCTGGAGGCGACCCCCTCGTCGTTCCAGGAAGGCGCCGTCTCGCGCGACGAGCTCAACGCCCTGCAGACCGACCCGCCCGAATGGCTCCGCGACCTGCGACGCAACGGCCCCCACCCGCGTCCGGTGGTGGCCGCGAAGCTCGGAATCTCCATCGGCGGGCTGTCCCGCGCGGGGCTGACCGAGCCCCTCACCACGGCGCAGATCGAGGAGATCAAGGCCGCGGGACCGGACTGGCTGGAGCGGGAACGCGCTACGCAGGCCGAGGTGCGCCGGGAGGCGGCGAAGGTGAAGGGGTCGGAAGGCTGATCGTGGGCCTTCGCGCCCTCGGGGCTTCTGCCGGCTGAATTTTCTTGGCGAAATCGCAGGCCAGAGGTCTGTTTTCATATATTCCTTGACAAGAATATTCTACTCAGGGAATACTTCTCGTCATGAACGAGATCGCAGCAGCGTTGGGTGACGGGGCGCGGTGGCGCATCGTCGAGTTGCTGGCGGGGCGGCCGAGGTCCGTGGGGGAGCTTGCGGAGCTCACGGGGCTGCGTCAGCCGCAGACGACGAAGCACCTCCAGGCGCTCGCGAAGGTCGGAGTGGTGTCCGTGACGCCGCTCGGGCAGAGGCGGGTGTACGCGGTCGACGCCGTGCCGCTGAGGGCGTTCGCGGATCGGCTGGAGGTCATCCTCGACAAGGTCGAGGCGCACGCCGGCGAGCGGGACGTGCTCGAGCGGTACCGGGCGGCCGTCGAGACCGAGACGGCGGCCGCGGATCGGGAGAGGTGGGCGGACGGGCGGGAGTTCTCGTTCGAGCGCCTGGTGCCCGCGCCGCCGGACGTGGTGTGGCGGTACTGGGTGGAGCCGGCGAAGCTGGCCGACTGGTGGGCACCACCGGCGTTCTCGGTGGTCGAGGTCGTACTCGACCCGCATCCGCACGGCGAAGCCGTGGTGGAGTTCCGCGACGCCGAGGCCAGCTACCGGTCCGAAGGCCACGTTCAGGCAGCCACCGAGAACGAGCGGCTCGTGTTCGACCTGGCCGTGCTGGGTGAGGCGTCGTTCACGACCGAATACGACCTGGAGCTCGACGAAGTCGCCGAAGGCACCCACCTGCGGCTCGGGCTGCGCATCACCGACACGACCGTCGAGGCGGCGCCGCACATCGCCGGCATCGCGACCGGCTGGGGCCAGGTCCTCGACAACCTCATGGACACCATCAAGATCGACACCCTGGGAGCACAGAAATGACCCGCACCGTTTCCGCCAACATCAGCATCACCCTCGACGGCCGCTACAACGGCGCGGGCGGCCCCGACGACCTCGCCGCGATCGTCCCGTACGCCATGACGGAGGTCGCCCGCAACCACCTCGCCCGCCTGCACGACGGCGCCACCACGGCCGTCCTCGGCCGCCTCAACGCCGAAGGCTTCCTGGGCTTCTGGCCGACCGTCATCGACGACGAGGACGCCGACCCCCGCGACCGCGGCTACGCCAAGTGGCTGGTGGACACGGAAAAAGTCGTCCTGTCGACCACGCTCACCGAAGCGCCGTGGCCCCACGCTCGCATCGCCAACGCCCCCGCGGCCGACGTCATCACCGAACTGAAGGCCACCGGCGAGGGCGACATCCTGGTCAACAACAGCACCACCGTGATCAAGGCGCTGCTGAAGGCCGACCTCCTGGACCGCCTCTACCTCATGATCACCCCCGAAATCGCGGGCGGCGGCGAGCGCCTCTTCGACGACGGCCTGCCCGCCACGAAGTGGAAGCTGTCCCTGCACGAAACCGGCGACCTCGGCGAGATGGCGATGGTCTACGACCGGGTCCGGTGAGCCCTCGTCCATTGTGGAATCCCCGATGGGCCCGGCCCCGCCGGCGAGGTGACGAGGATCAAGGCCCACCCTGCTGGTGAGACGGCGGGCGCCCGCTAAACTGTGCCCGCGGGCCGCTAGCTCAGTTGGTAGAGCAGGAGACTTTTAATCTTCGGGTCCAGGGTTCGAGCCCCTGGCGGCCCACTCGTTCTTGCAGGTCAGCTAGGTATTTCCCTCCGGTGAACCCGGACTGTCCTGACCTGGTCGTGTGGCGTCCTGTCATCCTCGTGATGCAGTTTTACCTCGACATCGTTGGTCGAGGACACCCACCGGGCTCGCCGCCGCCGCTTGAGACGGAACCTGTCCAGGGCTACGTCGCGTCGGATGTCTCCGGGCTGAAGGTCAACTGCGGGGCAGCTTCCGTGTGAACGCGGACGTGACCCCAGTCGCCGGTGATGTCGAAGTAGCCGTCGCGGTATTGGAGGCTGTCGATGTTGCCAAGGTCCTCTTCGCCCGCGGCATCGCGGTAGGTCCGGCCCGAGCGGGCGATCCAGTCGATCTCCGTGGCGTTGCCAATGGTCAGCACGGCGTCGGCGTAGCAGTACTGCTCGTCGGGTGGCGGCGCATGGTAGCGGGGGTGACCTGGGGTGAGCACGAGGTCGAGGGTGAACGACACAGCGTCCGGGCGTTCGTTGAGCGCCAGGACGTAGCTGTCCTCCAGATGCACCTGGGCGAGGTTGGCGATGTCGGTGTAGTTCTTCACGCCTACTGGTCCCAGGTCATCGGTGTGTGGCTGCCAGGGCTCTTCAGCCTGACGGGTTCCCGGACGGGTCGGTTCGGATACCTTCGGTGGACTACCTCCGTCGAAGTATTCCGACAAAGTGACCTTCACCGCCGCAGGCCCTGCGGGCCGCTCCGGGGGCCTGTCCGATTTCTCACCAGCGCGGGCACCCTTGAGCGCTTTGCCTGCCACGCCGCCGATGAACACATCGTCGAAGATCTGGGCTGCTTGGAGGGAGTGAACACGCAGACCAGCTGGCGTTGGCGGCGTTCGTTTACCGGAGAGGAAGGAGCGTTGCACCATTGTTTCCGACGTGAACAGCCGCATAATCAAGCCGGCCGGGAAGAACCACTGATTGTCAAGCCTGGCAACGGAAATGGCCGGCGCGGTAAGATCGTTCGGTGTCGAGTGGGTCGGAAAAGAAAATAGGCGGACTGTTCCGGAATCGCGATTTCCGGCATTTTTGGCTGGCTGACGCGATCAGCCAAGTCGGCACCAGGGTGAGTGGCACGGCGATCTCGCTGCTGTTCGTGATCACGCTCCACGCCACGACGTTCGAGGTTTCCGTGTTGCGGACGCTGCAGACGTTGGCGTATCTGCTCATCGGGCTGCAAGCGGGGGCGTGGTGTGACCGGGTGCGGAACCGGCCGGTGCTGGTGGGTGCTGATCTCGGGCGGGCGGTGGCGCTGGGGTCGATTCCGGTCGCCGCGGTGTTCGGGGCGCTGACGATCTGACAGGTGTACGCGGCGGCTTTCGTCGCGGGGGTGTTGACGGTGTTCTTCGATGTGGCGCACCAGTCGTTTCTGCCGAGGCTGGTGACGAAAGAGGATCTGATCGAGGGAAATGCGAAGCTGAAGTTCAGCACATCCGCGGCCGCGCTGGTGGGGCCCGGGTTGGGTGGGCTGCTCGTGCAGTGGCTGGCGGCGCCGGTTGCCGTGCTGGTCGATGCGGTCAGCTATCTCTGGTCGGCGGCGTGGCTGAGGACGGTGCGGGTGCGGGAGGTCGTTGCGCCTGAGCATCGGGAAGCGGCGCTGCGGGCGCAGATCCGGGAGGGGCTGCGGTTGGTGCTGCGCCACCCGGTGCTGCGAGCCATCGCGTTGAACAACATGGTGTCGGCGTTGTTCTCGAGCGCGTACCTGGCGATTTCGACGCTGTTCCTGGTGCGGGTGATCGGGTTGTCCGCCGGGGCGGTGGGGCTGCTCGGGAGCCTCGGCCTGGTGGGGGCGCTGCTGGGATCGGTGCTGGCCCGGCGGTTGAGCAAGAAGGTTGGCGCGGCGAGGTTGCTGGTGACGGTCGCGGTGGTCGAGGGGCTGGCGTACCTGCTGGTGCCGTTGACCGGGCCCGGGTGGCAGCTGGCGTGGTACGTGGTGGCGGGGCTGTTCACGAGCACGTGCGTGATCATCGTGATCGTCGTGCAGGTCAGCTTCCAGCAGACGCTGTGCCCGGATCACCTGCTCGGCCGCATGAACGCCACGATGAACTTCCTCTACTGGGGTGCCGCGCCGATCGGCAGCCTGCTCGCCGGCGTGCTCGCGACCGGCATCGGGTTGCGTCCGATGCTGTGGGTGGCCGGCGGCGGGATGTTGCTGGCCGCGGTGCCGCTCGTCGCGTCGCCGTTGCGAAGGATGGTGGACCTGCCCACGGGTGACGACGAGCCGGTGAGCAGCGAGACGTCGGGCTAGGCGGGGCGGTAGCGGTCGTGGATTTCGGACCGGGCCTCGTAGCCCGCGGACCGGTAGGTGGCGACGGCGCCGGTGTTGGAGCTCGGTGTGTAGACGAGGGCGCTCGACGAGCCCAGGGACCGGAGTGTGGCGGCCGCGGCGACGGTGATCGCGCGGCGTAGCCGTGGTGGCGGTGGCCGTGGCGGACGCCGAGGGGCCCGATGACGCCGGGGCGACCGGGGCCGGCCGACCAGACCGTGATGGCGGCGACCGGGGCGCCGTGGGCGTCGAGGGCGAGGAGGCAGCGGGCGTCGGCGTAGGGGACGCCCGTGGCCATCGTGTGCCAGGCGTCGGCCGTGAAGGTCGAGCCGGTGAAGGCGGCGCGTTGGACGGCGGTGCGAGCGGCCGCCTGCGAAGGGCCGATGACCTCGAAGCGCAAGCCGGGACGCTCGACCGCGGCGGAAAGGTCGCGGTGGAGCGGGGTCCAGGGCTCGTCCAGGGGCCAGCCGGCGTCGGCGAGCAGGTCGTGGAGGATGGCGTCGGCGGGGACCTCGAGGCTGACGCGGCCGGCGGGGAGGACGCCCCGAAGAGGCTCGGTGACGTCGGTGAAGAGGTGCTGGGCCAGGAGCTCGTCGCGGCGGGTGTCGGGGCCGTGGTGAGGCGCAGGAGGGTGGGGCCGTCCTGGAGGCCGACGGCGACGAGCCGGCCGGAGCGGCGCCAGGTGCGCAGCGCCGCGGCCGCCTGGGCAGCGCCGGCGCGCCAGAACCAACCCAGGTCGCCCGGGTGGAGTTGCCAGGGGGTGTGGTCGCGCTGCCAGTCGCGCAGGGCGGCCACGGTTTCGGGCAGGTCCCAGACGGCCGGGGTGCTCAGCACGATCGACATGGCCCGACCAGAAAAGACCGCGCTGACCGCCGCAAACGATTAACTCAGCCGCCGGTGCTGGTGAAGCGCTCGCGGAAACCGTGGAGACCATGCCGAGCTCACGCAAAAGCACGACACAACGACGCCGACCTGACCCGCAACAGTGGCGACCGCGGCACCGCAGCATCAACTCAGCCACCGGCACTCGTGAAACGCTCCCGAAACGCCGTCGGGGCCACACCGACTCACGAGCAAAGCCACGACGCAACGACGCCGGCGAACCGAAACCGACCTGGCGCGCAATGGTGGCGACGGCGTCGTCGCAGGATTCGAGGCAGGATTTGGCGGCTTCGACGCGGATCTGTTCGACGTAGTGGGCAGGGGTGGTGTCGAGCTCGCCGCGGAAGAGGCCACCGAACGCAAGACGCCGCGGCGAGGGACCCCACCGCGGCGTCGAGGGAGCTCAGGCCTCGATCGGGCTGAGGACGAAGATCGGCATCTTGCGGGTGGTCTTGGTCTGGTAGTCGGCGTAGTCGGGCCACACCTCGACGGCGCGGTCGAACCAGGTGGCGTACTCGGCGTCGTGGACTTCGCGGGCCTCGTAGTCCTTCTTGACGGGGCCGTCCTGGAGTTCGACGTGGGGGTTGGCGACGACGTTGTAGTACCAGACCGGGTTCTTCGGCGCGCCGCCGAGCGACGCGACCACGGCGTACTCGCCGTTGTGCTCGACGCGCATCAGCGGGCTCTTGCGGAGCTTCCCGGTCTTGGCGCCCACTGAGGTCAGCACGACGACGGGCTTGCCCTGGTTGTCCGTGCCCTCTTGGCCACCGGACTTCTCGATGAGCGGACTATACCTTGCTTTGGCGCGCAGAAGTGACGGCGGCAACACTCACAGCGAAGATCAGCCGCAGACGCGTTCGACCAGGGTTTTCCAGCCGGCGGCGAGATCCCGCGGCATGGCGACGGGGGCGGTGCCGTCGGAGGCGCGCAAGTAGAGCAGGAGCGGGCCTTCGAGCGCGGCCGTCAGCTGCAGGGCCAGCGCGGGGATCGCCGGGACGTCGGGGCAGGCCTCGCGCAGCAGCATCTGCACGTGGAACAGCGACGGGCTCGCCGAGACCGGGATGGGCTGGGCCGGGTCGAGCGCCGCGCGGGCCAGCACCGTGCGTTCGACGAGGAACTCCATGCGCGCGTGGCCGAACGCGACGAGGCGGTCCACGGCCGGCGCGCCCGGGCCCAGCGGCGGCGGGCCGTTGAGGACGCGCTCCTGGAACGCCGTCTCCTCCACGTCGAGCAGCGCGAGGAAGATGCCGGCGCGCGTGCCGAAACGACGGAAGACGGTGCCCTTGCCCAGGCCGGCGCGCTCGGCGAGGCCGTCCATCGTGACCTTGTCGGCGCCGAGCTCGTCGACCATCGCGCGCGCGACCTCGATCAGGTGCGCGCGGTTACGGGCCGCGTCGGCGCGCTCCTCGCGCGGGCCGCCCAGGGGGATCGCGATGGGTTCCACGAGCGGCACGCTACCCGTCGCGGGTCACCGCAGGATGGACGTCGAGAGATCCCACAGGCGTTCGGAATTGGCCGGGTCCAGCGCGTACGCGGCGACGCCGGGGACACCGAACCCGGCGGGCGCGAAGGGACCACCGGGTGCCTCGTTGACGTCCTCGAAATAGCGGCCGCCGATGCCCTCGACCAGCGGAGACGCGGCCCGCCCAGACGTTGCAGCTGGTCAAGGAGGGGACCGCCTGCCTGCTGTGGCTCGCGACCTCACAAACCCGGCGCCGACGCGGCCACCAGCGGCATCCCGACGACCGTACCGCCCGCCATGCTCAACGTACTCATTTCCCGCCTGCTGGAGTGGAATCCGCGGCTGAGCTGCTTGCGCCGCGTAACTCACCTCGGGCAAGCCCCCACCCATCCTCGGGGGAACGGCCCTTGTCCAGCATACCGCCACCCACCGACAAAATGATCTCCCAAGCCGAGTTGTCCACAGCCGAGCCGAGTTGTGGACAACTGACGAAAGCGAGCTGGCACAACAGGAAACGCGGTGGCTGGGGATGTCCGGGCGGAGCAGGAAAGCGGTTCGGTGTCGTCGGCCGTGATCGAGCTGTCGGCGTGCTGCTCGGACCATGCCTGAAGAACCAGAATTCCGGGTACGGGAACCGGATTTTTGCCACCTTCTACGCCGAGGCAGGCAGGAACCCCAGCGGAGAGTCCGGGCGACGGCTCAGGCTTTTGGCTACTTTGGACAGTCCGGTCGACCGCGTGGTATCGGTTTCGCCGGCCGCCGTGGCGGAGTGAGTCAGCGGTCGGAAACCGTCGCCACGAAACGCACGGCGATGTCGCGGAGTTTGGTATTGGTCGTCTGCGATTCGGTGATGAGGCGGTGCATGGCTTCGTCCGCGTTGATGCGGTGGATGGCCATGAGCATGCCCTTGGCCTGCTCGATCACGCTGCGCGACTGCATCGCGTGGTCGAGTTGTTCGGCGCGGCCGCGGGCGGCGTGGTAGCGGTGGTTCGTGCGGAGGCCGAAGGCGACCATGGTGAGGTAGACCTTGAGCAGCTGGCTGTCGAGCTCGCGGAAGCCGTGGTCGCCGAAGCCGAAGAGGTTGAGCGCGCCGGCGAGGTCCTCGTCGACGCGCAGGGGCGCGGCCAGGTAGCTGCCGAGGCCGAGTTCCTTGGTGACGTCGGTGAACTCGGGCCAGCGGTGGTCCGCGGCGGGCAGCGACAGGCGCACGATCTCGCCCGTGTCGGCGGCCTGCAGGCAGGGGCCCTCGCCGGCGGCGTACTGCGCGGCGTCGACCTGAGTGGCGCGCGGGTCGGTGGTCGCGGCGGTCTCGCCCTTGCCCGAGCGGAGCACGGTCACGCTCGCCATGTCGGCGCCCGGGACGGCGCGCACGGCTTCGGCGCAGATCACTTCGAACAGCGCGGTGCCCTGCTCGTCGTCCTCGAGGGCGCGAGTGAGGCCACGCATGGCCTCGGTGAGCTCGTCGAGCTCTTCCGACATCTTCGTCTCCTCATCCACTCCGCCTGTTCTCCTGTCGTGCCGCGCAGGCGGGTTCCGTTCCCGCCGGCCTCGGTGAAGCCGCTGGGATCCCAACGGAACTTTCACGATTTTACCTGGTCACGCGGGACCGGCGAGCACCTCTTCGGCTTCGTCGAGCCACGCCGTGAAGACGGTGTGCGCCGCGGGGGCGAGGGTGGGGCCGTGGGTGATGGCGTCGACGCGGAGGGTGCGGGGGTCGACGCCCGCGGTGACCAGTTCGGCAGTGTGGCCGATGAGCCAGGGTTCGAGGCGCGTGTGGTCGGCTTCGAGGTGGAACTGGAGGGCGAGGGTGCCCGGGGCGGGGCTGAACGCCTGGTGGGGGGAAGCCCGGGGTTTCGGCCAGCGTCACCGAGCCGGCGGGGATGGCGAACTGATCGCCGTGCCAGTGGAGGACGGGGACGCCGTCCAAAGGGGACAGAATCGAGTCGCGGCCGGTGGGGGTCAAGGCCAGCCGCGAGTAGCCGATTTCCTTCTTGCCGGTCGGGGTGACGGCGGCGCCGAGGGCGGCGGCGATGAGCTGGGCGCCGAGGCAAATGCCCAGGGTGGGGCGCCTCAGAAAAAGCCGCGCGGCGATCGCGGTGAGTTCGTCCGACAGGAAGGCGTACAACGCGGTGTCGCCGACGCCGATCGGGCCGCCGAGGACGACCACGACGTCCGGGGCGGACAGCCGCTCCGGCGTGATCGGGTCGACGCCGGCTTCGAGGTAGTCGACGGTGTAGCCGCGGGCGAGCAGCAGCGGCTCGAGAACGCCGAGGTCCTCGAAAGCCACGTGTCGAACCGCCAACGCGCGCTCGGGTCACGCTTGCTCCTCCGGGGCCGCGATCACCAAGAGCACCTCGGCGGGCTCAGGGCTGATCGACTTGACGTAGTGGGGAATCCCGCCGCGGAAGTACACCGAGTCGCCCGCGGCCAGGCGTTCCGTGCGGTCCGGGAAACGCATCTCGATCTCGCCGGAGCGCACGAGGATGAGCTCGTCACCGGAGTGCGCGCGGTAGAGGCACTCGACCTCGTCGGCCGGCGGATAGATGAGGAACGGCAGCATCTGCTTGCCGACCACGCCGCCGGCGAGGTGCACGAAGCTCGAACCGGAGTCGGGCACGGTCGGGTCCGCGGCGGTGCCGACGCGGCGGACTTCGAGGTTGGCGCTGTCCTGCGCGTCGCCGAAGAGCTGGGTGACGTCGACGCCCAAGGCCTCCGCGAGGCCGATCGCGACGGCGATGGAGGGCGTGCTGTTGCCTCGCTCCACTTTGGACAGATACGACTTGGTGAGGCCCGTCCGGCGGGCGAGCTCGTCGAGCGTCCAGCCGCGTTCCTGGCGCAGCATCCGGAGGGTCCTCACGTATCGCAGCCTCTCACCTGGTCAGTGTCTCAGAATGAGACATGGTTGACGATAGGAAACCTTGTGTCATAGCGGCCGGGCGTCCTACCTTCGAACGGTCAACCCGCACGTCAACGCGATCACCAACCGGTTCTACGACCAGGCCCGGCAGCAGGCGGCCGACGCCGACCAGCGCTACCGCGAAAGAACCGCGCGCCCGCTCGAGGGAATTCCCTTCGCTGTCAAGGAACTGCACCCCGTGAAGGGCGTGACGACGTCGTGGGGCTCCAAGATCTTCGAAGGCGTCGAGGCCGACCACACGTTGCCGGCCATGCAGCGCATGTTCGACGCCGGCGCGATCATGCACATCCGCACCACCACGCCGGAGTTCGCGCACTGCGGCCACTGCCACAGCCCGCTCTACGACATCACCCGCAACCCGTGGAACCTCGACTTCAGCAGCGGTGGCTCATCCGGCGGCTCGTCCGTCGCCGTCGCGACCGGGATGGCCCTGCTGGCCGGGGGCGACGACGGCGGCGGCTCGCTACGCATGCCCGCGTCGTCGTGCGGGATCGTCGGGTACAAGGCGCCGTTCGGGCGCAACCCGTCGGCGCTGCTGGACACGATGTTCGAGGCCATCGTGCACGTCGGCGTGCTCGGCCGGACCGTGGGTGACGTGGCGCTCGCGCAGAACGTCGTCTCCGGTCAGCACCCGGACGACATCACGACCCTGCGCGAACGCGTGACCATTCCCGCTGGTCCCGGCTCCGTGGAAGGCGTGCGCATCGCGTACTCGCCGGACCTGGGTTACGTCGAGGTCGGCACCGAGGTCGCGCGGAAGACGGAGGAAGCCGTCGCGAAGCTGGCCGAGGCCGGCGCCGTGGTGGAGCAGGTGGACCTCGGCTGGAACGAGAGCACGTACGACGCCTGGGTCACACTGGCAAGGGCTGTTCGCGGCCATCGCCGGCGAGCACATCCCGCAGTGGCAGTACAAAATGGACCCGTTCGTGCGCCACCTCATCCTGCAGGGCCAGCAGCTCGACCACGTGCGGGTCAAGAAGACGGAGCTCGTGCGCACGGAGATGTGGACGAAGCTGTCGGCCGTCTTCGCGAACTACGACCTGCTGATGTGCCCGACGCAGGCCGTGCCCGCACTGGCCGCGAACCACCAGAACGACGACAAGTCCTTCACCATCAACGGAAAGCCGGTCGACGCCTACCTCGCGTGGGCACTGACCTACCCGTTCAACCTGCTGAGCCAGCTCCCGGTGCTCACCGTGCCGTCGGGCGTCAGCTCGTCGGGCGTACCGACGGGGCTGCAGATCGTCGGCAAGCCGTACCACGACGAGGCGGTGTTCTCGGCGGCGAAGACGTTCGAAGCCGTCGCGCCGTGGGCGCAGCGGCACCCGAACCTTTAGGACACAGCGGTTTCAGACACAGCGGTTTCAGACACAGCGGTTTCGGGCTCGACGGTTTCAGACTCGGCAGTTCCGGCCGCCGCGGGCTCGGATTCGGCGGAGGGGCGCTCAGCCGGGCTTGCCCCCGCTGAGTCCGCCCGGCGCTTCCGGAGCCGCCGAACCACGAAAACGACAACGAGCACCAGCAAAACCAGCACGACCAGCAACGTCCACGGGATCGCCCAGCCACCAGCCGAACCCGTCACCACAGCGAGCGGCGCGACGGAGCCGGACGCGTCGGTGAGCAACGGCGTCAGCGAAACGTCAGCGGACACGCGCACCCCCGGAACCACACCGTGAACGGGCACCGAAACGTGCCACGTCTCCCCCGGCAGCAGCTGCGGCGAGTCCGGGATCGCGGCGGCCGGGGCGGTCCAGGCACCGAACAGACTGGCGACCGACGCGCTCTGACGGGCGGCGGCGATGGCGTTGCCGGTGTTGTGCAGGGTGTAGGACAGCGTGGCGTCGCCCGTGCCGAACGGGTTCGCCGTCCCCGAGTAGTCGACGTGCGCGTCCTCCACGGACAACGCGGGAGCCAGGTCACCGCCCACGCGCAGGCGGATCCGGATGCCGAGGCGGCGCTCGACGGTGCCCTGCTGCACCGACGTCACGATGCCGCCCAGGAAGTCACCGGCCTTGGTGCCGGCAGGAACGGCGATGGTTAAAGGCACGTCGGCCGATTCGCCGGGCCCGAGCTTCAGGTGGTCGCTCGCCGCGCGCGCCCACGCGCCGACGCCGACCGACTTCTTGTCGCGCGCGAGGAGGTCGACCTGCCCATCCGGCCGGGTGAACGCGTCCGCGGTGTACACGGCCAGCTCCAGCGGCGCGGGGCCGTTGTTGACGACCTTGAGGCCGTCGTGCACCTGCTCCCCGGCCTCGGCGGTGTAGCTGTAGTTGACGCGGTCGGCGCCGAACTCGTTGGCCGCGGTGCTGACGGCCCAGGGCACGGTGTCTTGAGAAGCGGTGTCCTGGGAACTGGTGTCCTGGGCGGCGGCGGGCATCGCCGTGGTGGCGGCGAACCCGGCGGCGAGCAGCACCGCGGCGAGCGCGCGGGTGAGCGTGGAACGCATGTGCAGTCCTCGGGCAGGTGATCAGAACGGAGTGGGCGGCAGGGGCGGGTGCCGGCGAGCACCCGCCCCTGCCTGGTGGATCAGGCGAGTCAGCTCAACGCGGTGAGCGTGGAGCCGAGCTTGCCGAGGGTCTGGCTGACCCAGCACGGCCCGTCGTGGTCGTCGTGACCGTGACCGTCATTGCCGTGGCCACCGTTGCTGCTGCCACCGCCGTTGTGGCCGTCGTTGCCGTGGCCGTTGTCACCCTTGGTGTGGATGACGACCTGGTCGACCAGGGAACCGACCTTGCCCGCGGGCGAAGCGCCCTCGTCCGGGCCGCACCACTTGTCGTTGCCGCGCTCGACGGCGGCGTTCGGAGCGGCACAGGTGCCACTGCGGACGTTCTCGACCATCAGCTTGTCGTCCCGCACCTCGACCTTGACATAGGTGCGCACGTGCTCCTGGTTCTCGACGGAGTTGGCGTAGTGGTTGGTCGGGTTCAGCGGGTCGGGACCGTAGTTCGGGTCCTTCGTGACGTCCGGGTCGGTCAGGTCGTAGTACTTCGACCCCGAGGCGGAGTTCGCCGTCACGTAGACGACGCCACCCGGGCCCTGGACCACCGAGGTGGCGCCGGGCTGCTCGGCCGGGTTGGCCTTCTGGCCGTTCTTGAGCACGTAGCTACGCGAGTAGCTGTGGTCGTGACCCTGCAGGACCAGGTCGACACCCAGGTTCGAGAACGCCGTCGGGAAGTCCTTGCGGCGCAGCTGGTTGTCGCCGTCGTTGGCGTGCGAAGCCGGCGAGTAGATGGAGTGGTGGTACACGAGCACCGTGTACTTGGCGTCCTTGCCGTGCTTCTTGATCACGTCGGTGACGTAGGCGATGTGCGCCTCGTCCGCGCCGTTGGCGTAGGCGTTGCTGTTCAGGTCGATGAACAGCACACCCTTGTAGGTGTACCAGTAGTCGCCACCGGAGTTGGTGTTCTGCGAGCCGTTGTAGAAGGGCGTCGAACGGTCGGTGTTCGGCGTCCAGAAGTGCTGCTCGTAGGACTTGCCACCCACGTCGTGGTTACCGATCGTGGCGGCCCACGGGTACTGGCGCAGCTTGTCGGAACCCAGGAACGCGTCCCAGTCCGCCTCGGTGTTGGCGCTCTCGACCTGGTCGCCACCCGACACGAGGAGCTCGGCCTTCGGGTTGGCGGCCAGCGACACGTTCAGGGTGTCGGCCCAGCCGGCCCCGTCCTTCGCGAGGTCACCCGACGAACCGATCTGCGGGTCACCGTAGAACAGGAAGTCGAAGTCGCCCTTGAAGGACTGCGTCTTGAAGGAGTACGTCGGCGACCAGCCGTCGCTGTTGCCGATGCGGTACGAGTACGCCGTGTTCTGCTGCAAGCCGTCGAGGGTGGCGTGCGCGTTGAAGCCACCGTTGACCGAGTTGCTGCCGATGACCGCCGCGAACTTCTTGGCGTTGGTGGGGAACTTGCCGTGGTTGAGCCAGTTGGTCGGCACGAGCTCGACCCGCTGGTCGGTGTTCGTGCTGGTGTACCAGGACAGCACGCGCTGCGATTCCTGGGCGCCGACACCGAGAACGATGGTGTTGGCCTTGACCGGCGGGGTGGGCGTCCACGTGGCAGCGGTCGCCGAACCGTTGCCGAACGCCAGCGCGAGGCTCACGCCCACGGTCGCGATACCGAAGGCGAGGTTCCGCCCGGATCTGGAAGGTTTCATCGGATGTGCGTTCCCTTTCGGGTCAATGGGTCGGGAAGACCGATTGGTAGCGTTATCGGCTCTGGTGTGCGATAGGTGAACTTCGCCGGAAGGACGGGTGGACCACCTGCGAATTACGTGTCAGCCCTCAGCGATACGCTGCACAAACCATGTGAGACCCATCACCGACACGGCCGCCGCGATCACCCCGGTCGTCCACTGTGGAGCGAAGTTCGCCTTGCGGCGGATCAGCACGAGAAGTGGGAAAACGATCGCGATGATCGCCAGCTGCACCGTCTCGATACCGACGTTGAACACCAGCAGCGACCACAGGAGTGTCCAAGACCACGCCGTGTCGATGCCGAGCGCCGAAGCGAACCCGAGGCCGTGGCAGAGCCCGAAACAGAAGACCACGGCGAGCCGGGTCCACCCGGCACGGTCGAGGCTGAAGTGGCCGTCGCCGAGGAGCTCGTCGTCGATGCCGTTCACCTTGCGCCGCCACAGCCGCCACAGCGGCCAGGCCGCGACCACCGCGATCGACAGGGCGATGAGGGGCTCGATGATGTTGGCGGGCACCGTGACCAGACCGAGCGCCGCCAGCACGAACGTGACCGAGTGGGCGAGCGTGAACGTGGTCGCCGCCAGCACGATCTCGCGCAGGCGCCGCGAGCCGGCGATGAGCGCGAGCAGGAAGAGGATGTGGTCGAGACCAGTGAGCAGATGCTCCGCGCCGAGCCGGAAGAACTCCCAGAACCGCTCGCCGAACGACTGCTGCGTGGAGAACGACGGCTGGTGCGCGTCGAGGGCGGCGCTGCCCGAGGTCAGGTCGAGGTCGTAGGTGACGACCGTCTTGGTGTCGCGGACGTAACCCTCGGTGTCAGGGAACAGCGCGCTGCGCACCTCATGGGCGTCGGCGCCCTCGCAGCGGTAGTCGAGGTCGAGCAGCGCGTAGGGCACGCCTTCCCGCTGCTCCATGCGGAAGCCGCCGTCTTTCGTTGGCACGCAGGGACTTTCCGTGCTCACGTGGAAGCGGTCCGTCACGTACTTGATCACCGCGGCCGAGTGGCCTTCCAGCGCTTTCGCCTGCGCGGCCGAATCTTGTGCGTCGAATGCAGCAGTGCCCTGCTGGAACAGCGGGTCGTCGTGCTCGGCGTCGGCGACGGAAACCACCAGCAGGTCGTACTCGAGCCCCAGCTCCGCACGCACTTGCCCGGACCCGGGTGACGTCACGTCGGCGTAGACGACCGACGAAAAGCCGTGCGCGGAGGCCGTGGAAGTACCGAGAATAACCGCCAGTGCGGCTAACCCGAAAACCGTTGCCAGGCGGGCGAAACTTCGGATGCGGCGGAGCATGATCTTCCTCTTTCCAGTTGCTCCCCGCACTTTGCTGGGCTCAAGAGAACAACTGGCGGAGGGTGGGCGAACATGCAGCGACCGGATGCCGACGGAAGAAAGCGGCGCAAGGGATACCGGCTGACGATCGGGTAGGAAGGAGCTCGACTCCGTCACCACTGCCCCGAAAGGACGATCCGGCTTGCGTTCACGACTCGTCGCCGTCGGCGCGCTGGCCGCCCTGCTGCTGAGCGGGTGCGGTGTCTCCGACGACTGGTCGAAACCCCATCCCGCGCCCGCCGCGGTCGGCGTGCTCGGCCAGGGTTTCACCAGCACACCGCCGACTCCGGAAGCGACAATCACCCCGCGCCCGGGTTCGTGGGACGGCGTGCACCCGGCGCCGGGCTACCGCGTGGTGCTCCTCACAGCCGGCGACGACGCGCAGACAAAGACCCTCATGGACGCGGTGAAGGACTGGGCCGAGCAGGAGAAGGTGAGCCTCAAGGTCTTGTCGGCCGACGACCCCGCTCACCACACCGACTGCATCGTCGACGCCATGAACCTCGCGCCGGACCTCATCATCACGGCCGGCAGCGAGCTCATCGACGCCGTGACGGTGGTCACGGCCAGCCACCTCGACCGGCAGTTCCTCGTGCTCGGCGCCGAGGTCGCCGAACCCACCGTCAACGTGACCGCGGCGAACTGGACCGGCGCCACCTTCCGCGGCGCCGGCCTGACCACGGCCACCGACGGCGACCCGGCGTCGTTCACCCCCGCCCGCGCGGCGGCGGCCGTGCGAGCGGGCGTGGCGAGCATCCTGAGTGGACTGACGGGGATCGTCATCCGAGTGCCCTAGTCACGCCGAAAGGGAGGGAAGCCGATTCGGCTTCCCTCCCTTTCGCGTCAGCGACTCACTTCCGCACGGACAGCAGGTCCGCCAGGTCGATGCGCTCGTAGAACTCGCGGTGGATGCGGTCGGCGACCGCCGAGACCTCGGCCGAACCGTCGTCGGACGGGTCGATGATCACGCGGTACGGGCGTTCGCCGCGGGGCAGGGCGACGATGCGAGCGATTTCGGCGGCGACCGAGGAGACGTCGGCGTCGGCCGGCTCCAGGGCGGCGAGCTTGCCCGAGACCTGCTCCATCAGGCCGGCGTACTTCGTCTCGTAGTCGGCGACGACGGCGTCGTCAGCCGGGCGGCCCGAGTGGGCGAAGTGGTTGGTGCCCGAGGTGAACGCGCCGGGGACCACGATCGACGTCTCGATGCCCCACCGGGTCAGCTCGGTCGAGTAGCTCACGGCGAGGGCGTCCATGCCGGCCTTCGCGGCGAAGTACGGCGCGAGGTACGGCGGGGTGCCACCCTTGACGCTGGAGCTGGAGACCCACACGACCAGGCCCTCGCCGCGGTGGCGCATGCCGGGCAGCACGGCGCGGTTCACGCGCTGGGTGCTGAGCACGTTCACGTCGTAGAGCTCCGCGAGCTGCTCCGGAGTGAAGGCCTCGGCCGGGCCGGTGACCATGTGGCCGGCGTTGTGGATCAGCACGTCGATGGTGCCTGCGTCGGCTTCGATCTGCGCGACCGCCGCGTCGATGGAGTCCTGCGAGTTCACGTCCAGCTCGATGGCCCGCAGGTCGACGCCGTGCTCCTTCGAGTAGTCGGCGACGGCCTGGACCTGCGGGGCGTTGCGGCCGGTCGTCTCGCGCATGCCGGCGTAGACGGTGTGGCCCTGGTCGGCCAGCGCGCGGGCGGTGAGGGCGCCGAAGCCGCTGGAAGCACCGGTGATGACGATGGTCTGGGACATGGGAGTTCTCCTTCGACGCAGCAGTTACGGGGAGACGCGGTGGCTCAGATGGCTCCGCCGTTGGCGTAGATGACCTGGCCGTTGACCCAGCGGGCCGGGCCGGCGAGGAAGGCGACGGCTTCGGCGACGTCTTCGGGGACGGCGAGGCGCTCGAGCGGCGGGACCTTGGCGAGGCGGTCGATGACTTCCTGCGGCTTGCCTTCGAGGAACAGGGCGGTCGCGGTGGGACCGGGGGCCACGGCGTTGACGGTGATGTCACGTCCGCGCAGCTCGCGGGCCAGGATCAGGGTGATCGCGTCGACCGCGCCCTTGGAAGCCGCGTAGGCGGTGTAGTTGTTCAGCGCCAGCTTGGTCACCGACGTCGAGAAGTTGATCAGGGCGCCGCCGGAACGCAGCCGGCGGGCAGCCTGCTGGTCGACCACGAAGGTGCCGCGGATGTTGACGCGGTGCATGCGGTCAAGGTCGTCGAGCTTGAGCTCGGTCAGCGGCGCCAGGAGCATGATCCCGGCGGTGTGCACGACCACGTCGACCCCGCCGTAACGCTGCTCCGCGGTGTCGAACAGGGCCTCGACCTGAGCCTCGTCCGCCACGTCGGCCTGCGCCGAGCTCGCGGTGCCGCCGGCGGCGGTGATCGCGGCCACGACCTCGTCGGCGCGCTGCGGGTTGCCCGAGTAGTGCACCAGCACCTGCATGCCGTCCTTGGCCAGGCGCTCGGCCACGACCCGGCCGATCCCGCCCGACCCACCGGTCACGATCGCGACACGCTGCGTGGTCTCGTTGCTGGTCATCTCAGTCTCCGTATCGTCGTTTCGCTCTGTTGGTACCAACGTTACAACTGAACTCGTATCCGCGCTAGAGCATTCCCGTATCAACGTTATGACGTAGGCAACACCAGCACGTAGCGGCGCTTCTCACGGCTACCCCCGCTCGTGTGGCGCAACCCACGCGGCGTTTCGCCCGGTTCGGCACCGCCCGTTCCCTGCCGCACCCCTGCGCGCCGACGACCGGACATCTTGTTTTCACGAGGCGGTGCTGGGGTGACGTGCGCACATCCCCGTGCACCGGAACGAGGAGCTGTCTTGAAACGCAGTCGAAGAAGCAGCGCGGTGGTCGCCGCTCTGCTCGCGGGAAGCGTGGTCACCTTCGGGGCCACCGGAACGGCGGAGGCCGCGGCACCCAAGCCGTGGTTGCCGGCCACTCCCGCAAACTGGAGCCTCGTCGTCGACCAGACGAAGACGACGCCGGTGACGGTCACGCGCGGCGTGACCCAGTACTCCGAGACCTACGACACCGTCGGCGGCCGCCAGCGCACCCAGGTGCTGGACGTGAACCTCGCCGACCCGAACGTGCGCCTCGGCGTCGTCGAAGCCGGCGACGTGATCACCAACCCGGCCGACGAGACGGTCGGCTCGATGGCCGCCCGCACCCACGCGGTGGCCGGCGTCAACGGCGACTTCTTCGAGATCAACGCCAGCGGCCGCCCGCTCGGCGGCGTGATCACGAACGGCAAGCTGCTCAAGAGCCCGCGCCCGAACTTCAACGCGCAGCTCGGCGTGCGCGCCGACGGCACGATGGTGCTCGGCCCGCAGACCTTCTCCGGCTCGGTCAAGGACGGTGCCGCGAGCACTCCGCTGACCTCTGTCAACGTTGTCAACGACGTGGCGTCCGGCGGCATCACCGAGATCACCCCCGACCTCGGCAGCGCGACGGCTCTCCCGGCCAGCACTCTCGTGCTCGGGCACGAGACGAAGGCGGGCACGTTCGTCGTCGACTCCGTGCAGACGGGCGTCACCGCGGCTCCGGCCCTGCCGAAGGGCCAGCTCGGCCTCCTCGGCGGCGGCGCGGGCGGCACGTGGCTGTCGACCACCGTCCACAGTGGAGACTCGGTCTCGGTCACGGCCGACACCGGAGGCCTCAAGCAGCTGCTGTCCGGCTCGACCATGCTGGTCAAGGACGGCGCGGTCTACAACGACCCCACCGGCAACCCGCCGGGCGGCGTCAACCCCGAGACCGTGGTCGGCGTGAGCAAGGACGGCAAGCACACGATCATCGCGACGCTCGACGGGCGCCTCGGCGCGAGCGCGGCCCTGGGCGTGACGCCGGCGCAGGTCGCGGGCTACATGGTGGCCCACGGCGCGTACAACGCCGTGCTATTCGACGGCGGTGGCTCCACCGAGATGGTGGCCCGCAAGCCCGGTGACCCGGCCGTCTCGGTGATGAACAGCCCGTCGGACGGCCACGAGCGGCCCGTCGCCAACGGCCTGTTCCTCTACTCCACCGAGCAGGCCCCCGGCTTCGCCCGGTCGATGGTCGTCAACGGCAACAAGGGCGTGGACACCGTGCCCGGCGCGACCGTGCCGGTCCCCGCGTTCGGCCTCGACTCGCTCGGCAACCCCGCGCTCGAGAAGGCGTCCGTGCAGGTCGTGCCCTCGACGCTCGGTTCGTGGAAGGACGGCCAGTTCACCGCCGGTCACGCGGGCATCGGCGTGCTGATCGCCCGCGCGGGCATCGCGGTCTCCGTGCAGCCGTTGCGGGTCGTCGACCGGCTCGGGTCGCTGCAGATCTCGCCGACCGACCCGGACCTGAACAACGGTGGGACGCAGACGTTCACCCTGTCCGGCTCGACGTCCACGGGCACTGCGGTCGCCATCCCCGCCGCCGCGGCTTCGTGGTCGGTGAGCGACGCAACGCTGGGCAGCGTCGACAAGTCCGGTGTCTTCACGGCGGACGCGGTGAACTCGGGCCTGGAGAAGGTGACGGCGAAGGTCGGCGGCGCCACGGCGACCGCGACCGTGGCCATCGGCAGCGTGTCGCAGGAGCTCAACGACTTCAGCGACCCGTCGGCGTGGAGCTTGCGCAACACCACGGGCCAGCCGGCCACGATGGTCGCCGCGCCGGGCGTGGTCCCGCCGGGTTCGACGGCTTCGGCCTCGACGCAGCTGACGTACACGATGCCCGCGGGCTCCGGCGTGAAGCAGCTTGTGCTGTCGCCGAAGTCCACGATCACGGCCGGCGCCAACGCCGGCGGCCAGAACCCGACCGGCATCGGCGTGTGGGTGAAGGGTGACGGCACCGGCATCCAGCTGGCCGAGTCGTACATCGGCATCGACGGCGCCACCACCACGCTGTACCCGACCACGGTGACGTGGAAGGACTGGCGCCTGGCCATCGCGACGCTGCCGCCGGGCCTGAACTTCCCGCTACGGATCAGCTTCGTCGGCTTCCTCACGATCAACCCGAGCCAGACGACGTCGGGCACGCTGAACGTGAGCGGTCTGCAGGCGCTGTATTCACCGCGCCCGCTGGTCGCGCCGCCGTACCAGGCGATTCCGCAGAACCCGTCGTGGTTGAAGTTCTCGGAGAACGCAGCGGACTTCTCGCGTTCGGGCTCGACGATGCTGCTGGGCGACGACGCGCACATGGTGGCGAGCGACCCGGGTTCGGCGTCGTCGAACGTCATGGACACGATCAAGGGCCGGCTGCCGACCTTGCCTTCGCAGGCACGGCCGTCTTCGGTGCAGGCGCTCGGTGACATGTCGGACGACGGCGCACTCGCCGACCTGCAGTACGCGCAGCAGAAGATCGCCGCGCTGGGCGTGCCGTACCACGACGTGGTGGGCAACCACGAGATCAGCCAGGGCGTGCTGCCGGAGAACGGCAACTTCGCCCAGGTCTTCGGGGCCACGCACTACCAGTACAAGGCCGGCGACGCGCAGGTGATCGTGACCGACAACGCGCACGGCAGCCTGCAGTCGTCGGACGCGTTCCAATCGCCCGCCGAGGCGCAGTACCCGTGGCTGGTCAAGCAGCTCACGGACGCTTCGTCGCAGACCGTGCTGGTGACCACGCACATGCCGGCGTACGACCCGCACCCGGTGGCCAACAGCCAATTCAGCGACCGGTGGGAAGCGCGCATGTACGTGCGGCTGGTGCAGCGCTACCAGCAGACGCACCCGGACAAGCACGTGGTGATGCTCTACGGCCACGCGCGCGGGTTCGCCGACCAGGTCATCGACCCGCTGGGCAACCCGACGTCGCCGGCCGCCGGCGGTGTCCCGCAGCTGACGATCGCGGACCTCGGCATGCCGGCGTACGCGCCTTCGGACGAGGGCGGCATCTACCACTTCGTGCTGCTGCACACTGCTCGCGGTGACGTGCAGTTCTCGGTGGAGCCGGTGCTGTCGTCGATCGCGGTGACGGTGCCCTCGGCTTCGCTGCGGGTGGGTGCTTCGGTCAGCGCTTCCGCCACCGGCGCCGAGGTCGGCGGGGACAACCTCCCCGCCGCCAAGATGCCGATCGCCGATCCGGCCTCGCACGTGTGGTCGTCGAGCGACTCTCGCGTCGCCTCGGTGGACGCGAAGACGGGCGAGATCACCGCTCGCCGCGCGGGCACCGTGACGATCTCGGTGACCAGCGGTGGCGTGACGGGGTCGGCTCAGCTGGCTGTCACGCGCTGATCGTTTCAAGGCCGGGCGCGCCCTGTTTCCTGGGGCGCGCCCGGCTTTTCGCGTGGGTCAGGCGGGCAGTTCCTCGATCGAGACGCGGTCCGCGTAGAAGGCGACGTGGTCCTTGATCGGGGACACCGCGTCGTAGGGCTCCTCGTACGTCCAGACGGCATTGTCGCCCGCGGAACCGGCCGAGGTCAGGGTGTAGTAGGCCGCGTTGCCCTTGTACGGGCAGTACGTGTGGTGCTCGGTCCGCGCGAGGGCGGCGAAGTCGACGTCCTCACGCGGGATGTACTGCACCGCCGGGTACGTGGACTCGCGCAGCACCTGCGCCCGGGTCGTGTCGGCGATGACCGTGTCACCCAGCTTCACGAGCACGCGGGCCGGGTTGACCTCGACCGTGATCGGGTGGTTGGGGCCGGGGATCTTCTGCTGCGTTGCCTGGGACATGGGTCTCCTCGTTCCGCTGCGTCTTCTCGTAGTGACAACCACGAAGCGGCGCGGACCCTTCCCGTCGCCTGGTCGAGCGGGCCACCGCCCGCGCAGGGTGGCGGCCCGGTCACGTTCCGTCAGACGCCCGCGACCTGCGAGATCCAGCTGCGGTCCTGCGTGATGTTGGTGTACGCCGTGTTGTTCGACCGGTCGCTCGTGGAGGCGACGCCGACCTGGCGGCCGGAGGCGAACATCGGGCCGCCGGAGTCGCCGCCGGCGGTGATGCCGGTGCCGCGGTTGGCGCAGACGGCGATGCCGCCCGTGTAGTCGCGGCAGGTGATGGAGTTGACGCGGACGTCGGCGACCTTGAGCAGGCGCGACTGGCAGTTGATCTCCGAGCCGCACTGGCTGGTGGCGCCCCAGCCGTAGACCTGGGCGGTCTGGCGGACGGCGACGTCGCCGGTGCGGCCGAGCGGCGAGTAGGTGGCGCTGACCGAGGTGGACAGGTGGGCGATGGCCAGGTCGGCGACGCCCGGGTACTTGGTGATCGCGTCGGCCGTCGCGGTGGTGCCGCCGGCGGTCTGGTCGAGGCTGCCGATGCGGAAGGTGTAAGTGCCCGACTCGGCGACGCAGTGCTTCGCGGTGAGGATGTAGCGCGGGGCGATGATCGTGGCGGTGCAGTTCTGCTGGTGAGCAGCATCAAACACGTGCGCAGACGCATGTTCGCTCGTTTCTGCGGCGGATCTCGCCGCGGGGTTCCGGTGGGGACTCGGAGAGGCCCTGATCATCAGGGGATTTGTCCGGATGCCGGAACCGACGAATGTAGCCGGGGGGATACCTGTTTTCCGCAGGATCGACGGCTACGTGCAGTTCTGCGTAGTGTTTCCGAGGCCGCTCAGGCCGAGACGCGCTGGGGCGCGGTCCGCCACAGCCAGTACAGGCCGACCAGCGGCAGCACGAGCGGGATGAACACGTAACCCTGGCCGTAGACCGACCACACGGTCGCGTCGGGGAAGGCCTGGCGGTCGAAGACGCTGAGCGTGCCGATGGTCAGCACGCCGAGGAACTCGATGCTGCACGCCACGAGTGCGACGCGCCACCAGCGTTCACCGCCCTTGGCAAGGGCGAAGGTCGCGAGGAGGTAGACGACGGCGGCGAAGGCCGAAAGCACGTAGGCCAGCGGCGCTTCGTGGAACTTCGTGCCGATCTGGACGCCGGCGCGCGAGGTCGCGGCCAGCGCGAAGATCGCGTACACCGCGACCAGCACCCGGCCCGGGCCCGTGGCCGTCTTACGCGCTTGCTCCACTCCACACCTCGTTCAGTCGCAGCACCATCACCGGGATGGCCAGGCAGGCGATGCCGAGCACGACCGTGCTCGACCGGCTCCGCTCGGCCAGCGCCCACGCCGCGCCGACCGGCAGCACGACCAGGCAGCCGATCAGGTAGGCCAGGAACGTGGCGAGGCTGCCCGGCTTCTCGCCGCTCGCGAGCAGCACGATGCCGACCACGAGCTGGGCGACGAGCAGCACCTCCACCACACCGAGCGCGACGAGCAGCGGGGTGTCCGGCAGGCGCTTGCGCGCGGCCTGCACGAAGCTCCACAGCGCGACCAGCAGTGCGCACACCGCCACCGCCACCGCGAAACCGAGAATCACCCGTTCCTCCTTCTGCCGCGCTGGCCACAAGGTACCCGCTGGCGTTTCCGGGGCTGTTCGCCGAGGGCTGCCGACGTGGCCGGCGCCACGGCCGTCGGTCTCCTGTGGACTGAGCCCGCCCCCAGGTCGGCGTGGCCGTCGAAATCGGACACCGGAATCCGTTGATGGCATTCTGCCAATTTCGGGGTACAGTTATGCCGCGCTTCGCCGGACCTGCATGAACAATGCGCAGCGCCGGGTGTTACACCACGACCGAGTGGTCGAGTAATCCGTGAAATCACACAGGGTCTCCGCTTTCGGACTCCCCCAGCACTTCCGCCTACCCTGATCAGCCCAGCCGAACCCCCGGGTTGGCGGATTGGCCTACGCACCTCCGGCGTGCGGGAATATTCCTCGTCAGGAAGTGCGGAAGTACGCGGAGGGTGCGGTTTCATGGACATGCGGTATGAAGCTTTCTGCTTCGCGGATCCGCTGTTCTTCGACGAACAACGCGAAACCCGAGCGCCTGCCGACGACTTCGCCGCCGGGCTGCCGACGCCGGGACCGATGTGGACGGTGGCCACCCGCGGCATCTGGCGCGTGCTGCACCCGCAGGGCGTTGACCTGCCGGAACAGGGCTGGAAGGTCCACGTTTCGGCCGGAATGGACAATGCGGACCGCGTACTGTCGACGGTGCACGAGTACTGCGTGGACCATCGCCTTGCGTTCAAGCACCTGCGATCACGGACCATCCTGCTGGCGCGGAATTCGAAATACGCATCTCGCGACGGAAGCGGCAAGTTGATCACGCTTTATTCGCTCGACGAGTGCGAACTGGCGCGGGTTCTTCGAGATCTTTCCGAGCGGCTGAGTGGCGAACACGGCGCTTATGTGCTCAGCGACCTTCGTTACGAATCCGGACCGTTATACGTACGTTATGGTGGATTCGCCGAACAATGGGTGGAACACGACGGCACTCGGGTGCTCGCGATCCGCAAACCCGACGGTACACCCGTGCCCGACCGGCGTGAGCCCGTTTTCTCGGTACCCGATTGGGTGAAGATTCCGGCATGCCTGGACGCGAGTGTCGCGGCCCGCAAAGGCGGCGATCCGGGGCAGTTCCCGTACCGCGTGACGAGCTCCCTGCACTTCTCCAACGGCGGCGGCGTGTACCTGGCCGAGCGCAAGGCGGATGGGGCGGAAGTCGTGCTCAAGGAGGCCCGGCCCCACGCCGGGCTGGACCGCGAGCTGGTGGACGCCGTCGAACGGTTGCGGCGCGAGCACGAGGTGCTGCGGCGGCTGGCGGACGTTCCGGGCGTTCCGGACGCGTACGAGCGCTTCACCGTGTGGGAGCACCACTACCTGGCGATGCAGCGGATGCCGGGCACGTCGCTGGGCAGCTGGCTCGCGCTGCACTACCCGCTCACGCGCCGCGACAGCAGCGAGGCCGACCTGCTGGCGTACCGCGACCGGGCGCTGGGGGTGCTCGCGCAGGTGGAGCGGATCGTCGCCGACCTGCACGAACGCGGGGTGGTGTTCGGTGACCTGCACGCGCTGAACGTGCTGGTGGCCGACGACGACACGGTGTCGCTGATCGACTTCGAGATGGCCTTCGACGTCGCCTCGGGATCGCGGCCGGCGCTGGGTGCGCCCGGCTTCCGCGCGCCGGCCGACCGGCACGGGTTCGACATCGACCGGTACGCGCTGGCGATGCTGCGGCTGTGGCTGTTCCTGCCGTTGGCAGCACTGCTGGAGCTGGCGCCGGCGAAGCTGCGGGGCGCGGCCGAGTTCGCGCAATGGCGGTTCGGGCTGCCGGACGGGTACGCGGACGAGCTGGTGCGGGTGCTTGGCTCGCCGGGCGTCGGCGTGACCCACACCGCGCTCGACGAGGAGCGCCCCGACTGGACTCTGGTGCGCAAACAGGTCGTGGAGGGCATTCTCGCTTCGGCGACCCCGTCGCGACTGGACCGGTTGTTCCCGGGCGACATCGAGCAGTTCCGGGTGGGCGGCGCGTGTTTCGGCTTCGGCGCGGCGGGTGTGCTGTGGGCGCTGGACGTGGCCGGGGCCGGTCGGTTCCCGGAGCACGAGCAGTGGCTGCTCGACGCCGTGCGCCGCGAGCCACCCGCACGGCCGGGGTTCTTCGACGGCAGCCACGGGATCGCGTACGTGCTCGAGCGCTTCGGCCACCACGACGCGGCTTCGGCATTGCTGGCCTCGTCTCGGGCGTTGGTGGACCAGACCACTGACCACGCGCTCGAGGGCGGCCTCGCGGGGATCGCCTTGACCCAGCTGCACTTCGCGACTTCGCGCGGCGACAACGAATACGGGCGCCAGGCGTTGGCCACCGCCGTGCGGCTCGCCGAGACGTTGGAGACGGCCGCGCCGCCGGGGAAGTTCGCGCGGGCGGGGCTGTTGAGCGGCTGGTCGGGGCCGGCGTTGCTGTTCATCCGGCTGTACGAGCGGACCGGTGAGCCCGCGTGGCTGTCGTTCGCGGACCAGGCGCTGCGCCGCGACCTCGAAGAATGCGACACCGCGGACGACGCCTCCCTCCAGGTCCGCGACGGCGAGCGGCGAACGCTGCCGTATGCCGGGATCGGCAGCGCCGGGATCTTGCTGGTGCTGGAGCAGCTGGCGCGCGTTTCGCCTGCCGCCTTGGCGTGCTCGAATCTGCCCGCGCTGCGCGAGGCGTGCCGCGGCGAGTTCGTGATCCAGCCCAGCCTGCTGCACGGCCGAGCGGGCCTGATGGCGGCGTTGTCGTTCGACGCTTCGCCTCCTGACCGGGTTCGCTCGGCCATCGACCTGCACCTGGCGCGCCTGGCGTGGCACGCCGTCCCGTACCGCGGGGGTCTGGCCTTCCCGGGCAACCAGCTGCTGCGGCTGTCCACCGACGTCACCACCGGGAGCGCGGGTGTGCTGCTCGCGCTGTCGGCCCTGCTGGACGGCTCGGAGGTGCTGCCGTTCCTGGGCGCCACGCCGTCCCCCCACACCTCCGGCCGCTGATGGCCGGCGGAAGAACACGAGAAGGGATCACCATGGAACTGGTTCTCGACCTGCAGGCCCTGGAAGCCCCCGAAGCCCTCGAAGGCCACGGCGGCGGTCACGGTCACGGCCACGGGCGCCGAGCAACCTGAGCCTGCTGGCTTCGTGCGCGCACAGCACGCTCAGCCTGCTGACCTGCCACTGAGTTAGCTGACCTACTGACCCTTCGATCCTTGTCGACCTTCTGACGCTCTTCGAGTGTCACGGACCGGGTGCGGGAGCGGCGCAGGCCAAGTGCGCCGCTCCCGCCTCATCATTCTGCCCCGGTGCCGGGGGTTTGGGCACCGGGTTCGCTGGGTTCTGCTGCGCGGTCGGCGGTTGGTTGGGCTGGTTGGCTAGTCGGCTGGTTGGACTCGTTGGACTCGTTGGACTCGTTGGACTCGTTGGACTCGTTGGACGAGGAGTGAGATGCCGGGGTACGGAGCACCTTCCGACGGTCCCGTCGACGCGGTGCCTACCACCGGCCCCACCGGTGCGCCCCGCCCCGATTCGGCAGGCTCGGCTGCGGTCTGGCAAGTTGCCACTCCACACTCGCCCTTGCCACAGCCGACGGCACACCGCCACCCCGCGGCTCCTCAGCCACCGGCAAGCACCACCCCCGAACGGCACGTTGCCGATACCCGCACTGACTTGCCACAGCCAACGGCACACCGAGACCGTGCCGCACGACCGGCAGGCAGCGGAGTCGAACGGCAAGGTGCCGAACTCCGCCCGGACTTGCCACAGCCCATGGCACACCACGGCCGAGCGGCACGAGCGAGGCCGGCATCTGGCGTAGCTGCGCGGCAAGTTGCCGAACCAGCACCCGACTTGCCGGAGTCCGTGGCAAAACACAAGCGAAAGGCCAGGAAACCAGCGGCACCCGGCGATCGGCTGCTGGGCGAAGTCGCGAAGCGGGATCCGTGGCGGGTCGGGGTGCTCGTCGTGGTCGGGCTTGTCGCGGTGGGGGCGAGTTTGTTGTTGCCCGGGGCGTTGGCGGGTGCCACCGATGCCGTGATCAGCGGCAGGGGCGCCGCGAAACAGGTTGCCTGGCTGGTCGTCGTCGGTGGGGCTGAGATCGTGGCCGACGTGGTGGGCGGGGTGGTCGTCGTGAGGGTCACCAGTGGTGCCGGCGCGTGGCTGCGGCGCAGGATGATCGATCGGCTGCTGGCCCAGCGGACGAAGACCCCGTTCGCCGAAGGGGATGCAGTGAGCCGGATGGCCGGGGACGCCGTGGGGGCGGGCAGTATCGTGCCGGTCGTCGTGCAGCTGGTGTCCGCCGCCGTGATCTCGGTGGGTGCCATCGTGTTGCTCGCGGTCCTCGACTGGCGGCTGGCGCTCGTGTTCCTCGGCAGCATTCCCGTGGCGCTGCTCCTCGCGCGGTCGCACCTCAAGAACACGGCCGACGACGTCCTCACCTACCAGCGCGTCTCCGGCGAGCTCGCGGCGCGGCTGCTCGACGCCAACGCCGGGCTCGCCACGATCGCCGCCTCCGGGACCGCGGACCAGGAGGCCGAGCGGGTGCTGAAACCGTTACCCCGGCTCAGTCTTGCCGGTCGCGGGATGTGGCGGACACAGGCGAAGATGGTGTGGCGCGCCGCGTTGCTGTTGCCGGCCGTGGAGCTGGCGGCGCTCACCGCGGCGGGGTTCGGGGTCCTCGCGCACCGGCTGACGGTCGGCGACGTGCTCGCCGCCCTCGGCTACGTCGCCCTCGGCATGGGGATCGTGACGCAAATCCCGTTGCTCACCACGGTTTCGCGGACCCGAAGCTGCGCCCAGCGCGTCGCCGAGGTCCTCGACGTCCCCACGCCCGAGCGCGGCAAGCTCGGCCTCCTGCCCGGCAACGGGACGCTCACCCTCCACAACGCCACCGTCCAAGGCGCCCTGCACCCCACCACGCTCACCATCCCCGGCGGTACGTTCACCGCCATAGTGGGGAAATCCGGCTCCGGAAAGTCCACTGTGGTCAGTCTCCTCGGCGGCCTCACCACTCCCGACGCCGGCGAAGCCCACCTCGACGGCCGCGACCTCACCACCCTGCGCCCCGAGGAACTCCGCGCCGTGATGGGCTACGGCTTCGCCCGGCCGCACCTGCTCGGCACCACCGTCGCCGACGCCGTGGGCTACGGCAGCTGGGCCGGCGACACCGCCGTCCGCACGGCCTGCCGCACCGCCCGCATCCACGACGTCATCACCCGCCTCCCCCACGGCTACCACACGCCGCTCGCCGAAACCCCGCTCTCGGGCGGAGAAGCGGCACGCGTGGGCCTCGCGCGGGCCATCGTGCACCACCCGCGCGTCCTCCTCCTCGACGACGCCACCGCCAGCCTCGACACCGTCACCGAACAGTCCGCCCTCGCCGACGTCGGCGCACGAACCCTGGTGGCCGTCACCCACCGCGCCACCCTCGCCTCCCGCGCCGACACCGTCGTCTGGCTCGACGACGGCCACGTCAGAGCCGTCGCCCCGCACGCCCAGCTGTGCCAGGACCCGCGGTACCGCGCCGTGTTCACGGAGGAGGCGGGATGACCGACGACATCGACCGCACGACACCCGCCCGCCAACCCCGCGCCGCCTTGCCGCTCGCGGGACGACCCGCAGCGCAACATCGCCAGCGCGGCCACACGAATCCCGCCGGCCGGCAACGCGAACACCGTGGGTCAAGCGGCAGCAACCTCGACCGCACCACTCCCCCGCACCAACCGCGCGCCGCCTCGCCGCTCGCGGCACCACCCGCAACGCCACTCGCCCAGCGCGGCCACACGAACCCAACCGACCAGCAACAAAACGGCGGATCCAAGCACCCCGCGAAGGAGGCGGGATGAGCGTCACTCACCTCTACCGGGCCACCCTCCTACAGCAATGGCGCGGCGGCCTCGTCCTCCTGGCCTGTTCCGCGCTCGAAGGGGCTCCCGCGTTCTTCTCCGGGCGGTTGGTCGAGCTGGCCGTCGACCGGGGGTTCGCGGTGGGGGCGCCGAAGGCCGGCGTCGGTTATCTCGCGTTGTTCGGGGTGGCGGCGCTGGCCGGGGCGTTCGGGTCGCGGTTGGTGTGGCGGCAGCTCGGCCAGGTGGTGGAGCCGCTGCGGGACGCGCTGGTGACGGCCGTGGTGCGGGGCGTGCTGCACGACCCCAACCCGCCGCGGAACGCGGCCGACGCGAGTGGCGTCGCGAGGATCACGCAGCACGTGGAGGTGGTGCGCGACGCCACGGCGGGACTGCTCGTGCAGGCGCGCGCGATGGTCGTGACGACGGCGGCGGCGATCGTGGGGCTGGCGACCGTCGCGGGGCAGCTGCTGCTGCCGGTGGCGGTGCCCGTGGTGGTCGCCGTCGCGGTGTTCGCGGCGCTGTTGCCGTCGCTCGCGCGGAGGCAGCGGGCGCTGGTGCTGGCCGACGAGCGGACCGCCGAGACCACCGGCGCCGTGCTCGGCGGGATGCGGGACGTGGTGGCGTGCGGGGCCGAGCCGGGGGCGGCGTTGGCGGTGTACGACGCCGTCGAGAAGCAGGCCGAAGCCGCCGTCAAAGTGGCGCATTCCGGGGCGGCGCGGTCGTTGGTGATCTCGCTCGGGGCGTTCGTCCCGTTGATCGCGAGCCTGGCGGTCGCGCCGGGGTTGGTCGAGAGCCAAGAGTTGACGGCGGGCGCGGCGCTCGGCGCGTTGGTCTACCTGGCGACGACGATGCAACCGACGCTACGAGGCCTGGCCGCCACCGCCGGAACAGTTGTACTCAGGCTGATCGTGGCGCTCAAGCGGCTGGCCGAGACCGCCGAGGTGCCACCGCCGAAACCCGAAACCCGAGAAGCCCACGGCGCCGACCTCGAAGTCCGCGGCCTCACCTTCCGCTGGGGCGCCGCGCCCGAACCCGTCGTGCGTGGACTGGACCTCGACCTGCGCGCGGGCGATCACCTCGCCGTCGTCGGGCCGAGCGGGATCGGCAAGTCGACACTCGCCGGACTGCTCACGGGACTGCTCACCCCCCAGGCCGGCCGGGTGCTGCTCGACGGCGTGCCCGTGGCCGAGGCCGCCAACCGGCACGAGCTCATCGCCCTCATCCCCCAGCAGGCCTACGTCTTCGCCGGCACACTACGTGACAACCTCGGCCTCTTCGCTCCCACCGCGTCGGACGAGCACCTTCGCGACGCCGCCCGAGCCGTCGGCGCCGAAGAACTGCTCACCCGCCTCGGCGGCCTCGACGCCGAGCTCGGCCACGAAGCCGAGGGCCTCTCCGGCGGCGAGGCCCAGCTCATCGCCCTCGCCCGCGTCCACGCGAGCGCGGCCCGCATCGTCATCCTCGACGAAGCGACGTCCACTTTGGACCCCGCCGCCGAGGCCCGCGCCGAGCGCGCCTTCACCACCCGTGGCGGCACGCTGGTCGTGATCGCGCACCGCCTGTCCTCCGCCGTGCGGGCGCGCAGCGTCCTGGTGCTCGACGGACGGGAGACGCTGCTCGGCAGTCATGCCGAACTGCTGGTCCATTCACGGCGATACGCAGCGCTGATGCAGGCTTGGCTACCCGCCGAACCAATCCGGACGGGACACTGACCGGCCCTGCCCACCGGACAGCCCACTCGTCTGTCGACAAATCAATTCGGCGACTACCCGACCAGTGGGATTCACCACCTTCCCCCGGATTTCGCATTCACCCGTTCAGCTCAGCACACGTCCAAGAGGTTGCCTGCCGAGGTCATTACCACCAGAAATGCCGGTAATCGGCCCCTCACGCGACGTGATGGGTCACGGTGGGCCACACATCGGCAGGTCGAGCGCTCGATCAGCGGCACCACGATGCCCCGGTTCATGGTAAAAAACGGACCCTGATCTGTTCCGTGGTGAAACGAAGGGTGAGTCGAGGACTCGTGACGACGGCCGCCCCGGTCCCACCGTCGTGTCCGCTTCCCCTGCCGGCTTCCGGCTTTTCGCCGACTGTGACTCAGGAGTTCGTGAATCGTCGTGGAGAACAAAGATGAGTCCGGCAAGGCGTACGACAAGTCGATCCGGAAAAGGCTGACCAGGACCGTTCTCATCCCGAGCATCACGCTGCTGGTGCTGGTGGCCGCGGTCTCGTCGTACTTTTTCATCAACGGCCTGTACGTGCGCCTCGTCGCCGTCTCCGTGCGTGAGGTGTCGATCCCCGCGATCCAGGCGCTGTCGTCACTGCAGCAGGAGCGCCAGGTGGCGCTTCAGTTCCTCGACACCCCCAGCGCGGGGAACGGCGAGCTCCAGCAGCTGCAGAAGGGCAACGACGAGAAGCTCAGGGGCATGCAGGACGCCTTCGCGTCCACCATCTCGAGCGCGCCCGCCGAGATCGCCGACAAGGTCACCGCGCTGAAGACGCAGCTCGACCAGCTGCCGGTGCTGCGTTCGCAGATCAACTTCCGCACCATCGGCCGGGCGCAGGTGAACTCCTACTTCAACGGCGTGCTCGACACGGCGTCGACGCTGTTCGACACCCAGGCCCGCATCGTGCCCGACGCGACAGCCGTGCAGGGCGCGATCTCCGCGACCTCACTGTTCCGGGCGACCGACCTGATGTCGCGCGAGACCTCGCTGGTGACCAGCGCGCTCGCGAGCGGCAGCTTCGCACCCGACGACTTCGTGCAGTTCACACAGCTGACGGGCTTCTACCGCACGCAGGTCAGCCAGATCGCGCCGTTCCTCGAGCCCAAGGTGCGCGACGACTACCAGGCGCTCGTGGCGAGCCCGGGCTGGAAACAGCTCACCGACGCGGAGAGCGCACTGGTGAAGCACGGCCCGTGGACGCAGGCGGACCGGGACACGGTGCCGGTCACGGCAGCGGACTGGCTGACCCTCACCGGCCAGGTCTCGAACAGCCTCACCCAGCTGACGATCGCCCAGGGCGACGAGGTGTCCGCCGCTGCCATCGAGTCCGGCGACTCGCAGTTGCGCAACGCGATCATCGGCAGTATCGCGGCCCTGATCGCCTCGCTGGTCGCGATCATCATCGCCGTGCGGGTGTCCCGGTCGCTCGTCGACCGCACCCTGATGACACGGCTGGCGCGCCTGCGCAACGACTCCCTCGACCTCGCGCGCAACCGCCTGCCGAACATCGTCGACCGGCTCAAGAACGGCGAAGCCGTGGATGTCGGCGCCGAGCTGCCCCAGCTCGACCACGGCCTCGACGAGATCGGCCAGGTAGCCGAGGCCTTCAACGCCGCCCAGCTGACCGCCGTCAACGCGGCGGCGAGCGAGGCGAAGGCGCGAAGCGGTGTGCACAACGTGTTCCTCGGTATCGCGCACCGCAACCAGGTGCTCGTGCACCGGCAGCTGCAGATCCTCGACGAGATGGAAAGCCGCGAGGAGAACTCGACGCAGCTGGCGTCGCTGTTCCAGCTCGACCACCTCGCCGCCCGCGCGCGCCGCACCACGGAAAACCTGATCATCCTCGGTGGCAAGCAGCCCGGCCGGCGCTGGCGCAAGCCGGTGTCGCTCATGGAAGTGCTGCGCGCGGCCGTGTCCGAGACCGAGCAGTACTCGCGGGTGCAGGTGGAGCAGGTGCCCGACGTGTCGATCGTCGGCTCGGCCGTGGCCGACGCCATCCACCTGATCGCCGAACTCGTGGACAACGCCACGTCGTTCTCCCCGCCCGGCTCGCCGGTCGAGGTGACCAGCCGCATGGTCGCGCGCGGCGTCGTCGTCGACGTCTCCGACCAGGGTCTCGGCATGAAGGAAGCGGTGCGTGACTGGGCCAACGCGATGATGGCCGACGCGCCCGAGTTCGACGCCATGGCGCTGCGGGCCGACTCCAGCCTCGGCCTGTTCGTGGTCGCGCGCCTGGCTTCGCGGCTCGACATCACTGTCACGTTCGACCCGTCCCGGTACGGCGGCACGCGCGCCACCGTGCTGATCCCGTCCCAACACCTGGCCGGCAACGAGTCGGCCGACGCCGTCGGCAACGCCGAGTTCCGGCCCGAAGCCCCGCGTGAGCAAGCCGGGGTACTGGAGCCGGTGGGCGGTGCCGCGCGTCCGGCACTGGAGGGCTCACCGCGTGTCATGGAACCCACCAGCTCGTTCACCGGCCAGATCCCGATGAGGCGAGACGCCAAGCCGAGGCCGTACCCGGCTCGCGCGTACACCTCGGGCGAGCCGGAACCCCTGCAGTCACAACCGCCGGCTCCGGTCCAGGTACCGGTAGCCGCGGCCGTGGAACCGGCCCGCGAGCCCGATCAGAGCCTGCTGGTCGGCGACGATCGGCCCCGGCTGCCCCGGCGGCAGCCGCAGCAGAACCTCGTCGCCCAGCTGCAGCAGGACGACCCGGGCGACCGGGACGTCGACCTCGCGGGCACCGGCGAAGCCACGGCCCGCACGCTGCTGGCGTTCCACAAGGGCACCCGCCGCGCCCGTGGCGGCACCGACGATGCCTAGTCCGCGACCGCACACAGGAAAGTCCACACAGGAAAGTCAAGGTCTCTCCGCATGAACGAGTACGGGAACTCCAAACCCGACCTCAACTGGCTCCTCGACGATGTCGTCCACCGCGTCGTCGGCGCGCAGAACGCCATCGTGCTGTCCGCCGACGGGTTGCTGCTCGGCAAGTCGAGCGGCATGAGCAAGGACGACTCCGACCAGTTGTCGGCGATCGCGTCCAGCCTGCAGAGCCTCGCCAAGGGGGTGAGCCGGCAGTTCAACCGGGGTCCCGTGCTGCAGAACATGATCGAGATGGAGGGCGGGTACCTCTTCGTGTCGGCGGCCGGCCAGGGCGCGTGCCTCGCGGTGCTGGCCGGCGCCGACGTGGACGTGGAGATGATCGCCTATGAGATGAACCGGCTGGTCAAACGCGTCGGCGACTACCTCGCCTCGGCGCCGCGGGAAGCCGCCACCATGCTCAGGGAAGCCACGTGACCACCGCCGACGTGCTCGTTCCCGCGGAGGCGGCATGACAGACGACAACTGGTACGACGAGGCCGCCGGCCCGCTGGTGCGGCCCTACACGATCACCAGCGGCCGCACGCCGTCCGAAGGCGCGCAGCTCGACGTGTCCACGCAGGTGATGACCCTGCAGTCGGAACAGGAGCCGGCCGGTCTCGGTCCGGAGCACCTGGCGATCACCCGGCTGTGCCGCCGGCCGCTGTCGGTCGCGGAGATCGCGGTCTACGTGAAGCTGCCGCTCGGCGTCGTCCGCGTGTTGTGCGGCGACCTGATCGAGCGCGGCCTCGTCATCACGCGGTCCCCGTCCCACCAGCCGGCCCAGGCGCCGGACCACGAAACTCTCCAGGCGGTTCTCGATGGCCTCATCAAGCTCTGACGGCAAGGGTGCCGACTCGGTCCCGACACCGGTCAAGATCATCATCGCGGGCGGTTTCGGCGCCGGGAAGACCACGATGGTCGGCTCGGTCAGCGAAATCCCGCCGCTGTCCACCGAGGAGGTGCTGACCGAGGCGAGCCACGGCGTCGACGACCTGTCCGGCGTGGAACGCAAGAAGACCACCACGGTCGCCCTCGACTTCGGGCGCATCACGATCTCACCGCGCCACGTGCTGTACCTCTTCGGCACGCCCGGCCAGGAACGATTCTGGTTCATGTGGGACGACCTCGCGCGCGGCGCGATCGGGACCATCGTGCTCGCGGACACGCGCCGCCTGGAGACGAGCTTCGCGGCCGTCGACTTCTTCGAGCGCCGGCGGATTCCGTTCATCGTCGCGGTGAACTGCTTCGACAACGCGCCGCGCTACACCGCCGACGAAATCCGGGAAGCGCTGGTCGTGCCCGACCGCGTGCCGATCGTGATGTGCGACGCGCGGCAGCGGGACTCGAGCAAGATCGCGTTGATCCGCCTCGTGAAACACGCGATGACAGTGGTACCGCAACCTGCGTGAAACACCGGCCTCCGTGGAAACACCGGCTTCCATGAAACACAGTGGAGGGTCGCTCCCAGCTGGAAGCTACCCTCCACTGTGGACTGGATCAGGCGACGGGCGCCATCGTCAGGTTGAAGTGCCGCAGGATCTTCGGCGCCTCGACGATCCGGTAGCCCGGCACGCTTTCCGGGTTCTTCGCGATGTCACCCAGGATCTCGGCGACGTAGTCGTAGTGGCCCCGGGAGTAGGTCCGGCGCGGCAGCGCCAGTCGGACGAGCTCGAACGGCGCCGGCGTCACCAGCTCGTTGTTCTCGTCGAGCTCGCCGATGTAGAGCGAACCCAGTTCCGCGCAACGAATCCCGCCCGCCAGGTACAGCTCGCACGCGAGCGAGTGGCCCGGGAAGCGGCTCGCCGGCAGGTGCGGCAGCAGGCGGCCGGCGTTGAGGTAGAGCGCGTGGATTCCCGGCGGCTGCACGATGTCCACGCCCGCCTCGTTCGCGAGCTGCGCCAGCCGCGCGGCCTCAGCCGCGCGCGCCTCGAGATAGTGCGGGTCGAGCACCTCTCGCAGGCCCCTGGCGAGACGATCGAGGTCGTGGGCGCCGAGGCCGCCGTAGGTGCGAAACCCCTCGGTCGCGATCAGGAGCGCTTCGCAGCGCTGCGCGAGCTCGGGATCGCGCAGACCGATGAACGCGCCCATCGGCGAGATGCCGTCCTTCTTGAGGCTGGCCACGCAGCCGTCGACGAGGCCGAACGCCTCCTCCGCCACCTCGCGCGGCGTCTTGCCCGCGTAGCCCTCCTCACGCTGCACCACGAGCCAGGCGTTCTCCGCGAACCGCGCGGCGTCGAGGAAGATCGGCACGCCGTGCGCCCGAGCCAGGCGGCTCGCGGCGGCCAGGTTCGCCATCGACACGGGCTGGCCACCGCCGCCGTTGTTGGTGATCGTGACGAGCACCATGCCGACGCGGCCGGCCTCCGGCCCCGTCAGCAGCTGCTCCAGGACGTCGAGGTTGATGTTGCCCTTGAACGGTTCCAGGCTGTCGAGGTCACCGAACTCCGCGCACGGCAGGTCGCGGGCCTCGGCGCCGAGCAGCTCGACGTTGGCGCGCGTGGTGTCGAAGTGCGTGTTGCTCACCGAGATCTTGCCTCGCCCGAGCACGTTCGTGAACAGCACGCGCTCGGCCGCACGGCCCTGGTGCACCGGCAGGAGGTGGGGGTAGTGCGTGAGCTCGCTGAGCGCCTCGCGGAAGCGGAAGAAGGACTCGGAGCCCGCGTAAGAGCGGTCCGCGGCCGCGGCCGCCGCCTCCTGTTTCGCGGAGACCGCACCGGTTCCCGAGTCCGTGAGCAGGTCGATCGAGACCATGTTGGCCGGCAGGTTGAACGCGTTGTAGCCGGCCGCGGCGAGCGCACGTTCACGCTCCGCGCGGGTGGTCACCGGGATTTCCGCGACAACCTGGGCGCGGTAGGGCGGGAAGGTCCGCATCAGGTATTTCCTCCACTGTCTGGTGTCGGTGAAAAACTACCGCAGTCACGAAACCGGTCCGAGGACCGGCCTCTTTCGCGCCGGCAGAACCTGATATGCCTCTGACGACAGGTACACGGTGATTCCCGAGCCGAATTCCCCCATTCTCAGAGAGACGTGTGCGATCAGCCCGACACCGGCGCTCAGCGGGCGCTGCGAAACCGCTGCCAGGGCTTTGTCCAGTTTTGTCCCGTCGAAGCCGTACTGCGCGAGAACGGCGTGCGCGCGGGCGCGGGCCACTTCATCGTCGGGCACATAGCTGCGAATGGGCAGATAGACGCTGTAGTTGGCCGGTCGGGCTCCTGAGCCCTCCACGAACGAATAGCTGGAGACCAGTGGCCGGGCTTCGAACGGACCTTTCCCGCCACCCAGCACGGCGAGGAACTCGCGGATCAGCAGCGGGTCGGTGCCGGCCACCAGCTCCGCCGCGAACTCGACGTCCGCCGATTCCGCGGCCTCGTGCGACACGTACACCTTCACCCGCGCGAGAGGATCGTCGTCGAGGTCGAGCGCGAAGAAGGAAAAGTTGTCCCGCTCGCCGCGGCGCAGCGCGTGCTCGATCATGGAATCGAATGCCTCGTCGATGTTCAGCCGACGCAACCCTTCGCTGACCAGGGAATCAGCCATCGAGGGACCGCTGATCTGCGGGTTCAGGTAGACCTTGATCTTCGGCGCGCGGCCGGGCCGGAAGATCAGCGAGTACCACAGCGTGAACGGCCCCTGCCGCTCCTCGTGCGGCAGGAACAGGTCGGCGACAGCGTCGAGCCGGTCGGTGACCAGGCCGTATTCGCCGGCCACCTCGTCGAGGAACTCACGGGGGCTCCTCGACCCGACGGTCTCGCCGAGGACCCGCACGACACATTCACCCGTGGTGTCGAAGGCGAGCGAGAATTCGACGGGAGTTGTGTCGTCCGCCACATTCGAGGGGAATTCAGACGGGGTCGCCAGGCTCCTTTCTCCCTGGGCGCCCAGCAGGCCGCGCAATAAGCCCAGGTGACGGCCGTCCGCGTCGTCGAAACCGACTACTTCACAAAGCCGCTCGAGTTGTCCGCTGAGGTGGGTGTACATCGACATATCAGCCATCGACACACTCGCTCCGACCATGACGCCGTATTCACCATTCATTCGTGCTTCGCGCGTTCGGCCCAATGCCGCCGCCGCCAGTTGGCGGACAGCCAAGAGAACCGTCGATAGATTAGACGGAGGAATACGGCGCCGCTACGTCTGACGGGGCGATCCGGACATGAAAAGCTGTGCCTGAGTGTGCTTGCGGGATCAAAGAGTTCACCTGAACAACGCATCGACACGAAGCGGTACTGCGGGTACGCGGGCGCGCACACGCGAGTCGGCGCCCACCGCGCAGCCCGGTTGGCGGCTGGACGCGTTCCGAAGCCGATGCCATCATCATTCGCGCCATCAGGCGGTTCCGAAGGGGTGCAGAAGTGACTTCAGTGACAAACACTGGCGGAGTCGAAGAGACCGTGCGCGGCTATTACAACGCAGCCATCGACGCCTATGCCGTGATGATGCCCCAGGACGCCTGGCACCACGGCGACGAGCGTGCTCACAACGCGGGACTGTCCTCAGAGGAAGCCGCGCTGGACATGCAGCGCCAACTGGTCGCCGCGGCCGGGATCACCGGCGGCGACCTCGTGCTCGACTTCGGCTCCGGAGTCGGCGGGGCGGTGGTCAACATGGCGGAGATGTCGGGCGCGCGGTTCGTCGGCATCTCCAACAACGACGCGCTGACGGCGAAAGCCCAGCGGCTGGCCGCGGCGCGTGGCTTGGCGGACAAGGCTTTCTTCCACTCGGTCGGGGACACCGAGTACCGGACGCTCGGCGCGTGGCCGGACGCCGCGTTCGCGGCCATCACCTACCAGGAGTCGGTGGTCCACCTGCCGGACAAGCAAGCCTTCTTCAACGCCGCGTTCCGGGTGCTGCGCCCGGGCGGCACCCTGGCCGCCGTGGACTGGATCCAGCGCCCGTGGGGCGAACACCGCAGCCCTGAGCAGATCGAGGCAGTGATGGCCGAGGTCAACCGCGGATTCTGCATCCCGCACCACGCCACCGTCGAGCAGTACCGGGCCATGCTGGTCTCCGCCGGGTTCGACGTGCGCGAAGCGGTCGACCTCTTCCCGTCCGGCCCTTGCTGGGGCTCGACGCCCGAGGAGGAGCGGGACAAGTGGCTCACCTACGAAGGTGACCGCAACGATCTCTTCCACGACTCGAAGATCGCGCTCGACGCGGCTCGGGCCGCCGGCGTGTTCTCCGTGGCCAAACTGGTCGCGACCAAGCCGTTCTAGCGTTGTTTCCTTCGGGACAGGGCTTTGTCAGGTCCGCGGTCGCTCGAGCGACCGCGGACCTGACAAAGCCCTGCTACCGAAGACCTACTCGACGGCTTCGATCCGCCGCCCGGTCGAGTCGGGCGCGGCCAGAGAGAGCACTGCCGCCGCGACCGGGCCGACGATGCCGAACGCCAGCGCGAGCGGCACCGTGCCGGCGATCGACAGGGCGATGAGCGGGAACAGCCCCGCGCCCAGTCCGCGGCCGGCGTAGTAGCTGAGGTTCGAGCCGGTGGAGCGCACGCGCGTGGGGAAGAACTCGGCCATCCACACGCCGAGCACGCCGAAGCCGCTGGCGCCCGCGGCGCACAACATCAGTGCCCAGAACGTCGGCGCGCCCCAGAAGTTCGACCCGATCTTCGCGTTGTGGCCCACCACGAGGATGAGGAACCAGGCGAAGCCGATGACGCCGAACGCGCCGGCCACGAACATGGCCCACTTGCGCTTGATCTTGTCGGACAGCGCGCCGGCCATCGGATAGGTGACCGCCGTGACGATGAGGTTGAGCAACACGATCAGGCTGGCCGTGCCGAGCGGCACCTTCTCCACCTTGATCAGGAACGTCGACAGGTACGAGATCATCGAGTTCGTGGTGAGGAACAGAGCCGTCGCGATGCCCATGAACAGGATGGTGCCGCCGGCGTAGCCGTTGCGGAACAGGTCCAAGATCGGCACCTTGGTGCGCCGCTTGTCCTCGGGCACGCGGCCCTCGCGCAGCTCCCGCTGGTAGGTCCGCCACTGCTCCGACTCCGGCAGCATGATCGCCGACAGCACACCGATCAGCAGGGTCACGGCACCGATCACGATGTAGCCGGCGCGCCAGCCCGACGCCGTGCCGAACTGGACGATGCAGAAGTAGATGACGCCCTCGGTCACGATCTGCCCGACGATGTACATCGACTGGATCGAGCCGCCCATCAGGCCGCGCTTGCTCGTCTTCCACGCCTCGGCGAACATCGAGTACGACAGTCCGAACAGGCCACCCATGCCGACGCCGGCGAGCAGCCGCGTGAGCAGGAACAGCAGGTAGTTCGGCGCGAGCCCGCCCAGCAGCGCGGCGAGCCCGAAGACGACCACCGAGCCCGTGTACGTCCAGCGGCGGCCGTAGAGATCACCGAGCCAGCCGACGAGGATGCCGCCCGCGATCGAGGCGAAGCCTTGCAGCGTCGCGACCTGCACGATCTGGATGGTGCTCACGTGCAGGCTTTCCGACAGGTAGGCCAGCGGGTAGCCGACGAGGTTCAGCTCCGCACCGTCGAAGAGCGTGCCGAGGAAGGCGAACACGAGAATGCGCGCGGTTGCCGGGTGGACGCCGGTGCCCCCGCCGGACGGGGCGGAGATGCGGACGGTCGACATGCAGGGGCCTTTCGCGGGGGTTGGGATGAGCGAGGATCAGTCGGGCAGCTGCTGGCCGCGCGTCTCGGGGCAGAACGGGGCGACGACGAGGCCGAGGATGTAGATGAGCCCGACGACGGTGGCGGCCACGCCGTAGCCGCCGAGCTGCGAGATGATCGCGCCCGCGGTCAGCGGGCCGAGGAAGGCGATGAAGCGTGCGGCGTTGAACACGAACGCGGCGCCGGTCGCGCGCAGGTGCGTGGGGTAGAACTCGGGCAGCCACACCGGCATCCACGTGTACTGGCCGAGGGTGAAGAAGCCGTTGATCACCAGCACGACCACGATCAGGCCGAGGCTGTGCGTCCACAGGAACAACACGGGCGTGAGCACCAGCGACGCACCGAAGAACAGCAGCACCGCGGGTTTTCGGCCGAAGCGGTCGGCGATGAAGCCGAACGCGATGTACCCGGCGATGGCGCCCGCGTTGTAGATCATCCCGGCCGCGCTGGCCCACGACTGCCCTGAAGCACCGTTCTGGGCCGCCACCGAAGCGACGTACGAGGGCACCCAGGTGGAGATGCCCCACCAGCCGAGCGTGGTCACCAGGGACATGAGCGACCCGAGGATGGTCAGCTTGCGCAGCTTGGGGTCGATCATGATCTGGCGCAACGTGAGCCGCGTGAACGACTGCTCGTGCTCGGTGAGCCCCTGGCCCTTGCGTTCCTTCAGTTCCTTGCGCCGCTTGTGCGCGCTCTTCCAGTTCTCGGACTCGGGCACCGACTTGCGCAGCCACAGCGCGAACAGCGCCGGCAGCACCCCGATGAGGAACATGTAGCGCCACGAGTCCGCGCCCAGCGGCGCGATGAACAGCCAGCAGGCCGATGCGATGAAGAAGCCCAGCCCGAGACCGCATTGCATGAGACCCGCGGCCTTGGCCCGCGCGTTGGCCGGCCAGGTCTCGGCGACCAGCGACGTACCCGTGCCCCACTCCGAGCCGAGCGCGAAGCCGGTGATGAAGCGCAGGACCAGGAACGACGTCCACGACCACGACACCGCGGTCAGGCCCGTGAACGCCGCGTACAGGACCATCGACGTCAGCAGCGCCCGGCGCCGGCCGAAGTAGTCGGCGAAGATTCCGCCGAGGATGCCGCCGAAGCCCCAGCCCAGGAGCGTCACGGCGATGGTCGCGCCGGTCAGGAAGGCGACCTGGCTCGCGGGCGCGCCGGGGTCGAGCCGCTTGAGCACCACGGCCGCCGTGAGGATCAGGGCGTAGGTCTCGAAGCCGTCGAACAGCCAACCGAGGTTGGCTGCGACAAGTGACCGCCACTGGGTGCGGTTCAGGGTCTTGGTCCACGAGGTGGGCTTGACGGCGACGTCGCTCACGGCCATCTCCTTTCCGGGCCGCCATGGGCCGGATCGAGATTCGAAGGGCGGGACAGGTTGTCCTCTATCGAGGACATAGAGTCCCGCATGCGGCACATTAAGCGAGCCGGTCGACAGCGGTCAAGAAACGCGCGACCAGGCAAGATCGCAGTACCTCCGCAGATGCGGAACTATTACTCGATTTTAACCGCACCTCCGGTGCGGTCGGTGATTCTTAGTCCGCATTCGCGGATCAAAGAGCCATGTTGATCCACAGTGGACTCGTTCAGGTCCGAAGAGAACGCGAGCGTGCAGACGACCATCGACACGCGCCGCTGAGCGTCGAACACCGGCGCCGCGACACCCGACTGGCCGAGGTCGAACTCCCTGATACTGACGCTGTAGCCACGCTCACGTGTGGCAGCCATCTCCTCACGCAACGCCACCCGCGTGGTCACGGTTTCGGCCGTGAAAGCCTCCAGCCCATAACGCTCCGCGAGCCGTTCGACGTTCGCCGGGTCCTCCCACGCGTAGAACGCGCGCATGATCGCGGGCGCGGAGAAGGGGAACGTGTCGCCGATGCCGACGGTGATCCGCACGCCCTTGCCGCGATCACCCTTCGCCAGCACGGAGTACTCGGCGGCACCGTGGCGCTGCACCGCGAAGACGATGAAACCCGTGCGCTGGCTCAGCGAATCGAGCTCCTGCTGCACGATGTCGGTCATCCAGTCCTCGGACACGCGGGCCATCGACAGCAGCCGCGGCCCCAGCGACCAGCCACCGCGGTCGCCGCGGGTCGCGGTCCAGCCGGCCCGCTGCAGGGTGCCGAGGATGTTGTAGGCCGTGCTGCGGTTGAGCCCGAGCTCGTCGATCAGCGCCCCGGAAGACACCGGTTCCGGCCAATCGCGGGCAATTCGCTCCAGGAGCCGCATCGCGTTCAGCACCGCCGGAACGTCGCTCATGATCCGTCACCCCTCGCCATTCTGCTTCAGCGCACGGTAGCCGAGCCCTTTCCGGACTCGCCACGACCGTGTTAACGTCCTGTGGAGCAGACACTTAGTCCTCTATGGTGGTCATTATGAAGCTTGGATCCTCCTTTGTCGTCCCCGCGGACCACAAACGCGTGTTCGCCCATTTCCTCGACCCCGACACGATGCGGGTCGCCATCCCCGGCGCCGCGGAGCTCGTCCGTTCGGACAGCACGCACTACCGCGGCAAGCTGGTCAACGAGATCGCGCACGTGAAGTTCAGCGCCGGGTTCTCCGCCGAGATCACGGAGCTGACCGAGCCCGAGGAAGTCAAAGCCCTCCTGAAGGGCGAGGACCACAAGCTCGGCAGCTCGATCAAGATCGACGCCCGGCTCGGCGTGCAGCCCGAGGGCGATTCGTCGTCCAAAGTGGACTACAGCCTCGACGTGGCGATCTGGGGCAAGATCGGGCGCATGGGCGAGTCGATCGTCCGGCGCCGCTCGCAGGAGGTGGAGCGGGAGTTCGTGGCCGCGTTCGCCGAGATCTGCGCCGCGGGCCCGCCCGGGCCGGACAACCCCGGCCTCGCGAGTGTGATCGCCAAGCGGGAAGGCCCGAAGAAGCGGGTCGCCGAGACGCCGGCCGGTGCCGCCGCGCCCGCGAAGGAATCCTGGTGGCGCCGCCTGCTCGCCAAGCTGTTCGGTGGCAAGAAATGACCGCCTACCACTACCCCACCACGCTCGACGAGACGTGCGCGCTCCTCGACGACGGTGAGGACACGATGGTCTACGGCGGCGGCACGGCCGTGCAGATCCTGCTCAAGCAGGGTGTGCTGTTCGCCACGGACCTGGTCGACATCGGCGGCGTGCCGGGCCTGGACGAGATCACCGAGACGTCGAAGGGGCTGCGTGTCGGCCCGTTGGTCACGTTGCGGAGCATGGAGACCAGCCCGATCGTGCGCCGGGTCGCCCCGATCGCGGCCGAGGTCTACGGCCGCGTGGCCAACCCGCGAGTGCGCAACACGGCGAGCGTCGGCGGCAACATCGCCCACGGCGACTACCGGCTCGACCCACCGACGGCGTTGATGGTGCTCGACGCGACCGTGGAGCTCACCTCGCGCCGCGGCTCGCGCAAAGTGCCGGCGCGCGAGTTCTTCGTCGACTTCCAGCAGACCGCGCTGGAGCACGGCGAGCTCGTGTCGGCGATCGAGATCCCCAGCCAGCCCGAGTCCGCGGGCGCGCACTTCGCGAAGCTCTCCAGCCTCGCGGCCAACGACTGGCCCGCGGCTTCGGCGGCCGCGCTCGTGGTCCAGGGCTCGCGCGGCAAGCGCGACGTCCGGCTCGGCCTCGGCGCGTTGAGCCACGTGCCCGTGTTCCTGCAGTTCGAGGCAGCGGCCGACACGTCGGTGGACGACGTCGTCACCGCGGCGAAGGACGCCGCGACGCCGCTGCTCGACCCGCTTCCCGACGTGCGCGGGAGTTCCGACTACAAGCGGCGTCTCGGCCTCGTGGCCGTTGAAGAAGCCATCCGCAATTCCTGGAAGGAGGGCAGCGATGACCACCGTCGAGTCTCGATCTTCGGTCGCCGCCGTCGGTGAGCGCTGGGCGCGTGTCGACGGCCGGGCCAAGGTCCGCGGCGAGCTGCGCTACGCGGCCGACCAGCCGGTGCGCCCGTGTCTCGATGTCGCCGTGCACCGCAGCACCCGTCCCCACGCGAAGATCACCGCCATCGACACGAGCCGCGCGCTCGCGGCCGAGGGCGTGGTCGCCGTGGTGACCGGCGCCGACCTGTACGCGGAGTTCGGCGACCGGCTCATGACCGGCCCCGCGTTCTCCGACCAGCCGTGCCTCGCCTACGGCAAGGTGCGTTACGTCGGCGAGCCGATCGCCGCGGTGATCGCGCACGGCGTCAAGCAGGCGCGGGAGGCGGCCGAGCTGATCGAGGTCTCCTACGACGAGCTCGAGCCGGTGCACGACGTCGACAAGGCTGTGCAAGGGGCACCGTTCGTGCACGACGAGCTGCGGCCGTCGATCGTTTTCGGCGACCTGAAGCACCTGCGCGGCAAGCGCGACACGAACGTGAACTACGAGTACAACCTGCGCAAGGGCGACCCGTCGAGCGTCAGCGGCACCACGGTGTCGTACGACTTCTGGTGCCCGCCGACGCACCACGTGCCGATCGAGCTGCCGTACGCGGCCGCCTGGTGCGAGGGCGAGCGGCTGGAACTGATGGCGACCACGCAGACGCCGTCGTACGTGCGCCAGTCGCTGGCCGACCTGCTCGACCTGCCGCTGAACCGCGTCCGCGTGCGCACCGCGCCGCTGGGCGGAAGCTTCGGCGCGAAGATGTACGACCGGCTGGAACCGCTGGTCGCGGCGCTGGCGTGGACGCAGAAGATGGCCGTGAAGATCACGGCGACGCGTGAAGAGGCGTTCCTGCTCACCACGCGCCACGGCTGCGCGGTGGCGGGCAGCATGACCGCGGACGAGAACGGCATGATCGTGGCGTCCACTTCGGACGTTCGCTACGACACCGGCGCCTACGCCGACGTCGGCCCGCGCATCACCGCGAAGTCGGGCCTGGTCGCACCGGGTCCGTACAAGATCGAAAACGTTCGCGTGAAGTCGCGGTGCGTGTACACGAACAAGCCGTCGGCCGGGCCGTTCCGCGGGTTCGGTGTGCCGCAGGTGACGTGGGCGCACGAGTCGCTGGCCGACGAGCTCGCGCGGCAGCTCGGCGAGGACCCGGTGGAGTTCCGCCGCCGCAACATGCTGCGCGAAGGCGACATCGCGCCCGTCGGCACGCCGATGCACAGCGCCGACTTCCTCGGCAGCCTCGACGCCGTGACCGAGGCGATCGGGTGGGGCACGCCGTTCGTGAAGCAGGAGGGCACGCTGGTACGCGGCCGCGGCGTCGCGGTGGGCGTGAAGGCCGTGCTGACGCCGACGATCTCCAACGCCGTGGTCCAGCTCAACCAGGACGGCTCGGCGTCGCTGCTGATCAGCACCATCGACATGGGCCAGGGCAGCGACACGATCATGGCGCAGATCGCGGCCGAGGTGCTGTGCCTCGGCGAGGGCGACGTGCGCGTGATCCAAGCCGACACCGACGTGACGCCCTACGACACGATCACCGCCGGCAGCCGCTCGACCTACCACACCGGCAACGCCGTGCGCCTGGCCGCGGAGAACATGCGCGACAAGCTCGTGGAGCTGGCGGCGGAGCGCTTCGGTGTGGAGGCGACGGACATCAAGCTCACGTCCGACGGTCTCGTCAGCGCGCAGACGCAGGAGACCGTGTCCGTCTCGGAACTGCTGCACGGGCACTTCGGGGCGCGCGGCACGACGTTGACGGCGGAGGCCAACTTCAGCACGTCGTGGCAGCCGTACGACCACGAGAACGGCCTGTCGCCGCAGGTCACCGAGCACTGGTTCGCCGGTGCGGCCGCGGTGCAGCTCACCGTGGACACGGCGACCGGGCGCATCCACATCGAGCACCTGGCCGTGGCCGGTGACGTGGGCCGCGCGATCAACCCCGCGATGGTGGAGCAGCAGCTCTCCGGCGCGGCAATCATGGGCATCGGGCACGCGCTGTTCGACCAGATGGTGTTCGACGAGGGCCAGATCGTGAACGGCACACTGCTGGACTACCAGCTGCCATCCATCAAGGACATGCCGGACAAGCTCACGCCGATCATCATCGAGAGTCCACATCGGACGGGTCCGTTCGGCGCGAAGGGCGTCGGCGAGACCACCATCATCCCGCTCGCGCCGGCCATCGCCAACGCCGTGCGCGACGCGACCGGCGTGCGCATCACCACGCTTCCCCTGACGCCCGAACGCGTCCTGACCGCGCTGGAGGAACAGCCGTGAGGGAGATCGAACTGAAGGTCAACGGCCTGCGCCGCAAGCTGGGCGTGGCCGACGACGAGCTGCTGCTCGACGTGCTGCGCCGCGAGTTCGGCACCACGAGCGTGCGCGAAGGCTGCGGCGTCGGCGCGTGCGGCGCCTGCACGGCGCTGGTCGGCGGCAAGAGCGTGTCGACGTGTCTTTCGCGGGCCGCGCGCTTCGACGGTGCCGAGATCACCACCGCCGACGGCCTGCCGGACGACGACGAGGTGGTCGACGAGTTCGTCGCCAACCGCGCGATGCAGTGCGGCTACTGCATTCCCGGGTTCGTGATGATGGCCCACGAGCTGCTGGGCGAGAACCCGCAGCCGACCGACGAAGAGGTCGTGGAGCACCTGGAGGGCAACATCTGCCGTTGCGGCACGTACTCCGAGATCCACGCCGCGATCAAGGCCGCGGCCACGCGCCGGGCCGCCCGGAACGAAAGGGCCACCGCGTGAACGTCGAAACCCCGCAGGGCACGCTGCACGTCCACCGGACGGGAACGTCCGGCCGGCCACTGCTGCTCCTGCACCCGCTCGCGCTGTCCGGAGCGGTCTGGGACCCGGTGGCGCGGTTCTTCTCGGACAAGGCGCAGGTCCTCGCACTGGACGCACGAGGCCACGGCGAGTCCACTTGGGACGGTGCCGACTTCACGGTCGACGACATGGCGGCGGACGCGGCGGCCGTCCTGGAAGCGGCGGACGCCGGTCCCGCCGACGTCGTCGGCTTGTCCATGGGCGCCAGCACCGCGCTGACCCTCGCGGCGACGCGGCCCGAGCTCGTGCACCGGCTGGTCCTGGCCGACGGCACGGCGTATTACGGTGACGACGCCGTGCCGGTCTGGGCGGAGCGAGCCGAGCGCGCGACGACGGTTGCCCGGGACAAGCAGCTGGAATTCCAGCGGGACCGGTGGTTCGCGGCGCCCTTCCTCGCCGAGCACCCGGACGAGGTCGAGCGCGTCTGCGAGATCTTCCTGAAGACGGACTCGGCCGCGCACGGGGCTGCGTGCCGGGCGCTGGGCGGGCTGGACGCGCGTGCGCGGGTCGGTGACGTGGCGGCTCCGACGCTCGTTCTCGTCGGCGAGGAGGACTACGCGACTCCGCCCGAGATGTCCGAGGCACTGGCCGCGGGCATCGCCGGGGCCGAGCTGCGCGTCCTGGAGAAGACCCGGCACCTCAGCCTGCTGGAGCGACCGGATCTGTGGCCCTCGCTCGCCGCGTTCTTCGGCGGCCCGCAGTGACGGACGAACCTCTCCTCAGCCTCCGCACGCACCTCGACGCGATCGCCGGCTACGGCGAGCTGCGTGACGTGAAGGGCGCCGACTGGGACCTCGAGCTGGGCGGCATCGCCGAGCTGAGCTACCGGATGGACCCGCCGCCCGCGTTGCTGTTCGACGACATCAAGGGCTACGCGAGCGGCCTGCGCGTCCTGACCGGCAGCACGGGTTCACCCCGCCGGCTGGGCCGCACGCTGCGCCTCGGCGAGGACCTCGACTCCGTCGGCGTAGTGGACGCCCTGCGCGGGAAGCCGTCCCAGTGGTCGGCCACGGCGCGGGACTTCCCCGTGCTGCCGGTCTCGGACGCGCCGCTGCTGGCCAACTCCGTGCCCGGCACCGAGGTCAACCTCCTCGACTTCCCCGTGCCCCGCTGGCACGCGGACGACGGCGGGCGCTTCATCGGCACCGGCTGCTTCGTGGTGACGTCCAACCCGGAAACCGGCGTCCACAACGGCGGCTGCTACCGCATGGAGGTCCAGGACGACGGCCGCGGCGTCACCGTCGCCATGGTCCCCGGCAAGCACGGCGACCAGAACGTGCGGGCGTGGTTCGAGAAGGAAGGCCGCGCCCCGGTCACGGTGTCGTTCGGCCACGACCCGCTGTTGCTGGTCCTCGGCGGCACGGAGGTGCCGGGCGGGGTTTCGGAGCTGGAGTACGCGGGCGCGGTGCTGGGTTCGCGGGTGCCGGTCGTCCTCGGCCCCGACACCGGCCTCCCCATCCCCGCCGGCAGCGAGATCGCCATCGAGGGCTGGCTGCGGCCGGACCACCAGCGCGACGAGGGCCCGTTCGGCGAGTGGACCGGGTACTACTCGGGCAAGCGCCGGCCGAACCTGGCCATCGACATCACGCGGATGTACTACCGCGACAACCCGATCCTGCTCGGCGCGCCGCCCGGGAAACCGCCGCACGACTACTCGTACATGCGGACCGTGATGAAGTCGGCGATGATCCACGACGAGCTCGCCGCCACCGGCGTGCCGGGTGTGGTGAAGGCGTGGGCGCACGAATCGGGTGGCGGGCGGCTGTTCATCGCCGTTTCGCTGCAGCAGAAGTACCCCGGTCACGCGCGGCAGGTCGCGTACCTGGCCGCGCAGTGCCCCGCGGCGGCGTACATGAACCGCTACGTGGTGGTCGTGGACGACGACGTCGATCCCGCCGACCCGGACGAGGTCATCTGGGCCATGTCCACCCGCAGCGACCCGTCCCGCGACATCGAGATCATGAAGCAGACGTGGGGCAGCAAGCTCGACCCGCTGTACGTGGACGGTTCTCCCGCCTACAACAGCCGGGCCATCATCGACGCGTGCCGCCCCTTCGAACGCCTGGCCACCTTCCCCAAGGTGGCCTCCAGCGACCCGGCGTTCCTCACGTCGCTGGCCGACAAGTGGCGTGACGTGCTCGGTTGACCGCCGCCGGTGAAGGGCTCCGCGAGGGGCCCTTCACCGCGGTCAGACCAGGTAGCGCTTGGCCCAGGTGGCGAGGATGTCCGCGGCGAACGCGGCGTCCGCGCGGCCCGTGAGCAGGTGGTCGGCCCCGTCGAGCGCGACGAACGACTTCGGGTGCCGCGCGGTGTCGAAGATGATGCGGGCGTTCTCCACGCCCACCTCGGCGTCGACCGGCGAATGCATCACCAGCAGCGCCGCCTTCAGCCCGCGGATGCGCTCGGCCTGCGGCTGCGCCGCGATGTCCTCCAGGAACTGCTTGCGGATGCGGAACGGCCGCCCCGCCAGCACCACCTCGGCCTCGCCCTGCCGTTCGATCTCCTCACGGCTGTCGCCGAGCAGCCTCGCCACGTGCTGCGGATCCGCGGGTGCGGCGATCGTCGCCACCGCTCGCACCTCCGGCAGCGCGTGCCGCGCCGCCAAGACGGCCGCCCCACCCAGCGAGTGCCCGATCAGCAGCTGCGGCGCCTCGTACTCGTCGCGCAGGTGGTTCGCGGCCGCGACGAGGTCGCCGACGTTCGAGCTGAAGTCCGTGTTGGCGAACTCGCCCTCCGACCCGCCGAGCCCGGTGAAGTCGAACCGCAGCACGGCCACGCCGAACGCCGTGAGCCCCCGCGCGACCCGCGTCGCCGCGACCACGTCCTTGTTGCACGTGAAGCAGTGCGCGAAGAGCGCGTACGCCTTGGGCGCGCCTTCCGGCAATTCGAGCCGCGCCGCCAGCGACGTGCCTTGAGACCCGGGAAACTCAAACCTCGTCACGCGCTCTCCTTCAGCAAGAACTCCTGAGGCCGATCAGACCACGCGCGGTGCGATCGGGTCGACGGCGACCGGCCGGGAGTGTCCCCTCGTACCAGGAGATTTGACCGTCAGCCACACTTCACGGAGGCGTCCAGCAACGCGACGTACGTGGCCTTCGCGCCGACGGCCGTGAAGTCGTACGTCCACGTCGGGTGCCCCGGCACGGCCACCGCGAAATGCCCCTCCGGCGTCGGCTTGAGGCCCGTGGCGTCGTAGAGCCGGTGCAGATCGGCGAGCGGCGTGCCCGCGCCGGCCCCCTCCGGCGTCTTGACCTGCGGTGGAGCCACGACCGACCGCACCTTGTCCCCGGCGAACACCGCCCCGCCACTCGCCGCGAGGTCGGCCGCGCGCTCCTCGCGCAGCTCGGTGACGACGACAGTGGCCGCCGCGGCTTGCGCGCTCAGCTTGGCTGCCGCCTCCGACTCAGCGGCGGACTTCGCGTAGTCGGCCGCCGAACCACGCAGCCCCGGATCCAGCACGTGCGCGTCGGCGGCCTGGGCCTTCCGGTTCAGGCCGTCGGCCTTGGCGACGGCCCGCTGCTCTTCCTCGATGGCGCCCGGCTGGGGCGCCGGCCCGCCCGCGAACGAGTACGACTTGCAACCGTCGAAGCCCGACATCGGCTCGGCCGCGAGCGTGGCGCCGGCGGCTGCCTTGGTGACGCCCGGCGCGAGGCCGCGCAACCCGTCCGGCCCCAGCGCCTCAGGTTTGGGCGCACTCGCCTGCGGCCCGGAACTACACGCCGCCAACGCCACGAGCAGCGCAGCACCGATCACGACGATCCGCATGAATATTTCCCCTCTTTCCGGATCGGAAAACTACCCGAACCGGATCAAGGAGGCACCCACGTTTCAGGCGAACACGTGCTCCGCCACCGCGTCGAGCTGCCGCGCCGCCGAGCCCAGCAGCTGGCGGCGCGCACGGGCGTGCTTGAGGTGGACGTGTGACGGGTGTTCCCAGGTGAAGCCGATGCCGCCGTGGGCCTGCAGCGCGTCACGGGTTGCGGCATCAGCGGCGTCGCTCGCGGCGGCCACGGCGGTGCGCGCCGCGGCCAGGCCGGCAACGCCGGAATCCACCGTGGAGGCAGCCCATTCGACCAGCAGCCGCGCCGCGTCGAGCTGCACGAACCGGTCGGCGAGCAGGTGCTTGAGCGCCTGGAACGACCCGATCGCCCGCCCGAACTGCTGCCGTTGCTTCGCGTACTCCACCGCGCCGTCGAGTGCCCGCTGCCCCGTGCCGACCAGCTCCGCCGCGAGCACCGTCAGCACTCGCGCCGATACGTCGGCCGCGGGCAGCTCGACAACCGGTACCGCAGACAACGACACCGCCGCGGCCGGCTCGATCACGTCGAACGCCCCCACCGACTCCCGCCGTACCCCGGCCGCCGTCAGGTCGATCCGCACGAACCGGCCCTCGACGGCCGCCACGAGCACCTCCGCGTCGAGCCCGAACGGCACCGCCCCCAGCACACCGTCCACAGTGGATCCGCTCAGCCGCAACGGCGAACGATGCCCGGGAAACACGGGGAACGTCTCCCACGCCGCCACCGCCACGGCCGAACCCTCCACAAGGTTGTCCACATTGTGCACAGAACTCAGCACGGCCACCGCGGAAACCGCCGCGGCGAACGGGATCCGCGGCAGCGCGGCCCCGACTTCCTCGGCCACCACACACAGTTCCCGCAAACCACCACCGGACCCACCGCGTTCTTCGGGTACGCCCAACCCGAGCAGACCGGCCTCGGCGAACGTCTTCCACAGGGCTCCGTCGAGGCCCGCGCCCACGGCCTCCCACGCGGGCGGCAGCGGCGCCGTGCGCGCGGCGTCGGCGAGCATCCGCCGCACCGCCCCGGCGAGCTCGCGCTGCTCGTCCGTCGTCGCGTAACCCATCACGCCTCCTCGAAGAACCAGGCCCGTACCGAGCATTGACTATCGGGTCTATCTACGCAACTGTTGAGGTCAGGACGGAGTTGTCGCCCAGGCAGGAGGCCGCGTGGGAAGTTTTCGCGAGCAGGTCCGCGAGTTCGTCGCCGCCCTCGTGCCGCCCGGCTGGCGCGGCATCGGCGGCCTCGAAGGCGACGCCTACGCCGAGTTCCGCACCCGGGCCCGCGCGGCGCTGGCCGAGCGCGGCTGGGTCGCGCCCGCGTGGCCCGTCGAATACGGCGGCGCCGGCCTCAGCCCCGCCGAACTCGTGGTGCTGGTGGAAGAACTGTCCACCGCCGGGATCCCGTTCGGCTCCGACAACGACGCGTTCGGCATCGGCATGCTCGGCAACACCATGCTCCGCTGGGCGAAACCCGAGCTGTGCCGGCGGTTCCTGCCGCGCATCGTCTCCGGCGAGTACGTGTTCGCCCAGGGCTTCTCCGAGCCGGGCGCCGGGTCCGACCTCGCGTCGCTCGCCCTGCGCGCCGAGCCCGACGGCGACCGGTGGCGGCTCAACGGCCAGAAGCTGTGGTCCTCGGGCGCGCACCTGGCCAACTGGATGTTCGTGCTCGCCCGTACCAATCGGGAAGCCGCGCCGCACAAGGGGATCAGCATGCTGCTGGTCCCGCTCGACCAGCCCGGCGTGAAAATCCGGCCGATCCGCAACATCACCGGCGGCACCGACTTCAACGAGGTGTTTTTCACCGACGCCACCACCGACCGCGAGCTCGTGGTGGGTGACGTCGACCGCGGCTGGGCCGTCGCGATGACCTTGCTCGGCTTCGAGCGCGGCGAAACCGCGCTGCACGCCCCGATCCGCTTCCGCGCCGAACTCGACCGGCTGGTCGAGCTGGTCCGGGAGCGCGGCCTGGACTCCGATCCGGACGTCCGCCGCCGCGTCGCGTGGTGCCACGTGCAGGTGGAACAGCTGCGCTGCCACGGCCTCCGCACGGCCGCGCAGCTGATCGACGGCGAGGAGCCCGGGCCGCGCGCGGCGGCCTTCAAGCTGCTGTGGAGCGAGTACCATCGGGTGGTCACGGAGCTCGCGCTCGACGTGCTCGGCCTCGACGCGCTCACGCCGTCGGGGCGGCCGTCGCCGAACTGGTACCACACCGACGATCCCGGCGCGCCGAACTCGACCGCGTCGTGGACCAGCGTCTACCTCAACTCCCGCGCCGGCACGATCTACGCCGGCTCGTCGCAGATCCAGCGCGGCATCATCGGCGACCTGCTGCTCGGGCTGCCCAAGGAACCCAAGCCCGCGCGCTGAACCCGCGGCCTGCCCAGGAGGAGCGATGGCCATTCGCAGCACCTACCCCGACGTCGTCATCCCCGAGGGATCCCTGCCCGGCCTGCTGCTGGGCTCGCTCACACCCGAGGAAGCCGCGCACCCCGCGGTCATCGACGCCGGCTCGGGCAAGCGACTGACCTACGGCGAGCTCGCCACGGCCGTCGAGCGGCTGGCCGCCGCGCTGGCCGAACGCGGCATCGGCCGCGGCGACGTCGCGGTACTCGCCGCGCCGAACTGCGCCGAGTACCCCGTGGTGTTCCACGGCGTGTTGCGCTCCGGCGCCGCGGTGTCGCCTGCCAACCCGCTCAACACCCCCGCCGAGCTGGCGCACCAACTGCGTGACGCGGGCGCGCGGATCCTGTTCACCACCTCCGCCGGGCTCGGCACCACACGCGCCGCCGTGAAAGAAGAAGGCGTACGCGTCGAAGAGATCGTGGTGCTCGACGCGGCCGACGGCGTGCCGTCGCTCGACGACCTGCTCACCAGCACCGCCGCCACGCCGCCCGAACCGACGGCCGACGACCTCGCCGTGCTGCCGTACTCCTCGGGCACCACCGGCCTGCCGAAGGGCGTACTGCTGACGCACCGGAACGTCGCCGCGAACCTCAGCCAGATGCAGCCGCTGACGGAGCTGCGCCCGGGCAAGCGTTCTATCGCCGTGCTGCCGCTGTTCCACATCTACGGCATGAACGGGATCATGAACGTCAGCCTGCTCAACCGGGCGACCGTGGTGACCATGCCGAGGTTCGACCTCAAGGCTTTCCTCGCCGCCGTGGCCGAGCACCGCGTGGACCACTTGTTCATCGCGCCGCCGATCGCGCTCGCGCTGGCGAAGGTCCCGTTCGTGACCGACTACGACCTCGGCTGCGTCGACGTGGTGATGAGCGCCGCCGCGCCGCTCGACGCCGGCATCGCCCAGGAGCTGGCCGCGCGGCTGAACGTCACGGTCCTGCAGGGCTACGGCCTCACCGAGACCAGCCCCTGCACCCACGGCATCCCGGCCGACCGGCCCGACGTCGACCGCGGGTCGATCGGGCTGCTGATGCCGAGCGTCGAGGCGCGCGTGGTCGACCCCGTGACCGGCGAAGACGCCGAGCGCGGTGAGCTGTGGGTGCGCGGGCCGAACGTGATGCGCGGCTACCTCAACAACGCCGCCGCCACCGCCGCGACCATCGACTCCGACGGCTACCTGCACACCGGCGACATCGTGACCGTCGACGACGGCGGCGTGTTCCACGTGGTCGACCGCCTCAAGGAACTGATCAAGTACAAGGGTTTCCAGGTCCCGCCCGCCGAGCTGGAGGCGCTGCTGCTGACCCACCCGGGCATCGCCGACGCGGCCGTGATCGGCGTGCCCGACGACGAGGCCGGCGAGGTGCCCAAGGCGTTCGTCGTGCGGCGGTCACCCGAACTGGACGAGGCCGCGGTGCAGGCGTTCGTCGCCGAGCGGGTGGCGCCGTACAAGAAGGTGCGGCAGGTGGAGTTCGTGGACGCCATCCCGAAGTCGGCCGCAGGAAAGATCCTGCGGAAGGTGCTGCGGGCGACCGTTCAGAGCTGATCCCTGTCCTGGGGTGGTAGTCCCTCGCGTTTGGTGGGGTGGCGGTCCGTCGCGGTGGCTGAGGGGGGCCGAGGCCAGACGGTGGCAATTCGGAGGATTCTCCGCTATCGTAGTAAGTATTCAGTTACTTACTTGAGGACGGCCATGGGACGCGCCCTGCTCATCACCGGAACTTCCCGCGGCCTCGGCCGGGCGCTCGCGGTCACGGCGCTCGAGGCCGGCCACCGGGTCGTGGCCACGGCACGCCGCGCCGACGCGGTCGCGGACCTCGTCTCGGCGTATCCCGAGTCGGCCCGCGCGGTGGCCTTGGACGTGCGGGATCCCGAGGCCGCCACGGCCGCCGTGCAGGTCGCGGTGGACGAGTTCGGCCGGCTCGACGGCGTGATCAACAACGCCGGGTACGCCAACGTCTCGAGCCTCGAGGACACCCCGCTCGCCGACTTCCGCGACCAGGTCGAGACGAACCTCTGGGGCGCGGTCCACGTCAGCCGCGCGGCACTGCCGGTGTTCCGCGAGCAGGGCGCGGGGCACGTCGTGCAGATCTCGTCGGTGAGCGGGCGGCTGGCGCCGGCGGCGGGGCTCGGGCCGTACGTCACGGCGAAGTTCGCCTTGGAGGGGTTCTCCGAGGCGCTGGCCCTGGAGACGGCCGGGTTCGGCGTGCGCGTGACGGTGGTGGAAGCCGGGTCGATGGCGACGTCGCTGTACTCGTCGATGGACGCGCCTGAGCCGAGCCCCGCGTACGCGTCCGTGCTGGCGCCGATGCGCACAGCCCACGCCTGCGGGCAGGCCCCGGGTGTCGACCCGGCGCGGGCGGCGGCGATGATCCTGAGCGTGTTCGAGCTGACTGACCCGCCGCTGTGGCTGCCGCTCTCAGGCGAGGCCGTGGACTTCATCCGGCCCGCGGAGCAGCGGAAACTCGCGGAGCTGGACCGGTGGGAGGAGCTGAGCCGCTCGGTGGAGGCCCATGGCTGAGGTTCCGGCCCGCGACGCCGCCGCCACTCGCCGCCGGATCCTCGACGCGGCCGTCGAGGAGTTCTCCGACGCCGGGCTCGCCGGTGGGCGCGTCGGCCGCATCGCCGAGCGGGCACGCGCGAACCAGCGCATGATCTACGCGTATTTCGGCAGCAAGGACGGGCTGTTCGAGGCCGTGCTGACGGAAAAGGTGCTGCAGGCGCAGGCCGCGGTGATGTTCGACGCCGAGGACCTGCCGGGGTACGCGTGCCAGGTCTTCGACTTTTACCGCGCCAATCCGCGAATGGCGCGGCTCAACCTGTGGCAGGCGCTCGAACGGCCGGATCTGCTGCCGTCCCTGGCTCCGGTCGAGCGCGCGATGGCCGACAAGGTGGCGGGCATCGCGGCGGCGCAGGCCTCGGGGGCGGTGTCGTCGGCGTTGCCGGCTGCCGTGCTGCTCGACCTGGTCCTGGCGTTGACGTACGGCAACATCGCGCAGGCCGGGAACGCCGCGTTGTGGCCGGATTCGCAGCGGACGGCCTTGGCCACGGCGGTTTCGCGGCTGGTAACGCGGTGAGCCGGATTTGTCGGTGCCGGGTGAGACCGTGGGCGGATGGAGATTCCCCAGCACTTCTCGCCCGTGGCCGAAGGCACGCGAGAGGCCATCCCCAGGCTGGCCGGTGAGCGCGACACGCTGGTCGCGTTCCTCGACTGGCACCGCGAGACGTTCGCGCTGAAGTGCGCCGGCCTCGGGCAGAGCGCCCTGTCGACCAAGGCCGTGCCCCCGTCGGGCCTTTCCCTGCACGGCATCCTGCGCCACCTCGCGGGCGTCGAACGCTGGTGGTTCCAGCAACAGTTCGCCGGTGAGGACGTTCCCCTGCTCCACTACTCCGACGACGACCCCAACCAGGACTTCGACTCCCTCGACGGGGACGTCACGGAGGCGATGGCCCTGTGGCGCTCGGAGTGCGCGCGCTCGCGGGAGATCGTCGCGGCGGCTTCGTCGCTGGAGGACCAGGGGACGTCGCTGGTGACCGGTGAACCGTTCACGTTGCGGTGGTTGCTGGTGCACCAGATCGCGGAGTACGCCCGCCACAACGGCCACGCCGATCTGCTGCGCGAATCCCTCGACGGCACGGTGGGCCACTGACCCGATGCGAGGCTCCGCACAGGAGCACGGTGGCGGCGAGGCCTGCGTGCGATGCTGGGCGGCATGAGCGTCGATCCTGATTCCGGGTTGTTGTCGCCTGTGCGGGCCGGGACCCCGGTCGAGGCGGTGACCGGGGACAACGCCGTGGTGGGGGCGATGCTGGCGGTCGAGGCGGCGCTGGCGAGGGCGCAGGCGCGGCTGGGGACCGTGCCGGCCGGGGCCGCGGAGGCGATCACCGCGAAGGCCGCCGAGGTGGCGCGGGAGATCGACGTGCCGACGTTGGCGAAAACGGCGCGGGCGACGGCGAATCCCGTTGTCGCGTTGGTCAAGGAGCTCACGGCGGCAGTGGGCGCCGAGCACGCCGACTACGTGCACCGCGGGTCGACGAGTCAGGACATCGTCGACACGGCGCTGATGCTCGTCGCGAAGGATGCGCTGGAGCTGCTGCGAAACGACCTGGCGACAACCGCGGCGGCGCTCGCGGACCTGGCTCGCGCGCACCGCGACACCGTGATGCCCGGCCGCACACTCACGGCCCACGCCGTGCCCACGACGTTCGGGCTCAAGGCCGCGGGCTGGCGGCAGTACGTGCTCGACGCGGCCGAGCGGGTGCGCCGCCTCGAGCTGCCCGTGTCGCTGGGCGGCGCGGCCGGGACGCTGGCGGCGTACGTCGAGTACGGCGACGGCACCGACGACTACGCGGAGCGGCTCGTCGAGGCCTTCGCCGCGGAAACCGGGCTGGCCGCCACCACGTTGCCCTGGCACGCGAACCGCACGCCCGTCGCCGATCTCGTGGCCGCGCTGGCGCAGGCGGCCACGGCGCTGGGCAAGTTCGCGGTCGACGTCCAGGTGCTCACGCGCACCGAGATCGGCGAGGTCGCCGAGCCCACGGGCGGCGGCTCGTCGGCGATGCCGCACAAGCGCAATCCCGTGCTGTCGGCCCTGATCCGCTCCGCCGCGCTCCAGGCGCCGGTGCTCGCGGCCGGCGTGACGCAGTCCGGGCTGGCCGAGGACGAGCGGTCCGCCGGCGTGTGGCAGGCCGAGTGGCAGCTCCTGCGCGAGTGCCTGCGCCTCACGGGCGGGGCCGCGCACACGGCCGTCGAACTGGCGCGCGGCTTGGCCGTGGACGCGGAGCGGATGCGGGAGGACGTCGACCTCACGCACGGGCTCATCGTGTCGGAGCGGCTGTCGGCCGCGCTGGCGCCGTTGCTCGGCAAGGCGCGCGCGAAGGACGTGCTCGGCGAAGCGTCGAAGCGGGCGGTCGGCGAGAACCGGCCGCTGCGGACGGTCCTCGCCGAGATTCCCGAGGTCACCGACGTCCTCGACCCCGCGAAGCTCGACGACCTCCTCGACCCCGCCCAGTACACGGGCGCGGCCGGGCGACTGGTCGACCGCGCCCTCGAAGGGTGACGGAAAGTAGTCACAACTTCTGCTGAACCGCTCCGCCCGGCCTCCCGTGTAGGAGGGTGGGAAGCGTTCCTCGCGGAACGCGGGGGGTACCGGCAGCTGCGCCTGGCGCGGCGACCACGTACCCAAGGAGAAGTTTCATGCTTCGCAGGTTCCGCACGGGCGTCATCGTCGTCTCGGCAGCCGCAGGGCTCACGCTGCTGAGCGCCTGCTCGGGCACGACCGCTCCACCCGCGCCGGTGCCCGGCGGCGGGACCGGGGGCGGTCAGGGCAAGCTCGCCGCGGCCGCCACCGAGACGGCCGTCAAACTCGCGGCCACCGACGTCGGTGAGCTGGGCAAGGTCCTCACCGACGGCGACGGCCACACCCTCTACCGCTTCGACAAGGACACCGCCAAACCGCCGAAGTCCGCCTGCGTGGACGACTGCGCCAAGGCGTGGCCGCCGCTGCTGTCGAAGGGCGACGTGCAGCTCGACGGCGTGGACAAGAGCCTCGTCGGCAGCGTGACCCGCGACGACGGCACCGAGCAGGTGACCGTGAACGGCTGGCCGCTCTACACCTACGCCAAGGACGCCACGCCCGGCGACGCCACCGGCCAGGGCGTGAACGGCACCTGGTTCGCGGCCACACCCCAGGGCGGCAAGGCCAAGTCCACTTCGGACACTGTGAAGCTCAGTGCCGGCGAGGTCGACGGCGTCGGCGCGGCCGTGACGGACCAGGACGGCTTCACGCTCTACCTGTTCACCAAGGACAGCAAGAAACCCTCGAAGTCCACTTGCGACGGTGACTGCGCCAAGCTGTGGCCGCCCGTGCTGACCACCGGTGACGTCGCACTCGACGGCATCGACGCCAAGCTGCTCGGCAGCGTCAAGCGCGCCGACGGCACCACGCAGGCCACGCTCGGCGGCTGGCCGCTGTACCGGTACTCGAAGGACACCGCGCCCGGCCAGGCCAACGGCATGGGCGTGAAGGGCACGTGGTTCGTGATCGAGCCCAACGGCTGCAAGTCCGGCACCACCGCGAGCACCCGAACCGCCCCGGCCAAGCCGGCCACGAGCGCCCCGGCCCCCAGCGCTTCGAGCGACCCGTACAGCTACTGACCCCAGACCCGGCGCCGCGCCCCGACAGCGCGTCGTCAGGACAACCGGCCACGGGCGGCGGAAGGAGGGCAGTTCCCGAGCACAAACGATGGCCCGGCAACCGCGGGGGTTGCCGGGCCATCGTGTTGGGGAAATCAGTGCGCGAGACCGGGGCCGCGCTTCTCCCGGGGCTGGATCTCCCGCGTCGACCCGGCGTGCTCGTCGTCCTCGACGCGCTCGATCATGCTCGTCTGGGCCTGATCCGCCGTGATCGGCTCCACGTCCTCCTCCGGCAGCCGCACCTTGCGGCGCGCCGGCGCCATCGCGATCACCAGACCCAGCACGGCGATGCCGAGGTGCAGCCAGTTGTCCGGCGTCGTGAGGTCCAGCGGGTTGCCGGCGACGACGAACGGGTTGGCGGCGATCATGCCGGTGATCATCAGGCCCCACACGAACAGCACGCCGTAGCCGAGGAAGAGCAGCCAGCCGAACGTCCGCGCGCGGCCGGCGCCGAACGCGAACAGCAGGCCGATCACGCCGGTCACCACGTGCACCAGGTTGTTCATCGGGTTGCCGGAGAACCGCCAGAAACCGGCGGCGTGGTGCCCGGTGAAGTCCCCGACGCCGGTCCGCGCGAAGCCGATGACGCCGTAGACCAGGAACGCGATGCCCACCAGGGCGGCCAGAACCTGCGCGGGCTGCAGACCCTCCACCCGGATCCGGGCTCCATGCGCATGAACCATGACTTCAGTCCTTCCCGTGGTGAGCTGACTCACGCGGAGGAAGTACCCCGTCTTCACCCGGGGTGAAACGCCGGTGCTTGCCCGCAGGCCCCCGGAGCGTCACCGGATTTGGCCTTCTTCGAGATCAATGCCACAAAAGGCCTCCGATTCGGCAACACCGAACGGGTGATCGGACAAATCCGGTCATGCGCAAAGTGAACATCCTCTTCCTCGTGGGGCTGTGCCTGGGGGCACTCGTCGCGCTGGTGCTCGTGGTGGTGCAGCCGCAGCGCCACATCGTCACCGCGCTGGGACCGACGCCCGTCGCGGCGGCGGGCACGGAGACCACCGGCGGTCAGGAGCCCGCGCCGGACACCTCGGACACCCCGGCCCCGACCCGGTCCAGCGGCGCGAGCGCGAAGTCGCACGCCCCCGCCAAACCTGGCGCCGATCGGGGCAAGCAGCTGGAGAAACTGGTCCCGGACGGACACGTGAGCGTGGTCGTCTACGACCGCCGCACCAAGTCCACGGTGATCTCACTCAACCCCGACCGCACCTACACCTCGGCGTCGCTGGTGAAGCTGATGATCGCGTTCCGGGCTCTCGACCACGGCGCGGCAGCGTCGACCGTCACGGAGATGCTGGAACGCAGCGACGACCACACCGCCAGCGCGCTCTGGACCCAGTACGGCTGGACGTCGATCGTCGACGACGCCGTTTCGCGCATGGGGCTCAAGAACACGCGGCCACCGGCCAGCGCCGGCCACTGGGGCGACACGCGGATCACGGCCGGCGACATCACCAGGATCTACCAGTACCTCATGGACGAGGCACCGGAGCGTGACCGCACGGTGATCCTCAACGCGCTGCACCACGCGACCGAATACGGGGCCGACGGCATCCGCCAGTTCTTCGGTATCCCCGACGCCTTCGGGCCCGGGAACTTCGCCGTGAAGCAAGGGTGGTCCTGCTGCGAACCGTCCGACTCGATCATGCTGCACACCACCGGACTGGTGGACGACGACCGCTTCCTCGTCACCGTCCTCACGCAACAGCCGGCGGCCGCCGACTACGGCAAGGCGTCGGCAAAGATCACCGCCGTCATCAAGAACCTGGTGTCACTGCTGAGAAGCTGATCACTGGTCCGTTGAGGACAGTCCACCTCGGGCACCCGCCGAAGGCAGCGGCCACGGCCGCACTCCCCCGCTGACGTCGAGCTGCCGACCGGCCGCGCACGGCCCGGGGATGCGCGCGCCGATCCACGCCAGGACGTCCGGCAGCTGCGACTTGAAGGTGTTCATGTTGTGCCCCGCGTCGGGGATCCGCCACGAGGAGAAGCGGACGGGGGCTTGGGCGGCCGCGCGGATCTGGTCGATGGCGAAGCTCTCGTAGCTCTCCTTGTCGCCTGAGATGGCGAGAATGTCCACAGGGGACGGGTGCAGCCGCACGTTCACGCGGACGTTGTTGGCGTCGTCGATGTCGTGGCGGCCGTGGAAGAGGTCCTCGGTTTCGGAGTCGACCTGGGCGCGGTCGTAGCCGCTCACGCTGACGGCCTGCGCGAACCACTGCGGGTGGCGCGTCACGAGGTTCATGGCGCAGTAGCCGCCCGAGGACCAGCCCGCGATGGTCCACGCGCCGCGCGCCGGGTTGAGGCCGAGGCGCTGGATGGCCCACTCGCGGACGTCGGCGGAGAGGTAGGTGTCGTTCGGGGTCCCGCCGACCTCGTCGACGCATTCGGTGTCGTGGCCGACCTTCGGGACACCCGTCGGGTCGGGGATCACGACGACCGTGGGCGGCAGCACGTGCTTGGCGATCGCCGCGTCGAGCTGTTCGGGCAGGCGGTAGCCGCTCGTGGCGACCTCCGGGCCCGAGGGGTAGTTCGGGATCCACTCGATCGCCGGGAACTTCAGCGAGTGGTAGGCCAGCTGGAAGTACTGCGGCGGCAGGTACACGGCGACGTCGCGCACCAGCCCGGTGCGCCGGCCCGTGACCTTCATGTGCAGCACGGTCCCCTTGCCCTCGCGCGCGTGCACCACGCCGAGGTCGCGCATCTTGTCGAGGTCCGCGCCGTTGTCGCCGGCCTCGGCGTCGACGCTTTCGGCCGCGTACACGCCCGTGCCGAGCAGCGAGCCGAGCGTGGGGAAGAAGCCGCCGATCAGGTTGCCCACCAGCGAAACGCTCCCCACGACCAGCACCACCGCCGTGAGCACAGTGGCGCTGCGTCCGAGCTGCTTGCGTTTGCGCCACCGGTCCCAGAACCACGGAACGGCCACGACCGCGAGCACGGCCAGCACGCCGATCACGATCACTTCGACCGGTGAGTCCAGCGGGATGCTGCTCAGGTGCACGGGAACCCCCTCCAGGACGCGTGTCCGGAAGATCGAACCCGCTGTACAAACCTCTGTACAAGAAACGTTCGGCAGGCCACCCCCGTTGTGATCAGGTGAGCGCTGTCACAAGATCAAGAGGGTAGCCCGCCGGGCGTCTCAGCTGCGGTTTCAGGCCCCGAACGCGGTACGCAGGACGCTGATCGCCTGCTTGATCGCGGCGTCGGCGGCCAGGGTCTCGCGCAGCGCGTTGACCATCACGAAGTCGTGGATGGCGCCGCCGTAGCGCGCGGCCGTCACGGCGACGCCCGCCTGGCGCAGCTTCGCCGCGTACGCCTCGCCCTCGTCGCGAAGCACGTCGGCTTCGCCGGTGATCACGAGCGCCGGCGGCAGGTCCGCCAGGTCCGCGAGCGCCGCGCGCAGCGGCGACGCGGTGATCTCGGCGCGCTGGGCCTCGTCGGTCGTGTACTGGTCCCAGAACCACTTCATGGCGTCGCGCTGGAGGAAGTAGCCCGTGGCGAACAGGCGGTAGGACTCGGTGTCGAAGTTGGCGTCGGTGACCGGGTAGAAGAGCACCTGCTGCAGGAAGCGCACGTCGCCGCGCTGCTTGGCCATGATCGTGAGGGCGGCGGTCATGTTCCCGCCCACGGAGTCACCCGCGATGGCGACACGGGAGGTGTCGAGCCCCTTCTCGGCGCCGTGCTCGACGGCCCACTTCGCGACCGCGTAGTTCTCCTCGATCGCGACGGGGTAGCGAGCTTCGGGCGAAAGGCTGTACTCGGGGAAGACCACGGCCGCGCCGGTGCCGGCAGCGAGCTCGCGGACCAGGCGCTCGTGGGTGTGGAAGCCGCCGAAGACCCAGCCGGCGCCGTGGACGTAAACGAGGATCGGCAGGGGACCGGTCACGCCCTGGGGCTTGACGATGCGGACCTCGACGTCGCCGTTCGGGCCACCCGGCACCTGGACGACCTCGATGTCGGCGGGCGGCATCTCGACGGGGCCGTCCTGCACGCCGTCGACAGCCTTGCGGCCTTCGGCCGGCGGGAGCTCGAACAGGAACGGGGCGCGGCCGTGGCCTCGGAAAACGCCTGCGCTGCGGGTTCGAGGGCGAGGTTCTGCGGGTTCGGGGTGGTCATCTCGGGTCTCCTCCAGGCGGTGTCCGTTGCTGACCCTCATGAAACTAGTACACAACTTAGTTGCGCACAACTAAGCTGAGTACAATGAGATGTAAGGCACTTGAGTTGCCTGTTGGGCACAATTCGGGGATCATCGAGAGTTACACCTTGCAGAGGAGGTACCCATGACCAGCCAGGATCCCGGTGAGACGGGCTCGCTCCTGCTCGACGACCAGCTCTGCTTCGGGCTCTACTCCGCGTCGCGCGCCGTCACGTCGCTCTACCGGGCACTGCTCGAGCCGCTCGACCTCACGTACCCGCAGTACCTCGTGATGCTGGCGCTGTGGGAGCACGACGCCCAGCAGGTCAAGGAGCTCGGCGCCGCGCTGAACCTCGACTCGGGCACGTTGTCGCCGCTGTTGAAGCGCCTGGAGAAAGCCGGCCTCGTCACGCGCGAGCGGCAGGCCGACGACGAGCGCTCCGTGCGCATCACGCTCACCGACCAAGGCCAGGCGCTGCGCGAACAGGCCGAGCGGATCCCGCCGCACATCGGCCGCGCACTGGGCTTCGACCTCGACACGATCGTCCGGCTGCGCACTTCGATGGACCAGTTGACGGAATCCGTGAACGCCTATCGGGACGCCATCACCCCGAACTGATCCGCGTGTTCCGCGCCGTGGTTAGCATGGGCGCGAATCGAGCGGTGAGGACGGCGATGATCGAAAACGACGAAGCCCTGCGCGCTGTCGAAGGCAGCATCGACCGGCCGTCCGCGGCCCGGATCTACGACTACTTCATCGGCGGTCACACGAACTACGCCATCGACCGCGAGTTCGCCGAAAAGGTGCGCGCGCGGCTGCCGCTCATGGGCGACTACTGCCTGACCAGCCGGCAGTTCCTCGGCCGCGCCGTGCGCCAGTGCGTGCGCGCCGGCATCCGGCAGTTCATCGACATCGGTTCGGGTCTGCCGACGGCCGGCAACGTGCACGAGGTCGCCGACGAGGAGCGCCCCGAGCACGACGTCAACGTGCTTTACACCGACAACGAGCCCGTGGCACTCGCGCACTCGCGGATCCTGCTCGACGAGACCGCCGACCCGGAGCGCCACGAGGCCGTGGCCGCCGACCTGCTGCAGCCGGAAGAGCTGTGGGACCGCGTGATGGACTCCGACGTCATCGACGTGCGCGAGCCCGTCGCGCTGATCGTGAACGCGGTGCTGCACTTCATCAAGGACGACCAGGACCCCGACGCCATCCTGTCCTTCTACCGCGACCGCGTGGCGCCCGGTTCTCTGCTGGTGCTCTCGCAGATGACCAACGAGAACCCCGTGGACGACGACGAACGCCAGGCGCTGGCCGACCTGCTGGAGTACTACGAGTCCACGACCAACCCCGGCGTTCTGCGGACCATGGCGGAGTTCTCCCGGTTCTTCGGCGGGTGGCCACTGCTGGAGCCCGGCCTCGTCTACGCGCCGGCGTGGCACCCGGACCGCAACACCGTGTTCGCCAAGGCGCCTTCGGAGTCGCGCGTGATCGGCGGGGTGGCGCGGAAACCGTCGCTCTGACCGGTTTACGCGGCCTCGGCGGGGTGAAACCGACCCGGGATCAACCCTGGGTTTGACGTTTCCCGGCCCGCCGCCCGCCAAGCTGGTGCTCACCTTGGGTTCGGCCTGGAGGGGACCACCGTGAGCAACACCGTCAACATCCTCATCGGACTCGTCGTGCTGGCGCGGCTGTGTTGGCGACAGACGCAGAAACGCCTCGTGCGCGAAGACCGCAAACCGACCGTCCTGCTCATCCTCGCCGTGCTCGGCGTGGTCTCCCTCGCGTCCTTCTTCAAGGGCGGCACCCCGGGCACGCCCGCCGTGCTGCTGCTCATCGGCAGCCTGATCGTCGCGGCGCTCTTCGGCCTCGTCCGCGCCTACACCGTGCGCCTCTGGCGCGCCGACGGACAACTCTGGCGCCAGGGCACCTGGCTGACCGTGGCCCTGTGGGTGGCCGCCATCGCCATCCACATCGGACTGGACTTCGTGATCGACGCGAACAGCCCGGCGAAGGGCCTGGGGAGTGCTTCGATCCTGCTGTACCTGGCGGTTTCGCTGGGTGCGCAACGGGTTGTGGTGCAGTCAAGGGCGAACCACGTCGTGGCGGCCTGAGGTGACGGCGCGCAAGAGCCCGCAGGAGAAGAAGGCCCTGAGCTAAACCGGCGCAACAACTACGGCGAGAACGACAAGAGCTCACGCAAGAACATCCGCCGCAACAAGCGCGGGTCCAACAGCGCCGACCGGCGCCACGACCGCCTGGTGACGCACTCGGCGACCGGCCCCGTCGACCTCGAAGCCGCCGAGCAGGCGGACGAGCGGCTCGGCGTCAACAAGTCGCAGTGGTTCACCAAGGGCTGGCGGAAGTTCCGTGACGCTCCACTGGCCGACGACGTCGTCTATCGCCTCGCGCGCCGGGCGCGGAAGGGGATGACCACGCCCGAAGCCGCCGAGGAGCGCATCGAGCGTGTGCGGCGGCGGTCGCGGCGGCGCTGAGCTTCAGGAAGCTTCCCTCAACTGTTCCAACGCGCTGTACACCGCTTCCCGGCCCAGCTCCACCGCCCGCCGCAGCACGGCGGGGTCGCGTTCCAGCGCCCCGACGGCCGGGGAGCCGGCGGGTGGGCGGATGGTCGCCAGCCGTGGGTCCTCGCGCAGCAGGTGTTCGTCTTCCAGGTCGTGGGCGTACTGCTCGCGCCAGGCGGTGATCGTGCCCGGGGCGTGGCGGCGCAGGAACCGGGGCACCACGACGTCCTGCACCCGGGGCGGCGGGGCCGGTACCTCGTCCGACCGGCGGGTGCGCAAGACCAGCACGTCCGTCGCCCCTTGAGCCAGAGCCGTCCGAAAGGGCAACGGCTCCGCGACTCCCGCGTCGACAAAACGACGGCCGCCCATCGCGATGGGCGGCCCGGCGAGGACGGGCATGCACGACGAGGCCGCCAGGGCGGTTTTGATGTCGGCGACCTCGGAGATGAACGGGTGCAGGTCGGTGGACTCGCCGGTGTCCGCGTCGGTCGCCAAGGGGTGGAACGTGACGGGGTTGGCGAGGATCGCCGGGAAGTCCATGGGCTCCAGCACCGAATACACCTGGTGCACGAGGTAGTCCAGGTCGATCACGGACTTGCCGCGCAGAGCTTGGAGCGGGTTGATGATCCGGCGCATCACGGTGGGGTTCCACCAGGTGCGCACGCCCGTCTGCGAGCGTCCGCAGAGCAGCCACGCGGCGTTCAGAGCGCCGGCGGACGAGCCGTAGACCGCGTCGAACGCGGGCGTCGCGCCCATCTCGTCCAAGGCCAGGACCATGCCGCTCGAGTACGTACCGCGGCTGCTGCCCCCTTCGATCGCGAGCACGAGGCGGCGGTCGTCACTCCGCTCCCCCGGCACGCTGCCCGACGCCAGCCGCTCGTTGATCAGTTCCAGAACCGGGTGCACGGTGTCCATCCTGGTCGGTTCACGCCATTCGTCGACCCGATTTGCCCCACCCTGCCGGGTGACCTGCGTTGCACTGGGTTGCACTGCACCTAGTTGCATAGAACTCTGAGCGACATGGCACTGGAGCACGCGATCCTCGTCTCGCTGTCCGAACGCTCGGGTTCTGGCTACGAGCTCGCGCGCCGCTTCGAGAAGTCCATCGGCCTGTTCTGGAGCGCCACCCACCAGCAGATCTACCGCGTGCTCAAGCGGATGGCCGACGCCGGCTGGGTGGCCGTCGAGACCGTCACGCAGGACGGGCGGCCCGACAAGAAGGTGCACACCGTCAGCGAAAACGGGCGCGCCGAGCTGCGGCGGTGGCTCGCGGAGCCCAACGCGGCGGCCGGGCCGCAGGAGCTGGCCGTGAAGCTGCGCGGGGCGTCGTTCGGGAACGAGCACGCCGTCGCCGAGGAGCTCCGCCGGCACCGAGCCGCCCACGCCGAACGCCTCGACGCCTACCGCCAGATCGAGAAACGCGACTTCCCTGCCCCCGCCGAGCTGCACGGCCGCGCACTGCACCAGTACCTCGTGCTGCGCGGCGGAATCCGGGCCGAAGAGGGCCAGGTCGAGTGGTTCGACGAAGTCCTCACCGCTCTCCAAGACGAGAAGGACGCCCGATGACGCCCTACCCCCACCTCCTGCGACCGCTCGACCTCGGCTTCACGACCCTGCGCAACCGCGTGCTCATGGGCTCGATGCACACCGGCCTCGAAGACCGCGCGGCCCACTTCCCGCAGCTCGCCGAGTACTACGCCGAGCGCGCCCGCGGCGGCGTCGGCCTGATCGTCACGGGTGGGTTCGCGCCGAACCGCACGGGCTGGCTGCTGCCGTTCGCGTCGAAGCTTTCGACAACGGCGGAAGCGAAGGAACACCAGCAGCTCACCGCGCCCGTGCACGAGGCCGGCGGCAAGATCGCGCTGCAGATCCTGCACGCGGGCCGCTACTCCTACAACCCGTTGAGCGTCTCGGCGTCGAGCCGCAAGGCGCCGATCAACCCGTTCCGCCCGCGTGCGCTGACCGGCTACGGCATCCGGCGGACGATCCGCGCGTTCGCCGACTGCGCCGCGCTCGCCCGTGAGGCGGGGTACGACGGTGTCGAGATCATGGGCTCGGAAGGGTACCTGATCAACCAGTTTCTGGCCGAGCGCACCAACAAGCGCACCGACAGCTGGGGCGGCTCGGCGGAGAAGCGCCGCCGGTTCGCCGTGGAGATCGTGCGGCGCACGCGCGAAAAGGTGGGCCCGGACTTCATCATCATCTACCGGCTCTCGATGCTCGACCTCGTCGAAGGCGGGCAGAGCTGGGACGACGTCGTGGCGCTGGCCCGCGAGGTCGAGGCCGCGGGCGCGACGATCATCAACACCGGCATCGGCTGGCACGAGGCCCGCGTGCCGACGATCGTGACGTCGGTGCCGCGCGCCGCGTTCACGTGGGTGACCGGGAAGCTCAAACCGCACGTGTCGATCCCGGTCGTGACGTCGAACCGCATCAACATGCCGCAGGTCGCCGAAGAAGTCCTGGCGCGCGGCGACGCGGACCTCGTGTCGCTGGCGCGGCCGTTCCTCGCTGACCCGTCGTGGGTCCGCAAGGCTTCGGAGGGCCGAGACGACGAGATCAACACCTGCATCGCGTGCAACCAGGCCTGCCTCGACCACGCGTTCAGCCGCAAACCCGTGTCGTGCCTGGTCAACCCGCGCGCCGGGCACGAGACGACGTTGGTGCTGTCGCCGGCTCGGCGCGTGAAGCACGTGGCCGTGGTCGGCGCCGGGCCGGCCGGGCTCGCGGCGGCGACGGCGCTGGGCGAGCGTGGCCACCGCGTCGAGCTGTTCGAGGCGGCGGGCGAGATCGGCGGCCAGTTCGGCATCGCGCGGCGGATCCCGGGCAAGGAGGAGTTCGCCGAGACCATCCGCTACTACGCGCGGCGGCTGGAGGTAACGGGGGTGAAGGTGCACCTTTCGCGGCGGGCCTCGGCGTCGGATCTGACCGGGTTCGACGAGGTCGTGCTGGCCACGGGCGTCGTGCCGCGGGTGCCGGCGCTGGAGGGGATCGATCATCCGAAGGTCGTGTCCTACGTGGACGTCGTGCGGGGCGGCGCGCCGGTCGGGTCGCGGGTCGCCGTGATCGGGGCCGGCGGGATCGGGGTGGACGTGAGCGAGTTCCTCACGTCGTCGACCTCTCCGGATCGCGACGAGTGGATGGCGGAGTGGGGTGTCACGGACCCCGAGCTCGCCCCGGGTGGGCTCGGGGTGGCGCGGCCTTCGCCGTCGCCGCGGACCGCCTACCTGCTGCAACGCAAGAAGACGCCGATCGGGGCGGCGCTGGGCAAGACTTCGGGCTGGGTGCACCGGGCCGCGCTGAAGGCGAAGGGCGTGGAGCAGATCTCCGGCGTCACATACGAGCGGGTGGACGACGCCGGGCTGCACGTGACCGTCGACGGGAAAACACGGCTGCTCGAGGTGGACACGGTGGTGGTCTGCGCCGGTCAGGAGCCCGTGCGGGACCTGGCGGGCGCGCTGGGTTCGACGCCGGTGCACCTCATCGGCGGGGCCGACGTGGCGGCCGAGCTCGACGCGAAACGCGCCATCGACCAGGGCACGCGCCTGGCGGCCACGCTGTAGCCGGGTTGCGGCCACTGGCAGGATGAGGCCCGTGCGAGATGTGTGCGTGATCGGGCTCGGGCTCATCGGCGGGTCGCTGCTGCGCGCGAGCGTGGCCAGCGGCAGGACCACGTGGGGCGCCGCGGTGTCCGAAGTGGACGCCGACGCCGCCAGCCGCGCCGGCTACGACGTGACCACCGACGTGGAGGCGGCCCTGCACCGCGCGGCGACAGCCGAGGCGCTGATCGTGCTCGCCGTGCCGCTGCCGGCCGTCGAGAACCTGTTGCGGCTGGTCGCGCAACACGCGCCGCACTGCGTGCTCACCGACGTGGTGAGCGTGAAGGGCCCGATGCTCGACGCCGTGCGCCGGCGCGCGCCATACACGCGTTACGTCGGCGGGCACCCGATGGCGGGCACCGCCGAGTCGGGCTGGCTCGCGGGCAACGCCTCGCTGTTCGAGGGCGCGGCCTGGGTCGTCGGCGTCGAGGAGGACACCGACCTGCTGGCCTGGGCCGAGGTGACCCGGCTGGTGCTCGACGTGGGCGCGTTCGCGGTGCCGCTGCCCGCCGACTCGCACGACGAGACCGTCGCGCGGATCTCGCACCTGCCCCACCTGTTCGCCGCCATCCTGGCGACCATCGGCGCCCAGGGCGGCCCGCTCGCGATGTCCCTGGCCGCCGGCTCCTACCGCGACGGCACCCGCGTGGCCGGCTCCAGCCCCGAACTGGTCCGCGCCATGACCGAAGGCAACCGCGACGCGCTGCTGCCCATCGTCGACGAGGCCCTCGGCCGCCTCGGCGCCGCTCGCGGCTCCCTCGCCTCCACCGGCGGCCTCGCCGCCACCATCAAAGCCGGCCACGACGGCGCGCTGGCCTACTCCACCGCCCACGACGCCGCCCGCTCGGGCGTGCGCATCACGCTCTCCGCCCCGGACGCCCGCGACGCGCTGATCGGGTTGGGCGAGCGCGGGGGCCGGATCACCGCCCTCGACGACGGCGTGGCCGGCGGCGAAGTCACCTAACCCAGGGAATTCGCCGGAGTTGCCGGGGGCGTCCGTTGTGTGACGATGAGGGCGTCTCAACTCCGGGATTGGGGAGCGAACATGGGCATCAACTTCGACGAGCTCAAGAACAAAGCCACCGAGGCGCTGCGCGACAACAGCGACAAGATCGAGCAGGGCCTCGACAAGGCGGCCGGGTTCGCCAAGTCCAAGACGAGTGGCCACGACTCGCAGATCGACGGCGGCGTCGAGAAGGCCAAGGGCTTCCTCGGAAAGCTCGCCGGCAACGACAAGCCCGGCAACGGCAACCCCGGCGAGGGTCAGCAGCCGCCGCAGCAGTAGCGGCCGGTCAGGTGCGCCGGTGGTAGGGCAGGAACCGGCGCACCAGCCGCAGCGGGGTGGTTTCCACGAGGTCCGGGCCGCGCACCGCGTCGAACGTCGAGCCGAGCTGGTCGACGACGCCGGCGAGCTGGGCGCTGTCCGGCAAGGGCACGGACTCCGGCTCACGTTGCTCGCGCACGGCCGCCGCGAGCTCGGCCAGCGCGTCGGTGACCAGCGTGATCTCCGCGGGCGACGGGGCCGGTACGCCGCGGCCGAGCGTCACGGAGACCTCGGTGACGGCGTCCGTCACGCGTTCGAGCCCGGCGATCACCGGCCACCAGGCCACGGCGTGCCGGCCCGCGGGTGAGGGCTCCACGATCACCTGCTGGAACGCCGTGCGCAGGTCCGCGAGAGCGCGGTAGGCGGCGCGGCGGGAGCGGGAACGGGCCAGCCGCGCTTCGGGCGTCGAGTTGAGGACCAAGGCCGCCCGGACGTAAGCCGCGACCGTGTCGAAGCTGTCCGCCAGCCGGCCGCCGACCCGGGGGCGGCGGGAGCCGGGCCAGAGCAGGTAGCCGATCAGCAGCACGATCACGCAGCCGGTGACGGTGTCCAGCAACCGCGCGAGGACGACCGACCAGCTGCCCGTCTGGGCGAGGTCCATCTGCAGGATGATCAGCGGCGTCACGAAGGTGCCGAGCATGCCGTAGTTGCGCACCTTCCCGATCGCGGCACCGCCCGCGAACAGGGCGATCAGCGCCACCAGCACCCAGCCGCGCGCGCCGATCGCGAGCACGACGGCGCCGATGCCGACGCCCGCGATCGTCCCCGTGCCACGGAGCAGCGCGCGGCCGAAGACCGAGCCGAAGTCGGGTTTCAGCACGACGCCGACCGTCAGTGTGATCCAGTACGAGCGCTCGAACGGCACCAGCAGCGCCACGACCTCGGCCACCGCCACGCACACCGTGAGCCGCAGGGCAGCCAGCCACGTGTAGGGCCCCGAAGCGAGCGAACCGAGCCATTCGCGGAAGCGCTGCCACGGCGACGCGGGCTTGCGGCGCTGCCGGTCGTCACCCTTCTCGATGCGCGCGAGACCGGCGTAGAGCGCGGACTCCACCGGGTTGAGGTCGTCCTCGGGGACCGGCGGCGGCTCGGGTGGCGGCTGCGTCGCGAGCACCGACGCGGCCACGCGCGTGAGGTAGTCGATGACCTCGGGCGGCGGCCGGTGCCCGGCGTTGACCATCGCCACGGACGCCTCGACGGCCGGTGTGGTGGCGGACAGCAGGTTCAGCAGCTGACGGTAGGTGGCGTCGCGGCCCGAGAGCCACGAGCGCGCGGTGAGCAGCCGGTCGTAGGCGGTGCTCATCGCCGTGGTGAGCTGGTTTCGGGCGACGCGCGAGGTCGGCTCGTTTGTGGCCGACAGCATCGCCGCGAGCTCGATGTAGACCTGCGCGACAGCGGTGCGTTCGGGGCTCGTGCCGCGGACCGTCCACGTCACCAGCGCCACGAACAGGCTCCAGGCCGCGCCGAGGCAGAAGTAGCCGAACAGCTCTTCGACCTTCAGGCCCGTCGCGTGCTGCGCGGTGCCGAGCACGCAGAAGACGAACATCTGCAGCGCCGCCACCGACGCGTTGCTGCCGCCCGCGCTGATCAGCGCCGACACGGCCGCGATCACCACGATCGCCGGGATCGACCACGCCGGCATCCCGCCCGTGAGCAGGCCGACGAGGTAGCCGCCGGCCGCCGCGAACGTCGCGCCGCCCAGCCGGCGGGCGCGGTAGCGGTACGGCCCGGCGGCCTCGGACAACACGGCGGGCAGCGCGCCGGTGGAGACCAGGGCGCCCACGCCGATGTCCCCGGCCGCATACGCGACGGCCAGTGGCGTGGCGAGCGCGACGACGGCGCGGGCGACCATGTTCCACGGCACCGGGACCGGTTTCGAGCGGAGGAGCTGGACCAGCCAGTGCGGCGCGGCGAAGTCGGGGCGGCTCACGCACCCATCTTGACCTACGCTGAGCGCCTCGGGTCAATTATCACCCTGTCAACAAGACGGAAGGGGCCGACGATGCCGGGCCGTACGTACTCGTTCGAGGTCAACCGCGTGAGCACGGCGCCGCCGGAAGTCCTGTTCCGCCTGGAAACCGAGGGTCCGCTGTGGTCGACGTGGGGCCGGCCGCTGATCGTGCAGGCGCGCTGGGCGCGGCGGGGTGACGACGATCCCAACGGCGTCGGCGCCGTCCGCGAAGTGGGACTGTGGCCGGTGCTGCTGCGGGAGAAGACAGTGGAGTACGAGCCCGACCGGCGCCACGTCTACACGTTCGACGGCTCCGGGCCCGTGCGCGACTACCGCGCCGAAGTGTTCTTCACCCCCAACACCGCGGGCGGCACGGACCTGCGCTGGACGGGTTCGTTCAGCGAGTCCGTGCCCGGAACCGGAGCTTTCGCCGCCGCCGCGCTCCGCAGGGCGATCCGGATCCTGTCGGCACAACTGGTCAAAGCGGCCGACTCCGGGCGCTGACCCGGGTGTGCTGGGCCACAGCGGTTCAACTCCGGCCACGGTCGCGACGTCTCCCCTCGTGTGAAGCGCGTGACGAAGCTGGGTGCTGTGGTGGCCGGGTTGTTCGTGGTGGCGGCTTGTTCCGCCCCGGCACCGGTTGTCGCGCCGCCGCCCAGCCAGCCGAACCCCGCGCCGGGCGCGGTGCACCCGGCGGCTCCGCCGGGGCCGTACGCGTTCGGCACGGTGCAGCAGAAGGCACCCGCCATCGCCGACGGCAAGGTCGGCGTGGTTCGCCGCATCACCACCACCAAGCCGTACGTGTTCATCACCATGGACGACGGCGCCGTCAGGGATCCTTCGGCACCCGGGCTGATCCAGCAGTCGGGCGGGCACCCGGTGCTGTTCCTGAACCAGCGCTACGTCAAGGGCCACGAAGCCTACTTCAAGTCCATTTTGGACTCGACGGGCGCGACGCTGGGCGACCACACCGTCGACCACCCCAACCTCAAGGGAAAACCGCTGGCCTACCAGCAAAAGCAGATCTGTGACGACGCCGACGACTTCGAGCACGAGCTCGGCGTGCGGCCCGTGTTGTTCCGCCCACCGTTCGGCAACTACGACCAGAACACCCTGCACGCCGCCCAGCTCTGCGGCATGCGGGTCGCGGTGCTGTGGTCCGCCGCCGTGAACGACGGCCACGTCCAGTTCCAGGTCGGCGACAAGTTGCGACCCGGCGACATCGTGCTCATGCATTTCCGCAAGACGTTCAAGGAAGACTACGAAGCTTTCCTCGCGCAGGCAAAGAAGGACGGTCTGACGCCGGTGCCGCTGGCGGACTTCGTGGGCTAGCTCGTCAGCCCGCACCCAGGCACACGAACGGCCGCCGCAGCGGGTCCACGGCGATCGCCTCCGCCAACGCCAGCGCGGGCGGCGTGCCGTCGGACAGCCGCTGGTGCAGGTCCGACATCGTGTCCGCCGCCGCGCGGTCGCCGACGCGGGCGACGGCGCCGATGACCGTGCGGGAACCGCTCGCCAGCAGCGTGCCGGCGAAGCCGAGGGCTTCCTCGCCCGGGCGGATGTGGCTCATGGCGAGCTCGCAGGCCGCGAGGACGACGCGTTCGGGCGGGTTCGCGAGGCGCGAGGTCTCGTGGGCGAACAACGGGCCGTCGACGAGTTCGAGGCGGGAGAACAACGCGTTGGCCGGCTCGTGGGCGCCGTGGGCGACGAGGTGGGCCAGGCGGGTGCCGTCGAGGGCGGCGAGGACGGCGGAGCTGGTGGCACCGGAGCCGTCGACGAGGCGGGCGTCCGGGTAGACCGAGCGGAGTTTGCTCACCTCGCCGACCGCGCCGGGCACACCGGGGCCGCCCGCGAGCAGCACGGCGCCGGCGTCGGTGGCGCGTTTGGCGGTGATCCACGCGGTGGCCGACGGCGCGATGGACACCGCGTGGCCACGCAGCGACGGCAGCGCGCCCCACGGCATCGCGTAGAGCTGGCCGATCGGGACGATCACGAGCTCGCGGTCGTCGAGGGTCTTGACCAGCGACGCGGAGATCAGCGCGTCGAGCTTGTCCGCGCGTTGGACGGCGGAAGCCGCCACGGTCTCGGCAAGCATCGGGGGCAGGTGATCGGGCGCCAACGCGTCGAGGTCGGCGTGCAGCTGCTTCGCCGTCTCCACGATGTCGTGGTACGGCCCGAGTTTCAGCAGCCGGAACGAGCCGCGGTCGACGACCACTGAGTACAGCTGCCCGTTGTAGGGCACCAGGCTCACGAGCACGCGGTCGCCGAGCTGCGCCACGACCTCGTCCGGCGTCGCGACCGGCCGCGGCCGGCCCCACGGGCTCGTGTGCCAGCCGAGTCGGCTCGCCTCGTGCTGCAGCGCAGAGTAGCGCTGCTCCAGCGCCTTCACGGGCTCGCCCTCGGCGCGGGCGCGCTGGATGGTGCGCTGCAGGTGCCGCATCTCGGTGATGTGCTTCGACAGCGCCGGATCCTCGATCACCGGCAACGGTTCGTAGCGGTAGACCTGTGCCCGCGTGCGCTCCAGCCACGCGAACATCCGGCGGGCGCCCGCGGCGTTGTTGCGGGCGCGGCGCAACACGAGCTGCATCGCGAGCCGGCCCAGCTCTTCGCCGTGCACGGCCGTGCCGCACACCAGGTCGAGCCCGCCCATGCGGTCGCGGATCATGCCCAGCTCACGAAGCCCGGCGCGCGCCTGCGCGAGCGCGGACCGCGGCCGGCCCGTGGCCACGGCCAGCTCCGCGCGGCACAGCCGGAACAGCATCCGGTGGTCGATCGGCGTCGTCTCACGCGGCTTCGGCACCCGGGCCAGCACCTTCGCGGCCTCGTCGATTTCCTGACGCCGCAACAGGAGCCGGACGGCGAGCAGCCGCGCGACGGCCGCCTCATCGCGCACCCCGAGCTCCGACAGGCGTTCAGCCAGCGCCACGAGCTCGGCGGGCAGCCGCGGCGTCGACCGGGCGCCCCGCGTGCTGAGGATCTTGTGCGCGTCGGCGCGGAACCGGGCGAGGCCGGCGATCTCGGCCCACCTCGTGTTGCCACGGCGCAGGAACCGGCGCCGCGCGGCGGACGCGAACTTGCGCGCCAGCGCGAAGTCACCTTCCAGCAACGCGGCGGCTGCGCGGGCGACTTCGGCTTCAGCGACGTACTGGCCCGAGCCGTTCGCGCGCAGCTCGGGCAACGCTTCGTCGAGGTGACGTGCCGCTTCCTCGCCGAGGCCCGCGGTGAGCAGCGCCCGCGCTTGGTCGAGCCGCACGACCATCAGCGCCCCGGGCGCGACCGTGCCGAGCAGCCGCGCAGCCTCTTCGTAGTTGCGCAGTGCCTCGGGCACGTCGCCGACGAGCTGGGCGTGGTCGCCGAGGTTCTGCCGGATCTTCGCCTCGAGCAAGGTGAGACCGTGCTCGACCGCGAGGGCAAGCGCGCGGCTCAGGTCACCGTGCGCGAGGTCCGGCTTGTTCATCGCCATGTGCACGAGGGCGCGGTTGTTCAGCGTCCGTACGAGCAGCACGAACCCATCATCCACTTCGGACTCGATGGACGGCAGCACCAGGTCGTAGAGGGCCCGCGCGTCGGCGAAGCGGCCCGCGCGCATGACGATGACGGCGCGCTGCAGGCTGATGATCAGCCGCAGTGAGCTCCGCAACGCCCCTGGCGGAAGCCGCAATCGCACGTCTTCGGCGACCTCGAGGTGCGCCAGGCCCGCCCGGGTCGACGTGACCTCCGCTTCGGCCGAGGCCAGGCTGATGAGCACCCTGGTGCGCAGCTCGAGGACGTCGGGCACCGGTTCGGGCGCGCGAGCGAGCCGGCTGAGCGTGTGCCGGAACAGCCGGATCGCTAGGCCGGGCCGATGATCGGCGGCCGCGGCGCGACCTCGGGTGTACAAATCAGCCGCCGCCGCGATCACTCGATCGAGGGCTGACAACTGCTCTGACACACCTTCTATCTGAGCACACTCCAGCGACACGCCGTAACGCCCGTCCGGGTTCTAGAGCACGACCGTGGGAGTCACGACAGTCCGGCGCCGCGGCCCCTCACCGAGGTGCACCAGGATCTGCGTGGTCCCGCACGGCACGTTCTCGAGCACGAACCGGCCACCCTCGTCGGCGACGGTGGCGAACGTGCCCTCGTCGGCGACGCGAACCTCCACCTGGTACCCGCCGGCGGGCGCGAGCCAGCCGTCGATCCGGTGCAGCTTGCCGACGCGGGTCAGGTTGACCATCACTGTCAGGTCGCTGACGGTGAACGTGATCGTGCCCGTGGCCGTGCTGCGGACGCCGGCGAGCTCGCCGGCACGCTCCCACCGCGCGACCTCGACGTCGAGGTTCTCCAGTTCGAGCGCGAATTGGACCCGCTGCACCAGATCGTCCGGTGGCGGGTCCAGTTCGTCGAGGAAACGACCTAGGTCGGCGAGCAGCGTCTCGTCGTCAGGCAGAGCGCTGCCACTTCCCGGCGCGCCGATGTCGTTCATCGGCCACCCCCTTCTCCTGCGAGGAGATCGCGCATCGTGTCGAGGCAACGACCCCTGGTGGGTCCGATGCTGCCGCGCGGCATCCGCATCGCTTCGGCCACCGCCTGGTATTCGGCGCGGCCGGCGAGCACGGTGAGGCGAAGCAGTTCCTGGCAGCGAGTGGGCAGCCGGAGGAAGGCGCGCCAGACCCGTCGGTCGTTGTCGGCGCGCACCGCTTCGTCCTCCGGCGCGGGGTGAGTGCTTTCGAGGTTCTCGGCGACCTCGTCGCTCAACGGCACCGGCTGGACGCGGCGCCCGTACGGGTGGGCTGCTTCGCGTCTCGCGGTGGTGATCAGCCACGCGGCCAGCGCGCGCGGATCGCGCAGCTTCTCCAGCTGGCTGAACAGAGCGAGCCACACCGTCTGCACGACGTCTTCGGCGACCTGGCGGTTCAGCCCGTTCGCGCGCGCGACGTGCCAGACGAGCGGCGTCAGCTCCTCGACGAGTTTCGCCATCGCCCGCCGGTCACCGGCCCGCGCCGCCTCCATGCAGGCAGCGTGCAGGTCGACGCCGGTCAGGCCTTCCCATGGCGGGTCTACCTCGGTGGTTTGCACGTCGGTCACCGTATCTGCCTCGCTCGCGAGGCGCGTTGGGTTCGGCGGCGGTGTGGTGGGTCTGTCTCGGGGGCCTTCTCGGGGAAGGAGCAGGCAGGAAGGGCTGGGATACATCGGGTCACTTACTCGGGTGGAGGGCCGGTGTGGTGGGTCGTTGGTGGATCGGTGCTGATCAGTGCTGATCAGTGCTGATCAGTGCTGATCGGTGCGGTGGATCGGTGGCGCAGGGTCGGGTTCTCGGCGGTCCGGTCGGGTGCGGGCCGGCCTGGTCGGTCGGCCCTCCTCGACGCGGTCCTGCTGCGGTGGGCCGGCCCGGTAGAGGCCAGTCCGTCGCGGTTCGGTTGTCCATGGCCCGACCTGGTAGGTCGGCCCTCGGTCGCGCGGACTCGGTAGCCGGCTCGGTGTGCCGGTCCTCGTCCGCGCAGTTCAGTTGTCCGCGACCCGACCTGACGGGTCGGTCCTCGGTCCTCCGGACTCCGTAGCCGGCTCGGTGTGCCGGTCCTCGTCCCCGTCCCCGCTGTTCGGTTGTCCGCGACCCGACCTCGCGGGTCGGTCCTCGATCGCCCGGACTCGGAGGGCCGGTCGTTGGTCACGTGGTCTCGCGGTGAGCCGGCGTGGTGTGCAGGTTCTTGTCCTCGTGGTCCGCGGTGGCGGACCGGCTCGTCGTGGACCGGTCTGGTCCTCCGGCCCGGTTGATCACCTGATCCGGCGTGGTGCACCGGACCGGCAACCACCCCGGCCCCGCCCAGGGACCGATCCGGTGACCGGCTCCCCCGTGAGCCGGCCCGGCAAGGCGACTTTGTGCACCGACCGGCGCGAGCGTGCACCCGCACCGGCCGGCGCTCCCCTCCCTCTTCCACGGGTCCGCTCCCCATCGGACCCGTCCGGACGGGTCCTCCCCTGAACCCGCCCGGCAGACGGCGTCCGGCAGCCCCCTCGGCCCCCGGGCGCCGCCCGGTCTCGCTACTTCGAGGTGGTCGGCTCGTCGTACGGGTCGAAAGAGCCATCGGGCTGCGTCGTGGTGCCGCCGCCGTGGGGCGGCTCGCCGGTGGTGACCGGCGGCACCGTGGTCGGCGTGGGTTCTTCGGTGGATTCGGCAGGCATTGGGGTCTCCCTTTTCCCTCGGCTGCCCCATAGGACGCAACCAGGGTCCACCCAGATACACGGAGAGCAAAGATTTCTGGGAACTCTTCGTCTCCGCTGGTCAGATGGGCTGGCGCGGCTCTCTCGGATGCGGACCGACCGTGACCACCGGTAGGCCGGCAACCACCGCGGGCGCCAACGCCGCGGCCCAGTCGCGGTACCCGACCGGCCCCGGGTGGAAGCGGTCCTCGGCGAACGTGCCCTCGTGCAGCAGGTCGGGTGTCATCGCCGAGTACGTGACGCCCGGCAGCCGCGCGAGCTCGGCCGCCGCCGTGTCCAACGCCGTCGAGCGCGCGGACAGCGCGTCCCGCAGCGGCCGCGGCAACGACGGGAAGCTCGCCATCGGCGGCACCCCGGCCAGGACCACCGGCACCGGCCCCAGCCGCCGCCGCACGTCGACGACCACCCCGAGCAGGTCGCGCCGGAACCGCGCGGCCGAGTGCAGCTCGAGGGTGTCGTTCACCCCCAGCGCGACCACCACAACGTCAGCCGGCGCCAGCCGCGCGACCAGCGAACGCCGGACCACCGCGGCAGTCGCCCCCGTCAGGCCCACTGCTTGCCAGCGCACCCGCAGACCGCGGCGGGCGAGCTCGTTCGCGAGCTGCCCGGTGAGCCCGTCGGCGTGCGCGGCCACGCCGACGCCGTCCACGGTGGACTCCCCCAGCACGGCGACCCGGACCACGGGACCCTCGCCGGTGATCCCCTCGGCGGGGCCGCCGGCGCCGGGCAGGCGCGGGGTGCCGCGACGAACGCGCAGCGCTTGCACCGCGAGGACCGGGGCCAGCGCGGCGAACAGGAAGAACCGGAGGAGGACCATGCCACCGACCTTAAACACGATCACCGACGGTTCCGGCGCCCGAAGCCGAGTTGCCCACAGGCAGAGCGAGTTGTGGACAACTCGCCCTCAACCGCGCGCGATCCCGACGGTCTCCCCGATCAACGCCGTATCCTCCGCCGCGTCGAGCAGGAACGTCGCAACGTCGGCGCGCGAAATGACGAAGCCGCCCCGCACCGCGCCGTGCTTGCTGAAGCGCACGCGGCCCGTGGCCGGACCATCGGTGAGCCGAGGCGGCCGCACGATCGTCCACTTCATGGCACTGGCCCGGATCACCGACTCCATCACGCGCAGATCGTCGAAACCGTTGCGCAGCACCGCACCCAGGATGGGTTTGACCACCAACCGCGTGAACGGGTCGTCGCCCTCGGTCGTCAGGCCGATCGCGCTCACCGCGACGAACCGCGCGGTGCCCGCCGCCGCGATCACGGCCCGCGCACCGTCGGCGTTCACCGTGGTCGGCCGCCGGTCGCGCGCCCCGAGCGCCAGGACGATCGCGTCGCGTCCCTCCACCGCCGAACCCAGCGAAGGATCGTCCAGCTCGAAAACCGCGACGTCCAGCTGTGGGTGACTCGCGACGTGCAGCCGCTCGGGCGACCGGACCACGGCCGTCACGTGCGAGCCCCGCGCCAGCGCCTCCCGCACGGCCAGCGTGCCGATCCGTCCACTCGCGCCGAGAACGGTGATTTTCATGGCGACTCCTCCCGCCCAGGGGTGAGTGTTCACTCACCAGGTAGGGTGAGTGAACACTCACCACGCTGAGAACGTCCTCAGGGAGCACCGTTGGGAAGCCGTCAGGACCTCGTCGCCGCAGCCGCCAAGGTCATGCGCGAGCAGGGCTACGCGCACGCGACCACGAAGGCCATCGCGCAGGCCGCGGGGTATTCGGAAGCCCTGCTGTACAAGCACTTCCGCGACAAGACAGCGTTGTTCCTCGCCGTGCTGAGCGAGGAGCTGCCGGCGCTGGGCGCCACGGCCGCGCACCTGACGCGCCACGCCGCCGACGCGTCGCTGGAACAAAACCTGACCGAGCTCGCCGGCACCGCGCTCGAGTTCTACCGCGCGAGCTTCCCGATCTCCGTCTCGATCTTCTCTTCACGCGACCTGCTGCGCACCCACCGCGCCGCGCTCGACACCGGCCACGGCCCCGACCAGCCGATCGTCCTGGTGGAGACATACCTGCGGGCCGAAGCCGAGCTCGGCCGCATCCCCGCCCACGCCGACCTCGGCGCGGCCGCGCGCCTGCTGCTCGGCGCATGCTTCCAGCAGGCCTTCCTGGACTCCTTCGAAGACACCGACAGCGGCACCGCCGTCGCCGCCCGCTTGGCGAAGACCCTGATCGCCGGGCTCCGGTGAACCGTCAGGCTTCGGCGGCCCGCCGCTTCGCCCGCTCCTCGTGCCACCGGTCGTAGAGGTTCGTGATCTCTTTCAGCGCGAACGACAGGAAGTCCTGCATCTCCGCCAGCCGCTTGCCGGCCGGCGTGTCCGCGCCCAGCGCGTCGATACCCTCCTCGGCCGCGTCGCGCCACATCATCAGGAACCGGTCGCGCTTCAGGAAAGTCGCGTACCAGAGGTCGTCATACAGCCGGTAGTGGTCACGGCGTTCGCCCGGCTCGCGAATCTTCGTCACGAGCCCCACCTGCTCCAGGTACCGCACGGCACCGGACACAGCCGCGGGGCTCACCGACAGCTGCGACGCCAGATCGGCGGCCGTGAGCTGACCTTCGTCGGTCGTCATCAGTGCCGCGAAGACGCGGGCGGCCATGCGCTGCATCCCGATCTGCGACAGCACGAGGCCCAGGCTCTCGACGTACCGGCGGACGGCGTCCTCGTCTCGCTGCGTCGTCATCCGTCCATCCTCTCGCACGCCCCAGGCCATGATCACTAGATACAGACATTTTCTTAACTTCACAACTTCGTGAAACGAGTGTAGCTTCCGAAACATGGGAAACGCCATCTCGATCTCCGGCCTCCACAAGTCTTTTGGCGCGGCGATGGCCCTCGACGGCCTCGATCTCCAGGTTCCCGTGGGGGAAGTCCACGGTTTTCTCGGCCCGAACGGCGCCGGGAAGTCCACCACCGTCCGGGTTCTGCTCGGGCTGCTGCACGCCGACGCGGGTGAGGTGAGCCTGCTCGACGGCGATCCGTGGCGCGACGCGGCGAGCCTGCACCACCGCCTCGCCTACGTGCCCGGCGACGTCAACCTCTGGCCCAACCTCTCGGGCGGCGAGGTGATCGACCTGCTCGGACGCCTGCGCGGCGGGCTCGACCAGGGCCGACGCAAGGACCTCATCGAGCGGTTCGACCTCGATCCGCGCAAGAAAGGCCGCACGTACTCCAAGGGCAACCGGCAGAAGGTCGCCATCGTGGCCGCGCTCGCGTCCACTGTGGACCTGCTGATCCTCGACGAGCCGACCTCGGGCCTCGACCCGCTCATGGAGTCGGTGTTCCAGGAATGCATCCAGGAGGAACGCGCGCAGGGCCGCACCGTGCTGCTGTCGAGCCACATCCTCGCGGAGGTGGAAGCGTTGTGCGACAAGGTGAGCATCATCCGCAACGGCCGCACCGTCGAGTCCGGCACGCTCGCCGAGCTGCGCCACCTCACCCGCACGTCGATCACCGCGGAGCTGGCCGGGCCGCCCAACGGCCTGGCCCAGCTCGCCGACGTCCACGGCCTCGAGGTGACCGGCAACCGCGTGCGCTTCGACGTGGAGACGCGCTCACTCGACGACGCGCTGCGCCAGCTCACGCAGGTCGGCGTGCGCAGCCTGGTCAGCCAGCCGCCGACGCTGGAGGAGCTCTTCCTGCGCCACTACACCGAGGGGACCGGGAAATGACCGCGACCCTCATGCGGGCGCCGGCCACGAACACCGCACTCGTCGGCACCTGGCACCTCACCCGGCTCGCGCTGCGGCGTGACCGCGTGATCCTGCCGATCTGGATCGTGCTGCTCAGCATCGTCCCGGCCGCCACGGTGTCGAGCTACGACCAGTTCTACCCCGACGCCGCCAGCCGCGCGGCGCTCACCGCGGGTGCCGTGGCGAACCCGTCGTTCTCGCTGCTCTACGGCCCGGCCTTCGACCTCACGACGGCGGGCGGCTTCATCGCGTGGCGCATGGGCGGGTTCCTCGCGCTGCTCATCGGGCTGATGGCCGTCTTCACGGTTACGCGCCACACGCGCGCCGAGGAGGACTCGGGCCGCGCGGAGCTGCTGGCGTCCACTGTGGTCGGTCGCTACGCGGCCCTGACCGCGGCTGTCCTCGTGTCCGGCGCGGCGAGCGTGCTGATCGGCGTGATCCAGGTCGGCACGATGATCAGCGCGAAGCTGCCAGCCGACGGCGCCCTGGCCTTCGGCGCGGGCACGGCGTTGGCGGGCTTGGTGTTCACGGGCGTCGCGGCGGTGGCCGTGCAGTTCGCCGAGTACTCGCGCACGGCCAACGGCATCGGCACCGCGGTGATCGGCGTCGCCTTCCTGCTGCGCGGCGCGGGCGACTCGACATCCGACGCCCACTGGGTCTCGTGGCTCTCGCCGATCGGCTGGTCGCAGCAGGTGCGCCCTTTCGCGGGCGAACGCTGGTGGGTCCTGCTGCTGCCCGTTGTGTTGAGTGTCGTGCTGGGCGCCGCCGGCTACGCCCTCCTGCCGCGCCGCGACGTCGGCACCGGCCTGGTGCCGCCCCGTCCGGGACCGCCTGGCGGTACGCCTTCGTTGCGCACGCCGTTCGCGCTGGCGTGGCGGCTGCAACGCGGCCCGCTCCTGGGCTGGGTCGTCGGCTTCGCCATCGGCGGCGCACTGTTCGGCTCCATCGCGAGCGGCATCTCCGGCCTCGTCGGCGACACCGAGCAGACGCGCCAGATCTTCGAGCGCCTCGGCGGTTCCGATGCGATCGTCGACGCCTTCCTCGCGACGATGGTGAGCCTGTTCGCCATGCTCAGCGCGCTGTACGGCGTGCAGGCGACGCTGCGGATGCGCACCGAGGAGACGGGCGTGCGCTTCGAACCGCTCCTCGCCACCCGCGTCGGCCGCCTCCGGCTGGCGGCGAGCCACCTCGTATTCGCGTACGTCGGGACGGCCCTGCTGGTGCTCGTCGGCGGGGTGCTGCTAGGCATTTCGCACGGGCTGCGCTCCGGGAACGTCGGCGTTTCCGTGGCCGACATGCTGACGGCCGTGCTGGTGCAGGTGCCGGCGACGTGGGTGATCGTTTCGGTGTGCACGCTGCTTTTCGGGCTGCTGCCGCGCTTCACCGGCCTGGCCTGGGCCGCCGGCGCGCTGGGGCTGCTGATCAGCCTGTTCGGTCCGGTCGTGAACGCGCCACAGGCGGTGCTGGACGTCTCGCCGTTCCAGCACCCGCCCAAGCTCCCGGGCGCGGCCTTCACGGCGACGCCGATCGTGTGGCTGCTGGTGGTCGCGGTGGCGTGCCTGGTGCTCGGCCTGTTCGGCTGGCGCCGGCGGGACGTCGGTTAGCGAACGGTCCCGTCGGGCCCCACGACCAAGCGGACTTGAACTCCTGGTTCACCGCATTGGCTCGCCTTCGGCGCCTGCGGGTGAACGGTCGTTCGCTTGGCGGCGCCGCCGTCGAGCACGAGCTTGACGCCAACGGGCGCGGCGGGCAGTCCGGAGATCTCGACGAACCCGTACCGCCCGCCGGTCGGCACGGCGGATGCTCCGCAGGCTGTGGGGGTGCAGGTGGTGGGGCCGGCGGTGGTTGCTCTTTGGAGCCCCACCTGGCGCTGGGTGCAGTGGCCGGCCCAGCACGCGGTCACTTCGGCTCGGCTGAACTGCCCGGCCGGCACGTCGATGGCGAGGCCGGCGGGCACGGCGATGGCTGGGCACATGAGCGGTGGCGGGCTGCAGGCGGTGAGGCCGAGCAGGAGGAGGGCGACGGCTAGGTGTCTGCGCACGTCAGCCAGACGTGCGGGGGCGGCTGGGTGGTTGCATCACCTCTGGGCCGAAGCGACATTCGGCGCGATGGCCGACGTCGGATCCAGCGACGTCGGCGACCCCGAGCCCGACTCCGACTGCGACTTCGGAGCGGGCAGCTCACGGGTCACGGACACCGTCGAGGTCGTCGTGCTCGGCGGTGGTGCCGGGGGTTCGGACTGCGACTGCGTCACGGTCACCGGGGGTGGTGGCCGGCCCGTGACCGTCACCGTGACCGGTTGCGCGGGCGGTGGCGACGACGGAACGGACGAACCGGCTGGACGGTTCGGTGAGTTCCCGGCCACGAGGAGTGCCGCCACGAGCAGGCCGACGGCGATGCCGGCCAGCCCGGTCACGACGACAGAACCCCAGGTCGGAGCCGTGTTGGACAAACCGGCACCTCCCTCGCCGAGCCGACGCGCGGGTACGAGGAGTAGTCGTGTTGATCTTATGCGCCGTTACAGACTGTGCAAGTTGAGCCGAATAAACGCAAGTTTGCGATCAGATGACCCCGCGCCGCAGATTCGAGGACTCCGGGCGACCGGTCCCGGCCGGCCTGGCCACGAGCAAACGTTGTTCAGCACCACCGGATTCTGCCGATTTCACCTCGTCGCCAGCGCCACCCCGCGCAGCCTGATCGCTTTGACGACGCTCAAACCGGCTCCGCGGCTACGCACCGCCGCCGCAGCGCCCCGCTCGGCGCTCAACAATTGCCCCTTCGCAAGGCGCTCACCAGGCAAAACCCCCGCCCTCCCAAGGGGGCGTCCCATCTCCATTCTACCGGCCAGCGCCGACCAGACCGTTGAAAAGCTGCGCGGAGGCCCGAGTTATCCACAACGCCGTTGCCACTGTGGGTAACTCGGGCGCGGGCACCTCAGCGGATTGCGAGGACGCGTCACAGAGAGTTGAGGGCGGCATAGGGCCCAGGTTGACCGCGGCGCGATGACCGCAGGCGCCGGTATGCGAGGAACCGATGGCCAGGTTCCGAGTTGCGCCTGACTGCGGTGGCCGTGGCACGGTTTTCGCCCGGCCCCGGGGGCCGGTTCCGCCCGGCCGGGATGCGGCCAAGCAGGAGCACGGCGGAAGACCCAGCCGGCGCCTGCCTCATGATGCGCGCGGCGCAGCCAAGGCGCGCCGCCCTCTCGTAACTCCGCACTTCGAAATCGCCGAAAGTGTGATCGGCAACAAGATCGCCCAACCTGCGCGGCACGGTCGCGAGCCCGTTCCGCTCGATGCCCACAACTCCTCAGCCATGACCCTCGAGCTCGCGCCGATCGGGGTCCTCAGCACGGTTTCCCTCACCGGCGCACTGGTCGCCAGCGCCATCGCGCGGCCGCTCGCGGCGAGAATCGGGGCGGCACGGGCACTGAACGCGGCAGCAGTCGTCTACGGAGGCTCGTTCCTGCTCTACGCCTTCACCACTCCGGGCTGGGGCCTGGCCTGGTACGTCGCCGGCGGTGTGGGCGCGGGGTTCGGGATCATCCTCATCAACGTCTACGCCGTGAGCTTCCGCCAGGCCGTCACGCCGAGGCGGTTGCTGGGCCGCGTGACGTCGGTGTCGACGACGCTCATCCGCGGCACGGCACCGCTGGGCAGCCTGGCGGGCGGCGTCCTCGCCGAGGTGACGTCCATGCGCGCCACGCTGTACGTCGTCGGCGTCGGCCTGGTGCTGTCGACGGCGATCCTGCTCGCGTCGCCGCTGCGGAAGCTCAGGGACCTGCCGGGGTGACGGTGCGCAGGCCGTCCAGCAGCACGCGGACCAGATGGTGGCTTCCAGGCGAGTACCGCTCGACGGCGAGGGCGCCGACGATCAGCGCACGCAGGTCGTCGCCATCGAGATCGCGGCGAACCGCCCCCGCCGCCTGCGCGCGCTGGAGCAGGGCGGCGAGGTTCGCGCGGAACTCCGTGCCGATCTCCGCCTTGTACGCGGAGCCTGTGGTGGCGCCGAGTGCTTCGCAGATCGCGCGGTTGAGGGAGGCCTGCTTGATCACGCGCGCGAAGTAGTCGTAGAAGGCCGCGCCCGGGTCTTCGGCGTCGACGAGCTCGCGGGCCTCGGCCGCGAACTGCTCCAGGCGCTCCAGCACCACGGCCTGGAAAAGCGCCTCCTTGCTGGGGAAATGCCGATAAACCGTGCCCGCGCCGACGCCCGCGAGCCGCGCGATGTCGTCGAGGGGCACGGCCAGGCCGTCGGCCGCGAAGGCCTCCTCGGCGGCAGCCAGCACGCGGGCCCTGTTGCGGCGCGCGTCGGCGCGCAGCAGTGGCTTGTCCACGGGCGTCCTCCTCGATCTCGTTGACAATCGGAGCGTCCACTCCGTATCGTGGGAACCGGGTGCGCCGTTCCGATTCAACCTCATTCTTCCTCGGAGAACTCCTGATGAGCCGAACCGTGTCCGAAATCTCGCAGCTCTTCGTCCACAGCATGCAGACGCTCGACCCCGCGCCGCTCGCCGACGTCTTCGCCGCCGAAGCCGTGTACGAACTGCCCTTCCAGGGCCACCGCGCCGAAGGCCGCGAAGCGATCCTGGCGACGCTCGGCGACGGCGCCGTCCGCGCCCGCGCGCTCGGGCTGGACTCCGTGCGGGTCGGCGTCCGCGAGCTGGCCGACGGGTTCGTCGCCGAGCTCACCGTCGAGGGCCGCAACCCGCACACCGGGGAGAGCTACGGGTTCCCGTCCTCGGTCGGGCTGGCGACCGTCCACAATGGAGAGATCGTGGCGTACCGCGACTTCCCCAACACCGCGGCGGCCCACACCATGACCGGTGCCACGACGGTGTTCCGGCAGTTCCTGGACGCGTCCGTGGACAACCGCTGGGACGACCTCGCCGACCTCTACGCCGAGGACGTCGTGCTGGAAATGCCCTTCACCCCGGCCGGCGTGCCGCGCCTGACGCACGGGCGAGAGGAGCTGCGCCGCCGGTTCCACGCGGCCGGCTCAGCGCGCCGCATGACCAAGGCGGACAACGTCGTCGTGCACGAAACCACCGACCCGTCCGTGCTCGTCACGGAGTTCGACCTCCACGGCGAACTCGGCGGCGAAGCGTTCGTCTCGTCGTACGTGATGGTGCTGACCGTGCGCGACGGCAAGATCTCCCACACCCGCGACTACACCGACACCGCCGCGGCGGCGAAGCGGATCAGCGCCGCTGCGCGGTGACCAGCAGCGGCGTGGCGAGCCCGGCCCGCGCGCCGAGGTCGGCCGCGAGCCCGGCCAGCCACCCGATCGCGTCGAGGGACCACTCGGCAAGAGTCCCGTGGACAGTCACCGCGTGCCGGGACGGGCCGGGCTGCGGCCGGGCGGTGACGTCCAGCAACGGGCCCGGAAACCGCGGAACCCGTGCTCAAGCGGTGCGGGTTGGGCTGCCGCCGCGGCGAAGCGGATCACTGCGTCGCGGTCTGCGCGGCCGGAGGGCTGAACAGCCGCTCCGCCGTCGAAGTCGTCCAGCCCCACACGCCGGGCACCAGGAGGACCCCCACGACCACGAAAATCGGGAACACCAACCGCGTCTCCACCTTTTTGCCCGTCCGCAGCCGGAAGATCTTCGGTGGCCGGATCTCGTACCAGGTCTCGCCCGCGATGGGCAGCGGGAAGAGGAACGGGCAGCCCGACTCGGTCAGCGAGTCGCCGAGGCAGTGGACCAAACACCCGGCCGCCACGGCGATCCCGAGCCAGCCCGAGATCTGCTGCAGCTGGGCGACGTGGTCGGGCGGCGCGGTGAAGTACCACCACAGGATGGCGCCGACGCTGACCGGCAGCAGCCAGTCGCCCAGGGCGCCCTCGGCGAGGAGCAGGCCGAAGACCACCACGCCGAACACCGCCCACGGACCGCCGGCCGCGGTGCCGGCCGAAGTCGCCAAGCCGAGGCCCGCGGCGAACAGCACCGTGTGCGACAGGTGGCGGTGCTTGCCCGTCACCTTCTCGTCGCGGGGGCCCTTCGTCAGGGCGTACACGGCCGACGAAACGCGGCGCAGGAGCCACGAGAGCGCGCCCGTCAGCCAGCCGAGGAGACGGGACGCGCTGGCGCCGGGGTGGTCGAGGTCGGGGAGCAACGCGAAGCCGGCCGTGGTGGCGGCGAAAACCACCGCCTGGTGCACGGAACCGGCGCCGACCGCGGGCGCGAGGGCGAGCCCCGCGCACCAGCCGGTCAGGGCGTGGGTGCGCCCCATCATCGTGGATCTCCCCCAGGTCGCGAGCGGAATTCAGGTCCGCGCGACCGTATCGGGGATCAGGCGGGCGGCTCCTCCGACACGCTCAGGTGTTCGGCCACTCCCGTGAGCTCGATGACGCGGCTCACGGCCGAGCTGGGGACCACCGCGAGCTCGACGTCCTGCTCACGGGCCTGCCGCTGGGCGTGCAGGACCACGTTCAACGCCGAGGAGTCGAAGAAGGTCACCCCGGTCAGGTCGGCCACCACGCGCTGCGAGCTCTTGTCCGCGATCAACCCGGCAAGGGCTTCCTGCAGCTGCGGGCTGGTGAGCAGGTCGAGCTCACCGTTGACCACCACCCGCGGCTCGGCGGCCTTGGTGTCCAGCGTGATGCCGAACCCGGGAGGGGTGGCGTTCTGGTCGGCTGCGGGCATGCAGTTTCTCCTCGTCAGGCGCTGCTGCTGCGCCGGTACGCGCCTGTAGTTCAAGCGGCAACCGTTCACGGTTCCAGGCATCTGGAAAGTCCAACCCTAACCCAGTGGGTGACTGCCGCCGCGTCGGCCGCCACTGTCCCGGAAAACGGTACGGGCGGGCAAGAGCCGGACGGCGGCACCGGCATTCCGGCGAACGGCCGCGCGCACAGCGACCCGCGTGCCGGCAGGGCACGCGGGGCGAGTTCGGGGCTGGGTCAGGCCGACAACGGATCGCGCTTGGCGTTGCGGCGTTCACGCATGAACAGCTCGCGGCGCTCGATCTCGCCGAGGCCGCCCCAGATGCCATACGGCTCCTGTACCGTCATGGCGTGCTTGCGGCACTGCGCCAGCACGGGGCAGGTCTGGCAGATCGCCTTGGCGCGCGACTCACGACGCTCGCGTGCGGACCCACGCTCGTTGTCGGTGTGGAAGAACAGGCTGCTGTCCGCGCCACGGCAGGAACCCTGCAGCTGCCACTCCCACTCCTCGGCGACCACGTTGGGCAGCCGGCTCACGTCAGCCATCTCGTCCCCACCTTTCCCGGGATCAGCACTTCGACCGCTACATGCCCGCCGGTCGCGCGAATCAAACCCGGGTTTGGTTTGCTCACACCCCGGGCATGAGCAGACCGGGCAGCACAGGACACGGCCGAGTGAGCCGGAGAGAGGACCGCACGTGGAGGACAACGCCCCGCTCGATCGGGAGGACGCGCAGCTCATCGAGGTGCGGACGGCGGCCATCCCGCACGTGGTGCCCACGCTGCGCACGATCGTCGCGGACATCGCGATGCGCCAGGACTTCGACCTCGACGCGGTGGAAGACCTGCGGATGGCGGTGGACGAGGCGTGCTCGATGCTCCTGCCGTCCGCGGCCGACGGCAAGCTGACCTGTGTCTTCTCCTGGATCGAGGGGCGCATCGAGGTCACCGTGTCGGTGGTCGCCGACACCCCGGACCACGGCGACGACACCGGTCTGTCCTGGCAGCTGCTCACGGCGCTGGCCACATCGGCGCGACGCACAGTGACCCCGGCCGAGGGCCGGTACCTCTCCCGGGTTCAGCTCGTCCGGGAGAGTGAGGTGGCCCGCCCGTGACCACCCCCGCCGAAGGCGGCGAGACCGATGTGGCGTCGCTGTTCGACGAGCTGGCCCAACTGCCCGATGGCTCCCCGCGCCGCGAGGTGATCCGGGACAGACTGGTGCGCGAGCACCTGGAGCTCGCCCGCAACCTCGCGCGGAAGTTCCGCAACCGCGACGAGGCGATGGACGACCTGGTGCAGATCGCGACGGTCGGCCTGATCCACGCCGTCGACCGCTACGACCCGACGCAGGGCACCGACTTCCTGGCGTTCGCCGTTCCCACCATTTCGGGTGAACTGCGTCACCACTTCCGGGACAACAGCTGGTCGGTGCGGGTGCCGCGGCGGCTGAAGGAGCTCAACGCGTCCATCTCCGCCGCGCGCGAGGAGCTCACTGTGCGGCTCTCGCGCGCGCCGCGCCCGAGTGAGATCGCCCAGCACCTCGGCGTGCCGATGGAGGACGTCTACGAAGGCCTGCGCGCCGGCCAGGGCCGCTACGGCGCTTCGCTGGACAACCTGCTGGAGAACTCGGCGCACACGCGCTTCGGCGCGCCCGACGCGAACCTCAGCCAGGCGGAGCTGCGCGAGGCGCTGCGGCCGATGCTGGAGAGCCTGCCCGAGCGGGAGCGCAAGATCGTCGCGCTGCGGTTCGGGTCGGGGATGAGCCAGTCGGACATCGCGCGCCGTGTGGGCGTTTCGCAGATGCAGGTGTCGCGCCTGCTCGCGTCGACGCTGAAGAAACTGCGCACGGGACTGGTCGAGACGGACATCACCGAGGGCACCTGATTCGGGGTCCCCCCTCTTGGGTAGTAAGCCGGTGCGAGTAACGGACAGGTCGGGAGGTGTGGAAGCCATGACGATGTCGAAGATGCCGACGCGAGGCACCACGACACCCGCCACCGTGCGCCTGGCGCTCCCGGACGACGTCACCGCGCCCGCGATCGCCCGCCACGCTGTCCGCGCCGCGCTCGAAGAGCTGGCTGTGGGCGACCAATGGCGGGATGACGTATTGCTGGCGACGTCCGAGCTGGTGACCAACGCGTTCGAGCACGGTGAGCGGCCGGATCGGCTGGAGCTGCGGCTCTCGGAGGGACGGCTGGTGGTCTGCGTCTTCGACGTCGGCCAAGCGGTGCCGCATCTCAAGGAGCCCTCGCCGGAGGCGGCGCGCAGCCGGGGGCTGCAGCTGGTCCACGTACTGTCGCAGGAGTGGGGTTACGAGCCGTGCCCGGGCGGGAAGTACGTCTGGGCAGCGTTCGCGGTGGGACCGGTCGCGTGAGTGCCTTGACTGCTCGGCGCTGATCCGGGTCCGCTTAGGATCGGTCGCATGGAGACTCGCAAGATCACCCGGCTGGGGCGTGAGGTGTCCGCCGTCGGCCTCGGGTGCTGGCAGCTCGGCGCCGATTGGGGCAACGTCGACGAATCCGATGCCATGGGCGTGCTGCACGCGGCGGCCGACGAGGGCGTCACCTTCTTCGACACCGCCGACGTCTACGGCGACGGCCGCAGCGAGACGCTGGTCGGCCGCTTCCGCCGCGAACGTGGTGACGGCGTGTTCGTGGCCACGAAGATGGGCCGCCGGGCCGAGCAGGTGCCGGAAACCTACGTCGAGAAGAACTTCCGCGAGTGGAACGACCGGTCCCGCCGGAACCTCGGGATGGACACCCTCGACCTCGTCCAGCTGCACTGCCCGCCGACCGCCGTGTACTCGTCCGACGCCGTGTACGACGCGTTGGACCGCATGGTCGACGAGGGGCGGATCAAGGCTTACGGCGTCAGCGTCGAGACGTGCGACGAGGCCCTCACGGCGCTTTCGCGGCCGAATGTCGCTTCGGTGCAGATCATCCTGAACGCCCTGCGGCTCAAGCCGCTGGAGCGCGTGCTGCCGACGGCGGTGGAGACGGGCGCCGGGATCATCGCGCGGGTGCCGCTCGCGTCGGGTCTGCTGTCGGGGCGCTACACGGCCGCGACGACCTTCGGGGCCGACGACCACCGCAACTTCAACCGGCACGGTGAGGCGTTCGACGTCGGCGAGACCTTCTCGGGCGTGCCGTTCGAGGTCGGGCTGGAGGCCGTCGAACGGCTGCGCGGGCTCGTGCCGGAGGGGCAGACTTTCGCGCAGTTCGCGCTTCGGTGGATTCTCGACCAGCTCGGGGTTTCCGTGGTGATCCCTGGTGCGCGCAATGCGGAGCAGGCGCGGGGGAACACCGTTGCGGCCGGGCTCGCTCCGCTGCCGGAAGAATCGGCGGCCGGGGTGCGGGCCACGTATGACGAGCTGATCCGGCCGTTGGTGCACGACAAGTGGTGACACGCTAGAAAAGGCTTCCTCGAGTGTGGTTTCGCTCGAGGAAGCCCTTTCTTTTATTCGACGGTGAGCGTCAGGCGCTGCACGCCCCAGTCGTTGGCCTGGTTGCCCGGGAGCCAGACGTCGAGGATGTCATCCTTGATCCAGCTGCCGATGTCGGCCGCGTAGCAGTGGCCGTAGCCCGGGACGGAAATCCTGGTGCCCCAAGGGATGTTGCGGGCGTCGACGGCGCAGAAGCCCGGGCCGGCCTGGTAGCCGAGGGCGGTCTGGGCGATGTCGTTGTAGGCGGTGACGCGGTAGTTGAGCGTCATGCCCTTGGCGAGGGCGTACGGCGCGAGCTTGTTGGCCGAGTTCACGCGGTAGGCAGTGGAAATCTGGCCGAGCGAGCCGGGCGAGTTGTCCTCGGCGGTCATGGCGTAGAGCTGGTAGTTGGCGTTCTGGCAGGGGCTCGCGTCGGTGACCTGGAGCGTCGGCTGGCCCCAGTCGCTGATCCACTGCAGGGCCTGGCCGTTGCGGAACGCGCGGTAGGCCTTGGCGCCCGGCACGCGGGAGAACGTGAAGGTGACCTTGCCGTCGCTGCCGAGCCCGCCGGTGACGCCGGTGGGTGCGGGCAGGCGGTTGCCGACGTTGACCGCGCCGACGAGTGAGCCGGGTCCGTGTCCGCCGGAGACGGGACGGTCGGGGATCGGACCGCTGTAGAAGTGCTGGCACGCGGGCAAAGTCGCGGCGCTGGCCGTCGCGACGGGGACGGTGACGAGCGCGCCGAGCGCGAGCACGGCAGCGGTGAGGGCTCTGAGTTTCACTTTCGGAACCTCCGGGGACCGGGGTGGAGGAACCGTGCACGGGAGACCGACGTTAGGGAGCCTTCGACCGGCTCGTCAATAGGTCTGGACCATTTGGCGGCGGGTGATGTCAGAGCGTGGCGAAATACCGCTCGAGCCGGTCGGCCAGCTCAACCGGACGGCTCAACGCCACACCGTGGGACCCGTCGATCTCGTCGGCCTCGATCCCCAGCCGCTCGCGCGCGACGCGCCGCTGGAGCTCAGGCGAGAACAACTTGTCGTCGCGGCAGAGCAGGACGCGCGTGGGGACGTCGGGCAGCTGCGCGTCTGGCCACGGGTCGTCCCACTCCGCGCTGACCTGATCGCGGCTGCGGCGCAGGCATTCGGCGGCGAGCTCCGGTGGGACGTCGCCGAGGTAGATCTCCGTGTCGGTGAGCTCTTCGCCGGGGCTTTCGAATCCGACGTTGCCCCACCATTGCCCCGGCGCCTCACCGGGCGCGGGCACCATGCCGGCGAGAAAAACGAGCAGCCGCGCGTTTTCCAGCCGCGCCGCTGCCATCGGCGCGGTGAATCCGCCATAGGAATGCCCCACGACAACGATGTCCTGCTTTCCCGCCACCGCCGCCATGGCCGTGGCCGCGAAGTCCGCCAGCTTCGCGTCGGGGTTCCTGATCGGCAGGTCCGGCGCCACGGCTTCGTGACCCCGCCGGCGCAGCTCGTCGACGACGAGGTGCCAGTCCCAGCCGTTGCCGCCACCGCCGTGGATGAGGAGGAAGGTCGCCATGGCGGGGACACTAGCCCACGGGTCCGACAATTCCGGCCCGCGCGACGCCACCCTAGAGATCCGAATCCGAACGATGCTCCGTCAACACGGCACCGCATTCGGGGCACCTCGGCGCGACGGCGGTCTCCGCCTCACCCAGCACGCAACGCACGAAGAACACCGTCGGGCAGCTCAGGCACTCCAGGCCCACTCCTGGTCCGTTGAACCGGACGTCGGCGTCACGCGATCGACCGGGTCGCCGCACCGGCGGCAGTACCCCCATCCCCAGACCGCGCAGTGTCGTCGGCGCTTGCGGGTGCCCGAGGAACGCCGCGCGAGCCAGGTGACCGGCCTCCACCAGCGACGCTCCGAAGAGGAAGTGCGCGTCGACAGAGCTCGGGTCGAGGCGGGCGGCCTACTCGAACGCTTTCGCGGATTCCCGGCTACGGCCTTGCCGCCACAGGCGCATGCCCAGCTCGAAGGCCTCGCCGGTGCCCACCTGATCACCGGGACGCGATCGGCGCGAGAAGATACCCATCCACAGCTCCCTTCGGTTACCGCGACGGATGGTATGTCCCGGCGGCCGGGAGCGGTCCCGTAACGGAAGGTCAGCTGGCGGCCGGGCAGCGGCGCAGCATGTCCTGCAACGCCGTCTTCTCCCCCGTCGTGATGGTGAGGCCGTAGAAGTGCTTCACGGTCACCCAGTCCGTCGCGTAGGTGCACCAGAACGACACCAGCGGCGGCTTCCACTCGTCGGGGGCCTTGTCGCCCTTCTGCTGGTTGAGGTTGTCCGTCACGGCGAAGAGCTGGGGGCGCGTGAGGTCGTTGGCGAACTGCTCGCGTTTGGACTCCGGCCAGTCGCGCGCGCCGCTGGCCCAGGCCTGGCCGAGGGGCACCATGTGGTCGATGTCGACGTCGCCGGGTTTGGTCCAGGTCTCGGCGTCGTAGACGCTGAACCAGGTGCCGGACGTCGGGTTGCAGTCGGTGCCGGCCTTGACGTCCTTGCCGTCGCGCTTGAGCACGAGCTCGCGCGTGTTGCAGTTGTGCCCTTGGTTGTCCCAGTGCGGGAATTTGTCACGGGAGTAGCCGGACATCGACGTGCGCGTCGAGATTTTCAGCTCCGCCAGCTGCTGCGTGACGTCGGCGGGTGCGGCACCCGTGGGTGAGGTGCCCGTGGGCTCGGCGCCGCTTTGCCGTCCGGCGTACCAGATCCCGGCGACGGCCACCACGAGAACCACGACCACCAGCAGGATCCGCTGGGTGGGAAACGTCCGGGCCATGCGCGCGTGATCCTCTCGACGGGTTCGGGAGGCGGCAGTATGCCCGGTGCGAGGCCCGTGACCGCGCCGACACTCTCAGCTGCGCGCGAACCGTGTCCGGGACCACGGTGTCACGTCCGCGGCGCGCCGAGCGACTACGGGGGTGGGGGCGGGCGGAAGGGAGAGTGCCGATGAGCGGGCGGCTGCGGAAGTGGAACTCGCGCGTCGACGACTACCTGCAGCGCAAGGCCGCGGAGGGCGGCAACGTCGTCGCGATGACACGCCTCGGAGCGGCGCTGCGCGAACGTGGCGACCAGGCGGAGGCCGAGACGTGGTTCCGCCGCGCCGCGGCCGGCGGCGACCGCATCGCGATGACGGCGTTGGCGAACCTCCTGGCCGAGCGTGGCGTGCTCGACGAGGCCGAACGCTGGTACCACGAGGCCGCCCACGCCGGCGAGCCGCGCGGGATGCTGGGGCTCGGGCGCGCGTACGAACGGCGCGCCCGCGTCGAGGACGCCGAGTACTGGTTCCACGAGGCCGCCGTGACCGGTGACGTCGACGCGATGGGCGCGCTCGGGCACCTGCTCGCCGAACGCGGCCGCTACGACGAGGCCGAGGACTGGTGCCGCCGCGCCGCGAGCTCCGGCAGCACGTCCGCGATGATCGACGTCGGCATCGTCATGCGCGAACGCGGCCGCTACAGCGAGGCCACGCGCTGGTGGCGCGAGGCCCTCTCCGACGGCGATCTCTCGGCGACGTGCCTGCTCGGCCGCCAGTCCGAACGCTTCGGCAAGCTCCAGGACGCCGAATCCTGGTACCGCCAGGGCGCGACCTCCGGCAACGTCGAGGCCACCGTCCGCCTCGGCCTGCTCCTGCACCGCCGCGGCGACGTCGACGAGGCCGAGGCTTGGTACCTCGACGCGGCCGAAGCCGGCGACGCCGCCGCGATGACCAACCTCGGCGTCCTGGCCCGCAACCGCGGCGACGAGGGCGAAGCCGCGGCCTGGTACCGCAAGGCGGCGGAGCACGGCAGCATCCCGGCGCTGACGAACCTCGGGCACCTCGCGGAGGCGCGCGACGAGCTCGCGAAGGCAGAGCGGTTTTTCCGCGCGGCGGCCGAGACCGGGGATGTGCAGGGGATGTTGAGCTTGGCGCGGATGTTGCAGGCGCGGGGGTCGGTGGAGGAGGCGGATACGTGGTTGTCGCGGGCGGAGGAGTCTCAGGGGGAGCATGACCGCGCTTGAGTGGCCGGGGCACGGGGATTTTCGGCGCGGGCAAGGCGCCTGCGAGCCGGCCGGTCGGCATCGGCGACGCGCGCCTCACCGCCGGGGCGCGTCGAGGGCGTTCCGGACCTCTACGACGCTGCGAGCCAACGTTCGGAATCGGCGATGTGCGAGCCGCGCTGTGCCGACGGCACCACCGAGCGTCTTCGCGGCCTCTCCGAGCATGGCGAGCCGGGCGAACGGGACCCGCGATGTGCGAGCAATGCTCAGCCGCCGGGGGACACACAGCCCCGCCTCCCTTGGCAGGGTTCCGGCAAAGTCGGCGGGTGTTCGGCGGTGAATGCCGAGCGGGGTGAACGACCGGGGTGGTGTCGCTGTCGAACGGGCCGGTCACCTGGCGCACGACCGTCTCGTCCGTGGCGACGTATCTGCCCTGCCGTGTCGACACGGGCACCCAGCAACACCGGTGCAGGCCGGTGGGGGCATCGCCTGCCCATTCCCTGATCGCGGCGGACAATCACCACTACCACAGCGAGCACGACTCTCACACGATCATGGCACCCGGACAATCATACGATCAACAGGAGCGGCGGTCGCTCAGCAACAGGCCACAAACGACTGTGGCCGGAACCCTGCCCTCCCTTGGGGCGTCCCGTCCAATCCTATCGGCCCCCACTGACAATTCCGCGAGACCGACGCCACCACACCGCAGTTGTCCACAACTCGGAGTGGGCTGTGGACAGACCGCGAGAGACGAAAGCGCGGCTCAGCTCAGCACCGAATGGGCGGGCCAATCCCCCAGACCTCCGCGTCCGGTTCCGCCGCATCACCACCCCCGCGGCACCGCACCGAAATCTCCAGCCATCCCCACGTCGTCCCAAGAAACGCGGACCCGGTTCCGCGCACCACAACGTGGATCAAGACCAGCCGCCAGTCGGGTGAATTACTGCCCATTCCCGCGATCTATTGTGTGATCCAACTCACAGCTCTAGTGTGGGACGGGACTGCTCCCACCACCGAGCGCAGGGAAGTGCCGCCATGGTCGGCTCTCCGAGTACTTCTCCCGGTGCGGTGGCGGCGCTGTTCGAGCGCCGCGTCGTGCCGGGTGGAGAGCTGGGCGGGCAGGCGGAGGCGGTGGCCCAGGCGTGTCACGGGATGGCGCGGCGGTTCCACCGCGGCGGGAAGCTCGTGGTGTTCGGCAACGGGGGCGCGGGCACCGACGCGCAGCACGTGGCCGTGGAGTTCGTGCACCCCGTGATCGTGGGGAAGCGGGCGCTGCCGGCGATTTCGCTGACGGCCGACGTCGCCACGCTTACCAGCGTCGCGAACCGCAACGGGTTGCAAGAGATCTTCGCGTACCAGATCGAGTTCCTCGCCGAGCCGCAGGACATCGCGCTCGGCATCTCCTCCGATGGCGAGTGCGCCAACATCCGGCGCGGCCTCGAAGCCGCGCGTGACCTGGGGATGCTCACCATCGCGCTCACCGGTGGGACCGGCCCGGGCACCATCACCGCCGACCACGTGCTGCACGCGCGCTCCGACGACCCCCGCGTGGTCAAGGAAATCCACGTCACGACTTACCACGTTCTGTGGGAACTCGTGCACGTGTTCTTCGAACAACCCGGTGTTCTCACGCCGGAGGTGGCGTCGTGAACGCCCGTGACGCCGACAGAGCACCGGCCCCCGCCTGTCACGACGGGGTGTGCATCACCTGTTCAGATACGGCGGTCGAGGTGACCGTCATCGAACTCCTGGACCTCGGGTTCGCAGTCGTGGACACCGGCCAGGGCAGGGAAGAAGTCAGCGTTGCGCTGGTGGCAGCCAGTGTCGGCGACCGAATCCTCGTCCACGCCGGCGAAGCCATCGCACGTCTGGAAATTTCCGAGTAGCCGAGGGAGCTGAGCGGCCATGGATTCCGTGGGCGCGAGTGGTCTCGAGGAGCTGTACCCGTTTCTGTACTCGGGTACGAGTGACCTCGACGCGGTCCTGACCCAGGTCCGGCAGTCCACTGTGGAGAAAGCGCGCGAGATCGTCGCGCTGCGCCGCCAGGTTCTCGAATCCGACGGCGAGCGCCTCGCCGCGTGTGCGCGCGACCTCGCGCAGGCGTTCGCCGGCGGTGGCCGGCTGCTGGCCTTCGGCAATGGCGGCAGCTCCACCGACGCGCAGGACCTCGCGAGCCTGTTCCTCAGCCCCGACAGCCCGGACGGCAACGCCAGGCCCCTGCCCGCCTTCGGCCTCACCAACGACATCGCCGTGGTCACCGCCCTGTCCAACGACATCGGGTTCGACGTCGTGTTCTCCCGGCAGGTCGGCGCGTTCGGCCGCCGCGGCGACATCGCCGTGGGCCTGTCGACCAGCGGCAACTCGGCGAACCTGCTGGCCGCCTTCGACGAGGCCGCGCGCCGCGGCCTCGTCACCGTCGGCATCGCCGGGTACGACGGCGGCAAGATGGCCGAGCTCAGCAGCATCGACCACCTCTTCGTCGTGCCGTCGCCTTCCGTGCACCGCATCCAAGAAGCCCAGACGACCCTTTACCACGCACTGTGGGAACTCACCCTCGGTGCGCTCGACGACCTCGAGGGTGAACAGCCGTGACCCATGCCCGAGAAGAAGAGACGCCCATCCACATCCTGTGGATCAACGCCGGACTGTCCTGCGACGGCGATTCGGTCGCGCTGACCGCCGCCACGCAGCCGAGCATCGAGGAGATCGTGCTCGGCGCGCTGCCCGGCCTGCCGAAGGTCCAGGTGCATTGGCCGCTGATCGACTTCGAGAGCGGTCCGGACAAGGGCGCCGACACGTTCATCGAGTGGTTCTACAAGGCCGACCGCGGCGAACTGGAGCCGTTCGTGCTGGTCGTCGAGGGCTCGATCCCGAACGAGGCCATCAAAGCCGAGGGCTACTGGTGCGGCTTCGGCAACAACCCGGAGACGGGCCAGCCGATGACCACGAGCGAGTGGCTCGACCGCCTGGCACCCAAGGCGCTGGCCGTGGTCGCGGCCGGCACCTGCGCCGCGTACGGCGGCATCCACGCGATGGAGGGCAACCCGACCGGTGCGATGGGCGTGCCCGACTACCTCGGCTGGGACTGGAAGTCGAGCGCCGGCCTACCGATCGTCTGCATCCCCGGCTGCCCGACGCACCCGGACAACTTCTCCGAGACACTCACCTACCTGCTCTACCAGGCGGCCGGCCACGCGCCGATGATCCCGCTCGACGACCACCTCCGTCCACAGTGGCTCTTCGGCGCGACTGTCCACGAGGGGTGCGACCGGGCCGGCTACTACGAGCAGGGCCAGTTCGCCGAAGAGTACGACTCGCCGAAGTGCCTGGTGAAGCTCGGCTGCTGGGGCCCGGTCGTGAAGTGCAACGTGCCCAAGCGCGGCTGGATCAACGGCGTGGGCGGCTGCCCGAACGTCGGCGGCATCTGCATCGGCTGCACCATGCCGGGTTTCCCCGACAAGTTCATGCCGTTCATGGACGAGCCGCCCGGCGCCCACGTCTCCTCGATGGCCAGCGGTGCGTATGGCTCGGTGATCAGGCGGCTGCGGAAGTTCACCGAACGCAAGGCCGACCTGGAGCCCAAGTGGCGCCACAAGGGCAAGCAGCTCGAGACCGGCTACCGCTCCTCCTGGCGCTGAAAGGACTGGGGAAATGACGCGAACGGAAAGCGACAAGGGCGTCAGCACCAAGGGAAAAACCGACCTCGTCGAGATGGCCTGGGACCCGATCACGCGCATCGTGGGCAGCCTCGGGATCTACACGAAGATCGACTGGGCGGCCAAGAAGGTCGTGGAGTGCCACAGCACTTCGTCGGTCTTCCGCGGATACAGCATCTTCATGAAGGGCAAGGACCCGCGCGACGCGCACTTCATCACCAGCCGCATCTGCGGGATCTGCGGCGACAACCACGCCACGTGCTCGGTCTACAACCAGAACATGGCCTACGGTGTGCGCCCGCCGCACCTCGGCGAGTGGATCATCAACCTCGGCGAGGCCGCCGAGTACATGTTCGACCACAACATCTTCCAGGAGAACCTGGTCGGCGTCGACTACTGCGAGAAGATGGTGGCCGAGACCAACCCCGGCGTGCTGGAGCTGGCCAACCGCACCGAGGCGCCGCACGCCGGTGACCACGGGTACAAGACCATCGGCGACATCATGCGCTCGCTCAACCCGTTGGAAGGCGAGTTCTACCGCGAAGCCCTGCAGGTCAGCCGGTCTACGCGCGAGATGTTCTGCCTCATGGAAGGCCGCCACGTCCACCCGTCCACTTTGTACCCGGGCGGCGTCGGGACGATCGCGACGGTGCAGCTGTTCACCGACTACCTCACCCGGCTGATGCGCTACGTCGAGTTCATGAAGCGCTGCCTGCCGATGCACGACGATCTGTTCGACTTCTTCTACGAAGCCATCCCCGGCTACGAAGAGGTCGGCCGCCGGCGCATCCTGCTCGGCTGCTGGGGCAGCCTGAACAACCCGGAGTACTGCGACTTCACCTACGAGAACATGGAGTCCTGGGGCCGCAAGATGTTCGTGACGCCCGGCGTGGTCGTCGACGGCAAGCTGGTCACCACGAGCCTGCTCGACATCAACCTCGGCATCCGGATCCTGCTCGGCTCGTCCTTCTACGAGGACTGGGAGGGCATGGACAAGTTCGTGACGCACGACCCGCTGGGCAACCCCGTGGACTCGCGCCACCCGTGGAACCAGCACACGATCCCGCGGCCGCAGAAACGCGACTTCGACGACAAGTACTCGTGGACGATGTCGCCGCGCTGGTTCGACGGCACCGACCACCTCGCGCTCGACACCGGCGGCGGCCCGATCGCCCGGCTGTGGGTCACCGCGCTGGCCGGCCTCGTGGACACCGACTACGTGAAGTCCACCGGGCACAGCGTGGTGATCAACCTGCCGCGCACGGCCACGAAACCCGAGGTCAACTTCGAGTGGAAGATCCCGAAGTGGAGCAACGCGCTCGAACGCAACCGCGCCCGCACGTACTTCCAGGCGTATGCGGCCGGCCTCGCGCTGCACTTCGCGGAACGTGCACTCGGCGAGGTCCGCAGCGGCAACACGAAGACGTGGGAGCCGTTCAAGGTGCCCGAGGAAGGCGTGTCGTGCGGGTTCACCGAAGCGGTGCGCGGGGTCCTTTCGCACCACATGGTGATCAAGGGCGGCAAGATCGCGAACTACCACCCGTACCCGCCGACGCCGTGGAACGGCAGCGTGCGCGACTCCTTCGGCACGCCGGGTCCGTATGAGGACGCGGTGCAGAACACGCCGATCTTCGAGGAGAACACACAGGAGAACTTCAAGGGCATCGACATCATGCGCACCGTGCGCAGCTTCGACCCCTGCCTGCCCTGCGGCGTGCACATGTACACCGGCAAGGGCAAGACGCTCGACCGGATCCACACCCCCCACGCGTTCGGCGGAGAGGTGTTCTGAAACCATGACGGACCGCGATATCGGCCAGGTCGGCGAACGTATCGAGCAGCTCCTCGGTGAGCTCGCGGCGGAGGCGGGCAGCACCGTGGCGGACAGGGCTGAGGACCTCGTCCACACGCTGCTCGAGTTCTACGGCGCCGGCCTGACGACCATCGTGTCCGTCCTGCGAGAGGACGTCGCCGGCGAGGTGCTGCTGGAGCGCCTCGCCGGCGACGACCATGTGCGCGGGCTGCTGGTCCTCCACGACCTGCATCCGAAGTCCACTTTGGACCGGGTGACCGAGGCGCTCGACGAAGTGCGGCCGTACCTGGGCTCGCACTCCGGAGACGTCGACATCGTCGGCATCGACACCGAAGGCGTGCTGCGGCTGCAGCTGCAGGGCACGTGCGACGGCTGCCCGTCCTCCACCGTCACGGCGAAGATGGCCATCGAACGCGTGGTGCGCGAGGCCGCGCCGGAGCTCACCGACGTGGTGGTGGCCGGGGTGGTGCCCGAACCGACCGGCCCGGGCGGACGTCCGCTGCTGCCACTCGAGACGATCGAGTGCCCGGTCCCCGTGGAGCAGGCATGACGGGCGGTCTGCGCAAGTTCCTGACGCCGGCCGAGCGACCGGCGCCCGGTGAAAGGTGTGAACTGTGCACGGAGCCGATCGGCGTCGGCCACGGACACGTGATCGACCTCGAATCGCGCACCATCATGTGCACCTGCCGGGGCTGCTACCTGCTGTTCAACCACACCGGCGCCGGTGGCCACCGCCATCGCGCGGTGCCGACGCGGTACCGGCACACCGCGCGCTTCCCGGCCGGCGCGACGCTGTGGGAAACGGCCGGGATCCCCGTGCGGATGGCGTTCCTGTTCTACAACTCGGTGCAGGAACGCGCGGTCGCGTTCTACCCGAGCCCCGCCGGTGCGACGGAGTCGCTGCTGCCGCTCGACACGTGGGCCGAGCTGCTGGACGCGCAGCCCGAGTTCAGCACCGTCGCCCCCGACGTCGAGGCGGTGCTGGTCAACAAGCACGACGTCGGCTTCGAGGCGTTCCTCGTGCCGATCGACGTGTGTTACGAGCTCGTCGGCCTCGTCCGGCTGCACTGGCACGGGTTCGACGGCGGCACCGAAGCGCACGAAGCCATCGACCGCTTCTTCGCCGAGCTTCGCGACCGCGGAGAGGTCGCCGCGGATGGCTGAGCTCACCTTCGACTGCCTGGACGTGCGCCCGGTGAAGTACGCGGCGTCGCCGACGCTCGCGTTCAGCATGAAGATCACCGAGCTCACCGCCCAGCCGATCCACGCGCTCGTGCTGCGGGTGCAGCTGCGGATCGAACCGCAGCGGCGCCACTACGGCAGCGGGGAGTCGGAGCTGCTCACCAACCTGTTCGGCGACCCCTCACGCTGGGGCGAGACGCTGAAGCCGTTCCAGTTCGCGACCGTGGCGGTGATGGTGCCGAGTTTCACGCGCACCACGGAGTTCCAGCTCGAGGTGCCCTGCACGTACGACCTGGAAGTGGCCGCCGGCAAGTACTTCCACGCGCTCGCCGACGGCGTCGTCCCGCTCGTGCTGCTGTTCAGCGGAACGGTGTTCGCGAAAGGCGGCCCGGGCTTCTGGGTCGAGCCCGTGCCGTGGCACACCGAAGCCGAGTGCCGGATGCCGATCGCCGCGTGGGACGAGCTGATGAACCAGTACTTCCCCAACGTCGCGTGGCTGAAGCTGCACCGCGAGACCGTCGACGCGCTGCTGCGGTACAAGTCGCGCCACGCCATCCCGACGTGGGACGCGGCGATGGAGCACCTGCTGGCGAACGCGGGTGATGACCTGTGACCAGCGTGTTCGACCAGGCCCGCGCCGTCGGCGACGCCGTGCTGTACGAGGGATACCTGCTGTACCCGTACCGTGCGTCGGCGCGGAAGAACCGCGTGCGCTGGCAGTGGGGTGTGCTGATGCCGCCAACGTATGCGTCGCAGGAGCCCGGTGAGTACGCGACTTCGCGCACGGAGTGCCTGCTGGAGCCGCGCAAGCACACCTCGGTGCACCTGACACTGCGGTTCCTGCAGGCCCAGGAACGCCTGGTGCACGACGGCCACGGGTTCGTCGACTCCGTGACCGTGGCCGGCAAGGACTACACGACGTGGGACGAAGCCGTCGAGCACGAGCTGACCTTCGTGATCCCCGTGGCCGAGTTGCTCGCGCAGCCGGTGGAGCTGCCATTCTCAGTTCCACCGGCCGAAACGCGCGAGTGCGTGGGCGACCACTGCACGCTCGTACGCCGCTCCGGCGAGCTGGCCGGCGTGCTCACGGCCCGCCTCGACGCGCTCGACGGCCCCTTCGGCGGCACGCGGCTGCGACTGGACCTGCGCAACACGAGTACGTGGCCGTCGGACGACGTCCGCGAATCGGCGCTGCGCAGGGCGTTGCTCGCCGCGCACGTGATCCTGGCGGTGGACTCGGGCCACTTCCTCTCGATGCTCGACCCGCCCGAGTGGGCGAAGCCGGCCGTCGAGGCGTGTGTGAACGAGCGCGTGTGGCCGGTGCTGATCGGCGGGTCGTCACGGAGCGGGGTGATGCTGGCGTCCCCCATCATCCTGTACGACGACCCGTCGATCGCCCCCGAAAGCCCCGGTGAGCTCTTCGACGGCACGGAGATCGACGAGATCCTCACGTTGCGCACGATGGCGCTCACCGACGAGGAGAAACGCGAGGCCCGAGCGACGGATCCCCGGGCGGCGGCGCTGGTGGACCGCGTGGACGACCTGCCGCAGGAGCTGCTCGACCGGCTGCACGGCACCGTGCGATACCTGCGCTCGGTGACCGGGGAGGAAACCGACCTGCCGGCGAACCCCGAGGTGCCCTGGTGGGACCCCGGAGCCGACGCGTCCGTCTCCCCGGAGACCGACGGTGTCGTGGTCGCCGGCACCCGCGTCGCCGCGGGCTCGCGCGTGCGGCTGCACCCGAACCTGCGGGGCGCCGACGCGCAGGACATGTTCCTCACCGGCCGCGTCGCCACCGTGCGCGCGGTGCTGTCCGATGTGGACGGGACCACGCACGTGGCCGTGACCCTCGACGACGACCCGGGCGCCGATCTGCAGAACGCCCACGGCCGCTTCCGCTACTTCTCCCCCGACGAATTGGAGCCGACATGAGACCGCAGGTGATGGTGGCGGGGATCGGCAACATCTTCCTCGGCGACGACGGCTTCGGCGTCGAAGTGCTCAAGCAGCTCGAACACGAGGAGCTGCCGGAGTGGGTGCAGATCGCCGACTACGGCGTCTCCGGCCTGCACCTGGCCTACGACCTGCTCGGCGGTTACGACACCACGATCCTGCTCGACGCGACGCCGCACGGGGTCGAGCCGGGCACGTTGTCGCTGATCGAGGCCGACGTCGACGCGATGGCGGCAGCGCCCGTCATCGACGCCCACGGCATGCAGCCCGAGGCGGTGTTCCGCCTGCTGCGGCTGCTCGGCGGCGACGCGGGGCGGGTGCTGATCGTGGGCTGTGAGCCGAAGTCGGTCGAGTCCGGGATCGGGCTCAGCGCCGAGGTCGCGGCGGCCGTGCCCGCGGCCGTGCGCGCGGTGAAGGAACTGGCGTGGGGCACCACCCCGCGTCTCCCGCAAGACTCCCTCAAGACGGAGGTCTGACCATGCTCAAGCGGTGGCTGCTGCTGATCGTGCTCGTCGGCGTGGTGGCGTGGATCGCCATGCAAGTGAAGCCGGACGTGCAGCGTTACGTCGACATGAGCCGGAAATAGCCGTGTGCCTCGGCATTCCGGGCGAGATCATCGAGATCAGCGAGGAACGTCCGGACCTCGCGAAAGTCTCGGTGTGCGGGGTGAAGCGGGCCATCAACATCGGCCTGCTCGCCGACGACCCACCCGAGCCCGGTGAGTGGATCCTCATCCACGTCGGGTTCGCACTGTCCAAAATAGACGAGGAGGAGGCCGCCGCGGCGCTGGAGTTCCTGGAGAGCATCGGGAAGGCGTACGAGGACGAGATGGCCGCCCTGCTCGAGTCCAGAATCGATTAGGAGCGCTCATGCGGTTCGTCGACGAGTTCCGCGACGCGGACAAGGCACGGGCGTTGTCCGCCAAGATCACCGCGCTGTGCGAGCCCGGCAGGCACTACAAGTTCATGGAGGTGTGCGGCGGCCACACGCACACGATCTACAAGCACGGCCTCGAGGACTACCTGCCCGAGAGCGTCGAGCTCGTGCACGGCCCGGGCTGCCCGGTGTGCGTGATCCCGATGGGCCGCATCGACGACGCGATCAGTATCGCGCGCCGGCCCGGGGTGCTGATGACCTCGTTCGGCGACATGATGCGCGTGCCCGGCTCGGGCGGGAACTTCTTCGACTCCAACGCCGAGGGCACCAACATCCGGATGGTGTACTCGCCGCTCGACTCGCTGAAGATCGCCCGGCAGAACCCCGACCTGCAGGTGGTCTTCATGGCCATCGGGTTCGAGACGACCACACCGTCGACCGCGATGACCCTGCTGCGCGCGGCCGACGAAGGGATCCCGAACTTCTCGATCTTCGCCAACCACGTGACGATCGTGCCCGCCATCAAGGCCATCCTCGACTCACCCGACCTGCGGCTCGACGGGTTCCTCGGCCCGGGCCACGTGTCGACGGTGATCGGCTGCCGGCCGTACGAGTTCATCTCGCGCGACTACGGCAAGCCCGTGGTGGTCGCCGGGTTCGAGCCGCTGGACATCCTGCAGTCGATCTACCTGTTGATGGTGCAGCTGTCCGAAGGCCGCGCCGAGGTGGAGAACCAGTACTCGCGCGTGGTGCCGTGGGACGGCAACCTCGTGGCGCTCAAGGTGATCAACGAGGTGATGGAGCTGCGGCCGTACTTCGAGTGGCGCGGCCTCGGGTTCATCTCGCACTCGGCGATGCGCGTGCGGGAGAAGTACGCCGCGTTCGACGCCGAGCGCCTCTTCGACGTGCCGGGCGTGCGCGTGGCGGATCCCAAGGCGTGCCAGTGCGGTGAGGTGCTCAAGGGGGTGCTGAAGCCGTGGGAGTGCAAGGTGTTCGGCACGGCGTGCACGCCGGAGACGCCCATCGGCACCTGCATGGTCTCGCCCGAAGGCGCGTGTGCGGCGTACTACAACTTCGGCCGGTTCAGCCGCAAGCGCGTGCGGGAGGCGAGCCACGCATGACCACCACGGAACGCGAGCAGCAGGTGCTCGACCGCATCGAACGCGCCCGGCGGCGGCGCGCGAAGGTGCGCGAGGAGCGCATCACCCTGTCCCACGGCTCGGGCGGCAAGGCGACGCACACGCTGATCGAGGCGGTGTTCCTCGACGCGTTCCGCAACCCGCTGCTGGAGCCGATGGAGGACGCGGCCGCGCTCGCCATCGGCGGGGCGCAGCTGGCGCTCACCACGGACTCGTTCGTGGTGTCGCCGCTGTTCTTCCCCGGCGGCGACATCGGCGACCTGGCCGTGAACGGCACGGTCAACGATCTCGCCGTGTCCGGCGCGCGGCCGCTCTACCTCACGGCCGGGTTCATCCTCGAAGAAGGCTTCCCGGTCGAGGACCTGCTGAAGATCGTCGACTCGATGAAGGCGGCGGCGCTCGCGGCCGACGTGCAGATCGTCACCGGGGACACGAAGGTCGTGCAGCGCGGCAAGGGCGACGGCGTGTATATCAACACGGCCGGCATCGGCGTCTCGATCCGCTCGGGGCTGGGGGTCGCCTCGGTCCGGCCGGGCGACGCGGTGCTGGTGTCGGGGCCGATCGGCGACCACGGCGTCACGATCATGCTGGCGCGCGGCGAGCTGGACATCGACGCCGACATCGAGTCCGACACCGCGCCCGTCCACAGGCTGGTGGCGGGGCTGCTCGCGGCGGTGCCCGGCGTGCGCGCGATGCGGGACGCGACCCGCGGCGGGGTGGCGACGATCCTCAACGAGGTCGCCAAGGCCGCCGAGGTTTCGGTGATCGTCGACGAGAACGCCGTGCCCGTGCGCGACGAGGTGCGCGGTGCGTCGGAGCTGCTCGGCATCGACCCGCTGTACGTGGCGTGCGAGGGCCGGATCGTGGCGTTCGTCGACGGCGCCCAGGTCGACGACGCGCTGGCGGCGCTGCGGTCGCACCCGCTCGGTGCGGAGGCGGCGGTGATCGGCCGCGTGGCCGACGACCCGCCGGGGCTGGTGCTGCTGAACACCGCGTTCGGCGGCACGCGGATCGTGGACATGCTGGTGGGCGACCCGCTGCCGAGGATCTGCTAGTGCACGAGATGTCGATCACGCAGAGCGTCGTCGACGCGATCGTCTCGCGGCTCGGCGACGCGGAGGTGCGCAGCGTACGGCTGGAAATCGGGCGGCTGTCCGGCGTGGTGCCGGACAGCGTGCGGTTCTGTTTCGACGTGGTGTGCGCCGGCACGTCGCTGCAGGGCGCGGAATTGGAGATCGACGAGCCGCCCGGGCGGGCCGCGTGCCGTGACTGCGGGGCGGAGTTCGGGATCGACGACCCGATCCTGCTGTGTGCGTGCGGCAGCGCGAACGTCGAGGTGCTGGCGGGGCGGCAGCTGCGCATCAAGTCCGTGGAGGTGGTTTGAGGTGTGTGCGACGTGTGGTTGTTCGGATGACGCGGCGGTCCATTCCCACGCCGATGATCATTCGCACGCCGAGGGCTCTCACACGGTGGTGCTGGAGCAGGACGTGCTGGCCAAGAACGACCACCTGGCCGGGCACAACCGCTCGCGGCTGCGCGACCTGGGCGTGTTCGCGGTCAACCTGATGAGCTCACCGGGGGCGGGCAAGACGACGTTGTTGGAACAGACTGTGCACGCGCTGGGTGCGTCGGTGCCGCTCGCGGTCGTCGAAGGTGATCAGGAAACGCTGCTGGACGCCGATCGCATCAAGGCTTCGGGCGCGCCCGTCGTGCAGATCAACACCGGCGCCGGCTGCCACCTCGACGCGACGATGCTCTCGCGCGCGCTCGACACGCTGGCGCCGGCGCGGGGTTCGGTGCTGTTCGTGGAGAACGTCGGGAACCTCGTGTGCCCCGCGTTGTTCGACCTCGGCGAGGCGGCGCGGGTGGTGATCATGTCCGTGACCGAAGGGCCGGGCAAGCCGCTGAAGTACCCGCACATGTTCGCGTCGACGGATCTGGTGCTGCTCAACAAGGTCGACCTGCTGCCGTATGTGTCGTTCTCGGTGCCGGAGTTCCTGCACGACCTGCGGCACGTCAACCCGGACGCGCGCGTGGTGGAGATCAGCGCGACCCGGGGTGACGGCCTGGACGAGTGGTACGGCTGGCTGCGACGGCGACCTGACCGAGGCTGATGCCGCCGTCGTTGGTCGGCACGCGGGAATGCGTGAGGACGCGGAAACCCTGGTGCGCCAAGGACTCTGCGGTTCTTTCCAGAAGCAGGAGGTTCTGGAAGACACCGCCGGACAGGACGACGGTCGTGAGCGCTGTCGTGTCGCGCAGGCGGGTGCAGGTTTCGGTGATGGCTTCGGCGACGCCGTTGTGGAAGCGGGCGGCGACGACCGGGCGTGGGGTGCCGTGGTCGAGGTCCTCGACCACGGCACGGAGCAAGTCCACACCGGACACTTCCGTCGGGGTCTGCTCGCAGCGGTAAGCAGCGCGTTCTGCCGGATCGGCGAGTTGCTCCAGCTCAACGGCGGCCTGGCCTTCGTAGTTGATCTCGTCGCGGACGCCGAGCACGGCGGCGACGGCGTCGAACAGCCGGCCGGCGCTGGACGTGAGCGGCGAAGCGAGGCCGGTGCGGGCGAGGTGGAGGACGCCGTCCCACTGGTCTTCGTGACGGGCGCGGAGTGCTGTCGACCGGATGTTCGCGGCATCGAGGTAGGCGGCGGCCATGCGCCAGGGCTGGCGGATGGCCGTGGCGCCGCCGGGCAGCCGGATCGGCGCGAGGTGGGCCAGGCGTTCGAAACCGGTGAGGTCGGCGTTCAGGAACTCGCCGCCCCAGAGGGTGCCGTCGGTTCCGTAGCCGGTGCCGTCGAACGCGACGCCGAGGACGGGGCCGGCTTCGCCGTTGTCGGCCAGGCAGGAGGCGATGTGGGCGTGGTGGTGCTGCACGCCGACGAGCTCGACGTCTTCGAGGTCCAGCGCGTGTTTCGTGGACAGGTACTCGGGGTGCAGGTCGTGGGCGACGACTGTCGGCGTGACGTCGAACAGCTCGCGGAAGTGCGCGATGCCGGTCTCGTAGGCCTTGAACGTCTCGTAGTTGTCGAGGTCACCGATGTGGTGGGAGAGGAAGGCGTGGGTGTCCTTGGCCAGGCAGAACGTGTTCTTCAGCTCCGCGCCGCAGCCCAGGATGTGCTCGGTGAGCCTTGAACGCAGCGTCACGGGCTCCGGCACGTAACCACGCGAACGGCGTTGCAGCTGCACCCGGTCGCGCCACACCCGCACCACGGAGTCGTCGGTCCGGGTGTGGATGGCCCGGTCGTGCGTGAGGAACGCGTCGGCGATCCCGGACAGCCGCGCGAAGGCGTCTTCGTCGCGGTAGACGATGGGCTCGTCGGACACGTTCGCGCTGGTCAGCACGATCGGCCGGCCGAGATCGCAGAGCAGCAGGTGGTGCAGCGGCGTGTACGGCAGCATGACCCCGATCCGCCGGTTGCCGGGCGCCACCGAGGGCGCGAGCGGTCCGTTCGCGACGCGCGGGAGCAGCACGATCGGCCGCCGGTGCCCGGTCAGCACGGCCGCGGAGACGTCGTCGACCTCCGCGATCGCTCGCGCCGCCGCGAGATCGGGGACCATCACGGCGAACGGCTTGTCCTCGCGGTGTTTCCTGCCGCGCAGCGCGGCCACGGCCGGCTCGTCGGCCGCGTCCACGGCGAGGTGGTAACCGCCGAGTCCCTTCACCGCGACCACGGCGCCCGCCCCGATTGCGTCCACAGTGGACTCGATCGGCTCCCCGCCACCCGAGAATACCAGCCGTGGCCCGCAAACCGGGCAGCACACCGGCTGTGCGTGGAACCTCCGGTCACCCGGATCTTCGTACTCCTGCCGGCAATCCGCGCACAACGCGAACCCGGCCATCGTCGTCAACGGCCGGTCGTAGGGCACGCCGCGCACGATCGTGAACCGCGGCCCGCAATTGGTGCAGTTGACGAACGGATACCGGTATCGCCGATCCCCCGGATCCCGCAGTTCGGCCAGGCAGTCCGCGCAGGTCGCGCTGTCCGCGGACACCAGCGTCGCCGCCTCGCCGCCGGCCGGGCTGGCGACGATCTCGAAGCCGCTTGCTCCGGTGGCCGGCACGCGGGTCACGCGCACGTCGTCGACCACAGCCAACGGCGGCGCCTCGGCCCGCAGCGCCGACACGAAGGCGTTCAGGTCGTCCGAAGCGCCCTCGACCTCGACAAACACTCCACGGCTGTCGTTGCCCACGAAGCCGGTGAGCCCGAGCCGTCGCGCGAGCCCGTGGACGAAGGGCCGAAACCCCACGCCCTGCACCACTCCGTCGACCCGCACCGCGAAGCGCCCGAGCGCCATCGGCTCAGTCTGCGCCACCCCGGCCGGGAGCGGAAGTGATGCGCCACTCCCGTGGTGAAACCCCGTAGGCCGCCTTGAACGAACGGCTGAAGTGCGCCGCGTCCGAGAAGCCCCAACGGTGGGCGATGGCGGCGACGGTCGCGCTGGTGCCGCCCAGGTCGCGGCGCGATTCGGCCAGCCGCTGCTGCTGGATCCACCGCACGACGGACACGCCGTCGGCCGAGAAGAGCTTGTGCAGGTAGCGCACGGAAATCCGGTGTGCGGCAGCGATCGTCGCCGGCGACAGGTCGGGCTCGCCGAGGTGGTCGGCGATGAAGGCGCGGATCCGCAGCAGCAGCGTCGGCTCGGGCGCCTCGGCACCGTCGAGGACCAGCGATTCGAGCAGGTTCAACGCCGACGCGGCCAGCCGTTCGCCCGCCGCGCCTTCGGCCGCGTTGAGCCGCGCCAGGAACGGCGAGGCGAGCGCAGGCACGCCGGCGTCGGGGCGCAGCGTGGTGGCCGTGACGCGGTGCAGGTCCGCGTCTGCGACGCCGAGGAACCGGCGCGGCACCATGAAGACCTTCATCTCGAACTCGCCGGGGAACCACAGCTCGTAGGGGCGCGCGGCGTCGTAGAACACCAGGTCGCCGGGGCGGATCACGGCGCGGCGGCCGCCTTGGGTGACCACGCCGGGGCCAAGCGTCTGCAACCCGAGGAGCACGAACTCGTCGCCGGCCTCGGCCACGAGCCGCGGCGTCCGGCGGACGCGCTGCGCGGCGGCGTGCACGGTGGAGAGTTGGAGGCGACCGAGCCGGTCGTTGGCAACGGAGCCGGAGAACGCTTCGGCGTCGGGAGTGGCGACGGTCAGCGGCACGAACGAACGGCACACGACCTCGTGCCAGAAGGCCACGCGTTCGGCCTCCGGCTGCGTGTCGGTTGTCAGCACCATGCTCATCGCACCACCACCTGAGCAGCAAGTATGCGCAGATCCGGGCGCGACACACCAGGCGTGCGCTCTCCGTCAACCCCCGGTGCGCTGTGAGGCAAGCCACTGGGTTCGGGGGCTCCTACCTTCGGCCGAACCGGCAGGCGAAGGGAAGGACAGCGCGTGATCACCTACTCGGGCTCTTTCAAGGCGGCGGCCGTGCAGGCGGAGCCGGTGTGGCTGGACGCCGACGCGACCATCGACAAGTCGATCGCACTCATGGCCGAGGCCTCGCGCAACGGCGCCGGTCTGATCACGTTCCCGGAGACATTCGTCCCGGGGTACCCGTGGTGGCTGTGGCTCGACTCGCCCGCGTGGGGCATGCAGTTCGTGGGCCGCTACCACGAGAACTCGATCAGCCTCGACAGCCCGCGCTTCCAGCGGCTGCTCGACGGCGCCCGCCGGCACGGGATCAACGTGGTGATGGGCTTTTCCGAGCAGTCGGGCGGCAGCCTGTACATGGCGCAGGCGACGATCTCCGCCGAAGGTGAGCTGGTGGGCGCGCGTCGCAAGCTGAAGCCGACGTTCGTGGAGCGCACGGTGTACGGCGAGGGCGACGGCTCCGACCTGGTGGTGCACGACGTCGCCGGCATCGGCCGCGTCGGCGCGCTGTGCTGCTGGGAGCACCTGCAGCCGCTCACGAAGTACGCGATGTACGGCATGGACGAGCAGGTGCACGTCGCTTCGTGGCCGAGCTTCTCCGTCTACAAGGGAGCGGCGTACGCGCTCGGGGCGGAGGTGAACACGTCGGCTTCGCGCATGTACGCGGTGGAGGGGCAGTGTTTCGTGATCGCTCCGTGCGCGCTCGTGGGCGACGCCGGGATGGAGCTGTTCTGCGACACCCCGATGAAGGAGCAGCTGCTGCAGCGCGGCGGCGGGTTCGCGCGCATCTTCGGCCCGGACGGCAGCCCGCTCGCCGAGCCGCTGACGGAGGACGAGGAAGGCATTCTGTACGCGGACATCGATCTTTCGGCGATCCCGCTCGCGAAGGCGGCGGCGGACCCCGTCGGGCACTACTCGCGGCCCGATGTGACGCGGCTGCTACTGAACCGCACCCGGCGTCGTCCGGTGGAGGAAACGCGGCCGGCGCCTGAGCAGATCGAAGAAATCCCCGCCGAGCCGGCGGCTGTCTGACCGTTTCGACCCCCCGGCGATGGCGCGCTCATCCCCGTCACCACCGGGTTCCCAAGGTTGTCCACAGCCGTTCAGTGTTGTGGACAACCTTGGTCCAGTTCGGCTTCGGGGCCGGTTGTCGTCGGATGGCGGCGGTAGCTTCCCAGGCATGACCCACTTCGAGCTCCAGCCGATTGCCCGTGTCGAATCCTCGTTGAAGGATCTTGACGGGGCGCCGAAACAACCTGATGAGGGCGCGCCTTCGGCGTGGCTCGTGTTTTCGTCGTCATTTGCCGAAGGCTTGCGCGATTTGCGAGCCGGCCAGCAGGTGCTCGTGTTCACCTGGCTGCACCTGGCCGACCGCTCGGTGCTGTCCGTGCGCCCGCGCAGCATCCGACGCGCGCGATGGCCGGGGTGTTCAGCACGCGCTCGCCCGCGCGGCCGAATCCGATCGGGCTCCACCGCGTGGAGATCGTCGAGGTCGACGGGTTGCGGGTGCTCGTGTCGCACCTCGAAGCGATCGACGGGACCCCCGTGGTTGACGTGAAGCCGGTGCGCTCACCGGACGACGGGTAGAAATCTTCGCGATCGGTGAACCAACCCCAGGTCGGCGTCCGTTTTCAGAGCATCGGACGAGAGGGTGGTGACGGATGACCGGGATGCGAGCCCGCCGGCAGGTGGCCGACGAGGCACTCGTGCGGACGTTGTTCGCCGAACACGGCAAGGCGATGCTCGGCTACGCCACGCGGCTGCTCGGCGACCGCGCGGCGGCGGAGGACGTGGTGCAGGAGGCGCTGGTCCGCGCGTGGCGCAACCCGGACAGCCTGGTCAACGGCAAGGGTTCCGTGCGGGCGTGGCTGCTCACGGTGGTGCGCAACCTCGTCGTCGACAAGGTCCGGGCGCGCGCCGCCCGGCCCACGGAGGTCGCCGAATCGCCGACGACCGTGCCGGTCGCACGTGACCACTCCTCGGCGGTGGTCGACTCGATCGTGGTGCGCGAGGCGCTCGACGGCCTGTCGCCCGAACACCGTGAGGTGCTGGAGCAGGTGTACCTGCGCGGCCACACGGTGCCGGAAGCCGCGGCGCAGCTGGGCATCCCGGCGGGCACGGTGAAGTCCCGCTCGCACCGCGCCCTGCGCCTGCTGCGCGAATCGTTCGGCGACCGGCAGCCGGTGGGTGCCGCGTGACCCACGACCCGCTCGACCACGCCCATGCGCTGACCTGCGAGCACTGCCGGAAGGAGGTGGCATCAGTGCGCGAGATGCAGGAGTTCCTCGAGGCGATCCCGCCCGAACTGCTCCTCGACGGCCCACCCGACGACGCGGACCTGCTGCTGCAACGCACGTTGCGACAGGTGCGCTCCGAAGCGTCGGGCGCGCGCCGGCGCGGCAGAACGCTGGCCGCCACGGCCGCCGTGGCCGTGGCGGCCGCCGCGCTCGGCCTCGGCGCGCTGCTCGGCCACACCGGCACCGCGCCGCCCCTGCTCCCCGCCGCCGCCCCCGACCCGGACCTGGCCGTCGCGCCCCGGCCCGACCCGATGATGCTGACCGGTTCCGCCGGCCCCACCCACCTCTCCGCCGCCGTCACCCCCGCCCGCGGCTGGGTCCGCGTGGAAGCCCACGTCCGCGGCCTCCCGAACGGCACCCAGTGCCGCCTGGTCGTCCTCGGCAAGGACGGCACCCGCCAACTCACCGGCGGCTGGCGGTTCTGGACGTCGGCCACGGGCGACGGCGCCGAGCTGTACGGCTCCGCCAGCATGCCCGCCTCGGAAGTCGCCGCGGTGACCCTGGAGGACATGTCCGGCCACGAGTTCGTGCGAACCGGGGTGTGAACGGGGTTCGTTGCAGTCCGCCGGAGAACCGGGTTCGCGGGCCGGGTGATGGTCGACGGTCGGTCGCACCTGCGGAGCGACCCGACAACGTCACGGCCACCACCGACCCGCATCACGCGAGGGCTTGCCACGCCGCCGACCGGGAAACCCCTGGCGTACCCAGACTTTCCCGGCCGGCGGGCTGTGCGGCGCGTCTGGTGCTCCCCGGCACCACACCCGCGCAGGTCGTTCCGCCGGCCGAAACCCCGGGCGTCCCCAGATGTCGCATCCAACCGGCGCGGCAGCGCGGTCCGGCGCTCGGCCGACGCCGGGTCCGTGCGGGTCACTCCGCCGGCCCGCACCGCTGGTCGGGAATCTCCGGCGTCCCCGGGATCTCCCGACCAGCCGGTCAAGCGGCGTGGTCGAGCACGACCCGGAACCGGGCGTGGCCCGTCATCATGTGGTCGTATGCCTGTAGACACCACGCGCAGCCACACGCGCCGCTGGCACTCCTACGAACTCTGCGGCAACCGCGCCAACGTCGCGAGCCACCGCGCCCGCAAGTCCGAGCACTGACCAGGAGAAACCCATGCACTTCCTCGCGACGGGCCGGATCCTCCGCCCCGAAGACACCGCCGCCCACATGCCCGAAGAGGTCCGCGTGTTCGACCGCCTGCGCGCCGAGGGCTTCATCCAGGCAGTCTTCTTCCTGCAGCCCGGCCCGGGTGTGGTCAACGTCGTCGAAGCCGCCTCACGCGAAGACGCCGAAGCCAAGCTCGCCCAGCTGCCGTTCGTCTCGCTCGGCTTGATGGAGTTCGAGCTGGCGGAGGTCACGCGGCACTGATCGTCCTTTGTAGACCGTTCAGCCCTTCGCCGACCGGGCGGAACCCCAGAGCGCGCCACGGTTGATGCGTCCGGAGTGGAGGGCACCCATCGCCTCGTACGCAGCGTCGCCGGCGATCACGAGGTCCAGGTCGGGCACGTGCAGGCACGTGGTGTCGGTGTGACCCAGCGGCACGGCGCGCAGCACGTGGCCCGCGAGCTCGAAGGTGTCGCCGGCCAGCGGCGACGCGAGCACCAGGTCGGCCGGGATCTGCCCGGGGAACCGGGGTTCCCAGAATGAGCTCGCGACCGCGGCCTGCTCACGCATGTGCTCCACCGCGGCGGGCAACGCCAGCGCCCGCGCCAAGGGGAACCGCCGCAGTACCGCGGCGAGCCCGAACCAGTGGTCGCCGTGGCCGTGCGTCACGTAGACGGCCGTGAGCCGCTTGCCCTTGGCGGCTACCCACTCGACCAGGGCGTCGGCTTGGTCGACGGTCATCAGCGGGTCGACGAGCACGGCGTCGCGCTCGCCCTGCACCAGCGTCGCCGAGATGGGCGACCACATCCGCCGGTCGAGGTCGGGCGGCAGGTCCGCGACGGTGGTGGGCAGCTGCTCGGCGAGGAAAACGTCGTAGCTCGCGGCCGGCAAACCGGGTTCCTTCCGCGAGTCGAAGACATAACTGTCTTTCAATGGGGTATGTCATTGACGCCGCCAGTTACCTCAGTCACTCCATTATGCCGACGTGTCCACCTGGACGCATACTGGTCTCAGACAGAACTAACTGAGCTATGGCTATGTTGAGAGGCGAACCTCATGACCACCCTGTCCTACGACGTCCTGGTCACCGCCGGCGCGAGACGCGAACGCGGCCAGACGCTCCCGACGGGCGAGCCGATCATCTCCTCCCCGGTGTCGACCACGCTCGTGACCGGGGACGAGGACGCGGTGCTCGTGGACCCGCCGTTCCTCGACTTCCAGATCCGCGAGGTCGCCGACTGGGTCGCCCGCAGCGGCAAGCAGTTGCGCGCCATCTTCGCCACCCACGGCCACGGCGACCACTGGTTCGGCACCGCCGAGCTGCTCAAGCGGTTCCCCGGCGCTCAGGTCTACGCCACCCCCGGCACGATCGAGGTGATGCACCAGCAGGCCACCGAAGGCCGCGCGCAGATGTGGGACCTCGACTTCCCCGGCCGCATCCCGCCGTCACCCGTGCTGGCCGAGCCGATCCCCGACGAGGGTTTCCTGCTGGAGGGCCACGTGCTGCGCGCGGTGGACGTCGGCCACACGGACACCGACGCCACGTCCGTGCTGCACGTGCCGGACCTCGGCCTCGTCGTCGCCGGCGACACCGTCTACAACGGAATCCACCAGTACATCCTCGAAGGCGGCGCCGGCGGCCTGCAGGAATGGCTTCGCGCGCTCGACCGGATCGAGGCGCTGCAGCCGCGCACGGTCGTCGCGGGCCACAAGAACAAGGCGCTGCCCGACGACCCGCTGACCATCGATCAGACGCGCGCCTACCTGCTCGACGTGATCCGCCTGCTCGACGGAAAGCCGACCGCACGCGAGTTCTACGACGAAATCCTGCGCCTGCACCCGGACCGGCTCAACCCGGGCCCCGTCTGGTACGGCGCCGTGGCACTGCTGGGGAGTGACGCATGAACATCGAATCCGCCGGACTCGACGCGAAATCCGCCTACAAACTCCTCATCGGCAGCATCATTCCGCGCCCTATCGCGTGGATCAGCACGGAGTCGACGTCCGGCGTCGGCAACCTGGCGCCCGTGTCGTTCTTCACCTGTGTCGGACGCAAACCGCCGAAGGTTTCCCTGTCCATCCAGCCGAAATCCGACGGCGCGACCCTCAAGGACAGCTTCGTCAACATCCGCGACACCGGCGAGTTCGTCACCAACATGGCCACGCTGCCGCAGGCGTTCGCTCTGCACCGCAGCGCCGTGGAGTACGAGCCGGACGTCGACGAGTTCGACGCGGTGGGCGTCGAGAAGGTGGCTTCGTCGCTGGTGAAACCCCCACGCATCAAGGACGCGCCCGTCGCGCTCGAGTGCAAAGTGGACCAGACCTTCTCCGCTCCGGACGGCCTCCACCACATCGTCTGGGGCGAAGTCGTGAGCTTCTACGTCCGCGACGATCTGTACATCAACGGCCGCATCGACTTCGGCGCCATCGCCCCGATCGCCCGTCTCGCCGCCGAATACACGGTGGTGGACAACGCGTTCGTCCCGCCGCTGGACGACGCTGTTCTCACCGAACGTGCCTCTCGCCGCATGCGCCGCCTCGACGGTCAGGGCGAGGAGTACTCCACCGTGGATTCCTCGGGGTGGTCGGCGTCGGGCTCCGTGCAGGGGTAGCGCGCCGCCGGTGGTCACGCGCTTCGGCCACCGGCGGATGCCAGGCACGGTCGCTCAGGATTTCGACTTGTACTCGCGCAGCAGGCCGCGGCTGATGATCGTCTTCTGGATCTCGCTGGTGCCCTCACCGATCAGCAGGAACGGCGCCTCCCGCATCAACCGCTCGATCTCGAACTCCTTCGAATAGCCATAACCGCCGTGGATGCGGAACGCGTCCTGCGTCACCTCGGCGCAAAACTCCGACGCGAGCAACTTCGCCATCCCCGCCCCGACATCGTTGCGGGCACCGGAATCCTTCAACCGCGCGGCGTTCACCATCATCAGGTGCGCGGCCTCGACCTTCGTCGCCATCTCCGCCAGCTTGAACGCGATCGCCTGATGCTGCGCGATCGGCTTCCCGAACGTCCGCCGCTGCTGCGCATACTCCACCGCCAGCTCAAACGCCCGGATCGCGATCCCACACGCCCGCGCCGCCACATTCACCCGCCCGACCTCGACACCGTCCATCATGAACGAGAAACCCCCGCCCGGCGCACCACCAAGCACCCGATCGGCACCGATACGGAAACCGTCGAACACCGCCTCCGTCGTATCGACCCCCTTGTACCCCATCTTCTCGATCTTCCCCGGGATCGTCAGACCCGGCGCCACCTCGCCATACCCCTCAGGCTTCTCCACCAGAAACGCCGTCAGGTTCTGATGCGGCTTCTCCGCACCCTCATCAGTCCTCACCAACAACGCGATGAGGTTCGACGTGCCACCGTTGGTCAGCCACATCTTCGCGCCATCAATCACATAACCCTCACCATCACGACGGGCACGGGTCTTGATCGCCGCGACATCGGAACCCAGATCCGGCTCCGACATCGAAAACGCACCCCGCACCTCCCCCGTCGCCATCCGCGGCAGAAAATACCGCTTCTGCTCTTCGGTGCCATACCGGGAAATCATGTGCGCCACGATGAAATGCGTATTGATCACACCCGACACACTCATCCAGCCCCGCGCGATCTCCTCCACCACCAACGCATACGTCAGCAGCGACTCACCAAGACCCCCGTACTCCTCGGGAATCGTGAGCCCGAACAAGCCCAGCGCCTTCATCCCCTCGACGATCTCCACCGGATAGACGTCCGCGTGCTCCAACTCCTGCGCACGCGGAATCACCTCCTTGTCCACGAACGAACGCACCGTCGCGAGAATCTCCGACTGCACATCGGACAGGCCGGCGGTCTGGGCCAGACGGGTCACGACATCTTCCTTTCCAGTTCTGCTTCGGCCACCCGGCCGACGGCGGACTGCGCGATGTCCTCGAGGCTGCGCCGCCGGGTTTCCGGTGCCAGCACCACGACGGCGATCGCGCCGATCAGGCAGACCCCGAGCACGCCGAAGAACACACCCTGCACGCCGGCGCTCGCGAAGGTGGAGCTGACCAGGAACGGCGTGACGATCACGGCACCGCGCGCACAGGCGTTGGCCAGCGCCGAGCCCTGCATGCGCAGCTGGGTCGGGAACAGCTCGGGGATGTAGCTCGCGATCTGCACGGAGATCGCGAAACTCGCGAGGAACACCCAGACGATGCCCGAGATGATCAGCTCGGTCGTCGAATGCGAGTAGCCGTACCAGATCCCGACCAGTCCCATGAGGACGAACAACACGGCGTTGATCCACTTGCGGCCGAGCCGGTCACCGATGAGCCCGCCGATCAGGCAGCCGGGCACGGCGCCGAGCTGCATGAACACCGTGATGCCGAGGCTCTTCTCCACCGAAAGCCCCTGGCCGACGAGGTAGGTCGGCACCCACGACTGGAACGTGTAGAACGCGATCTGGTTGCAGACGGCGATCAGGATGCACGCCGCCGTGATCCGGCCCAGCGGCTTCCGGAACAGGGCGCGGAAGTCGGGCCGCGCCGACACCACGGCCGGGGGCACGAAGTCGGCCGGTGGGTGCTCGGGCATGTCGGGGTTGTACTTGCGGGCGATCCGGTAAGCCTCTTCGTGGCGGCCCCGGGACTCGAGCCACCGGGGCGACTCGTCGAGGAACTTCAGCTGCAGCACCCAGATCAGCACCGCGGGCACACCGCACACCACGAACATCGCACGCCAGCCCAGCGACGGGATCACCAGCAGCCCGGCGATCGCCGAGGCCGGCAGCGCGAGGTTCACGACCATCGCGAGCACGCCGGCCCACGAAGCTCGCCGGTGGTTGGGCACGAACTCGTTCCACGTGCCGTAGCCCGTGATCAGCACCGCGCCGAGCCCGAGGCCGGTGGCGACCCGCAGCACCGTGATCAGCCCGTGGCTGGGCGCGATCGCGGTGAGCAGCGTGGCCAAGCTGTAGAGCGCCAGGGAGTACAGGTAGGTCGACCGGCGCCCGAACCGGTCGCCGAGGTAGCCGGCGACCAAGGTCCCGATCAGCAGGCCGAACGACGTCGCCGAGAGCAGCAGTGCGTTCTGGCCCACCGTCGAGAACTTCGTGGCCAGCATGGCGGCCAGCACCGAGCCCGACAGGTAGATGTCGAAGGCGTCGAAGAAGCCGCCTCCGCCGAGCAGCGCGAGCTGCTTCAGATGCGGCCGCCCCACTCTTGCGCGGTCGAGGTATTGCCCCACTTGCGACGGGGCCTGGCGAGAATCGGACATCACGAACTTACCTCCGGCTCGACGTTGAGACACGTGGGAGAACTGCGGGACGGGAGCTAGCCGTGCCCGGTGACGCACACCAGGGCATCGAGTGCCGTGGCACCTTCACCCGGGCCGAAGACACGCAGGGGGTTGACCTCGGCCTCCAGCACCGCCGGCGCCGATTCGGCCAAAGTGGACAGTGCGACGATCGCCGAGGCGAGCGCGTCCACGTCGCCGCTGCTGCCGCGGTAGCCGACCACCGGGGTGAGTCCCTTGACCTCGCGGATCATCTCGTGGGCGGTGGCGAGGTCCACCGGTGCGAGCCGCAGGCTCGAATCGCGGTACAGCTCGGCGGTGATGCCGCCCGCCGCCACCATGATCAGCGGTCCGACTTCGTCGCTGACGCGGTAACCGACCAAAGCGTCCACTCCGGACGGTGCCATCTCGGTGACCAGCAGGCGCTCGGCCGTCCCCCCGGATTCGCTCACCGCAGCGGCGATCGCGCGGGCGGCATCGACCAGCTCCCGCTCGCCGGAGACGCCGAGCACCACGCCGCCCGCGTCGGTCTTGTGCGCGATCTCGGCCGAGAGCACCTTGACCGCCACCGGATACGGGAGGCCTGCGGGCACCCGCCCCTCGAGCACCTCGTCGATCGAGACCTCGACGCGAGCCTGGGCGGTGATGCCCACCTTGTCCAGCACCCGGTAGGAGTCGACCTCGTCGAGCACCTGCCGGGTCCCGGTGGCGGCGCCGCGGGTCGACGGCCGGTACGCGGGCGCGCCCGGACGCGAAGCCGCCGCCGTGATCGCCTCCACGATCGCCTCCGGCGTGCGGAAGGCCGGCACCCCGGCCTCGGCGAGCGCGGCGAGCGCCTGGAGTGCGTCCGGCACGGCGAACGCGGCCAGGGGCGTCGGCCCACCGGCGCGCTCGGCCACCGCTTTGACCGCCAGCTCGGGGTGGAACCGGGCCGAGGACCCGACCACCATCACCACGAGGTCGAACTCGCCGCTGTGCTGCAGCTCGTCGAGCGCACCGCTCACGATCTCGTGTTTCGCCCCGGCCAGGGTGAGGTCCATGACGATGCTGTCGGTCACCGGAGCACCCAGCGCCTGGATCCGCCTCAGCAGTGGTGCCGACGGCGCCCGCACCTCGATGCCCCGCAAGCCCAGCTGGTCGACGATGAGCGCCGCGCCGCCGCCGGTCGTGGTGAGCACGGCGACGGAGAAGTCCGCGGTCCCCTTGCCCGCCGGCACGCGCTCCAGCAGGGCGGGCGCCTCGATCAGTGCTTCCAGGTTGTCGACGCGGCTGATGCCACAGGCCCGGAAGAACGCGTCGGCCTCCTCGTCGGAGCCGGCCAGCGCGCCCGTGTGCGACACCGAAAGCTGCGCGCCCTGCGCCGAGCGGCCGAGCTTGTAGACCACCACGGGTTTGCCGCGTTCGGCCGCCGCCAGCGCGAACTCGGCGAGCTCGTCACTGTGGTGCAGCGACTCCAGGAACAGCGCGTACGACCCGATGCCCTCGTCGTCCACTGTGGACAGGCAGATCTCACCGAGGCTCAGGTTCGCCTCGCCACCGGTGGACACCAGGCCGGCGAACGAGATCCCCCGCTGCTTGCCACGGGAGACCAGCGCGCCGATGACGCTGCCGGAATGGGAGGCCACGAACACGCCACCGGGCGCGAGGTCGGTTTCGGCGAACGCCGCGTTGGCGGTGAGCAGCATCCCGTTGCGCGGGTTGACCACGCCCAGGCTGCTCGGGCCGAGCACGCGCGTCGTCCCGGCCGCCGCCCGTAGCCGCGCTTCCCGCTCCCGCCCCTGCTCGCCTTCCTCGCCGAAGCCGCTCGCGAGCACCGTGGCGACGGGCACACCGAGGCGCCCGCATTCGCCCACCGCCTCGATCGCCTGCTCGGCGCCGGTCATCACGTAAACGTGGTCGGGAACCTCGGGCAGGTCCGCGAGCGACGGCCACGCCCGCTCGCCGCCCACGTACTCGCGGCGCGGGTTCACCGGGTAGACGCGGCCGGTGAACCCCGATGCGCGCAGGTACCGCAGCGGACGGGAACTCGTTTTCGCCGGATCGTCGGAGGCGCCGACCAGCGCCACGCTGCGGGGCCACAGGAGTGCCCCGGCCAGTTCGTCGGTCTTCACCGTCATCAGCGGATGACCCCTTCGTCCACGAGAATGGCGATCTCGACCTGCCCGAGACCGAGCTCGTCGGCCAGCACCGCCTCGGTGTCCGCACCCAGCGCGGGCGCGGACTCAACGGCTTCGGGCGCCGCGGCCGGCCAGCGCACCGCGCTCCGGGCGGCGACCACCGGCCCGATGCCCGGCTGGTCGACCTCGTCGAGCAAGGGCTCGTCACCGGCGGCGGCCACCTCGGTGAGCGAGCGATACCGCTGCCACAGCACGGAGGTGTCCGCGAACGCCTTGGTGACCGCTTCGACGTCCCGCTCGGCGAACCACGGTGCCAGCACGCCGACCAGCTCGTCACGCAGCCGATAGCGGTTCTCTTCGAGGTCGAGGTCGAGCCCAGCGCGCTCGCCGAGGCGGGCCAGCACCTCGGCGGTGCCGGTGGCCTCCTGCAGGGCCCGCCACTGCCGCCGTGTCATCGCCACCACGATCACGTGGCCACCGTCGGCGGTGCGGAACGACGTGCCGAAACTGCCGTAGATGTGGTTGCCCTGCTTGGGCCGGTCCTGCCCCCTCAGCTGGGCCTCACCGAGCCACCCCAGGTCGGCGACCGCGCCGAGCGCCACGTCGGACAGCGCGACCTCCGCGTAGCTGCCTTCTCCCGTGGCGGCGCGGTGCAGCAGGCCGGCGAGCACGGCGTTCACCGCCTGGCTGCCGGTCAGCAGGTCCCAGGCCGGCAACTGGTGATTCACCGGCCCGCTGAGCCCGGCCGGCCCGGTCAGGTCCGGCACACCCACCGCGGCGTTGACCGTGTAGTCCAGAGCGGGGCCACCGTCCGGCCGGCCCTGCACACGGACGTGGACCAGGTCGGGCCTCGACGCCCGCAACCGCTCGTCGGCGAGCCAGCCCCAGCCGACGGTGTTGTCCAGCAGCGTCCCGCGTTCCGTGACGAGGGCGGTCACGAGCTCTTGTCCGCGAGGCGAACGCAGGTCCACCGCGACGGATCGTTTGCCCTTGTTGAGCCCGGTCCAGTACAGGCTGCCGCCACCGGGCGCGAGCGGCCATCGGTGGTGATCGCTCGCGCCGCCGAGGGGGTCGATCCGGATCACGTCGGCGCCGAGGCGCGCGAGCGCGAGCCCGCCCGACGGCGCGGCGACGTAGGTCGCCACCTCCACGACGCGTTGTCCCAGCAACGGTCTTCCGGGTTCCCGTAGAGCTCGACCGCCCGCACCGCACGCTCCAGAAGCAACTGCAGGACACCGATATCGTTCTCCCGGACTCCGTGGGTGAGCACGGCCGCCGCGTAGCTGCGGGCCGGCAGGCGGGCGTCGAGCACGTCGTCCCACAACGCTCCCCAGACGACCGCTCGCGCCCGTCGATCATCCAATTTGGACAGATTTCGCAGGGCTGTCCACCGGGACCGGGGGTCCAGCCTGACCTTGACGTGGCGCACCGCGTCGTCGTTGGGCACGAGCAGGTCGGCGAACCCGGCGAGGTCACGGCCACGTTCGCGCGGACCGAGCGACACGTGCTCGCGGTGCCGCAGTACCAGCTCACCCTCGCGTTCGTCGAACGCGGCGACCCGCACCGTCAGGTGCCGCGGCTGAACCTCCGGATCGGGAAGCTGGACCACCCGGCCGCGAACCACCTCAACCGTGTTGAGCCCGCGCCGCAGTAGCCACTCGTCGACCCACCGGGCCACGTCCTCGTCCGACACCTCCCGCAGCGCGGCCACGAAGTCGTCGAGGGCCGGCGTTGCCCCACGCGTGCGTCCGCAGGAAGGTCCGCACGCCGGCGACGAAAGTTTCCCAGCCCACGCGCGAAGCGAGGTCGTGGAGCACTGCCGCGCCCCGCAGGTAGACGATCGGACCGAGGTTCGACCGCGCGGCGTCGGTGTCGGCGGTTTCCACCCGGATCGCGTGGCCGGTGGGCAGCCGGTCGGCGTGCCTGGCCGCCGGCAGGGCGTGGTGGACGAAGGCCGGCCACCCTTCCCCGTACGGCGTCGCGTCCGCCTGCGCGACGACCGCCATCATCGTCGCGAAGGCCTCGTTCAGCCACAGGTCGTCCCACCAGCGCATCGTCACGTAGTCGCCGAACCACATGTGCGCCATCTCGTGCAGCAGGACCTCGGCCCGTTTTCGGCGCGCTTCCGCGGTGACCCGGTGCCGGAACACGAACCGCTCGTTGAGCGTCACGCAGCCCGGGTGTTCCATCCCGCCGAACGCGTACTCGGGCGCGAAGACGTGGTCGTACTTGGTGAACGGGTACGGCAGGTCGAACAACCGGCCGTAGAAGTCGAGCCCGCGCCCGATCACGTCGAAGAGTTCGGGCGCGTCGCGGGTGAGCTCCTCGAAGAGCGAGCCGCGCGCGTACAACGTCAGCGGCACGCCACGGTGGCTGGACCGCAGGCACCGGAACGGACCGGCGGCGAACGCCACCAGATACGGCGGCAGCGGCGGAGTGCGGCCGAAACGCCACGCCGAGCCCTCGCCGGCCGTCGGTGGTTCCTCGGGATCGGTGTTGGCGACCACGACCCAGCCGGCCTCGGCGGTGACGGTCAGCTCGACCGTCGCCTTCAGGTCGGGCTGGTCGAAGCACGCGTACACCTGGTGCGCCGCGAACGGTTCGAACTTGGTGTGCAGGTAAACCTGGCCGTCGAGCGGGTCCTGGAACCGGTGCAGCCCCTCGCCGGTGCGCGAATACGCCGCGGAGCCGGCCACGCGAACCGTGTTTCCGCCGGGGCGCACAGCCAGCCGGACGCGCGTTCCTTCCTGCGCGTCCGGCCCCAGCTCACGGCCATTGCACTCGACCGACTCGACCTGCCCCGCGAAGTCGAGGAAGACGAACGCATCCCCGGACCGAGCCTGGAAGCGGACCACCGTGCTCGTCGCGAACTCCCGCGCACCGACGGTCAAGTCGAGCTCCACCGCGTAGTGGACGTCGAAGATCTCGGCCGAACGCGCTGCCGCCTCGTGTTCCGTCAGTTTGTCACCGGGGGCGGCCCGGCCGTCGAACGGCATCCGTCAGGGTTGGCGCGCCGACACCGTCGGGCGGCGGTAAACCAGCTTTTCGCGCAGCCGTTGCCCGTCGGTTGGGACCTCCTCCTGGTTGGCGCGAACGAGAGCGTCCTGCACCAGGTGGTGGTCGGGTGAGTGCATGCACACTGGATCGGTGCGCGCCGCGTCCCCGGTCAACGCGAACGCCTGGCACCGGCAGCCACCGAAGTCGAGCTCCTTGCGCGGACAGCTCTGGCACGGATCGGGCATCCACTCCGTTCCGCGGTAGGCCTGGAACGCCTCGGACTTCGCCCAGATCCACCCGAGGTCGTGATCGCGGACCGAGGCGAAGGTCATCGTGGTGATCTCCGCAGCCACCGGGCACGGGTACACCGTGCCGTCCGGCGCGACCGTCAGCGCGTTCTGCGCCCAGCCACCCATGCACGGCTTCGGGTAGGGCTCGTAGTAGTCCGGGAGGATCCAGAGCAGTTCCATGCTTTCGCGCAGCTCGGCCTTCCGGCGTTCGTAGACGCCGACCGCGTCGTCGAGCTGGGCCTTCGTCGGCATCAGCAGATCGCGGTTGCGCAGGGCCCAGCCGTAGTATTGGGAGTTCGCGAGCTCCAGCCGCTCGGCGCCCCACGACACGCAGACGTCGATGATCGCGTCGAGCCGGGGCAGGTTCATCCGGTGCAGGACCACGTTCATGTTCAACGGCAGGCCGGCGTCGCGGATGATGCGCGCGGCGGCTTCCTTCTTGTCGAAGCGTTTGCTCGCCGCGACCAGGTTCGTCGACTCGGCCGCGTCGCCCTGGATGCTCAGCTGCGCGCTGTTGAGACCGGCTTCGACGAGCGACTTCGCCCGGCTCTCGGTGAGCCCGAGGCCGCTGGTGATCAGGTTCGTGTACAGGCCTAGCCGCCGGCACTCGGCGACCAGTGTCTCCAGGTCGCTGCGGACGAGGGGTTCGCCACCTGAGAAGTGCACCTGCACCACCCCGAGCGCGACCGCCTCGTTGATCACCCGCAACCAGTCGTCGGTGCCGAGCTCGTTCTGCCGGTCGATCAGCTCCAACGGGTTCGAGCAGTAGACGCAGTGCAACGGGCACTGGTGAGTGACTTCGGCCAGCAGGCCGTATGGCTGCGGTGCGCCGTTCATGAGACCACCACCCAACCTCGTCCACGGGCATCCTGGAGGAACGTCATCACGTCGTTCGCGAGATCGGCGGCCTCGAAATCCTGCTCGAGCTGGTCGACCAGCTGCCGCACGGTTCGGCTGCCATCGCACAGCCCCAAGATCGCCGCCCCGGACTTGTTCAGGAGCACGACCCGCTCCGGCAACAGGAGCAGCTCCACGTCACGGACGTTGTCGTGCTTGAGCATCGCCTTGGTCGCCAGCTTCGGGATGGCCCTCAAGTCGGATTCGTCCATCACGAACTCTTGCTGTACGCGAGTTCCACGGCATCCAACAGGCTCCAGAGGACGTCACACTTGAACTCCAGGACTCGCGCGCACGCATCCTGCTGTTCCCTCGACTTCGCGTGGGTGAGCACCAGCTCGAGAAGGTGCGCGATGTCTTTGGGCTGCTGCGTGAGCCGCGCCCGGAAGTACTCCAGGCCTTCCGAGGCGATCCACGGGTAGTGGTGCTGCACGTCGGTGATCCGCCGGCTGAGCAGGTCCGGCGCGAACAGTTCAGTCAGCGCCGACGCCACGGCCTCCAGCCACGGCTTCTGGCGGCAGAAGTCCACGTAGGCGTCCACGGCGAACCGCACTCCGGGCAGCACCGTGTCGGTGTCGAACAACGCTTCGCGGCTCAGGCCGACCGCCGCGCCGAGCCGGATCCACTTCTCGAGACCGCCCTCGTCGCCCGTTCGCCCGTCATGGTCGATGATGCGCTGGATCCACTGGCGCCGATCCTCCCGGCCGGGGAGCTTGGTCAGGATGAACGCGTCCTTCTTCGGCAGGTTCATCTGGTAGTAGAAGCGGTTGCGCACCCAACCCCGGAACTCCTCCTCGGTCAGCGTGCCCGAGTGCATCCGCTCGTTGAACGGGTGCAGATGGTGGTACCGCTTTTCTCCGATGGACCGCAGGTGCGCCTCGAACTCATTGGCAGACCACGGGTTCATACTTCCACCTCCAAGCCGGCTCGCCCGATCTCGATGCCCAGGTCCGTCACCCAACGCCGTTCCGGGGACTCTTCGTCGAGAATCGGGTTCGTGTTGTTGATGTGGGTATAGATCTTTCGCTTCGCCGCCAGCGCGGCCAGCGCGCGGGCCGAACCGTCGTCACCGCTGACGGGCATGTGCCCCATGGAGCGCCCGGTCCGGCTTCCCGCGCCCTGGCTGGACATTTCGTCGTCCGTCCAGAAGGTGCCGTCCACGAACACACAGTCGGCCGACGCCACCTGCTCGGCGAACTTGTCGTCCCACCGGGGCAAGGTCGGCGCGTACACCGCGGTCCCGCCGGTCACCTTGTCTTCCAGGCGGTAGCCCACCTCCCACTCCGCCGACGGGCTGCGAAGCCGGGACTCCCCGACGTAGCGCGGCGCCTTGGATCCGGTCAGGAAAGGGGTGGCGCGCAGCCGATCGTCCAGATCCAGCGGCTTGCCGACTTCGACCAGGGACCAGGTGAAGTCCGCGTAGTCGCTCAGCAGTTCGCGGACCGGGAACCACAGGGTCAGCGCCTCCAGCACGGGGTAGGTCCCGTACACCGTCAGCGAAGACCCCTCACGCAGCATCAGCAGGCCGATTGTGTGGTCGAACTCCGAGTCCGTCAGCAACACACCTGCGACCGGCGTCTTCCTGATCTCCGGACCGGGGTGCAACGAGGGATCCGCCGCGATCTGGTGGTGGACGTCCGGGGTCGCGTTCAGCAGGAACCACTGCTCGCCGTCTCCGGAGACCGCGATCCCGGCGTGGGTCGTCGCCGCTTCAGGCTTGGCCCGGGCCTTTCGGCAGCCGGCGCAAGCGCAATTCCACTGCGGATAACCGCCACCAGCCGCGGCTCCGAGGCAATGTATGAGCACAGTACGAAATCGATCCGTCAATACCGGCACGGGCCGGCTTCGGAGCACGCCTCGAGCAGCGCGCAATAAGGCGTTTGCCACCTCATGGCGTCCTCCCTCACATTAACCCCCGGCAACGGCCGGCCAAAATCAGGCACCGTTGCCCGTCGAGGGTTCAGCCAGGGCGGCTTTCTGGTAACGTCGCCCTGAACTCGGCTTGTCTTTTTCCAGCTTCTTCGCCCTCGCCTCGCCTGGCAACCAATCGCGAACGACCGGCACCGAATCACTGACGAACGGCCGCCGCGCCACCACGAGCGGATCGCCGCGCCCACGGCCGTGCCGCCGGGTGCCGAGAACCCTGCCAGAAATACCAGTTGACCTGCAGTTATTCAACGATCGGGCCGGCGGTTGCACGACACGAAGCCGAGACCCGAGGTCGACGGCGACCGCCGCCGACAGCCGGTCTCGTCCGACGACGACCGGCGACGCGCCCGAACCGCGCCGGGTCGGCAAAGGTGGGTATTTGTAGTGCGCATCGGGGGATTGTGTTTTTGCATGCCGTGGGGTGTTGCCGGTTTTCGGGTGGGTGGGGAACTGTTGTATGGGCTATTCACTGACCCGTCGGCCGGCGGGTGATCCGTCGTTGATGATGAGGAGTTCGTTGTGCGGTTGCAGGTGGCGTTGGATGTGTTGGATCTGCCGTCGGCGTTGACGTTGGCGGGTCAGGTGGCTGAGCATGTGGATATTTTGGAGTTGGGGACGCCGTTGGTGAAGTCGGCGGGGATCGCGGCGGTGTCGGCGATCAAGGCGGCTCATCCGGACAAGCTGGTGTTCGTGGATTTGAAGACGGCGGACGCGGGTGAGCTGGAGGCGGCGTTGGCGTTCGAGGCCGGCGCGGATCTGGTGACGGTGATGGGCGCGGCTGATGATGACACGGTGCGGGGTGCGGTGGCGGCGGGCCGTAAGTACGGCAAGCAGGTTGTCGCGGACATGATCACGGTGGTCGAGGGGCGGGTCGCGCGGATCCGGGAGGTCTCGAAGCTGGGTGTGTCCTTTGTGGAGATCCACGCGGGTCTGGACGAGCAGGCTCGTCCCGGTTACACGATCGACACTCTCCTGGAAGACGGTCGGCTGGCGGGTGTGCCGTTCTCGATCGCGGGCGGCATCAAGATCGACACGATCGGCGCGGTGCGTGAAGCGGGTGCGACGGTCGCGGTTGCGGGGGGTGCGATCTACAACGCCGCCGACCCGGGTGCCGCGGCGAAGGAACTCAAAAAACGCGCCACCGCCTGACCGAACGCGTCGGGAGACTTGACGAGAGAAAGGAGTCGGCGTGAAGGGCAAAGAGTCAGGTACTCGATCCAGTCAGGCACCAGCCGCACAGAACACTTACTGCGCCTTGCTCATGCAGGCCTCGGAGGTGCTGCGCCTGCGCTACGTGCAGTGCAGTCAGGACACCAGCCTGTCCCCCACCGCGGCGAGCGAGCTGGCGGCCGTCTTCGAGGGCATCGCCAAGGGCCATCCCGACTTCGACCAGATCGATCCCAAAGAGGCGATCGCCCTGGCACACCGCCTGATCGACGACGACCACCCTGAACTGTCCGGAATGTGGCCCAAGACCCGGTGACGCGGTCCTCCCTTCGGGGAGATCGCCCGCCCCGGCCCGCTCGGCCGCGGGCGGTCGCCAAGGCGCAGTTCGAGCCGACGCCGACGGGCCGCCCCTTCGACCCGGCGCCGGCAACCCGGCTCGGCCCGGAAAGCAGGCGGTAGCACCGGGTCGACCCGTCCGACCGATCGCCGACCGGTGCACCACTCCGGCCCGGCGCCGCTGGCCCAACTTGGCGAGAAAGCGGGCGGTGGCACCACATCGCCCGGCCCGACCAATCGCCAACCGGACGCACCACTCCGGCCCGGCGCCGGCAACCCGGCTCGGCCCGGAAAGCAGGCGGTACCACCGGGTCGCCTTGTCCGGCCGATCGCCGACCGGTGCACCCCTCCGGCCTGGCGCCGGCAACCCGGCTCGGCGCGGAAACCGGGCGGCGCCGCGACGTCGCCCCACCCGGCCGATCCCGGACCGCCGCCCAACCTGACCGCACTCGAGGATCATTCGCAGCTCAACGAGGAGTACACGATGTCCACTGCCGTTGCCACCGAAGTCGAAGCCCCGCCCCAGCCCGCGCCGGCGGGCGACCCGTCCATGATCGGCGTGCCCACCTTCATCGTCGGCACGACCGCGCTCGGCCTGGTGCTGACCGGGTTCGTCCCGGCGAGTGCCGTCGGCGCGTCGATTGCGGTCATCCTGCCCGCGACCGGCCTCGGCCAGCTCGTCGCGGCGGTGTGGGCGCTGTCGCTGGGCCAGAACGCCGTTGCCTCCGTGTTCGGCATCTTCGCCGGGTTCTGGCTCAGCTACTCGGCACTGGTGCTCGGCCTGACCCACAACTGGTTCGGCATCACGCCGGACGCCGCGGTCGCCACCCAGGGCGTGTTCCTGATCGCCTGGCTGCTCACGATCATCCTGCTGACCCTGGGCACCCTGCGGCTGCCCGCGGCCTTCACGGTGCTGTTCGTGCTGATCGACCTCGCGCTCGCCCTCGTGCTGTACGGCACGGTCGGCAACGCCCCGGGCGCCTCCACCGCCGGCGGCTACGTCACGTTCGCCTTCACCGCGGTCGGCATCTACCTGTACCTCGGCGCGATGTCCGCCGCCACGGGCGGCCGGGGGCTGCCGCTGGGCCGCCCGGTGCTGACCTGACGTGACCCCGGGTGGGCGTGACTCTTCACCGCCCACCCGGCGGTGGTCGACGGACCACCCCGAGCAGACCCCGCCCCGACACGGCCCCGGGCGGGGTCTGCTGTATTCCACGGGGTCCCGGACAATGTCCGGACAGCAAGAAACCCGCCGTCTCCGGCGGGTTTCTTGGTACTGCTGTCTCAACCAGACGTGCGCCCGAAGGGATTCGAACCCCTGACCTTCTGATCCGTAGTCAGATGCTCTATCCAGCTGAGCTACGGGCGCTTGTTCAGTTGTTAATCTAGCACCTGCCGAAACAGGCACCAGCGGAGGCTCCGGGATTTGAACCCGGGAGGGGGGGTTACCCCCAACCGCATTAGCAGTGCGGCGCCATAGACCAGACTAGGCGAAGCCTCCTGGGCCTTAACGACCACTGCCCAGATAGCTTACACACCCCCGAAACCCCCCGAAGGCACCCCCCGAAAGTGAAGATCAGCGTTGCAGCAGGCGCCGCAACCAGGGGGAACGGCCGCCGAGGCCCTCGGCTTCGAAGGTGGCCACGCCGACGCGCGGGAGTTCGCGCACGCCGGGATACACGAGGTACCGCGGGACCCACCGCGGCTGGAACTTGGCGTTGAAGCGGTACAGGCTCTCGATCTGGATCCAGCGCGAGAAGAAGTGCAGGACTTTCGCCGAGATACGCGCCACGGGTCCCGCGCCGATGCGTTGGCCCTGTTCCATCAGTGACCGGAACGCGGCGAAGTTCAGTGAGACGTGGTCGATGTCGTGCTCACGCGAATAGGCCAGCAGCTCGGAGATCATCAGCTCGTTCACGCCGTTGTCGGCCGACCGGTCCCGTCGCATCACGTCCAGCGACAGGCCGCGCGCGCCCCACGGCACGAACTGCAGAACGCCGCGCACGCGTCCGCCCTGTTCGGCCGTCACGATCACGGCGCCCGGGTCGCCCATCCGGCCCAGGGCCATCGAGAAGCCGCGTTCGGTCTCGGTGCCCCGCCACGCCGCGGCCAGCAGCACCAGCTCGTCCAGCTCGTCCGGCCGCAGGTCCTCCGCGCGCCGCACCAGCACCTTGTACCCCGCCCGGCGTGTCCGCGAAGCCGCTTGGCGGACGCCGCGCATGATGCGGCCGTCCAGCGTGAAGCCGGCCGTGTCGACGATGGCCTCGTCGCCGATCTCCAGCACCTCCAGCCCGAAGCGCGCCCACACCGTCGCCCCGAGCTCGGACGCGCCCATCGCCGCCGGCACCCAGGCGTTGCGCTTGCAGATCTCCAGGTACTCCTCGATCGCGCCCGGCCACGCCTCGTGGTCGCCCAGCGGATCGGCCGACGTCAGCGCGACGCCGGCGATCACGCGGTACGTCACGGCCGCCTTGCCCGTCTTCGAGAACACCGCGAACTTGTCGCGCCGCAGCGCGAAGTAGCCCAGCGAGTCGCGGTCGCCGTGCTCGATCAGCAGGACCTGCAGGCGCGCCAGCTCTTCGTCCGACAGCCCCGGCGCGGGCTCAGCCGAGCGCAGCAGGAAGTACGCCGACACGAGCACCGCCGCGATGCTGAAGAGCAGCCCGATCGCCGCCGACAGGTCCTCCAGCCACAGCCCGTGGAACACGGCGGGACCGCTCACACCCACCAGCGCCAGCCCGGACTGCGAAAGCCGGGCGGGGAAGCTCAGCGGCTCGAGCATCCGCCCGGACGCCACCGACAGCAGCACCACGTTGATCACGAACCCCGCCAGCACCAGCTGCAGGAACACCCGCACCGCGCGCCAGCGGCCCGTCGTCGGGTCCGGCTCCGCGACGAAGTAGCGCCGGTTCACGATCAGCCCGACCAGCAGCACCACCGACACCACGCCCGCACCGAACGCGTGCCGCAGCCCCAGGTGTGACAAGGTCAACAACACCGCGAACCCGACCGCGAGCTGCCACGCCCGCCGCTTCCGCCGCCGAAGTCCCGCCGCGAGCATGATCAGAAACACGCCCGCGACGACAGGCACGGTCGCCGCCGCGACGGTCGCTTCCTGAGGCAGCTCCAGCCACTCGGCCAGATGACCGCGCAGGCTACGACCGGACGGCACCAACACGGAAAGTAACGTCAACAGCCCGGCGAGCCTGGTCACCCAGGTGATCGCCTTGACGGACGTCACGCCCGCCACCTGCCAGGTGTGCTGCGCGCGTGTCCCCGTCACCACGCGTGCAACACGTACGGCCCAGCCATGCTTCCCCCTGCTTCGTCACCGCCCGGCGAGCTCCCCCGCGAGCTCCGTGAACGGGGCCAACGCGGCCGGGTTGGCCAGCGCGTCCCTGCTCACAGCCCTCTCCGGCGCGACTCCGGAGAGTATCTTTTTCACCGGTACCTCACATTTCTTACCGTTCAAGGTACGGGGGATCTCACCGACCACCACGAACCGGTCGGGAACGTGTCGCGGTGACAGAGCGCTACGAAGCTCCTTCCGCAGCTTCGGCTCCACGGCAGCAAGATCCACCCCCGGCGCGAGCACGAGGAAACACAGCAGCTGCCCGTCGTCGTTGCCGGCCGCGGAGGTGTCCACGACCAGGGAGTCGGCCACCTCGTCGAAGCCCTCCACCACGCGGTAGAACTCCGCCGTGCCCATGCGCACGCCGCCGCGGTTGAGTGTGGAGTCGCTGCGGCCGTAGATCACGGCGGAGCCGCGCGGGGTCACGCGGATCCAGTCGCCGTGGCGCCAGACGCCGGGGTACATGTCGAAGTACGCCTCGTGCAGCCGGGTGCCGTCGGGGTCGTTCCAGAAGAACACCGGCATCGACGGCATGGGCTCGGTGATCACCAGCTCGCCGACCTGGTCGACCAGCGGGTTGCCGGCCTCGTCGTACGACGCGACGGCCGCGCCCAGCGCCCGGCACGACAGCTCGCCCAGCCACACCGGCACGTCCGGCGACGCCGCCACGAACGCCGCGCACAGGTCCGTGCCGCCCGAAACCGAGCAGATCTGCACCGACTTCCCGATCTTGTCGGCGATCCACCGGAAGCCCTCGACCGACAGCGGCGCACCCGTGGAACCCAAGGCGCGCAACGCACTCAGGTCGTAGCGCGCCGACGGTTCGAGCCCCGCCTTGAGGCAGCTCTGGATGAACGGCGCCGACGTGCCGAAGTACGTGATGCGGTGTTGTTCGGCGAGGTGCCACAGCACGTCGAGGTCCGGGTGGCCGGGGCTGCCGTCGTAGAGCACGATCGTCGACCCCACGAGCAGGCCCGAGATGAGGAAGTTCCACATCATCCAGCCGGTGGTGGTGAACCAGAAGAACCGTTCGCCCGGCCCGAGATCCGCTTGCAGCGAAAGGGCTTTGAGGTGCTCGATGACGATCCCGCCGTGGCCCTGCACAATCCCCTTCGGCAGGCCCGTCGTGCCCGACGAGTACAGCACCCACAGCGGGTGCCCGAACTCCACCGGCTCGTAGGCCAGCTGAGTGCCGGAGTGCTCGGCGAGCAGCGCGTTCCAGTCGAATGCGCCGTCGACGGTCCCGCCGCCCACGTATTTCACGAGAACGGTCGCGTTCAGCGACGGGATGTCGGCGCGCAACCGCTCGACCGTGGGGGTGACGTCGAACTCGCGGCCGTTGTAGGCGTAGCCGTTGACCGCGATGAGCACCTTCGGCTCGATCTGCGTGAAGCGGTCGGAAATCGCGCGCACGCCGAAGTCGGGTGAGCACGACGACCAGATCGCGCCCAGCGACGCCGCCGCCAGGAACGCGACGAGCGTCTGCGGGCAGTTCGGCGCCAGCGCCACCACGCGGTCGCCCTTCGCGACGCCCAGCGCCTTCAACGCTCCCCGCGCCGCGGCGACCTGCGCGCGAAGGTCTCCGTACGTGAGCTGCTCGGCGAAGCCGTCTTCGCGGTGGAAGATCACGGCGAGCTCGTCGTCGCCCTTCGCCGCGCCCGCGACGCCCGGGCTGAGCGCGTGCTCCGCGTAGTTCAGCGTGCCGCCGTCGAACCACTTCGCGTTCGGCATCGTGCCCGAGAGGACCTCTCGTGGCTTCTCGTGCCAGCGCACGCCGGAGAACTCGGCGACGGCCGCCCAGAAGTCGGGCACATGTTCCACGGAGTAGCGCCAGAGCGAGTCGTAGTCGCCGACCTCCACGCCGCGTTCTTCCCGCAGCCACCTGCGGAACGCTTCGATACGGGTGTCGGACACGCGGCTCGGGTCGGGTCGCCAGAGCACTTCGGGAACATCGGCAATCTGGGTCACCCGCCGAGGTTAACTGCGGCTAACCACCCCCGCCACTGTCTTACCGCAGGTGCGCGTCGAACCAGTCCAACGTGCGCTGCCAGGCTTCCTCGGCCGCGCCCGGGTCGGCGTCGAAGCGGTGGTTGGCGCCCGGGTAGCGCACGACGTTCGTGGCCACCTTCGCCGACGCCGCCGCTTCGCGCAGCTGCTCCACTTCGGCGCCCCCGGCCTCGTCACCGGCGTCGCCGTACATGCCGAGCCACGGGCTGGTCACGTGACCCGCGATGTCCAGCAGCCGCGGCAGCTCCGTCACGCGCTGGCCGCCCACGCTCACCGCCGCGCCGAGCCGCCGGTGCGACGCGACCACGAGCGCCGCCGTGCCACCCAGGTCGAAGCCGACGACGCCGCGCAGATCGGCCTCCACCCCGTGCTCGACCAGCCAGTCGAGTGTGATGTCCGTCGCGTCGAGGAGGTCCTGCTGCGTGAGCTTTTCGCCGCCGTCGATGTGGGGCGTGACGGTGAGCCAGCCTTCGTTCGCCAGGCTCGCGACGAGCAGCACCACCCCGTCGGTGACCCCGTCGCCTTCGTGCAGGACAACGAGGCCGCCGCGGATGGCACCGTCAGGCTCCGCGAAGGTGAGGCGCAGAGCGCGGCCGTCGGTACGCTGATAATCCACGGTGCTCGTCGACGTCATCACCTCATGCAATCACCTCCGGGTGAACATTGGGAACCTTTGTGGATCCGTCGTCGCGAGATACGGTGGCCAGGCCGTCCCGTTTGACCCGAGGAGTACCGACGATGCCGTCCCTCGCACCGCGCCCCGACCTTGATTCGTTGCCGAAGTACGTCCCCGGCCGGACGATCCAAGGCGCGATCAAGCTCGCGAGCAATGAGGTGCCGGGCGGCCCGCTGCCCAGCGTGCGCGCCGCCATCACCGACGCGATGGCCGACGTCAACCGTTATCCGGACGCGGGTTCGCTCGCCCTGCGCCAGCGGCTCGCCGCCGACCTCGACGTAACCGTCGACCAGGTCGCGATCGGCTGCGGCTCGGTCGCCCTGTGCCAGCAGCTGGTGCAGGCCGTCTGCGGCCCAGGCGACGAAGCGATGTATGCGTGGCGCTCCTTCGAGGCCTACCCGATCGTCGTGCAGGTCGCGCACGCCGAGTCGGTGAAGGTGCCGCTGACCTCCGGCCACGGCCTGGACCTCGACGCGATGCTCGCCGCGATCACGGACCGCACGAAACTCGTGTTCGTCTGCAACCCCAACAACCCCACCGGCACCGTGCTGACGCGTGACGAGATCGCGCGCTTCATCGACGCCGTGCCGTCGCACGTGCTGGTCGTGCTCGACGAGGCGTACAAGGAGTTCGTGACGGACGCGGATGTCCCCGACGGCATCGAGTTCACGCGCACGCACGACAACGTGGCGGTACTGCGCACTTTTTCCAAGGCGTACGGGCTCGCCGGCCTCCGCGTGGGGTACGCCGTGGCGTCGCCCGCCATCGCCGAAGCGCTTCGGCAGGTCTGCGTCACGTTCTCGGTGAACGCCATCGCGCAGGTGGCCGCCATGGCATCGCTCGACGCCGCCGACGAACTACTGGAGCGCTGCCGGGAAATCGTCGTCGAGCGCGAACGTGTGCGGACCGCGTTGCTCGAAATGGGCTACGAGATCCCGCCGACCCAGGCGAACTTCGTGTGGTTCCCCCTCGGCGAGCGGACGGTCGCCTTCGCCGAGCACATGCTCGACCGCAAGCTCATCGTGCGCCCCTTCGCCGGCGACGGGGCCCGGGTGACCATCGGGACGCCGGAGGAGAACGACCAGTTCCTGGCTGCCGCGCGGGAGTACCTGGCGTGACGGGGTGGCAAGAATCAGCGGGACGGCATCCGTTCCGCTGATCTTGCCGCGTCACTCTCCCTGCTTTGGTGAGGGCGGGCATAGTTTTGCCCGACGGCGGGGACAACCGAACGAGACACCACTGCGCGTGAACGCGAAATCGGCGACGAGATGAAGCGCCTTCGCGTGCGCGCGGACTTGACTGCGGCCGACCTTTCGAAGCGCGTGGGCTTCTCGGCGAGCAAGATTTCCCGCATGGAGAGCGGCGCCCGCGGGGTGACCGAGATCGACGCGACCCTGTTCGCGGCGAACTGCGGCGCTTCTCGCAAAGAGGTGCTGAACCTGGTCGGACTCGTGCGCGAGGCCGACGACGGGTATCGACTGCGCCCGCATGAGGAGCGACTCTCGGACGAACTTCCTTCGCTCATCGTCGCTGAGACCGGTTCCAGCGAGATCATCCAGTTCGAACCGCTGGTGATCCCGGGGATCCTGCAGACCGAGGAATACATCCGAGCGCTCTTCCGCTGGGGCGGCTACTACGACGAGGAAGGTGTGAACCTCCGCGTTCAGACCCGACTCGCCCGGCAAACATTGCTGCGGCGCAAGGATTCGCCGTTCTTCACCTTCTACATCCACGAGCAAGTCTTGCGTGCACCAGTCGCCGACCGCGCGATTATGCATGAACAAATCCTGCATCTACTGCTTACGTCATCCATGGAGCGCTGCGCTGTTCGAATAGTCCTCGATAAGACTTGCCAGAACGGCGTGATGGGGACCGGCTTCCGGGTCATGCGCTACAACGGTCAGCGGCCCATCATCTACACCGAGAATCAGACCTCGAGCCTGTTCTTCGAGAAGCCGGAGGACATCGAGGAGTACCGCCGAGTGCTGGCGCAAGTAGCGAATTTCGCGTTGGATGGAGCACAATCGCGCGAGTGGCTTGCCGCGCTGGCAAGCGAGTACGACCAAGTGAAGGACGGCCCGGATGAACTCCCGTGACCTCGTGTGGCGCAAGAGCAGCTACAGCGGCAACACCAACGGGGACTGTGTCGAGGTCGCGCTGAGCACTGAGACCGTCAGCGTGCGAGACACCAAGGCTCGTTCGGCGGGCGAGCTGCGGGTACCGGCCGAAGCGTGGCAGGCCTTCGTCTCACTTCACGACTAGTTCCACCACCGCCGCCACGCCGATCACCACGATCACGGCCCTCAACACCGTCGGCGACATCTTCCGCCCGACCTTCGCCCCGATCTGCCCCCCGATCGTCGACCCGACGGCGAGCAACCCGATCACCGGCCAGCTCACCGGGGCGACGACGGCGTAGATGAGGCCGGCGACGACGTTGACAACTGCGGCGAGGACGTTCTTGACTCCGTTGAGCCGTTGCAGCGGCTCGGACAGCAGCATCCCCATCACGGCCATCATCATCACGCCCTGCGCGGCGGTGAAGTAACCGCCGTAAATCCCGATGACGAACAGCAACCCGAGCAGCAACGGCCCGGGCTTGTGCTCGGTCCCGTTGGCGTCACGCCGCTTCTGCACCCACTTCGACACCTTCGGCTGCACGATCACCAACACCACCGCCAGCCCCACCAGCACCGGCACGATCGTCTCGAAGGCGTCCTTGGGCAACGTCAGCAGCAGAATCGTCCCCCGATCGCCCCGAAAAACGACGCGATCGAGAACCTGACGATCTGCGGCCAATACCCCTCCAACTCGGCCCGGTACCCGTACGCCCCACTGATCGTCCCGGGCGCCAGCCCCACGGCGTTCGACGTCGTCGCCGTGATGGGCGGATACCCCAACGCGACGAGCACCGGAAACGTCACCAACGTCCCCGACCCGACCACCGCGTTGATCGTCCCCGCCCACACCCCGGCGACGAAGATGATCACCGCATGCCACCACGTCATAACTCACCCACCCCGGCACCCTAAGCACCCCGCCCCACCCCCGCGACGCGATGTGTCAGGAGGAACAGCCCGACTCCGGGACTTCCGCCGGATCCAGGCTGGCACTCGGCCAAAAAGCCTGCGCGCCGTCATCCCCGACCACCCGATCGGCGACACCACCCTGGTGCGGTTCGACCGACTCCGGCAAAATGCCCACCCGAGGGTGATCGGTCCATTACCTTTACCGCTGGGGAGGGCCCGCGGTCGGGCCGACGCGTCATCAAGAGGGGGAAGGCAGTGGCTGAGACTGCCTCGGAGCCAAGCTGGCTCACCGGGCTCGACTTCGTCATCACGGACGCACCCGCCGGCGGCGCCGCAGCGCCCAGCGGCGCCGGCGACGTACCCAACGGCGGCCCACCACCGGGCGGCCGGTTCAGCCTGAGCCGTGAGGAAGCCCAGAGCATGCTCACGGTGGCCCAACGCGTCCGCGACAGTCTCCAAATGATGAACCGGACGGCACAAGGGTTACTTCAGGTCCGTCCTCCAACAGATGACCCTGGTAGTGCCGGCTACAACCAGATGCTCGTCGGCAACGGCGGTGGCGGCGCGTTCAACAAGGGCGCCGAGCAGGTCAACCGCGAACTCACCTACTCGATTCAGCTGGTCAAGAAGCTGCAGGACGCGCTGGGGATCACCGTCGCCACAGACGCGGCGTCAGCGGATGCGGTCAAGGCCGCAGCAAGTGGAAACCAGAGCGAGGGGCTCGCGTGACGACCAAGCGACTGCTTTTGACTTTCACGAGCGCGGCGGCGACCTTCGCGGTCGTCGCAGGATGCTCGGGTGGAGCCGTCCCGCCTCCGGCGAGCACTTCGCCGTCGCCGGTCGAGGCGCTGCCGCACAGCGGTGCCCCCAAGGTCGAGCGGCCGTTGCCCGCGTCGGTGTTGTCCGGCGACCCGTGCCAGGAAGCGTTGACCTCGGACCAGCTCAAGGAAATTTTCGGCACAACGACGCAAGGCAAGCGCGATGACACGTCCGGCCTCGGCCCTGACTGTCACTGGAACAACACCAACACCGGTGCCGCCGTCGACGTCAACTACGTCACGCAGACGCGCCAGGGACTCAGCGGTGTCTACCAGAACACAAAACCGCAGGTCAGCTTGTGGAAAGAACTTTCTCCTATCCAAGGTTTCCCGGCCGCAGCACATTCGTCCGAGAGTCCTGACTCGATGCACGTCTTCTGCCAGGTCAGCACCGGAATCCGCGACGATCTGTCGTTCGACACATCGCTGACTCTGAGCACAGCCAACGTCGGCAAAGTCAATCCTTGCGATATTGCCGCGCAAGTGGCTGACATGGTCGTCACCAACCTGCGCCAGAAAGCGGGTGCGTAGTGGGCTTCTTCGACATGGTCGGCGACAGCGCGAAGTGGGTGGGCGACCGGTTCAGCGACGCTGGGCACTGGGCGAGCGACGTCTGGCACGGCAACGTCGGCACGCAGTCCGTCCCCGCCCCCGAGCTGGTGCAGAAGATCCTCGGCAGCGGTGGCGCCTCGAGCTGGCACGATGGAGGTGGCAAGGCCACTCAGCTGGCAACCGATCACCACAATCTCAGCTCGGACATTCAGCGGCTCAGCACCGGCCTCGAATCCGTGTGGACCGGAAACGGAGCCGACGCCGCGCAGTCCCGGATCAAGATGTTCTCCGAAGCCACCACCTCGGCGGCGCAGACGTACACCACGAACAGCCAGAACCTGACCGGACTGGCGCACGGGTTCGACGAGATGAAGAAGGCCCTGCAGCCGATGCCGGGAACGCCGCCACACAAGGATTTCGTTGATGTGGCGACGCCGTGGGACACGGATACCGAAGACAAGATCAACCAGTACAACCAGCTCGCCCAGCAGAACCTGCAGCGCTACAACGGGTACGCGCAGCAGGCACAGACCAGCGGCCAAGGCCTCAAGGCGGACTATGGCCAGCTGAACCCCTTCGACGACACCGTGGCGCTCACCCAGCAGAAGAAGATCATCGAGCAGAACCACCCCCGCAAGAACACGACCGACGACGACAAGACGTCCACCTCACAGTCCGAGGTCGACACCCGGCACATCACGACCCCTCCGCCGACGACGCCCCCGCCGACCACGCCGCCGCCCAATATTCCGCCGCCGACGGTGTTGCCGCCGCCGACGGGGCGGCCGATCACGCCGCCGGAGCACAGGCCGCCGCGGGACGTTTATCCGCCTGGTAAGACGACGGATGACGACGACACGCACACGTCCAGTGATCTGGACGATCCGCGGGTCCCGCCGCCCGGGCAGCGGTTCCCGGTCGGCAGTGGGAATCCGTCGTGGTCGGCGACGGGTGGCGGGGACGGTTTCGGGCCTGGCGGTTTCGGCGTAGGCGCCGGGGCCGGCGCGGGCGCCGGCGGCGCAGGTGGGTCCGGGGCGTTCGGCGGACGCGGCGGGTCAGGGGCCGGGACCGGAACCGGGTCGCGGCTCAGTGGTGGTGCCGGGTCCGGGGTGTTCGGCGAAGAAGGCGGCCGTGGTGGCGCGTTGGCCGGTCGCGGAGCAGCCGGCGGTGCGGCCGGCGCCAAGGGTTCGCCCGGGATGGGCGGCATGGGCGCGGCCGGCAGCAAGGGCAAAGGCGAGGAAGACGCCGAGCACCAGCGCAAGTACGGCATCGACGACGACTCGGCCTTCTCGCTCCTCGACGACGAGGACGGCAGGCTCCTCGATCCCCACACCGGCCTTCCGCCGACGCCCCCGACCATCGGAGCCTGAGCAGACCGATGAAGATCATCGACAGGCCGGTGCGGTTGCCCCGGCCGGTGTTCCTGGTTGCGTGGACCGTCGCCGAGCTCGGGGAGCCGCCGATCGTGGTCGGGCCGGACCAGACTTACCGCACCGACGAGGCCGACGCGACGTTGCGCCGGCGTGCGCTGGATGCGTTGTACGACTTGGGGTTGGCCACGTCCGCCGGGGAGCTCACCGCGCAGTGGCGCGCGACGTTGGAGGTCCTGGCCAACCCCGCGCGCGAGATGTACTCGTGGAGCAACTTCCGCGACGGCGAGGACGACGGCGCGATCCTCGTGGCCGAGTCAGGCCGTGACGCCGTGCGCCTGATCACCGACCACCGGGTGGTCCAGCTCGACCCGATCCCGGCGCGCGAGGCCGCGGAACACCTGGTGGACGCGCTGCCCACCCGCCCGCCGGCGCGGCTGGCGGCGATGAGCGTGCCGAAGGCCCACTTCGAGGACGTGGGGCGCGACTACGAGTCCGACAATCCACTGACCGAGATGTCCCACGAAGCCGACGAGCTCCGCCGCCTCATGCGCGCCGGTCGCGATGCCGCGCACCAGCTCTACGTCGCGACGCGCGACGACGCCGGCCGGCGGACGCGCAGCACCCCGATGTCCGTCCTGGACCTCACCGGGCGCGGCCGCGTGCTGACGTTCGTCGGCAACACCAACGGCGAGGCGCGCATCAACCTCCACCCCGGACACCGCGCGCACCTCATCGAGGCGCTGCACCTCGCGTCGAACGCGCTCGGTTAACGCTCGGCCAGGCCTTCCGCGGTGGCTTTCAGCAGCCGCGTGAGGCGGGGCTCGAAGTCGAGCGCCGTGTGGGACCAGCGGGGTTCCTGGCGGTAGAGCTCGGCGAGGGTTGCCGTCGGGTGCGAGAGCTGCCAGAAGTACGACGTGGTGCCGAGCAGGGCGGCGATGACGTCGTGGACCTGTTGTGCGGTCAGGGTTCCGGCGTTGACGAGGGTCTCGACGATCACGTCGTACGCCTTGAAGGACCGCGTTTTGTACTGCCGCGCGCGCTCGACGGAGACGTCACCTTCGAGGCTGAGCGACACGTGCGTGAGCAGGTCGCAGAAGAGCGGGAGCGTGACGATCGTCGCGCTGAGCGCCTCGGCGAGCTCGCCCGGCGGCAGGCCGCGGGCGCCGGCGAGGCGGGCGGTGAGGACGTCACGCCACTCCTCCCACCCGCGTTCGGCGAGCTCGAGGAACAGCTCCTCGCGGCTGGCGAAGTACCGCCGCACCGCCGACGCGTGCAGCCCCGCCGCCTCCGTGACGGCCGCGAGCGTCACGTGCCGCACCCCGCCCAGCTCGACGGCCAGCCTGCGGGCCGCGGCGAGGAGGTCCTCGGCGCGCTGCAGCTTGGCTTCCTCGGAACGTGCTCGGCGATGCACACCACATCTTAACGCAAGTTGGGTGCGTTACCTCGCCTCGGGGTGCTACGGTCTCAATAACGCAATCGAATTGCGTTAATGGAACCTCGGAGGTTGTTGTGGTCTTCTTCGTCACCGGCGCTTCGCGCGGCCTGGGCCGCCAGATCGTGGAGCGCCCTGTCCGCCGGACACCAGGTCGTGGCGACCGCCCGGGACCCGCGTTCGCTCGATGACCTGCGGGAACGCTTCGGGTCGCAGGTGCACGTCGAGGCCCTGGACGTGACCGATCCTGCCGCCGCGGAAGCCGCCGTCGCAGGTGGCGTGCGCGCTTTCGGCCGGCTCGACGTCGTCGTGAACAACGCCGGCCAAGGCGACCGCGCAGCCCTCGAGGACACGTCGCTGGACGTCTTCCGGCGCCAGGTGGAGACCAATTTCCTGGGTACGGTCTACGTCACCAAGGCGGCCGTTCCGGTGCTTCGCCGGCAGGGCGGCGGGCGGATCATCCAGATTTCCTCGGTGGGCGGACGGATCGGGAGCCCGGGGATGACGGCGTACCAGTCGGCGAAGTGGGCCGTCGGCGGGTTCAGCGAGGCTCTTGCCGCCGAGGTCGCACCGCTTGGCATCAAGGTCACCGTGCTCGAACCCGGCGGCATGCGCACGGACTGGGCCGGCTCGTCCATGACGACGCCACCGATCAGCACGCCCTACGAGCCGACGGTCGGCGCCTCGGCCCGCGCGATGGCGGGCTTTGAGAAGACCGCGACCAGCGATCCGGCTCTTGTCGCCGACCTGGTGCTCCGGGTCGCGGAGCTTCCGGACCCTCCGCTGCGGCTGCTGGCCGGCAGCGACGCGTACGAATACGGCCGCGAAGTCTGGCGCAACCGGTTGGCTGTGGACGAAAAATACGCGGAACTGAGCCTTTCAACGGATCACCCGGATGCCGGCGAGAATTGGCACGCGCAACGGGGCAACAGTCTTCCAACAGTCAGCAACTGACACCCGCAACGGGCCCGCCCAACAGCCAGTGCACCCAGCCCTGGCCCTGCACCTCGATCCCCGCCTTCCACACGGTCTGGATTATTTGTCAAGGTACTCTTTCCCGCCTTGACAAATAATCCAGACCGTAGTGACGATTAAAGATCGGGGTGCCAATCTTCACCACCAGGGCGCAATGATCTGCACAGCGGGTCGAGCCGCCCATTCACTATGGCTCAAACACACAAAACTCATTCCCCTCCGGATCCGCCATCACCCACCAATCGATATCCCGACCTTTGTTCCTCACCAACACCGCCCCCAACGACACCAACTCCCCCACGTCCCCGAACACGTCGAGGTGCATCCGGTTCTTCACCGTCTTCACCTCAGGCACCGGATTGACCCAGATCAACGGCCCCACCCCGGCGACGTCGACGATCGGCACCGGGTCCTCGGCCGCGCGGGTTCCGTCGCGCCGCGTGTAGCCCAGCACTACGCACCACCAGTCGGCCAGCTTCTGGTGGTCCTGGGCGTCGAGGGCCAAGTCCTTGAACTTCGCGGTCACGACCTCAGCGTGGCACGCACCACCGACATTTTCCGCCACCCGCCGCGACCTGCCAGGATGGGTGGGTGGCCCACGAATCCGAACAGGTCTGGAGCGCCACCGTCGACCGCCTGCGCGCGATGATCGACAGCGGCGAGCTCCCGCCGGGCTCGAGGCTGCCCGCGGAACGCGCCCTCTGCGAACAGCTCGGCATCAGCCGCGGGTCGCTGCGGCAGGCGCTGCGGGTCCTGGACTCGATCGGCTACGTCCAGATCCGCGCAGGCTCCGGCACCTACGTCCGCGAGCAGACCGAAGCACCGCTGAGCAGCTGGTTCTCCGAGCACGAACAGCTGGTGGAGAAGCTGTTCGACCTGCGCGCGACCGTCGAGCCGACGCTGGCCGAACGCCTCGCCGGCAACCACTCACCGCGGACGATCCAGACGCTCGAGGACAACGTCGCCGAAATGGAAGCCGCCGCCGCCGAGGGCGACATGCTGCGCGTCATCGCGACGGACGCCGAGTTCCACCGCGTCATGGCGGGCAACGCCGGCAACGACGACGTGGCCGACCTCCTGCGCTCCGTCCTGGCCCTGGTCGGCGAGGAGCGCCGGGCCGCGCTGCGGTTGCCGGGCCAGATCCGCAAGGCGGTGGATGAGCACCGGGCGATCCTGTCGGCTTTGAAGGCCTCCGACGGACCTGCCGCACGGGAGATCACGTTGAAGCATTTGCTGGACGCGAAGTCCTACGCCCACGATTACGCGGCGGGCAACGACTCGGCCCTGTAAAACGTCGATGGATCTCTGAGACTCCGCAGGTTTCCACCGCCGGGAACCCCGATCCCGTCCCGCCGGCTACTACCCACGGCACGACTGCCGGGTCACGGCACTACTCGCCTTGGTTCGCCTCGGCCACGGTGTGCTACCGGCCGTGATTTCGCCCGCTCTTCTCATACACCGCAGGACTTTGCCAGCACTCCGGCGAGGCCGCGACAAAGCCCCCGCCCACCCAAGGGGGGCGTCCCCGTCCCAGTTTATCGTTACCAGGCCTCGAAAAGCGGGCGTCGCGAGATCTGTGGACAAATGCAGTCTCGCGCGGGATAGGTGTGGACAACTACGGAATTGCGGTTGACGCGGCGCCGGTCACGTGCAGGTGCCGGGCAGAAGCCAAAGCGCGGTGATGCGCACCCGCACTAGTGCGGTTCCAGGATCCGGTCCACGAACCGCCGCACGTTGTCCTCCATGCGCGCCACGCGTTGGTCGAGGGTCAGGGTCTCCACGGGTTGCGGGACGTCCGGCTTGAGTTCCCCGCGGACGTACGCGCTGCAGGACAGGTTGGCGCAGACGTACGTGCCGAGGGTGTTGCCCTCGCGGCCGGCCTTACCGGCGCGGCGGCCGGTGAAGAGGGTGATGTCGGACGTGGCGTGGGTTGTGGAGCAGAAGGCGCACATGTTGCTGCGCGAACGCGACGAAGCGGGGGGCGCAGCGCGCAGGGACAAACCCACGACGCTGCCGTCGCGGGGCACCACGAGGTAGGCGCGGCCGGGGGCCTTGGGGTCGCGCCAGCCGAGGAAGTCGCGGGTGGCCCAGGGGACGTCGGCGGGGAGGGTGACGGACTTGGCCTCGCCGCGGGAGCAGTTCACGAAGGAGGCGCGGATCGCGTCGGCGTCGAGGGGTTGCATGGGCAGCACGGTAGCGACGTGGCCGCGAGAGCTGCCACGCCTTTTCTCGCCGACAGACCCGCCAGCCCATACGATCGGCGGCGTGCGCAAGCGAACGGCGGGGCGGTTCCGGCTGGTTCTGCGCACCAGCCTGGGCTTCGCCGCGCTCGGCATCGGGTCGAGTGTCGCCGGGTCGGCGGTCGTCGCGTTGCTGCTGTTCCTGCAGGGGCTGCCCGGGGACGTCGGCGATCGCGGGTGGATCCTCGGGCTGACGGCGGGCGGGATCGTGGCCGTGAGCCTGCTCGTGGGCACGCTCTGGACCGCCTACCTGCAGCGACGCACGGTGGTGTGGTTCACGATGGGCCGCCCGCCTACGGAGGACGAGGCCAAGCGCGCGCTGCGGCTGCCCGTGGACATGGCCGTGGTCAGCGGCACGCTGTGGCTCATCGGCACCCTCGCGCTGGGCACGCTGGCCGGCGTGCTCGGCTCGTTCGACGACGCGTCCGGCATGGCGCTGACGATCGGCCTCGGCGGGCTGACCACCGTCGGCCTGATGTACCTTGCCGCGGAGTGGGTGGCGCGGCCGGTGATGACGATCGCGCTCGACGTGACACCGCCCCACGGCTCTCTACCGGTCACCGTGCTGACCAGGCTGATCGTCACGTGGGCGCTGGCCAGCGGCGTGCCGCTCGTCGGCGTGCTGCTGGTCGCGACGCCGCCCGACGTCAGCCGCGCCAACCCGACGGCGAGCCTGATCACGCTGTCAGTGATCGGCCTCACCACGGGCGCCATCGGCACGGCGCTGCTCGCCCGCGCCGTCGCCGCGCCACTGCACCGCCTGCGCGTGGCGCTGGACCGGATCGCGCGCGGGACCACCGACGTGTCCGTGGACGTCGACGACTCCAGCGAGATCGGCATGCTCCAGACGTCGGTGAACGAGCTCGCCGCCGGCCTGCGCGAGCAGGAGCGGATGCGGGACCTGTTCGGCCGGCACGTCGGCACGGACGTCGCGCGCCACGCCCTCGAGTACGGCGCCTCGCTGTCCGGCGACGTGCGCGAGGTCACGGCCCTGTTCGTCGACGTCGTCGACTCCACCGCGCTCGCGTCGCGGACACCGCCGGAGGAGCTCGTGGCCAAGCTGAACCGCTTCTTCGCCAGCGTGGTCTCGGCCGTCGACGCCCGCGGCGGCCTGGTCAACAAGTTCCAGGGTGACGCGGCGCTGTGCATCTTCGGCGCCCCCACCCGCCTGTCCGACGCCCCGACCATGGCACTGGCCGCCGCCCGCGCGATCCGCGACGCCGTGGTGGCGGACGGCGAGCTCGACCTGGGCATCGGCGTCGCGTGCGGGCAGGTGTTCGCGGGTCAGCTGGGCGCGTCGAGCCGGCTTGAGTACACCGTGATCGGCGACGCCGTGAACGAGGCCGCGCGGCTCACGGAGCACGCGAAATCGGTGCCGTCACGCATCCTGGCCAGCGAGGGCGCTGTGAAGGCCGCGCTCGGCGGCGAGCGCGAGTTCTGGCAGCCGCACGGCTCACTCCTGCTGCGCGGCCGTCAGCAGGCCACTGAGGCTTGGACAAACTAGGGCTTGGACCAACTGAGGCCTGAACCAACCAGGGCTTGGACCGATCAGCGTTCGATCGTGGTCGTCAGCAGCTCCGTCAAGGCACCGTCGTCCACCTGCGATCCGTCCCAGGTGGTCGTGACCGGCTGATCCGCTGGTCTCCGTCGAGCTCGATGGCGATGATCCCGTGGTCGGCCCTCGCGCTCGCGTTGGTCCACTCGTAGCCGCCGCCGAGATGGCTGCCGACGGTGTGCCGGATCGTCGCGCCGCGCCCGTAGGGCAGCCGGTCCGACGCCCGGGCAACGCAGGCGTCGATGGCCTGCCGGCCCACGATCCTGCTGCGCAGGGCCAAGTCCTCGAACACGGCGTCCTCGGCGAACAGCCCGGTGGTGTCGCCGCGACCGAGAGCCGCGTTGAGCCGAGCCGCGGCGCGGCACCGGCGAAGACTGCTCAGCGACGACGTCCTCGCCGTAGGTCTGCGGAAACTGCGTGGGTGGGACGCGAAGCTCCCGGTGTAGTACATCGGTTTCCGCGCGAAATGCGCCATGGTGCGGTCCACGGAACGGCTCGTCTTGTCCTTGAACAGGCCGGTGACCAGTTCGACGACGCGCGCCGACGCGTGATCGGACTCGAGCTCGGGATCCGGCACTCGCGGCGCGGCGGCGGCCACCGCCGGGAACCCCGCTGACTGAACCCGGTCGAAACCGATGCCTGGGTCGCGCTGGTGGTCGAAGCCGCGCGCCGATCCATCTGGAGCTGGCGCGATCACTGGTGCTGGATGCCCTGGACGAAGACCAGACCCGGCAGCTCAAGACGATCGCGGGCGAGATACTGCTCCGCGCAGACCCCACAGCCACGTATCCGCCGAGGGGCACCAAGATCCGGCCGTAGCCGGTGTCAGCCCAGCTCGGGCCAGGTCAGCAACGTCGAGCCCCAGGTCAAACCCGCCCCGAACGCCGTCAGCAGCACCCGGTGGCCGGGTACCAACGTCCCGTCGTCCACCGCGTCCGCCAGCGCCAGCGGGATCGACGCGGCGCTCGTGTTGCCCACGCGGTCGATGTTGGCCACCACCGCGTCCGCGGGCAGCCCGAGATGCTTGGCCGTCGCCTGGAGGATGCGGATGTTCGCCTGGTGCCCCACGAACCGGTCGACGTCGCCGACCATCCAGCCCGCCTGCTCCAGCACGGCGCGCGAGGACTCCGCCATGCGTGCGCACGCGTGGCGGAACACCGCGGTGCCCTGCATGACGAGGTGGTGGTCGCGCTGGTCCTCGGAAAAGCGGTGTTTCGAGCCGCCCGCCTCGACCCACAGCAGGTCGGCCAGCTCGCCCTCGCTGTGCAGGTCGAACGGACCGATGGCGCCTGGCTCGTCCGAGTCGCCGGCGCGCAGGACGACCGCGCCCGCACCGTCGCCGAAGATGGGCACTGTGGTGCGGTCCGTCGGGTCGACCAGCGAGGTGAAGACATCGGCGCCGATCACCAGCACACGATTGGCGATGCCGCCGGCGATGAAGCCCTGCGCGGTGGCCAGGGCGTAGACGAAGCCGCTACACACGGCGTTCACGTCGAACGCGGCAGCCGTGCCGAGCCCGAGCCGCGCGGCGACCTGGGGCGCACTGGCGGGGCAGAGCTGGTCGGCGGTGGACGTGGCGAGCACCACGGCGTCGACGGAGCTGTCACCGAGCGCTTCGCGGCCCGCGGCGACAGCGAGATCCACTGTGGACTCGCCGGGGGCGGCCATGCGGCGCTCGCGGATACCGGTGCGGGTGCGGATCCACTCGTCGGAGGTGTCGAGGGTCTGCGCGAGCTCGTCGTTGGTCACGACCCGTTCGGGCAGCGCGCGGCCGAGCGCGGTCACGACGGCGGTACGACCAGGTGGGAACCCGACAGGACTCACAGCTATTACCTCCCCGGCCGATGGGTGGCGGTTCCACCGGCTCGCTCCACTTCTATGGGCTACCCCTGGGTAGACCGGTCAGTTGTGGTGCACGTCACTAATCCTCCTCTTTCACGTTCGCTCGATAGGAGGTATTGGGCAAACCTGTTCTTGATCAGTGGGTGAGCCTCGGTAAAGACGAGGCGTCGAGTCGGTGCACCCGGTTAGCCTGAAGCGTGCTCACTCCCGACCTCGACCGGCTGGACCTCGCCATCCTCGCCTGCCTGCAGGCCGACTCGCGCACGATCGCCGAGGTCATCGGTGCGAAGGTGGGCCTGTCCGCCGCCGCCGTGCAGCGCCGCATCAAGCGCCTGCGCGAGACGGGCGTGATCGAGAAGGAGGTCGCCGTGCTGTCCCCCGGCGCCCTCGGGCTGTCGATGACGTTCGTCGTCATGGTGGAGATGGAGCGGGAGAACCTGGCCGTGCTGGACGCGTTCCGCCGGCAGGTGCTGGGCGACGACTGCGTGCAGCAGTGTTACTACGTCACGGGCACGGCGGATTTCGTGTTGATCGTGACCTGTCCGGACATGGCGGGGTTCGAGGCGTTCACACGGCGGATGTTCTTCGACAACCCCAACGTCCGGCACTTCACCACGAGCGTGGCCATGGACCGGGTGAAGGTCGGCCTCACGCTGCCGCTGGCGTAACGCCACGGTCTACATCGGACCGTCCGTGACAATCCCGTGACCATGCGCGAAAGTCTCCTGCCGCCTGCCCGCCCGGGCGAAATCGGGTGACGGGCGGTCAGTGGTCGAACGCAAGGGGTATGTGGTCCGTGTTACGCCACAGAGGACGGATGCAGCCGATCGCGTGAATGGCGGGAAACCGGCGTCACGAGAGCCGAAGCTGATCATCTCCTTGCCGACCAGTTCGCAGGGCGCGAACCACCGGAGGAAACACCAGGAGCAGCCGTGCACACCGACGCCGTACACCAGACCCAGTTCGTGTTGCTGAACGAGAGCACCACGCCGGTGCTGTCCCGCCTGTCCTACCACTGCGCGGAGCCGTTCGCGGTCACCGTCGCGTTCCGGACCGAGCGCGGCCGGTGGATCGAGTGGACGTTCGCACGTGACCTGCTCGTGACCGGGCTCGAGGAGCCGGCCGGGCTGGGCGATGTGCGCATCCGACCCGATCTGTCCGAGGACCCGGCGATGCTCACGCTGGAGATCGAGTCACCCGACGGGTACGCGTCGTTCGAGCTGGAGCGCGAGGACATCGAGAACTTCCTGGAGTCCTCCTACGAACTGGTTCCGCTCGGCACCGAGAGCGAGAACTTCGACATCGACGGACTGATCGAGGAGATCAGCAACGTCTGACCCCACAAACTGCCGATCCCGCGGCGGTAAAGGGAGAAGGGCGGCTCGAGTGCTCTGGAGGCACTCGATCCGCCCTTCTTCTGTTTCAGGGTCAGCCGCGCACGAGCGTTGTGCCGGTCGCGGAAAGGGCGCTGGTGACGGGGTAGTAGTACGTGTTCACCGTGTCACCGCCGGAAAGCAGGCCCTGCGCCTGGTTGCCGGAGATGAACGAGCCGCCCGAGTCGCCGTGGTCGGAGCGGGCGTTGGTGAGCACCATGCCGCTGACAGTGCCCTCGGGGTAGCGCACGGTCTGGTTCTTGGCGCGGATCGTGCCACAGGTCCAGCCCGTGGTGGAGCCCGACTTGCAGATCGACGCACCCACGGCGGCGGCCGTCGAGCCCGTCACGCGGGTGCCGTTGTTGATCTGGCCGACCGGGGTCCAGCTGCTGTTGACCCGCGCGAACGCGTAGTCGCTGCCCGGGAAGCGGTAGCTGGAGAACGAGCCCATCGACACACGGTTGTAGCCGGTTAGCGCGCCCCCGCCGGTGAGCGCAGCGCAGTGGCCGGCGGTGAGGAAGCCGCCGTTCACGGAGAAGCCGACGGAGCAGCGCGACGAACCGCCGATGTAGTACGCGTCACCGCCGAGCACGTTGTAGTGCAGCTGTGGCTTGGCGGCGGTCTCCGTCACCTCCAGCGAGGAAGTGTCCACACCGGACTGGCGGGCGAACTTCTCCGCCGCGGCCCGCTGTCCCTTGAGGACGGTGATCGTCACGCGGTTCGACGCCGGGTCCACACCCCACGCCGTGACCGACTGCGGAGCGGTCTTCTCGCCCGCGTTGAGCTTGGCCACGCTGGAGTCGAGCTGCCGCTCGCTGAAGCGCACGACCTGCGCCTCCGCGCCCGCCGCGCGCACCTTCTCCACGAGCGAAGCGTCCGTCACGCCGACGCGCGCCTTGCCCGTGGCCGCGTCGTAGCTCGCGCCGCCGAAGCTGTCGCCGAGCGCGGTTTCCAGCGCCTGGCCCACCTTCGTGGCGGAGTCCTCGGCGGCGAGCCGGGCGACGGCCTGGTCGTGGGTCAGACCGAGGTCACGCTGCATCGCCGGCACCATGTCGGGGTTCAACAAGGTGGCGCCCGCGACCGGGCTCGTGACCGCGGCCATCGTGCCCGCCGTCGCGGCGGCGACGGCGGCGATACCGAGGAATCTGATGATCTTCATGCTTCTCCCTCGTGATTACGCGCGGCACCGGTGCGGCCACGCGGCGCATCCCTTCCCCCGGGGTGAGAGCGTGCAGGGTGGTCCAGTCCACTGCAATAAGGGCTCGGCGCGGATAGGTATACGCAATCCCCTTGGCCGAACGCCCTGCTCCAGACGCCGTATCGGCACCATTTTCACTCGCGGCACCGTCCATAAGTAGGGATTCCGGCAACTACTTTCCGTAGCTCTTTCAGCGGCCGGAACGGGTCATGCACCCCTGGAACGAGGGGATGCCCGAAGTTTCGTACGCATGGTGATCCTGGGCCGAAGATCCGTCTGCCAACCGGTGACGCTGTGTACGCAGACGTGTGAGCCGGGTGCGCAGATGCAGGTCGTCGGCTGGTTTACGGGTGGCCGAACGCTGCTTAGGCTCCCGGCGAAACGGACAAGCGTGCAGGGAGGTCGACATGTGGCAGGCCGTCCCCCGTCCGACCTCGGTCACCGTGCGCACTGGGCCGACGGCTTTCGCGGGCCGGGGCGAGGAGCTCGCCGCGGTGGCCGAGGTACTCACCCACCGACCGGCCGCCGTGCTGGTGGAGGGTGAACCCGGGATGGGCCGCTCGCGCTTGCTGGCGGAGCTGGCGCGACGGCCCGAGTTCGCCGACGGCCGCGTGCTGCGGGGCGTTTGCCAGCCGCTGCGTGAGCCGTTTCCGTACGGACCGGTGCTGGAGGCGTTGCATGCGGCGGGCGAGCGTCCACTGGGACCGCTGAGCCCCGTGGCCGGCGTGCTGCGGCCGCTGCTGCCGGAGCTGGCCGACCGGCTGCCGCCGACGCCCGAGCCGCTGGACGACCCGGGCGCGCAGCGGCACCGCGTGTTCCGCGCCGTGCGGGAGCTGTTCGTCGCTTGTGGACCGACGATCCTGCTGGTCGACGACCTGCAGTGGGCCGATGAGGGCACCTGCGACCTGATGCGGTTCCTCGCCGCCGACCTGCCGCCGGAGCTGGCCGTGGTGGCCGCTTACCGCACGGGCGCGCAGCCGTGGCCGGGGCCGCTGGGCGCGCCGGTGCGGGCGGCGCCGAGTGTCCACACGGCACGCGTCACACTCGGGCCGCTGGACGTCGCTGCAGTGCGGGCGATGGCCGTGCACGTGCTCGAGCTGCCACGCGTGAGTGACGAGTTCGCGACGAAGCTGCACGAATGCACGGGTGGGATCCCGTTCGTGGTCGAGGAAACGTTGCGGGCGTTGCGGGACGTGCCGCTGCCGGCCGGCGAGGGGCTGTCGGATCGGCTGCTGGAGAACCTGGAAGTGCCGGCGCCGTTGCGGGAGTCCGTGATGGAGCGGCTGGCCGCGCTGCCGGCGGAGGCGGCGCAGCTGACGCGGGCCGCGGCGGTGCTGGCGGAACCCGCGGAGCCGGCGACGTTGGCCGAGGTCGCGGGGCTCGGTGAGGAGTCACTCCGGGCGGCGTTGCTGGCCGCGTTGGCCGGCGGTTTGGTGGCCGAGCTGGGTGAAAACCGCTACGGCTTCCGGCATCCGCTGGCGCGCAAGGCCGTGTACGACACGGTGAGCGGCCCGGAGCGGACGTTGCTGCACACCGAATCGATGCGGGTGCTGGGCGCGTTGCCGGCACCGTCGCCATTGCTGCTGGCGCAGCACGCTTTCGCGGCCGGACGCACGGAGAAATGGCTTCGTTACGCGGAAGTGGCCGCCGACGAGGCCATCGTCCACGGCGAGACCTCGCGCGCGATCGACCTGCTGCAGGCTGTGCTGTCGGCTTCGGACGACGTCGGGCGGCTCGCCACGAAGCTGAGCCAGGTGGCCCTGCGCGGTTTTCGGCCGGACGTGATCGAGACGCTGGAACGCGTACTGGAGGACCGGCCGCTGCCGCCGACCGTGCGCGGGACGATCCGGCTGTCGCTCGGCCTGCTGCTGGTACGCACGATCGGGCGGCTGGAACGCGGGCGCGAGGAGGTGGAGCGCGCCGTCGCCGAGCTCGTGGACCGGCCGGAGCTTGAGGCGCGCGGCATCAACCTGCTGGCGCAGCCCATCGACGGGCTCACTCCCCTGTCGTGGCACGAAGGCTGGATGCGGCGGGCGCGGGAAGTCCACTCCGGACTGACGGACCCGGAGCTGCGGCTGGCGTTGACCGTCGACCGGATCACCAACGCTTCGCACCTCGGCGACGGCTCGGCGTGGCCGGAGTTCGAGACGCTGCCGGACGTCGGCGACAGCGTGGCCGAGCGCGTGCAGCTGGCGCGGCTGTGGTGCAACCTGGCCGACGCGCAGTCGTGGGCCGGGCATCTCGACCGGGCCACGCGGCTCGTCGAGGAGGGCGCGCGGCGCGCTTCGGACGCGGGCGCACTGTACGCGATCGGCCTGATCCAGGGCACACACGCGCGGCTGGCGTGGTTCCGCGGCGAGTGGGACGGGCTCGCGGAGACGGCGGAGGACGTGCGTTCGCGGTACCCGGAGCTGAGGCGGATCGTGATGGAGACTTCGCTGGTGCTCGGCGGTTTGGCGGCCGTGCGAGGCGAGTTCGCCGCGGCCGCGGAACATTTGGCGCGTGCTTCGGTTCCGGCCGACGGGCCGATCCCCGTGGTGCTTTCGGCCGCGTCGGTGCGGATCGGGATCCTGCTGGCGAGCGACGACGTGGCGGGCGCTTGTGCCGTCGCCGAGGTCGCCGTGGACGCGGCACGGCGCAAGGGCGTGTGGGTGTGGGCGGCGTCGCTGGTGCCGGCGGCGGCCGAGGCGTTCGCGCGGGCGGGCCGCTGGTCGGACGCCGACGCTCTCGTGGAGGAGTTCGCACGCGGCATCACCGGCCGCGACGCGCCACTGGCCGCGGCCGCCCTGCCCGCGGGCCGCGCGATCTTGACGGGCGCCCGCGGCAAACACTTGGCCGCGGCGGCAGGCTTCGACGCCGCGGCCGCCGCGTACGCGCGCCTGCCGATGCCCTATCTGGCGACGTCGATGGTCGAGCGCGCCGCCTGCCTGCGCCTGCTGGCGGGCCAACGCCCAGCCGTCGACGCGCTCTCCGCCGCCGCCCGCGCCTACGAACGCCTCGGCGCCACCCGCGACGCCGGCCGCTGCCACCACCTGCTCCGCGAGCACGGCGCCTGGGCCCCTTCGTCACGCGGCCGCCGCGGCTACGGCCGCGAACTCTCCCCGCGCGAACGCGAGGTCGCCCGCATGCTCGCCGAGGGCCGCACGAACCGCGAAATCGCCGACGGCTTGTTCCTGTCGCCACGCACGGTGGAACAACACGTGGCGAAGGTCCTCCGCAAACTGGGCGCACGGGGGCGGGCGGACGTCGGCCGCCACCTCCCGTCGGGCGACGCGGCGGTTTCGTGACAGGGTCTTCGGATGGCCCCCCTCGAACTGACCCTCGGCGACCTCACCGAACAACCCGTCGACGCCATCGTCAACGCCGCCAACTCCTCCCTCCTGGGCGGCGGCGGAGTCGACGGCGCCATCCACCGCAAGGGCGGCCCGGAAATCCTGGCCGAGTGCCGGGCTTTGCGCGCCGGCCATTATGGGAAGGGCCTTCGGACGGGCCAAGCCGTGGCGACTACCGCGGGCCGGCTGCCGGCCCGGTGGGTGGTGCACACGGTGGGACCGGTGTGGTCTGCCGCGGAAGACCGGTCTTCTCTGCTGGTGGACTGCCACCGCAACTCCCTCGCGGTGGCCGCCTCCCTCGGCGCCCGGACGATCGCTTTTCCCGCCATCTCGACGGGCGTGTACCAATGGCCGCTCGAGGACGCGGCGCGGATCGCCGTGTCGACGGTTCGGGATGCCGATACGTCGGCGTTCGAGTTTGTGCGGTTTGTGTTGTTTGATCAGCGGGCGTATGACGCTTTCGCGGCGGTGCTGTAGCTCTCGGCACTGAGACGCCGCGGTGCTGCCAGCCTGCGCGCTTTGTTGCCCCGCCTCCGGCCGCCCGAGACACAGCCCCCGCCCTCCCGAGGGGGGCGTCCCCATGCCAATTCTACCGGCGGAGTGGGACAGAAAACGCAAATTGGGGGCCAGGGGCCCCAGTTGTCCACAACTCGGCCTGGCTGTGGACAACTGGACAACCAGCCCGGCAAGACACTTCAGGCATCCACCACCACGTGCTGCACCACCACCCCCACCGCCCTACCGTGACCCCCGTGGACTCACATGGAGCCGGTGCCCTGCCGGCGTGGCGGAGGGTGACCGCCGGGGAGACGCGCTGGCCGGCGGCCGCGGTGGTGGTGGGGACGCTCGCGTTACAGTTGGCATTGCCGGACCGGGTGGTGTTGAGGCCGTGGTGGGTGTTGCCCGCGGTGTCGGTGCTGTTGCTCGTCGCGTTGTTGCTCATCAACCCCGGGCGGATGGGTGAGTTCAGCCGGGTCGAGCGGATCGTGTCGTTGGTGCTGCTGGCGGTGGTGAGCGCGACCACGGCGGCGTCGGCGGTGCGGCTGGTGCTGGGGATCGTGCAGGGGTCGTTCAGTGGGCACGCGCCGCAGGTGCTGGTGAGTGGCGCGATCGTGTACTGGACGAACATCGTCGTCTTTTCACTCTGGTACTGGGAGTTCGACCGCGGCGGGCCGGCGCGCCGGGCGAAGGGGCGGTCCGAGTTCCCCGATCTGCAGTTCCCGCAGATGGACAGCCCGGAGCTCGCGAGCGAGGACTGGGAGCCGCGTTACGCCGACTACCTGTACCTCTCCTTCACGAACTCCACGGCCTTCAGCCCCACCGACGTCATGCCGCTGCGGATCTGGGCGAAGCTGACGATGATGGTGCAGGCCGGAGTGTCGCTGCTGCTCGCCGTGATGGTGTTCGCGTGGGCGGTCGGTGCGCTACAGGGGTAAAAGCCCTCGCGGCACACGCCGAAAACCGGGTATACACCGAGCATGCCCGAGCCCCCGTACTACGCGGTCATCTTCACGTCCCGCCGCACCGAAGGCGACAATGGCTACGCCGAGCGCGCCGCCGAGATGTCAAAACTCGCGGCGGAGCAGGACGGCTATCTGGGAGAGCAGTCTGCACGCGACGATGGCCTCGGCATCACCGTGTCGTACTGGCGGGACGAGGAGGCCATCGTCGGCTGGCGGAGGAACCTCGAGCACACCGAGAGCCGCCGGCGGGGCCGCGCCGACTGGTACGAGGAGTTCGAAGTGCAGGTGGCGCGCGTCGAGCGGTCGTACGGGTTCACGCGCTGACCCGGTCCGCGGAGCGACCCCCGCGGACCGGACCGGACGTCAGTGGCGCGTCATCGTGAAGCTCTGGCCGTCCGAGCCGATGGCGCCCGGGCTGAACGTGCCGGAACCGCGGTCGTCGGCGTCCAGGCCCTCGGGGCTGGTCGACGCGAGGCTCTGCCCGTTGAACTTCACGCCGGTGAACGAGATCCCACCCGAGATCGACGGGTACGAGTCGGTGGGCGACTCGATGATGGCTTCCGCCGACGCGTGCTGGGAGCTCAGCGACTTGCTGATCGTTTTCGACCAGCCCTTGGTGGTGTCGCTGATGTCCAGCTTGTAAGTGTTCGTCCCCGTGCGCGTGACCGTCGCGGAGATGTGGTCACCGGCGCTGACCGGGGCGGTCGAGGACGAGTAGTACACCGGCGCCGCCGGGTACATCTCGTACCAGGCCTGGTAGACGGGGCGGCCGCTGGAGCAGTCCGTGGCCACGCCTGTCTGCTCCACAGTGGACGATCCGTCACCGTCGATGCCGACCCACGGGGCGAACAGGTCGTTGCTGGATCGGCAGGTCACCGACGGTTCCGTCCAGCTCGCGGTCGCGGTCGTGAAGCTGCCGAAGCTCACGTAGCCGCCCCAGTTGCCACCCGAGAAGCTCTGGCCGTGGAACGAGCCGAACGACGGCGTGCTGACCGTGGCGACGCCGGCCGCGGCCGCGATGCTCGCCGCGGCGGCCGCAGTAACGGCCAGCATCCGCGCGGTCCGTGAGGAGAGGAGGGAGTTCATGCGGATCCAATCTGATCACCGATGGGGACTCGGGGTGTTACAGGCGGTGCGCACCGGTAACAAGTGTTGGATTCGCGTGAGCAGGTGGGTAGCTACTTTCGAAGGGTCTTCACAGCTCGGGAAAACTTCACCAATATGTCCCGAATTTCCCTTCTGTGCACCGAAGTCCGTGACGGCCGCCCCGGGAAGGCGAGGCGGCCGCCACGGTGTGCCCGTCCTCCGCGCCGAAGGACGGACACGAGTGGACTACCGCGCCGAGCGCGTGAGCGCGGCGGCCACGAACTGGGTGGTGTAGGTCTTCGAGAGGTCGATCTGGTCCTTCTTCGGTTTCACGTTGCTCGACGACGCGCCGAGCACGTTGAGCACGTTCCGCGCCCCCGCCGGGTCCATGCGTCCGTCCGAAGTGAACATCGGCAGGCTGTCCTTGAGCGATTTCACGTACAACGCCTTGTCCCCGCCCGCGAACGACGGCGGCATCACGTCGGCGACCTGCTCCGCCGTGTGGTTCTTGAGCCACCGCAGCGAATCCACGTACGCGTTGGCCAGCTTCTGCACGATGTCCGGGTAGCGCTTCACGATCTCGCAGCTCATGTAGAGCGAGCTGGCCGGGTAGAGCCCGCCGAGCGCGGCGCGCGTGCCCTCCACCGTGCGCATGTCGTAGAGGATCTTGGCCTGGCCGGTGTTGGTGAGCTGCGCGATCGTCGGGTCGGTGGTCATGCCGGCGTCGATGGAACCCTGCTGCAGCGCGGAGATGAACGTCTGCCCGGCGCCGACCTTGACCGGCGTGTAGTCCTTACTATCGACACCGCCGCGGCTCGCGAGCGCCTTGGTGAGGAAGTCCGTGGACGAACCCAGCGACGTCACGCCGAGGTTCTTGCCGCGGAAGTCCTTTCCGGACTGGATCTGCGGCGCCTTGGCCGACGCGACCATCTCGGCCTCACCCGGCACGTTCGAGAACTGCACCACGCTCGTGAGGCACTGCTCCTTGGCCTGGAGGTCGATCGTGTGGTCGTAGAACCCGACCACGGCCTGCACCTCGCCGGCCAGGAGCGACGTCTCCGCGTTCGCGCCCGACGGCTGGTCGAACAGCTCGACGTCGAGGCCCTGCTTCTGGTACTCGCCGAGCTGCTGCGCGAGCTGGCCCGGCAGGTAGATGACCTTGGAGATACCGCCGATCATGATCTTCAGGTGCGGTTTGCCGCCGCTGCCGAGGTCGATCTGGCGCGAGTCGCGGCACGCCGTGACCCCGGCGAGGGTGAGCAACGCGGTGGCGACCGCGAGTGTCCTTTTCAGACGCATCAGATCACCGCGCCGGCCTGGGTGGTGATCTGCGGGCGCCAGCGCAGCAGCCGCGATTCCGCCGTGCCGATGCCCCATTCCGCCAGCAGTGCGACGACGGTGACGATCAGCATGCCCGCGTAGACGCCGGCGGTGTCGAAGGTGCCCTGCGCATTGGCGATCAGAAAGCCCATGCCGGCCTTCGCGCCGGTGTACTCGCCGACGACCGCACCGATCAGCGCGAAACCGAACGCGACGTGCAGCGAAGAGAGGATCCACGACGTCGCGCTCGGCAGCACGATCGAGCGCAGCACGGCCCAGCGCGAAGCACCGAGGATGCGGGCGTTGTCGATCAGGTTGCGGTCGACCTCGCGGGCGCCGGTGAAGGCGTTGAAGAACACCGCGAAGAACACGAGCACCACGACCGTCGCGACCTTCGACGACATGCCGAGGCCGAACCAGATCACGAACAGCGCCGCGAGCACGATGCGTGGCAAAGCGTTGGCGGCCTTGATGAACGGGGCCAGCACGTCGGCGAGATACTGGCTGCGGCCCAGCACGACCCCGAATACCACGCCTAGGATCGCGCCGAGCACGAACCCGAGCACGGCTTCCTCGACCGTCACCAGGATCTGGTACCAGATGGAGCCGAAGTCGGTGCCGGTCGTGAACCACTCCACGAGCCGTTCCCAGATCTTCGACGGCATCGAGTAGAAGAACGGGTCGATCCAGTAGCGGCCGGCGAGCTCCCAGCTGCCGAGCCACACCACGACGATCGCCAGGCGCAGCAACCAGATGTTGCGCCGGCGCGCCTTGGTTTTGAGCTTCTGGCGCGCGATGATGCTCGCTTCGTTTTCGATCCGCGGGTTCGGGTTGGACGGCGGGACGATCAGATCAAGCGACACTGGTCGCCCCCTTCTGGCGGGCCTTGTCGACCTCGCCGCGCAGCGATTCCCAGATGTCGGAGTAGATCGAGCGGAACTCCTCGGTGAGGCGCAGGTCCTCGACCTTGCGCGGGCGCTCCAGCGGGATCTCGAAGACGTCCTTCACCGTGGCCGGGCTCGTGGTCAGGACCACGACCTTGTCGGCGAGCGCGATGGCCTCGTCGAGGTCGTGCGTCACGAAGATCACCGCGGCGCCGGAACCGGACCACAGGCGCAGCAGCTCGTCCTGCATGAGGGCGCGGGTCTGCACGTCGAGCGCGGAGAACGGCTCGTCCATCAGCAGGATCTTCGGGTCGGTGACCAGTGTCTGCGCGAGGGCGACGCGCTTGCGCATGCCGCCGGAAAGCTGGTGCGGGTAGTACTTCTCGAAGCCTTCGAGCCCCACTCGGCCGATCCAGTCGCGGGCCTTTTCGCGAGCGTCCGCTTTGGACACTCCGCGGAAGCGCGGGCCGGAGGCGACGTTGTCGAGCACCGAGCGCCACGGCATCACGGCGTCGGTCTGGAACATGTAGCCGACACCGTCCGGAATGGACCGCACCTCGGCGCCGTTCACGCGGACGCTGCCGGCCGACGCGGGCTGCAGGCCGCTGACCAGGGACAACGTGGTCGACTTGCCGCAGCCGGTGGGACCGACGACCGCGACGAACTCGCCCGGCTGCACGGTCATGGTCAGGTCGCGGACCGCGGTGTGCACGGATCCGGAGCCGCTGGGGAACCTCTTGGTCGCGTGCTCGAGTTCGATGAGGGGTGGCGCCATCGTGGTGACTCCTTCGTCACGGTGGGGACTGCGACGCAGGTTAAGTGCGCATCAAGAGCCCGGGAAGCTTGTCGACGTTCTGCGTGCGCTCTGCTCGTTCTCCACGTTTTGCTCATTTCGCGCACGGCCCTGAGCTGGAGGTATGTTGCCTGGCATGCCGAAGTGGGCGTTGTTCGAACGCATGCGGTTCACCCGCCAGGTCCTGCTGTTGCAGATCGGGGTGGTGGTGCTGGTGGTGGGGCTCGGCGTCGCGCTCGTGACTTGGCTCCTGCGCACGACAACGGCCGAGCAGTACGGCCAGCGGGCTCTGGCGATCGCGAAGTCAGTCGCGGTTGATCCGGACGTGGTCGAAGCCGCGGCGGCCCGCAAACAAGGCGGACCGCTGGAACAGCTGGTGCTGGACACCGTTGACACCAACGACGCGCTTTTCGTGGTGATCACCGACGATCGTGGGATCCGCCTGGCGCACCCCACGCCGGGGCTGATCGGGCAAAAGGTGAGTACCTCCGCCGACGAGGCTCTGGCCGGGAACGACGTGGTCAGCGCAGTTCAGCGCGGCAAGCTCGGTGTTTCGGTGCGCAGCAAAACGCCGATCTGGCAGGGTTCACGAGTTGTTGGCGAAGTAAGCGTCGGCTTCGATGTGGACGAACTGACCAGCGACTTCAACCGGTTGCTGGTGCTGACCCTGGGCTTCGCCGGTTTCGCGCTATTGCTTGGGCCGGCGCCTCAGCGCTGCTGAACCGCCGGTTGCGCCGGGTCACCCACGGGCTCGAACCGCATGAACTGACCGAACTGCTCTACGAGCGCGAAGCGGTGCTGCACGGCATCAGCGAGGGAGTGCTCGCGGTGGACGCGCGAGGGCGGGTCACCGTGCGCAATGAGGAGGCCGCGCGCCTGCTCGACACGGAACTGCCGGTGGGTGCCGACCTGGCCGACCTCGACCTTTCTCCGCGGCTGCACAGAGCGGTAGCCGAGGGCCTGCCGGTGGACAATCTCCTTGCCGTGGCAGGAAATCGTGTGCTGGTGATGAACTCGCGTGCGGTGCGGCGGGAGGATCGGGCGCTGGGGACCGTGTTGACGTTCCGCGACCGCACCGACCTCGACACGCTCAGCCGTGAGCTCGACGGCATCCGCTCACTGTCCGACGGCCTGCGCGCGCAGCGGCACGAGTTCGCGAACCGGCTGCACACGTTGTCGGGGTTGTTGCAGCTCGGGCACCACACCGAGGCCGAGGAGTACCTGCAGACGCTGACCGAGACGACGACGGCGCGCTCGGCGCCGCTGGGTGGTGACGCGGTGCGCGACCCGTACCTGCAGGCGTTGCTGGTGGCGAAATCCGAACAGGGGCTGGAAAAGGGCGTGGAGCTCAAGCTGGCGGACGACTCGTTCGTACGCGGCTCGGTGACCGACCCCGTCGCGACGGGGACCGTGATCGGCAACCTCGTGGACAACGCCCTGCACGCCGCCCGCATGGGGCCGCGGCGGCCGGCGACGGTGGAGGTCGGGCTGTTCGCGGAGGGTGCGGCATTGCATGTGTCCGTTGTGGACAGTGGCCTGGGTGTGCCGGAGCCGTTGCGTGACACACTGTTCGACGAAGGCGTGTCGACGAAACTCACGCCCGGCCACGGGCTGGGCCTCGCCCTCGCGCACCAGGCGGCCGGCGCTCGCGGCGGGGACGTCTGGCTCGCCGACGCCGGCGGCGAGGCGGCGGGCGCCCTGTTCGTCGCGAAACTGCCCGATCTGCTCGTGGAGGCTTCGGAATGATCCGCACGTTGATCGTCGACGACGACTTCCGCGTGGCGGGCGTCCACGCGGGGTTCGTGGCGGAGGTGCCGGGCTTCACCGTCGCGGGCATCGCGCATACCGCCGCGGAGGCGCGCGCTCGCGTGCGCGAGCTGACGCCGGATCTCGTGCTGCTCGACGTTTACCTGCCCGACGAGCCCGGCCTGTCCGTTCTCCCGGACCTCGCCACGGACACCATCGTCCTCTCCGCCGCGACCGACGCGGCGTCCATCACCGCCGCCATCCGCGCCGGCGCCCTGAACTACCTGATCAAGCCCTTCACTACGCGCCAGCTGGCCGAACGGCTCACGGCGTACGCCCGCTTTCGCACTCAGGTGACCACCGAGCGCCCCTTCACCCAGGACGACGTCGACCGCGCCTACCGCGCCCTGCACGACCAAGACCGCGCGACCACCCCGAAGGGCCAGTCCACCACGACGGCCCGGCTGGTCTCGGAGCAACTGCGAACGTCGGGCGCGCCCCTGTCGGCCGCGGAGGTCGCAGGCGAGCTCGGCATGGCGCGCGCCACGGCTCAGCGCTACCTCACCGCGTTGGCCGACTCGGGCGCGGTGGAAATGCGCCTCCGCTACGGCGCGACGGGGCGCCCGGAACACGAATACGTCTGGATCGGCTGACCCCGACTGGAGAGAAGGAAACCGCTGGTCAGCGACGCGACATCCGGTCCGCCAGGTCGATCCACGGCTGCCACTGCGACATGTACTGGTCGAACTTCGTGGCGGCCGGCGACTTGGCCGGGGTGGACTTGGTGTCGGAGCGGAGGTCTTCGTCGTCCGGGGTGGAGGTGGGGCGGTGGTCGGAGCCGCTGCCGGAGGTTCGGGGAGTGGTGGGACGGCTGGCGACGTGCTGTTTCGCGGGGGTGGCGGCCTTGTGGTCGGGGACCGGGACGTACACGGTCACCGGGGCGGCCGGGGGCGCGACGGGCGCGGCAGGCGTCGAGGCGGGAGCCGGAGGGGCCGCCGGGGCGACGAGTTCGTGCTGGTCGGTCGGGACGGCGACGTCGTCGGTGGTGCGGCCGATGAAAGAGCCCGAGAACAGGCCGCCGGCAAACCAGCCGAGGGCGAGCAGGGCCAGGGCCGCGGTGCCGGCAACCCAGCCGCGCGTGCGGCGGCGGGCGACGGCGCGCGGGCGCAAAGGAGCAGTGGCGAGAGGCGCGAGCACGGTGGCGCTGGCCCCGTCGCCGGCGATGGGCAGGAGGGCGGGCACCACGGGGATCGGCTGGGTGTCCTCCGGGCTGCGGCGCCCGCGCGGCACGCTCGCCGCGAGGATGCCCGTGCGGTCGAGCAGCTCATCGGCGGGCGAGGTCGCGCGTCGCTCGGCGGTGCGCAGCATGGGAGGTACCTCCGGGGTACGGGCACTCGGATGGACGTCAGCATTCTGATGCATTTCCGACGGGTTTGTCAGAAAGGCAACTCCATTGGGTGACGGCAACTATAAGCGCCGGCCGAACTCCCGCACGTCGGGCGTGATTCAGTTCTTGCCCATCCGTTTGAAGCCGAGCCGCGCCATAGTCGCGAGCGGCCGCTGATACGCCGACCCGAGCACGCGCGGGATGGCGTCGATGACGTACGCGTCGGGTCCGATGAGGATCCTGGCCGACCGCCGTTCCACCCCGCGGATGATCGTTTCGGCGGCCTTCTTCGGTGTGGTCAGGGCAATTTTCTCGAAGCCCGCCGCCGCGGCCTCCTGGTCGCCGTCGCCGCCGCCGCGCGCGTGGCGGGCGATGTTGGTCTTGATGCCGCCCGGGTGCACGCAGCTCACAGCCACCGGATGACGCGCCGCAAGCATTTCTTCCCGCAACGCCTCGGTGAATCCGCGAACGGCGAACTTCGCCGCGTTGTACGCACTCTGAGTGGGCACACCGACGAATCCGAACACGCTCGAAATGTTCACCAGGTGTCCGTCGCCGGAGCCGATGAGGTGCGGCAGGAACGCTTTGGTCCCGTTGACGACACCACCGAGGTTGATTCCCATCAGCCAGTCGTAGTCCTCGAACGTCATGTCCTCCACGGTGGCGCCCAGCGCGACACCCGCGTTGTTGACCACGACGTTGACCCGGCCGAACGCACTGGCCACCTCGTCCGCGTGCGCGAGCACGGCGGCACGGTCGGAGACGTCGAGCGAGTAGCCCCGCACGTCCGCACCCTGAGCCTTCGCCGCCTCGACCGTGCTCTCCAGGCCCTCGGCGTCCACATCGGACAGTGCCAGGCGCGCGCCGCGCAGGCCCAGCCCGAGCGCGAGCGCGCGGCCGATGCCCGAGCCCGCTCCGGTGATGACCGCGACCTTGTCGGTGAACTCCTTCATCGCCGCTCCCCTCGTCCGGTGCTCCAGGTTTTGGATACTAGTGGCGGGAGCGATCTTCGGGAGGATGGATGCGGCGGGCACCGGTGGTGCTCGCGCTGGGCGCGGTCGTGCTGCTCGGCGCGACGGGGACCGTCGTGGCCATCGCCGGACACCGCGTGTCACCAGCGCAAACGCCCGCGCGGCCCGACGACGCGGCCGTCGGCGCGCTGTTCCTCGACGGCTCCCACTACTGCACCGCGAGCGTCGTCCACAGCGACCGCGGCGACGAGCTCCTCACCGCCGCCCACTGCCTCCACGATGGTGCGGGCGGCACGTACTTCACCGGCGTCACCTTCGCCCCCGGCTTCCACGACGGCGTGGCCCCCTTCGGCTTCTGGGCCGTCCGCGACGAGCTCGTGGCTCAAGGCTGGGCCGGCGACTCCGACCCCGACCTCGACGTCGGCTTCGCCACCGCGCACCAGACTGGCGCGAGCGGACCGCTCGAGACCGTGACGGGCGCGAACCGGCTCGGCACGAACGGTCCGTTCGCGCGCGCCGTGACGGTCACCGGCTACCCCGACGGCTCCGACGTCCCCGCCGTCTGCACCACGACCACGTCGAAGCAGGACACCTTCCAGCTGCGCGTGGACTGCGGCGGCTTCGCCACCGGTACCAGCGGCGGCCCGTTCGTGGCCGACGCCGACCCGCACACGAAGCTCGGCACCGTCGTCGGCGTGGTCGGCGGCTTCGAGACCGGCGGCGACACCGACGACGTGTCGTACTCCAGCTACTTCGACGACGACGTCACCGCGCTGTACCGGCAAGCCACTTCGCGCCCGTGAGCGCCGATGGCGGATGATGCGGCGTATGAGCGAGCCCGTGCGTGACGTGCCCATCACCGGCGAACCGATCCGGCTCGGCCAGTTCCTGAAGCTGGCCGGCCTCGCCGAGGACGGCGCCCACGCCAAGGACCTCATCGAGAACGAAGAGGTCACCGTGAACGACGAGGTCGAGACCCGCCGCGGCCGCCAGCTCTCCGACGGCGACGTGGTGGCCGTCGGTGGCGACCGCGGACGGGTGACGCTCGCGCGCTAGCCCATGCTGGTCATCGGCGGCAGGCCCAGCCCGAGCGCCAGCGAATCGAGCTGACGCCGCACCGGCGCGCTGAGCGGGACGCCGAGCGCGCGACATTGTTCGAGGTACTGGGCCTCGCGCCAGCCCGGGTAGCGGATCGGCTTGCCGCCTTCCCAGCCGAGCATGCTGCCGAACAACGCGCTGGCCGCGCGGTAGAAGCCGTCGGCGCTGCGCAGCGTCGTGGGCGCGATTGCCAGCACGAGCAGGCCCGTGTCGTTCTCGTGGTCGGCGACGCCGGAGAGCACGCCCGCCAGCACGTCCACGAGCAGCGCGAAGCCCGCGAACTGCGGGTTGCGCGAGGCGTCGCCCAGGTCGACGTCGAGCACGAACTCCGGGTAGGCGCCGGCAGGCGCGGCCATGCCGAGCGGGTGGCCCGCGCCGACCTCGCCGGCGGCCATCACCAGGCCGATCATCCCGTGGGGCAACGCGCGCGCGGCGTAGTGCCCGACGCGACCGAACGGCCCCACGCCCCGCATCGAAATCAGCCCGACGCCGAAGCGCCCGGCCCGCGTCACGGCGCGGTCCATCGCGTCGCCGACGGCCCACAGGCCCGTCGCTCGGCGATAGTCGATCAGCGCGGCGGCACCGCGGTCGGCGATCATCAACGGCTCGGCGCGCGGGGCGACCTCACCGTTTTCCAAAGCGGGCAGGTGAATTCGCAGCAACTCCACGACGCCGGTGTCGGGCGATCCCGTGAGATCGCCGTGGCACAAGGCTTCCGCGGCCATTCGCGCGCGATCGTCGGCAAAATCGTGTGCCACGAGAATCGAGGAAACGAGCGTGACCAGTTCATCGGCGGGCACGCGCTGCCAGACCTGTTCGGGAATCGGTGTGTCTTCAGGGACTTCTTGAGTGGCGGCGGGGCGGGCGGGACGCAGCGAACGTGGTCTGAGGGGCACTTCATCGAGACTGCCCAAGCGCGTCTGGCGGAGTCAACGAGGATGGCCCGACAGTGTGATGAGGGCTCCCAAAGGGACGTACCCTGTCACGCATGTGCCGAAACATCACGACGCTGCGCGGACTCCAACCGTCCGCGACAACCGAAGAGATCGAAGCGGCAGCACGCCAGTACGTCCGCAAGGTGACCGGTGTGCAGTCGCTTTCGGACGCCACGCGCGACCCGTTCGAGGCGGCCGTGGCGGAAATCGCGACGATCACCGCGCGGCTGCTGGACGAGCTCCCGGACCGCCGCCAGCCCCCGGCGACCGTGCCGCCGCTGCGCCGCCCGGAAGTGCGGGCGCGGATGGCGTTGAAGGAACTGAAGAAGCCCTGACTCCGCCTGGGAACGCTTGCGGCGTTCGCGGTGCGACCTGCGGGTCCGCCAGGGTGACAGGTTCAGGGTCGGACTCGGGGACGTTCCTGATCCGCGCGGGCCGGCTGTCTCCCTAGCGTCGGTGGCATGCGTAAAAGATCCCTGATCGCCGTTTTCGTCGCCGCGCTGTGCTTACTCGGCTCTGTCTCTGCGACGGCGGCCTCCGCGACGGCCACCCCGCGGCTGCACCTGCCCGCGCCGACCGGGCGCTACGCCGTCGGCACGCAGGACCGCTACCTCGTGGACCGGACGCGCGAAGACCCGTGGGCCGGCGGCCCACGCGAACTGATGATCACGCTCACCTACCCGGCGCTGCCCGGCGGACGACCGGCGCCGTACCTGCCCGGCGGCATCGCCGCGGCCGTGAACGCGCAGGCCGGCTCGGCCCTGGGCGCCGGTCCGTTCGACTTCGGCTTCACGACGCCCGCCCGCGCGGGCGCGCCGATGCTGCCCGGCCGGCACCCCGTGCTCCTCTACTCACCCGGCGCGCAGAGCTCGCGCCTGCTCGGCACCGTGCTGGTCGAACAGCTGGCCAGCGAGGGTTACGTCGTGGTCAGCCTCGACCACACCCACGACGCGCTCGCAGTCGACCTGCCCGGCGGACGCGTCGAGCCGAGCACGCTGCCGCCTTCCTCGGAGGAGGTGAACCGGAAGCTGATCGCGACCCGCGTGGCCGACGTGGAGTTCGTGCTGGACCGGCTGGGGCTCGATCGGGTCGGCATGTTCGGCCACTCCGCCGGCGGCTTCACCGCGGCCGAGGTCATGGCCGCCGACCCGCGTGTGGTGGCCGGCGCGAACCTCGACGGCAGCATGGTGTTCAACGCGGCCGCGGGCCGCTTCGGCCGAGCCGCGACCGAGGGGCTGGACCGGCCGTTCCTGCTGATGAGCGCGGGTGACCACAGCAGCGCGACCGACCCTTCGTGGGCTTCGTTCGCCAGCACCCAGCGGGGCCCGCTCGTCGACATCCACGAGCCTGCGGGCGAGCACGGCTCGTTCACCGACTACGAAGCGTGGCTGCCGCAACTCGGCGCCGACCCGGCGAAAGTCCGCGCCGTGATCGGCGACGTGGACCCGGAGACCATGCTGCGCAAGGAAAAAGCCGCACTCAGCGGCTTTTTCGACTCGCACTTGCGGAAGCGGAGGGATTTGAACCCCCGGTAGGTTTCCCTACGGACGCTTTCAAGGCGTCTGCATTCGGCCGCTCTGCCACGCTTCCCTGTCGGTCAGGGTATCGCGCCGGTTGTCCAGGTCGTCCAGGTGTTCGAGGACGCGGCCGAAGACCGCGCCGACCGTGGACTGTTCCTCGGGGGTGAGCAGGTCGATGAGGTGCTCGCGGGCGCCGCGCACGTGGGTGGGGGCGGCGGCGTCGAGCAGGGCCTGGCCGGCCCCGGTGAGCTCGGTGATGACACCGCGCTTGTCGTCCGGGTCGGGGCCGCGCCGGACGAGGCCGCCGACCTCCAGCTTGCTGATCTGGTGCGACAGGCGGCTCTTCGTGGAGCCCAGCTGGTAGGCGAGCTCGGACATCCGGACGCGTTTGTCGGGGTAAATGGCGAGGCAGACGAGCACCTCATAATCCGCGAGCGAGACCCCGTGAGCCTCGGTGAGCTCGCGGTGCAGGCGCTGACGCAGCCGAAGCGAGGCGACGATGTACATCTGCCACGCCTGCTGCTCGACGCCGGTCAGCCAGCGCGAGGCCTGCTCGTCGGTCATCGCAAAAGGGTAGAAGGCGGGTCGACCTGCTGCGCGTCCTGGCACCAGGTCGAGACCCAACCGACGGGTCAGGTGAAAAACTCGGGAAGCTTCCCTCGAAGGTGGGTTACGAAACGGTTGAGACTCGGGCCGAAGAAGCGCATTCTACTTGTCAGCGGATGGGCTGATCGGGTATTAGGCGGGCCGCCAGGGCACCGTCGAACCGACCTCCCACCGGGAAGGCCAGGTGGTTGCATGGCAGGTGATTCCCGCGGTTGACCGCCCGCTGTGTCCCCGCGGCCGGCACGGCCTGAATACGGACCGGTCGCGACTGTGAACAGCACGAGTGGGCATCTACGGTGCGCTCGGCATTCTTCTCGCGCATCCGGCGTCGATCTGGCGTTGTTCTCTCCTCGCGGCCTCGGCACCGCGACGGCACCGCCGGACGCCGGCCCGGCCGGTGGCCAACCGCCGTCAACAGAAGAACCTCGGTAGTTCCTGGGTGCGGCCCGCAGCGCATGGGCCGCACCCAGGCTTGTGTCCGGGGTACGGCCCGCAGACAGGCTTCTGTCCGGGTCGCCCGTTACGCTGCCGCTGTGCAATTCGACGACGACGCGGGGCTGGACACGTCGGAGGTCCAGGACCTCCGCGGCAGCGGTGGTGGCGGCGGTGGCATCGGCGGCCGCGTGGCGATCGGGGGCGGCGGGATCGGCGTGGTGGGCCTGATCATCTACTTCCTGATCTCGCAGTTCGGCGGGGCGAGCCTCGGAACCAACAGCGCGTCGAGCGGGCTGGGGCTCGACAACGTGGGCTCCGGACAGCAGCTGGAAAGCACCACGCTCTCGCAGAAGTGCCACACCGGCGCGGACGCGAACCGCGACCACGACTGCGCGATCGTCGCGATCATCAACTCCGTGCAGGACTACTGGTCGCAGGAGTTCGCGCGCAGCGGCCAGACCTACCGCAAGGCGCCGACGCGCTTCTTCACCGGCGGTGTGCGCACGGGCTGCGGCAGCGCGACGTCGGACACCGGCCCGTTCTACTGCCCCGCCGACTCCGACGTGTACATCGACCTCTCGTTCTTCGACGAGCTCAAGACCCGCTTCGGCGCGCAGGGCGGGCTGTTCACCGAGGCGTACGTGCTGGCCCACGAATACGGCCACCACGTGCAGAACCTCACCGGCACGTCCCAGCGCGGCACCGGCACCGGGCCGACGTCGGGCTCCGTCCGCCTCGAGCTCCAGGCCGACTGCTACGCCGGCGTCTGGGCCAACCACGCCTCCACGACGCCGACGGAATCCGGCAAACCGCTGGTCCAGAACATCACGCAGGACGACATCGCCAGCGCCCTCGACACGGCATCCCGCATCGGCGACGACTACATCCAGACGAAGCTCGGCAGCGGGCAGGCGGACCCGTCGAGCTTCACGCACGGGACGTCGGCGCAGCGGGAGAAGTGGTTCACCACCGGCTTCACCTCGGGTCAGCCCGCGCGCTGCAACACCTTCAGCACCAACAACCTGGGCTGACAGCGCCCCAATGCGGCGTTCGGTGCGTTGAGCGCAACGAACGCCACATTGGGGCGCTTGGAGCCTAAGCGGCCGCCGTGTCTCCGGCGGCGGCGAGCTTGTGCGCGGAGTGCTTCTTCGCCGCCTTGCCCGGCTTGCCCGGCGCGACGCCGTTCACCGACTCCGTGCTGGTCGCGTACACGCCCAGCGCCCACGCGAGCCCGTCGGCGTTGCGGTCGAGGGCGACGCGGTCGACATTGCCCAGGTTGTCGCACGCCTGGTGGTAACACGGGTCGAACGCGATGCCCGCCGTGCCGCCCCACTTCGCGGCCTGGGCCTCGGTCTTGAGCACCTCGGCGCCGGTGTCGAGGCCGCCCGCCGGGATGCCGACGGCGATGAACTCGCCGTAGTCCGAGCGGCCCGTGAAGTCGGTGCCCTCGACGGCGACGCCGCGGCCCGTCAGGTAGTCGACGAAGGTCTTCTCGATCTGCGCCGAACCGTACGGGCCGGGGCCGGCGCCGACGTGGTCGGAATCGTCGCCGTCGTAGGCGAAGTAGCCGGCGTTGGGCGAGCCGATCATGTCGAAGTTGAGGTACAGCGCGAGGTCGAGCTGCTGCTCGAAGCTCAGCGAATCGACGTAGTGAGTGGACCCGACGAGCCCGAACTCCTCGGCACTCCAGAAGCCGAAGCGCACAGCGTTGTTCACCTTCGGCTTCGCGCCCAGCTGCAGCGCGGTTTCGAGCAGAGCCGCGGAGCCCGTGCCGTTGTCGTTGATCCCCGGGCCCGCCGGGACGCTGTCGAGGTGCGAGCCGAGCATCACGACGTTGTCCTTGCGACCGGTCTTCGTCTCGGCGATCACGTTGTAGCTGGTGCGTGCCTCCTGGAAGGTGCGCAGCTCCAGCTGCACGGTGGCGCCGTCCTTCGCGGCGAGCGCCTGGCCGTCGGCCTGGGACAGGCCGCCGGTGGGGATACGCGCGTCGGCCGGGGTGCCGAGTGTCCCGTTGAGCGGGCCGGGTTCGTTGTTGGAGATGAGCGCGCCGATCGCCCCCGCGTCGGCCGCGGCCTGCTGCTTCTGCGCGAACGGGCACGCACCGCGCGGCACGAGCACGATCTTGCCGGTCACGCCGGTGTAGTCGCTCGCTTCGCAGCCCGGGGTGGCGTCGGCGGGGACCACGGCGAGCTGCGCGGTGATGCCCCCGACCGGCGTCGACGGCGTGTACTCCATCGCGATCACGGGCACGCCGGCACCGTCGACGGTGAGCGTTTCGGCGAGGGTTTCGTTGTAGGTGAAGGGGAACTCCTGCCGCGTGACGCTGAAGCCCGCGGCTTCGAGCTTGCCGGCGATGTACTCGGCGGACTTCTTGTGCCCGTCGGTGCTCGCCGCGCGTGTGCCGCCGTTGGCGTCGGCGATGCGTTGCAACGCGATCAGGTGCCGGTTGACGCCGTCGAGGGTCACCTTCTTCGTCAGCTGCTTCGCGAGGTCGTCGCTCTTCGCGGCCACGGCCGGGGTGGTGCCCAGCGCCAGGGTCGCGCAGGCCGCCAGGATCACCGGCGGGATGAGTCTTTTACGGGTGAATGACATGTTTGCTCACCTTTGTGCCCTGTGTCCGGAACGTCAATGCGGCATTCGGCGGAGACCCGCGAGGTGGGGGATACAGTCGGGCGCATGTACGCGATCACGACCCGCGAACCCGGCGGTCCCGAGGTTCTCGAGTGGACCGAAGTCCCCGACCCCAGCCCCGGCCCCGGTGAAGTGCTGCTCGACGTGGCCGCCAGCGCGGTCAACCGAGCGGACCTGCTGCAGCGCCAGGGCAACTATCCGCCGCCGCCCGGGTCGAGCGGGACGATCGGCCTCGAGTGCTCCGGCACGATCGCGGAGCTGGGCGAGGGCGTCGAAGGCTGGCAGGTCGGCGACGAGGTGTGTGCGCTGCTCGCGGGCGGTGGCTACGCCGAGCGCGTGGTCGTGCCTGCCGGCCAGCTGCTGCCCGTGCCCGGCGAGGTCGAGCTGCTCGCGGCGGCCGGGCTGCCGGAGGTCGCGTGCACGGTGTGGGCCAACGTCGTGATGCACGCGAAGCTCACCGAAGGCCAGACGCTGCTGGTCCACGGTGGCGCGGGCGGCATCGGCACCCACGCGATCCAGGTGGGCAAGGCGCTGGGCGCGACGGTCGCCGTCACCGCGGGTTCGCCCGAGCGGCTCGAACGCTGCCGCCAGCTCGGCGCCGACATCACGATCAACTACAAGGAGCAGGACTTCGTCGAGGTGCTGCGCGCCGAGACCAAGGGCGCCGACGTCATCCTCGACAACATGGGCGCGAAGTACCTGCAGCGCAACGTCGACGCGCTGCGCACCGACGGCCGGCTCGTGATCATCGGCATGCAGGGCGGGGTCAAGGGCGAGCTGAACATCGGCAGCCTGCTGGGCAAGCGCGCGAGCGTTTTCGCCGCCGGGCTGCGGTTCCGTCCGCTGGACCAGAAGGCCGCCATCGTCGCCGACGTGCGTGAACGCCTGTGGCCGCTGGTCGAGGACGGTTCCGTGAAGCCGATCATCGGCCAGGTCGTGCCGATGGCCGAGGCGGCTTCGGCGCACCGCATGCTCGAAGAGGGCTCGGTGTTCGGGAAGATCCTGCTGACCGCGAAGTCCTGAACCGGAGGGCTGCGCCGGCTTTTCCGGTCAGCGCAGCTCTTCCAGGACGCGCACCAGCTGGTTGATCTCGAAGACGTTGGAGTAGTGCGCGAGTCCGATGCGCACCGCTCCGCCCACCTCGCCGACGCCGAGCGACGCGAAGACGCCGGCCGATCCGTCGTCGGCGAAGGCGCAGAGGCCTTGCGACGCCAGGTACTCCGCGACTTCCGGTGATTTCTTGCCCTGCACGGCGAATGCGAGCGCGGGGATGCGGCGCATGGCGTCGCCGATCACCATCACGTGGCGCAGCGAGCGAAGCTCCGTGGACAGCTGCGCGAGCAGGCCCGCGTGGTACGACTTGGCGGAGCCGAGCGACGTCACGAGTCTTTCGCGGCGCGAGCCGGACGCGGCGTCGTCGAGACCGGCGAGGTAGTCGATCGACGCGACGAGGCCCGCGAGCAGCGGGTATGCGTGGGGGCCGAGCTCGAGGCGCGCGGCGCCGCGCGCGGCCGGGTCGAGCGAGGCGGACGGGATGCGTTCGAGCATCTCGGGGTCGCGGAACACGAGCGCGCCCACCGACGGGCCGCCCCACGCCTGCGCGGAGACGACCATGACGTCAGCGCCCAGCTCGGCGAGGTCGAGCGGCACGAAGGGGGCCGCGTACGTCGCGTCCACCACCACGAGCGCGCCGACGCGCTTGGCGAACTCGATGACGGTGGGAACGTCGGGGCGTGTGCCGACCGAGCCCGACGCGAGCGTGACCGTGACGGCTTTGGTGCGGGCGGACACGAGGTTCTCGTACTGCCACGCGGGCAGCTCGCACGTCTCGATGTCGATCTCGCCCCAGCGCACGACTGCGCCCACGCGCTTCGCGGCGCGCTGCCACGGCGCGAGGTTCGCCTCCTCGTCGAGCCGGGACACGACGACCTCGTCGCCGATCGTCCAGCGCTCGGCGAGCGCGTCGACGAGACGGCGCAGCATCACCGGCGCGCTCGGTCCGAGCACGACGGCGGCCGGGTCCGCCCCGACCAGATCTGCCACTGCCCGCCGGGCCGCGGTGACAATGCTCTCCGCGCGCTGAGAGGCCGGAAACGCTCCGCCCGGCCCGGACACCGGGGCACGCATGGCCGTCGAAACGGCCGAAGCGACCTGTTCCGGGACCAGCATTCCGGCGGCGCCGTCGAAGTGAATCCAGCCATCACCCAGCGCGGGGAACAACCCACGGATACGAGCGACGTCGAACGCCATGGTGACACCGTACGGACGTGCGGTTTAGCGGTTACCGCGGGGTTGGCTCATACGGCTACGCTCGGAGGCGACGCTGGCGTTTCTGATGGGATGGAGCATATGAGCGAGCCGAACTTCCGGCAGGCTTCCGACGCCGAATCGACCCCTCACGTGGTGGTCGTCGGCCCCGACGGGGTCCCGGTCGGCTCCCCCGCGCCTTCTCTTGAAGGCGACGAAGCCGTCGGCGAGCTGGTCGAAGAGCCGGCCAAGGTCATGCGCATCGGGACGATGATCAAGCAGCTCCTGGAGGAGGTCCGGGCCGCACCGCTGGACGACGCCAGCCGGAACCGGGTGCGCGAGATCCACCAGAACTCGGTGCGCGAGCTGCAGGAGGCCCTGGCGCCCGAGCTGCGCGAGGAGCTGCAGCGCTTGGTGCACCCGTTCACCGACGACTCGACTCCGTCGGACGCCGAGCTGCGGATCGCGCAGGCCCAGCTTGTGGGCTGGCTGGAGGGACTGTTCCACGGCATCCAGACGGCCCTGTTCGCCCAGCAGATGGCGGCCCGGGTCCAGCTGGAGCAGATGCGACGCGGGCTGCCGGCCGGGTCGTCGGGCGCGGTGATGCCGGGCGGTCCTGGTGGTGAGGGGCAGCGGCCCGGGATCAGTGGGACTGGGCAGTATCTCTGAGGTTGTGCCGGCTTTGAGTACGTGAGCCGACTGAGGTTTCGAGGGGACCCTTCGCGCGCTGGCTGTGGCGCGAACGGTCCCCTCGCACCGTTTCGGGGTGGCCGGACTCTTCGGGCGACGTTCAGAGGCTCCCGAAGAACTTCCGGATGTCGCCGATCAACGCGTCCGGCTCTTCGAGCGCCGGGAAGTGGCCGCCGCGCGGGAACTCCGACCAGTGGACGACGTTGTTCGCGCTCTCGGCCAGCGGTCGGACCGGCAGGCCGATGTCGTCGGGGAAGACGGCGACGCCCACCGGGACCGTGCAGTCGGGCAGCGGTGCGCCCCACGGGCCTTCCAAAGCGGCGTAGATCCGGGCCGACGAGTTGGCCGTGCCGGTGAACCAGTAGATCGACACGTCGGTGAGCAGATCGTCGCGGTCGATGAGGTCGTGGTCGGTGTTCGAGAAGGACCGGAATTTCTCCGCGATCCACGCCAGCTGGCCGGCCGGTGAGTCGGTGAGGCCGTACGCAAGCGTTTGCGGCTTGGTGGATTGGATCATCGCGTAGCCCGTGCCGGCGTACTGGAAAGCCCGCGACTTCTGCAGCGACCGCTCCGCCGTCGCCAGCTCGGCACCCGCCGGCCCGTCCAGATCCCCCTCCTCACGCGCGACGGCGGTGGGCAGCATCGTCACGTGCACGCCCAGCACCCGCGACGGGAACTGCACACCCAGCTCGCGGGAGATCAGGGCGCCCCAGTCGCCGCCGTGCGTGCCGAAGCGCTCGTAGCCGAGGCGCGTCATCAACGAAGCCCACGCCCGCGCCCCGCGCGCCGGCCCCCAGCCGCGGTCCTTCGTCGGCCCCGAGAACGCGAACCCGGGTATCGACGGCGCGACCACGTGGAACGCTTCCGCGGGGTCCCCGCCGTACGCCCGCGGGTCGGTCAGTGGCCCGATCACGTCCAGGAACTCGACGATCGACCCCGGCCAGCCGTGCGTCAGCAGCAGCGGCGTGGCCCCCTCCTCGGGCGAGCGGACGTGGAGGAAGTGCACGTTCGCGCCGTCGATGGTGGTCGTGAACTGCGGAAACGCGTTGATCCGCTCCTCGGCCGCCCGCCAGTCGAAACCCAGGCGCCAGTACTCCGCCAGCTCCTGCACGGCGTCCACCGGAATCCCCAGCTCCCACTCGACGCCCTCGGGCTGGTCCGGCCAGCGCGTGTGCGCGAGCCTCGCGTGGAGGTCGTCGAGGTCGGCCTGCGGAACGTGAACTCGGAACGGAGTGAGGTTCATGGACCCCACACTAAAAGCCATCAAGGACAGATTCGGACCTCAATCGCCCACGCGGTCGTCCGGGTCGTGGCGAATGGCGGACCCGGGAGGGCCCCAGCCGACGAGGTCGTCGAGCGCCTCCGCCACCAGTTCGGCGTCCGCGGTCCTGCCCGCTTCCTCCAGCGAAACCGCCACCCGCGCGACGACGCCCTCGATCCAGTCACGAGTGAGGCCCGACGCCAGCCGGTCGCGGAAGACATCGTCGATGGCGTCGACCACGCCGTCCGTCCGGCGAAGCACGGCCGCGACGTCCGCCACCAACCGTTGCTCCTCGGCTTCGAGGTTCATTCCGCGCATCCGATCACAGCGAGGCGATGACGTCCAGGACCCGGTCCGCACCGAGTCCGTCCACAGTAGACGCGGCTGCAGTGGACAACGAGGACCGCAGGCCGGGATCCGACAGCAGCTCGCCGAGCGCGGAAACCACGGCGGGCAAACGATCCGCCAGCGAACCGGCGTCACCCAGGCCCACCGCCAAGCCGAGGTCAAGAGCCGCCCGGTAACCCGGCCCCTGGTTGTCCACCAGCTGCACCGCCGCCGTCGGGATGCCGAGGCAGCAGAGTTCCAGGAAGGTGACGCCGGTGGCGCTCACGGCGACGTCCGTGGTGGCCAGAAGATCAAGCAGGCCCGGGTGCGGGGCGGCGACCCGGATCGACTGGTCGTCCGACAGAACAGGCAACGCGGGCTCACCCCGGACCAGCGCATCGGCTGAAAATGGCAACCCCGTGGCCGCGAGGGCGCGGAGCAACACGCCGACCGTCCCCGACCACTCGGCGCCGCCGCCCAGGACGACGGTGACACGGAGCGAGGCGGAAGCGACAGCAGACCGACGGGCCCGAGCAGCCAGCACCCCCGAGCGCAGCGCCGTGTACGCCACGCCCCGCAGCAGCACGCCCGAACCATCCGCAGGGCGAGACGAAGGCGTAAACCCCGCGTCGACCACGACATCCGCGGGGCGACGGCCGAAGGTGTCATCCTCCAGGGACACCAGCAGCGCGCCGGCGGCGTTGACCTCGCCGCGCAGGTCGCCGAGGCCGTAGTGGTCCACGAGGACCGTGTCGAAACCGGCAGCCAAGGACGGCCAGTCGGAGACGGGCAAGCGCGGCACCGACAGCTCGTCGAAGCGCGAAGCCAGCCATTCCGCGTTGTCCGTGGCGCCCGCGAAGGAGACGTCCCAGCCGCGGGCGACGGCGCGCTCGGCGTAGGCCACGACGCGCGAGATGTGGCCCGCGCCGATCACCGGGGACGCGTCGGCGCGCAGCAGGAGCTTCACTGGCCGAGCTTCTTCTGCTCGACGTGCGCGTTGAGCGCCACCAGGTCCGGCCGTGAACGCAGCAGGGCGACCACCGAACGCCAGGAAGCCGGCTGGTCGCCCAGCGAGTCGACAACCGCCGAGATCAGGTCCCAGTCCTCCGGGGTGTCGAGGGTGACGCGCAAGTCGTCGGCGGCCGGGCTCACCACCACGCCCGTGCACGAGTACCGCGAAGGCTGCCGGTAGATCGCCGACGTCACGTGCTCGCGGTCCGGGCCCGACGCCGTCGAAACCTGCTCGACGAGCACCTCGGCCCGCACCAGCTCCGCGTCGAATCCCCGCGGCAGCGTCCGCACGAGCGTGGTGCTCACGTAGTCCAGCGACGGTTCCGCGCGCCACACCGCCGCCAGCCGGCCGACCAGTGCGGGGTCGAGCAGGGGGCAGTCGGCGGTGAGCCGGACCACCGCGTCGGCCGGGTACGACGAGAGCGCCACGCCGAAGCGAGCCACCACGTCGTCGAGCGGGCCGCGTGCGACCAGCGCGCCGCAGCGCTCGGCTTCGAGGGCCACGGCGTCGTCGTCGGGCGCATCCGAGGTGGCGACCACCACCTGGTCCACACCGGGAGCGGCGGCTGCCGCGCGGACGACCCAGCCGAGCACACTGCGCCCGGCCAGGGGACGCAGCACCTTGCCCGGCAGGCGCGTCGAGGAGGACCGGGCCTGGATCACGGCGTTGACGCCGAGGCCTTCACGCATGGGTGACATGATGGCCTGCGGCAACGCGCCAGAACCAAGAACCCCAACCGCGGAGGTCGTCGATGTCCGAGCTGGATGGTTCCAGCATCCTGCTCACCGGCGGGACCGGCTCGTTCGGCAAGGCGTTCATCACCCACGCCCTCGCCGAGCTGAACCCCAGCCGGCTGGTCGTGCTCTCCCGCGATGAGCTCAAGCAGTACGAAGCCCGGCAGCTGTTCAACGACGACCCGCGGCTGCGCTGGTTCATCGGTGACGTCCGCGACCGTCGCCGCCTCGAGCGCGCCATGCACGGTGTCGACTACGTCGTGCACGCCGCGGCGCTCAAGCAGGTGGACACGGGTGAGTACAACCCGTTCGAGTTCGTCCAGACCAATGTGATGGGCTCGCAGAACGTGATCGAGGCCGCGATCGACACCGGCGTGAAGAAGGTCGTCGCGCTGTCGACCGACAAGGCGTCGAGCCCGATCAACCTCTACGGCGCCACCAAGCTGTGCGCCGACCGGATGTTCATCAGCGGCAACCACTACGCGGCCGCGCACGTCACGCGGTTCTCCGTGGTGCGCTACGGCAACGTGATGGGCTCGCGCGGCAGCGTGATCCCGTTCTTCCGCAAGCTCGCCGAGCAGGGCGAGTCGCTGCCGATCACGCACAAGGACATGACGCGGTTCTGGATCACGCTGCCGCAGGCCGTGAAGTTCGTGGTGGACTCGTTCGACCAGATGCACGGCGGCGAGCTGTACGTGCCGCGGATCCCGAGCATGCGGCTCGTCGACCTCGCGCAGGCCATCGCGCCGGGTTCGCCGATGCACGAGGTGGGCGTGCGCCCGGGCGAGAAGCTGCACGAGGAGATGATCGCCCCCGACGACGCGCGCCGGACCGTGCAGCTGCCCGACCGCTACGTCGTGCAGCCCCACCTCGCGGGCTGGGGTTACGAGCCCCCTGCCGACGGCAAGCCGATGCCCGAAGGGTTCGCGTACCGCTCCGACACCAACGACCTGTGGCTCGAAGCCGACGAACTTCGCAAGCTGGTCGAGCAGTATGCCTGAGTTCTTGCCCTACGGCCGCCAGTCCGTGACCGACGAGGACGTCGCCGCCGTCACTGAGGTCCTGCGGGGTGACTGGCTCACGACCGGTCCCGCCGTCGCGCGCTTCGAGGCCGATCTCGCTCTGCACACCGGAGGGGTCCCGGCCGTCGCCGTCACTTCGGGCACGGCGGCGCTGCACGTCGCGTACGCAGCGGCGGCTCTGGTGCCGGGCGACGAAGTCGTGGCGTCGCCGATGACGTTCGTCGCCACGGCCGCCACCGCCGCGCTGCACGGCGCGAAGGTGGTCTTCGCCGACGTCGAACCGGACACCGGCAACCTCGCCGTCGAGGCCGCGGCCGCTGCTGTCACCGAGCGCACGAAGGTCGTCGCGGCCGTCGACTACGCCGGCCACCCCGCGGAGCTGGACGCGCTGGCAGACGTCGCGCACCACGCGGGCGCGCTCCTGCTGGAGGACGCCGCGCATTCCGTCGGCGGCAGCTGGCAGGGCCGCGCGGTCGGGTCGCTCGCCGACCTGACCACGTTCTCCTTCTTCCCCACCAAAAACCTCACCACGGCCGAGGGCGGCGCCGTCGTCACCGCGTCCCCGGAGCTGCTGCAGCGCGCCCAGGCGTTCCGCAATCACGGCCTGGTCCGCGACAAGGCCCTGCAGCGCTACCCGGACGAAGGCGGCTGGCACCAGGAGGTGCACGAGTTCGGCCTGAACTACCGCTTGCCCGACGTCCTGTGCGCCCTGGGCAGCAGCCAGCTCACGCGGCTGGCGGAGTTCAAGAAGCGCCGCGCCGAAATCCACGCGCGCTACAACGCCGCCCTCGCCGACGTTTCGGGCGTGCTGACCCCGCCGTCCCGCCCCGGCGCGGACCCGGTGTGGCACCTCTACCCGCTGCGCGTCCTCGACGGCCGGCGCCGCGCGCTGTTCGACCACCTGCGTGGGCTCGGCATCGGCGTGCAGGTCAACTACATCCCCGCCTACTGGCACCCGGTCTTCGAGGACCTCGGCTACCGCCGCGGCCTGTGCCCGAACGCCGAGGCGTACTACGAGCAGGAGCTGTCGCTGCCGCTCTTCCCCTCCCTGACGGACGCGGATGTGGACCGGGTTGTCGATGGGGTGCGGAGCTTCTTCGGGATCTGACGGTAAGCCGGACGGCTCGGGGGAACCGGCATCCTCGCCTCGCGAGCTAGTCCGGTTCGGGTCAGCGCGTCAGTGGTGGCCGACATCTCTTGTGGCCACCTCAGAATTCCCAGGGGTCCTCGGCCGTCCCGCGCGAGCCACCGATCACGTTCCCGTGCAATCTGAAGCCGGATCACCGGTCCCGACCCCAGTGATCTCGGAGTGCGCCTCGTTTACGAGCAGTTGATCGCAGGTGGCACGACCCGACCACGCGAGCCGACGTCCACCTCACCTGGGCGTCAGGCTTCTTCCCCGCCTCAGCATCATCGCGCATCACCACCGCGTGCCACACCAGCACCAGTGGCACCACGAGCAGCTCCAGCACGATCGCCGCCCGGAACACCGGGTGGGGCGCGCCGGTGCGGCGCGCCGAGATGAGCCGGGGCACGCCGCCGAGGGCCGCGGTGCCGAGGACGAGCCGGGTTGTCGCCGCGCGTTTCTCGGGGCGGCGGAGCGACCACCAGAGCGCGAGGCCGGCCGCGGTCCAGAATGTGTTCACGAAGCGGTATTCGCTGTCGACGCTGGGGGCGGCGGGGGCGCCGCCCGGGGCGCGTTCGGGGCCGCCCAGGATGGCGGTGAGGCCGCTGGCGACGGGGATCGCCCCGAGGACGCCGAGGACGGTCAGCAGCGCCTTGCGGGATTTCGCTCGTGCCATGCGGCCGAGACTAGATCAGGTCCCAGGTCAAAGCCGTGCCTTTGGCCGCGTCCACGCGGAAGGTGCGGCCCAGCACGGTCGTGATCTCGGCCGGCGCCAGGCCTCCGGCGGGCCGGATGGAGCGAACATTCGAAGACGTCACCTCGTCGCCTGCTCGCACGTCTTCCACGACGTACAGCGAACGGCGCAGGCGCAGACCTTCCTTCTCGCTCTCGCGCGGGCCGATCACCGGCCGGCCGAGCGCTTCCCACGCACGGTGGCTCTCGGTCACCAAAGCAGCCAGCTCGGCGGGCTCCAGCGAGAACTCCGAGTCCACACCGCCGTCGGCGCGGGCGAGCGTCACGTGCTTCTCGATCGCGACCGCGCCCAGCGCCACGGCGGCCAGCGGCGCGCCGATGCCGGGCGTGTGGTCCGACAGGCCGACGAGCGTGCCCGTGACGCCGGCCAGAACCGGCAGCCCGCGCAGGTTGCTTTCGGACGGCGAGGCCGGGTAGCTGGCGGTGCAGCCGAGTACTACGAGCTGGTCGTTGCCGGCATCGCGAGCGGTCCGCACGGCCGCGTCGATCTCCGCGACGCTCGCCATGCCCGTCGAGATGACGAGCGGCTTGCCGGTGCGGGCGCACAGATCAATCAACGGCAGATCGACGATCTCCGAAGACGCGATCTTGTACGCGGGCGCGCCGAGCGACTCCAGCAGCTCCACCGCCGTCGGGTCGAACGGGCTGGAGAACGCCTCCAGGCCACGCGAGCGAGCCCGCTCGAAAATCGGTTCGTGCCACTCCCACGGCGTGTGGGCCTTTTCGTACAGCTTGTACAGGTTTTCCCCGCCCCACAAGGAATGTCCGTCGCCGATGCGGAAGGCGGGGCCGTCGACGTCGATCGTGATCGTGTCGGGGCGGTAGGTCTGCAGCTTCACCGCCTGCGCGCCGGCGTCGGCGATCGCGTCGACGATCGCGAGCGCGCGGCCGAGGTCGCCGTTGTGGTTGCCGGACATCTCGGCGATGACGAACGGCGGCCGGTCCGGGCCGAGCGTGTGGGCGCCGATGCGGACTTCGGACATGGGTGGCGTCCTCCCGGTGGTGCGCGTGCGGGTCACCCCCGAGTCTTGCGCAGCCACCGGAAGCCGTCCTCGGCGGGCGCCGACTCGACGTATCCGGCGCGCTCGAACAACGCCGCCGAAGCCGCGTTGTCCTGGTGCACAGCGGCCAGGATCGCGCGCACGTCCTCACGCTCGATGAGCACGCGTTCGCCGAGTGTCAGCACCGCGCGGGAAAGTCCCCGACCACGGCTCGCCGGAGCGAGCGTGATGCTGACTTCCCACTCCCCCGGCCGTTCCCGGTCGAACCGCACGGTCCCCACGGGCCCGCCGTCGTCGGAAACGACCAGCAGCAGCCGGTCCGGCGAAGCCAGCACGCCGCGCAGCCACCGCAGGTGGTCGGCCAGTGCGATCACGCCGCTGGACCGCGACGCCTCCCGCGTGCGCGGGTCGTTGCGCCAGGCCAGCAGCAGCTCCGCGTCGGCCTCGGTGGCCTCGCGAGCCGCGAGCGGGCTCACTGGGCCGACGGCGCCAGGCGGTTGTCCTCGAGGCGGCGTAGCCGGTCCTCGTAACGCGCGATACCGGCGAGCCGGACGCGGATCTGCGCGTGCTGGCGCTGGATCTCCTCGATCAGCGACCGCGACTCGGCGATCTCGGCGCTGTCGGCGCGCGGGGTGAGCACCATCGACTCCCGCAGCGTCTCGAGCTGCGCTTCCTGCGCGGCGATGTGCGGGATGATCCGGTCGAGCTCGGCGCGCGTCCAGAGCAGGTCGCCGCGGGCGTGCTCGAGGCCCGACTCCGCCGCGTCGAGCCGGCGCCGGTGGTCGGCGGTCGCGTGCTCGAGTTCGTTCACGCGGTGGTTCAGGTCGCGGACCGTGTCGCGCATGCGCTCTTCGATGCGGAAGTCGATCAGCCGAGCGATCCGGTTGATGAAGCCGGAGCGGAGTTTCTGGACTGCCATGGGGACGGTTCCTTCGGGATTCGGAAAAACTGGGTCAGCGCATCAGCACGGTGTCGCCGGTCCGGGTCCACGAGTCCAGCAGCCTGCCCTCGGCGGCGATCTGGTGCTCGGGACCCACGATGCAGGAATCGCCGGCGGCGTGCTCCCACGAAGTCTGGTTCGGGTTGTCGATGAAGGAGAACCCGGTGAGGACCAATTGCGCGTCTGGGAACGACGTGCGCGCGATCCAGGCCGCGAGCGTGCCCGTGGTCGACCACGTCGACTCCGTGCGCGTCGGCAGGCCGAGCGCGTCGGACAGCGGCAGCACGACCTCACGGTTGGGCACCGGCACAAACCCCAGGTCGGCGGGCCACCAGCCCGGCAGCGCCTCCGGTTCCCAATGCAGCCGGCCCGGCTCCACCAGCAGGTACAGCCTGCTGCGGTAGTCGCGGAAAACGTGGCGAGTGGCGCGCACGGCGCGGTTGAAGACCACCGCGTGGCACTTGCTCCCGGTCACCTCCGGGCCTTCCGGCTCGTCGACGACGAAACCGTTGACGCGGATCACGAGATCGCAGTCGTCCACGGCCTTGGCCCGAGCCGGGTCCGGGCCCAGGGGCTGGTTGCCGACAACCGCGACCGACTTGGGGTCGGGACGATCGGCGTACGCCGCGAGGAGATCGACCATCAAGCTCGCCGCACCGAGAGCAGCAGTCATGGGGCAAGAAACTACCAGGACACACCGCGTGTTCGGTGCGGCATCGACAGGTCGGGCGCACGCCTGGGCCGGGGCGTCCCGAGGACGAGACCTCCGATCGGTACCCTCGTCCACGTGCATGCCACCAGCACGGTTCACGTAGCCGAACCCGAGGTCTCGATGCCGATGCCCCCTGCGTCGGACCGCAAGACGTTCTCCAGGGCGATCGCCGACATCAAGGAGGGTCTCGCAGCCCGCGAGCTGTGGACCCACCTGGGTTGGCAGGACATCAAGCAGCGGTACCGCCGGTCCGTGATCGGTCCGTTCTGGATCACGATCAGCCAGGCGGTCATCGCGCTGGGGCTGGGCCTGCTGTACTCACAGCTGTTCAACCTGCCCATCCAGGTGTTCCTGCCCTACATCTCCACCGGGTTCATCATCTGGGGCTTCATCCAGGGCTGCCTGTCCGAGGGCATGGAGACGTTCATCGCGAACGAGGGGATGATCAAGCAGCTCCCCGCGCCGCTGAGCGTCTACGTGCTCCGCACGGTCTGGCGCCAGACCCTGATGCTCGCGCACAACATGGTTGTGTACTTCGTGCTGCTGATCATCTTCTTCAACGCACTTGACGACCAGTACTCGCTCGGCACGAAGGACGGCGCCTGCGTGCCGGACAAGTTCTGCCACCCGGGCCTGAGCTGGAACATTCTCCTCGCCATCCCGGGCTTCCTGCTGCTGGGACTCACCGCGTGCTGGGCCGCGCTGCTGCTCGGGATCATCTCGACGCGCTTCCGCGACATCCCGCAGGTGATCAACTCCCTGATCCAGCTGATGTTCTACGGCACGCCGATCGTCTGGCCGGTCGACCAGCTGGAGGCCGGCGGTGCGCGCGACGGCGTGTCCTGGGCGTTGCCGTTCATCAAGGCGAACCCGTTGTACCACTACATGCAGGTGACCCGGGCCCCGCTGCTCGGGCAGGCCGTGAGCTGGACCAGCTGGGTCGTGGTCGGCGGGCTCACGATCGTCGGCTGGGGACTCGCGCTCGTCGCCATGCGCAACTACCGCTCTCGCGTCTCGTATTGGGTGTGACACATGGTCAGCATTGACGTCCACAACGCGTTCGTGGATTTCCCCATCTTCGACGCGAAGACGCGGTCGATGAAGAAGCGCGTGCTCGGCAAGGTCGGCGGCAAGATCGGCACCGAGCAGAAGGTGCCGATCATCGAGGCCCTGCACGACGTCACGCTCAAGCTGAGCGACGGCGACCGCGTCGGACTGGTCGGCCACAACGGCGCCGGCAAGTCCACGCTGCTGCGCCTGCTCGCCGGCATCTACGAGCCCACCCGCGGTTCGGCCCGGATCTCCGGCAAGATCGCCCCGGTCTTCGACCTCGGCATCGGCATGGACCCGGAGATCTCCGGCGTCGAGAACATCATCATCCGCGGCCTCTTCCTCGGTATGACCGCCAAGGAGATGGAGAAGCGGGTCGACGACATCGCGGAGTTCACCGAGCTCGGCGACTACCTGCAGATGCCGCTGCGCACGTACTCCACGGGTATGCGCGTGCGGCTCGCGCTGGGTGTCGTCACCTCGATCGACCCCGAGATCCTCATCCTCGACGAGGGCATCGGCGCGGTCGACGCGGCGTTCCTCAACAAGGCCCGCGACCGCCTCAAGGACCTGGTGAAGCGCTCCGGCATCCTGGTGTTCGCGAGCCACTCCGACGAGTTCCTCTTCGAACTCTGCGACTCCGCGATCTGGATGGACGAGGGCCACCTCAAGCAGCAGGGTTCGCTGCGCGAGGTCCTCACCGGCTACAAGGGCCGCGACCCGTTCGAGAACATGAGCCAGGAAGGCCTGGAGCGGCTCGGCATCGAGCCCGTGGGCACGAAGAACGGCGGGGAATGATGACCAGCGAGACCCAGCAGCTGCCCGAGGGCGCCGTCGTCGGCGTGGTGGTGACGCGCCACCGTCGTGAGCTGCTCGCGGACTCGCTGAAGATCATCGCCGCGCAGACGCGGCCGGTCGACCACCTCGTGGTGGTCGACAACGGTCCGGACCAGTCGGCGCGGGACGTCGTCGAGGCGTACCCGCTGCCCTACACGTACCTGCCTTCGCACCGGAACCTCGGTGGCGCGGGCGGGTTCGCGCTCGGCATGCTCCACGCGCTGGCGCTCGGCGCCGAGTGGGTCTGGCTCGCCGACGACGACGGCCGGCCCGCCGACGAGCACGTGCTGCAGATCCTGTTGGAGGAAGCCGAAAAGCGCGGCCTCGCGGAGATCTCGCCGGTGGTGGCGAACATCAACGCGCCGGCCAAGCTCGCGTTCCCGTTGCGGCGCGGGCTCACGTGGAAGCGCTCGTCGGCGGAGCTGGGCACGGACTTCCTGCCGGGCATCGCGTCGCTCATGAACGGCGCGTTGTTCCGTGCGTCCACTTTGGACGTCACTGGCGTGCCGGACCTGCGCCTGTTCTTCCGTGGCGACGAGGTGGAGCTGCACCGCCGACTCGTGCGCTCCGGCCTGCCGTTCGGCACGTCGCTGCGCACGACCTACCTGCACCCCGACGGCTCGGACGAGTTCAAACCCATGCTGGGCGGGAAGTTCCACGCGCAGGACCCGGAGAACGAGGTCAAGCGCTACTACACCTACCGCAACCGCGGCTACCTGCTGTCGCAGCCGGGCATGCGCAAGATCGGTGCCCTGGAAGTGATCCGTTTCGGCCTGTACTTCGTGGGCGTGAAGCGCGACCCGAAGGCGTTCCTGCAGTGGCTGAAGCTGGTGCGGCAAGGCCGGGCGGAGAAGTTCTACCGCTACTGAGACTCACGAAAAACGGGCCCTCGACCAGTTCGAGGGCCCGTTTTCGTCTCTGAGCTGCTACTCCCCGATCACCGGCGGGGCGGCACGCAGGTCGGCGCCGTACTCGTTGTCTTCGTCCACATGGGAGAAGAAGCGCGACCCGTCCTCTTCGTCCTCTTCGTAGCGAGCGGCACCGCCGCCCATTCCCATGCCCATGCCCATGCCGGCCCGCGCGGGCGCGCCGCTCAGGCCACCCGCGGCACCCGGCGCGGCGCCTTCACCCGGGCCGAAGCTGCCGCCGCGGCTGAACTTGGACTGGTACTCCTCGTCGGCGCCGAAGCCGCCGCCACCACCGGCGCCCATGCCGCCGCCCATCGGCATCGCGCCCATGGGCATGCCGCCGGCGCCCGAAGCGCCTCCGGCACCGGCCTGCTGCTGGCCCGCCGCGGGCTCGAAGCTCGACGCCGTGGTGGCGGTGTTGGCGGCGGGTGGCACGTGGCCGGAGCCCGTGATCTGGCTCGGCGCGGCCGAAACCTGGCCGCCGGAATCGGAGCCGCCGCCGCCGTGGTGGTCGGTGGAGGTCGACGCCGCGGGGAGGACGGCCGAGGCCGTGGACACGCTGCCCACGCCGAACTTCGGCGGGTCCGCGAACACCGGCTGCTTCGACGCGGCCGAGTACAGCGAGTGGTCGTAGTCCGACATCGTCTGCGCGGCCTGCTCGTGCGCCGACTGGCTGGCCTGCTGCTTCTTCAGCGACTGGTCGACGGTGTCGCCCAGATCGAACGGGCCGGCCGAGGTCCAGTGGGCCATCTCGTCGGTCCAGTCGAACGGGATCGGCTCGGTCATCGCGTTGCGCGCGTTCTGCGCGGCCGTGCCCTGGTCGTCGACGGTCTGCGCGGCGAACTTCGCGTTCTGCGCCGTGGCGTCGGCCCACGAGCCGAGCGTGGCGAAGTAGGCCTGCGCACTCTCGGCCGCGGTGCCCTCCCACGAGCCCTTGGACTTGTTCACGGCCTCGGTCAGCTGCGTCGCGAAGTCGTCGAAGGCCTTCGTGACCTCGGTGTAGGCCGCGGATACGTCGGCGACCTGCTTCGGGTCAAGGTTCGTAGTCACGAACTGCTGGAGCTGCTCGTGGGTGTGGCCGAGGTAGTCGGCGTCGGACGGCTCGAGCCCCGGCTGCGGCGCGGTCATGCGAGGTCCCCCGTCTTGTGGGCGGCGTGCGCGTCGACGGCGCTGTCCTCACCGGTGCGGTACACACCGCCGGCGCGGGCGAGGGCCTCGTCGGCCTGCGTCAGCACGTCGCGGAACTGGCCCAGCACCGACCGGACGGACCCGGTGTCCTGCGAGGCGGCCTTGAGGTCGTGGGCCGCGACCGCGTGCCCGTACGGGTGGCTCCCGAGCTGCGGGGCCTGGTCCAGCGCGGCCGTGGAACCGGTCAGCCGGTCCACGCGCGTCACCATGTCGGACAGCGCCTGGCGCAGGTCCTCGAGTGCTTCACCGGAGATGGTGAAGCTGCCCGACTTCGCGGCATTCACGAGTTTCGTCGTCTCGGCCGCGGCAGCAGCGACGGCCTTCGGGTCCAGGCCCGCGACCTGTCCCGGCTCCACCAAGGTCATGACCGGAAGTCTACTGACGACAACGGCCGCGGTCAGGCGTTTGCGGAATACGCCTCCAGCTGCGTGAACAGCTGCTGGGCGAGGCGGTTGTTGTCGGCCGGCGCGTAGGTGAGCCAGCGCTGCCCATCGTCGGCGACGCGGGTGCTGAGCAGGTAGCGGCCCAGCTCCGTGTCGAACCAGACGAGCGGCGGCTGCGCGCCGATCGTGAACTGCCCGACCCGGAGCCGCGGCTTCTCGAAGATCCGCTCGACGGACCTGAGCTGCGGGTTTCGCGGGGCGTTCGACGCGGCGAACGGGTCGTACCCGTCGCGACGGGGCTGCTTCGCCGGACGCGCGATCGTCACGGACTGGCCGGGCGCGGCGGCCCCGGGCGGCAGCAGGTCGACCAGCGCCGACACGAGACCGGTCGGGCGGATCTGCTCGAAGACGAACATGCCGTTGTCCTGCTTCACCAGCACGGCCTGGTCGCCGGTCGACGCGACGCGGGCGAAGAGCTGCCCGTCGTCCAGCTGCGCCGTCGCGGTGACGACGAGACGGGCGCGGGCGAACGTGGTGAGCGCCAGCTCCAGGTCGTCGTCGAGGTAACCGCGGTGCACCAGGCCCCGGTTGTCGAGGTCGCGCAGCACGGCGTCGCGCACGCCCGCGCGTTCCTGGCCGGTGATGCCGATGTGCGCCACCGAGAACGGCGCCGGCGTGCGGCCGAGACCCTGCCGCTCCAGCAGCAGGTCGACCGCCGCGGGTGACAACGTGAACGAGTACGGCATCGTCCGTCCCTAGGTCGGGTTTCCGCGACGAAACGCTAGCCGACGCCGCATGGGCGCCGCACCCGGACCGGTGAAGTGCTCCGCTGAGCGCGAACCCGCTTGCCGCCGGTGATCGCGCGCTGGTGGCATGGAGTCATGGCTGATCCGAAACTCGCGCTCGTGCTGCACCTGTCCTCCGGTGGCGAACCGCTGCTCTTCCCCTCACGGCCGACGAATCCGCCGGCGTGGAGGAGAAGATCCCCGACCTGCTCAAGCACGGCGGGGTCCACTCCGTGCGGACGCGCGACGGCAACACCGTGTCGGTGAACTTCGTCCACGTGGCCGCCGCGTACGTCGACGATCTGAGCCGGAAGGGGAAGTTCGGGCTGTCGGTTTAGCGCGCCGTTCTGGGGGACGCGCCGTATCCGGGTCAGGGTCGAAACGGCCCTGACCTGCGCTTTTTCACCCTTGAGCCAGCCGAGTGCCACGCGGTGCCATCCCTGGCACATTCCTGAGCCAATTTGGCATTGCGATGGTGCCACTCGTGTGCCATAGTTGTGCCATGGACTTGACCACGTACGTCAGCAACCTCGGGCGAGAGTTCGCCACACTGGCCGAAGCCGGTGGCGAGGAGTCGCGCGAGCTGGTCGAGCGGCTGACCGGGTCGCTCGAGTCGGCGATCCGGATGACACTGCTGGACGCGCTGTCGGCCGCCACCGACGAGATCACCCGCGACCTGGCTCCGGGTTCGGTGGAGCTGCGCCTGCGTGGCCGCGATCCGCAGTTCGTCGTGACCACGCCGCCGGCCGAGCCGCTCGAGCTCGCGGCCGAAGACACGACCACGGCCGCCGCCCCGGAGAGCGAGCTGCTCATCTCCGAAGACGGTCCCGCCGCACGCATCAACGTGCGCCTGCCCGAACAGCTCAAGGCCGCCGTCGAGGAGGCCGCGGGCAAGGAGGGGCGCTCCGTCAACGCCTGGCTCGTCCGGGCGGCCGCCACGGCCCTGCAGCGCACCGACCGCGACCAGCGCGTCGACCCGCCGAGCAGCGGCAAGCGGACGAAGCAGAGCTTCACCGGCTGGGTCCGCTAACACCTTTCCGCACCACTTCACCTCACGTCCCTGACCTGCGGGGACGGTTCACCGACACAAGTTGTGGAGACAGCCATGCCCAAATTCGAGACCCCCGACCCGATCTCCGTCACCGTCGACCTCAGCGTCGGCGACGTGCAGGTCTCCGCGAGCGACCGGCTCGACACCGTCGTCGAGGTCCGCCCGAGCGACGAGAACGACGAGTCCGACGTGAAGGCCGCGCAGCAGGTCCGCGTCGACTACCGCAACGGCACGCTCACGGTCACCGGCCCGAAGCGCACGTTCGACTTCTCCCGCAAGACCCGCGCGGTCGACGTGACCATCGAACTGCCCACCGGGTCCGCGGTGAACGCCGAACTGCAGGCGGGCGACTTCCGCACTACCGGCGTCCTCGGCGAGAGCCGGTTCAAGACCGCCGCCGGCAACGCGCGGATCGACCGCGCCGGCCCGCTGCACCTGTCCACTTCGGCCGGTCACGTGACCGTCGACGGCGTCGCGGGCAACGCCGAGATCTCCACCGGCACCGGCAAGATCCGGATCGGCGAGATCGCGGGCACCGCGGTGGTCAAGAACTCCAACGGCGAGACCACGATCGCCTCCATCGGCGGCGACGCGCGGGTGCGGTCGGCCAACGGCGACATCACCGTCGAGCGCGCGGGCGCCGGGGTCGACGCGAAGACGTCGGCCGGGCTCATCCGCCTCGGCGAGATCGTGCGCGGCGCGGTGACGCTCGAAACCTCCATGGGGGACCTGGAAATCGGCGTCGCCGAGGGCACCGCGGCCTGGCTTTCCGTGACCACCGGCTTCGGCCACGTGCGCAACCTGATGGAGAACGCCACCCGCCCCGAGGAAGCCGACGAGACCGTCGAGGTGCGCGGCCGCACCTCCTACGGCGACGTGATCATCCGCCGCGCCTGACTTTTTCTTTCCAGCGAAGGGGAAACCATGACCAGTCACCACTCCCGGCCCGCGATCGCCGCGACCGGACTGCGCAAGTCCTACGGCGACCACGTCGTGCTCGACGGCCTCGACCTCACCGTTGACGAGGGCACGGTGTTCTCGCTCCTCGGCGCGAACGGCGCCGGCAAGACCACCGCCGTGAAGATCCTGTCCACGCTGATCAACGCCGACGCCGGCGACGTGCGGGTGGCCGGGCACGACCTCGTCCGCGAACCCGACGCGGTGCGCGCCGCGATCGGCGTCACCGGCCAGTTCTCCGCCGTGGACAACCTGCTCACCGGCGAGGAGAACCTGCTGCTGATGGCGGACCTCAACCACCTCGGCCGGGCCAACCGGCGCCGCCGCACCGCGCAGCTGCTGGAGCAGTTCGACCTCGCCGAGGCGGGCAAGAAGCCGGCGTCGACGTACTCCGGCGGCATGCGGCGGCGCCTCGACCTGGCCATGACGCTCGTCGGCAGCCCGCGGCTGATCTTCCTCGACGAGCCGACCACCGGTCTGGACCCGCGCAGCCGCCGTAACATGTGGCAGATCGTCCGCGGCCTGGTGGCCGACGGCGTCACGATCTTCCTGACCACCCAGTACCTCGACGAGGCCGACGAGCTCGCCGACCGCATCGCGGTGCTCGACCACGGCCGGATCGTCGCCGAGGGCACCGCCGACGAGCTCAAGCGCCGCATCCCCGGCGGGCACGTCCGGCTGCGCTTCGCCGACCCACGCGGCCTCGACACCGCCGTGACCACGCTCGACGACGCCTCGCGCGACAGCGACTCGCTCACCCTGCGCGTGCCCAGCGACGGCAGCCTGCGCTCGCTCAAGGCCCTCATCGGCCGCCTCGACGACCAGGCCATCGAGGTCGACGAGCTGTCCGTGCTCACCCCCGACCTCGACGACGTTTTCCTCGCCCTCACCGGCAACCCCGCGAACGAGAAGGTGACGACCCGATGAGTACTCTCACGGCCCCGGCCGGCCTGAAGTTCCAGCCGCTGCGCGACTCGGCGACGATGCTGCGCCGCAACCTCAAGCACATGCTGCGCTACCCGTCGATGACGCTGATGCTCGTCGGGATGCCCGTGGTCTTCCTGCTCCTGTTCGTCTACGTCTTCGGCGGCACCATGGGCGCCGGGATCGGCGGAGGCCGCGAGACCTACGTGAACTACGTGGCGCCGGCGATCATCCTGATGACCGTGACGGCCACCGTCCAGGGCACGGCGATCTCGGTCGCCATGGACATGACCGAAGGCGTGATCGCGCGGTTCCGGACCATGCACATCGCCCGCGTCTCCGTGCTGACCGGACACGTGCTGGGCAGCGTCATCCAGGCCGCGTTCACCCTCGCCATCGTGATCGGCGTGGCCCTGCTGGTCGGCTTCCGCCCCACGGCGGGCCTCGGCGGCTGGCTGGCGACGGCCGGGTTCCTGCTGGTGGTGACGTTTGCGCTCGTGTGGCTGTCGGTCGCCCTCGGCCAGGTGAGCAAGAGCGTCGAGACAGCGAGCAACCTGCCGATGCCCCTGATCCTCCTGCCCTTCCTCGGCAGCGGCTTCGTGCCCACCGACTCGATGCCGGCCGGGCTGCGCTGGTTCGCCGAGTACCAGCCGTTCACACCGATCATCGAGACCCTGCGCGGGCTGCTGATGGACAAGCCGGTCGGTGACAACGTGTGGTTCGCGCTGGGGTGGTGTGCGGTGATCACGCTGGGTGGCTACCTGTGGTCGAAGCGCCTGTTCAACCGCGAATACGCTCACTGAACCGGAAGGGGTCCGAGATGACGCACCTGTCCGAGCTGCCGACCGACCGGCCCGCCGGCTGTCCGTTCGACCCGCCCACTGAGCTGGGCCCGATCCGAGAGCGGCACCCGGTGGTCCGCCTGACCTACCCCGACGGCCACGAGGGCTGGCTCGTCACCGGCTACGCGCAGGTCCGCGGGGTGCTGGCCGACCAGCGCTTCAGCTCCCGCTACGAACTCGCGCACTACCCGATGCCGGGTCTGGAGGGCATCGAGGTGCCGGCCGCGGCGCCCGGCGACCTGACCGGCGTCGACGACCCGGAGCATTCCCGCTACCGCAAGCTCCTGACCGGCCGGTTCACCGTCCGGCGGATGCGGCAGTTGACCGAACGCGTCGAGCAGGTCACCGCCGAGCACCTCGACGCGATGGCTCGGCAGGGGCCCGTGGTGGACCTGGTCCAGGCCTTCGCCCACCCTGTGCCCGCCGTGATGATCTGCGAGCTGCTGGGGGTGCCCTACGCCGACCGCGATTCGTTCCAGGGCCACGCCGCCGCGGTGTCCGATGTGGACGCCGCTCCCGAGGAACGCTTCGCCGCATACGGCAAGCTGCAGGAGTACGTCGGCCGGCTGGTCCCGGCCAAACGCGCCGAGCCGACCGACGACATCCTCAGCGAGCTGACCACCAGCGACCTCACCGACGAAGAGCTGGCCGGCCTCGCCACCTTCCTGCTGGGGGCCGGTCTCGACACGACCGCGAACATGCTGGCGCTCGGCACGTTCGCCCTGCTCCAGCACCCCGAGCAGCTCGACGCGTTGCGCGCCGACCCGGAGCTCGCCGACAACGCCGTCGAGGAGCTGCTGCGGTACCTGAGCATCACGCACACCGGGGTGCGGGCGGCGCTGGAGGACGTCGAGCTCGACGGGCAGCTGATCAAGGCGGGTGAGTCGGTCACGCTGTCCGTACAGGCCGGCAACCGCGACCCGCGGCGGTTCGCGGAGCCCGACAAGCTCGACCTCAGCCGGGGTGCACCCGGGCACCTGACGTTCGGGCACGGCATCCACCAGTGCCTCGGCCAGCAGCTGGCCCGGGTCGAGCTGCGCGTCGCGCTGCCGGCGCTGGTCAGGCGGCTCCCGACGCTGCGGCTGGCCCTCGCGGCCGAAGACGTGGCGCTGCGGCCCGGGCACCAGAACATCTACGGCGTGCAGCGCCTGCCGGTTACCTGGGACCAGGACTAGCGGCGAGCCAACGCCAGCAAACCGTCGCGGATTTCCGGGCGGCTGGCGGCCACCAGGAGGAACGTGGCTTCCCGCACCAGCCGGCCCGCGGGTTCGCCTGCGAGCACCGAGCGGCTGCCGTTGGCGGCCACGAGGGCGCCGGCGCTGCGGTAGGCCAGCTCGGCGCCGGCCGCGCGGGCGGCGGGGAGCGAGGTGGGGTCGGTGAGGCCCGAGTCGAGGCGGATGCGGATTTGTTCCTGTTCGGCGCGCAGGGCGGTGGCCGTCTCAGTCCGGCCCAGGTCGTCGAGCAGGCGGGCGCAGCGTTCGGCCAGGCCGAGGGGAGCGCAGCCGTTGAGCCGTGACGCGAAGGTGTTCCCCGCGACGAAGTCGGCGCGCGAGACCTCGGAGAGCACGCGTTCGGCTGGCACGAAGTAGTCGTCCAGTCCGATTCGGACGGTCGAGGTCCCTTGTGCGGCAATCAGTTGCAGGGGGTGGGCGTCGAGTCCGTGGCCCGCCACCGGGGTGACCACGGTGGTGACGACCCTATCCTCGGGGGTCCGGCCCGAGAGCATCAGCAGATCGATCCCGCCCCAGCCGCTCACGAACGGGGCCTCGCCGTCGAAGCGGAAGCCGTCGCTGACCCGCCGGGCGCGGGTGCGCGGCGGCGTCGGGATCACTCCCGCGTAGGCGACTCCGGCGCGGACGGTGCCCTTGACCAGGTCGGCGAGGTACAGCGACCGCAGTGCCTGGTTGGCCGAAGCGGACAGGCCGGCGACGAGACCGTGGTGCTGGATCCAGGTGAACGTGGTGCTCAGGCAACCACCGGCCAGCGTCTCGATGACCTCGACGAGCTCGGCCAGGCCCGCGCCGGGGCCACCGGCGTCCGGGGGCGCGGCGAGGCCGTAAAGCCCCGCTTCGGCCAGCGCGTCGAAGTGCGACCGCGGCACCTCGCCGCGCAGGTCGACCTGCGCGGCGGCGGGGAACAGCACGTCATCGGCGAGGGCCCGCGCTCGGGCGACGAGGTTCGACACAGAAATTAGGGTAACCTAACTTCGACAAAACACCAGAGACGCCGAGGGCCGCCACGAGGATTCGTGGCGGCCCTCAACACAGGAAAGCATCAGAGCTCGTACAGCCGCTTCCAGTTCTCCCGCGAGGTGAGCTCCGGCATCGCGCGCTTGTACCGCTCCTGCACGCCCGCGCCTTCCTTGCGCAGCCGCTGGATCACCTTCGCGCCACGACGGGCGAGGTCGAACATCTTCACCTTGTCGTACGTGCGCACGCGCACGCCTTCCTGCGAAGCGTCCGTGACCACGGCCGTGTCGAACAGCGCGATGTGCCACCAGTGCGCCTCGTCGATCGGCACCGCGCCGAGGCCGAACCGGCTGCGGCCGAGCACGCGGTCGAGGATGCGCTTGATCAGCACCAAACGCTGCATGCTGGGCCGCGGCGCGCTGTTGATGATGCCGATGTCGTTGGACGCGATGCCCGGCACGTCGGTGGCCTTGTGCCGCTTGGTCTCCGGGTACTCCCCGCGGATCCGGCGGATCTCCTTCATCGCGGCGACACCGCCGTCACGCAGGACCTCCGGGCCCTCGAGGAAGTCCTCGACGGCCTTGATCAGCGTGGCCGACAGGCCGTACTGCATGCCCAGCAGGTAGCGCACGAGCTGCGCCATGAGCACGCGCGAGAGCAGGTTCAGGTTGAACGGCGAGTGCAGCGCGGCGGTGATGATCGAGTTGCGCAGGTTGAAGTACCGGTGCCACTCGTCCCAGTCCTTCCAGTGGAAGTCCGCGTGCCACACGCCGGCGCCCGGCAGCGTCACCGTCGGGAAGCCGTACTCGCGGGCGCGGTAGGAGTACTCCGCGTCGTCCCACTGGAAGAAGAACGGCATCGGGTAGCCGATGGCCTTCACGACCTCGTAGGGGATCAGGCACGACCACCAGCCGTTGTACCCGGCGTCGAGGCGGCGCTCCTGGCGGTTGGGCTTGAGGGTCTCCTCGTCGACGCCCAGCAGGTCGGCCGTGGACAGCGAGTGCGTGACCGGCTGGCCCGGCTCCAGCGTGTTCAGGCGCGCGTACTCGGCGCCGACGTGCAGCTGGTTCGGGTGCAGCAGGTTCAGCATCTGGCCGCCGACGATGATCGGGTTGGCCGCGCGGTTGGAGAACGCCGTCATGCGCACGACGAGGTCCGGCTCCAGGAGCACGTCGTCGTCCATGAACAGCACGTTGGCGTGCTCGGTGGCGGTGTGACCGGCCACCTCGTACAGGCCGCGGGTGAAGCCGCCGGCGCCGCCGAGGTTGGGCTGCTTGATGTAGTGCAGCTTGTCGCCGAGGTCTTTCGCGACCTGCTCGAAGCCGTCACGCGACTCGACGAGGTCGGTGCCCTGGTCGGCGACGTAGATGGCGTCGAGCGTGTGCAGCGACGACACGTCGGCGGCGAGCGCCTGCAGGTTTTTCAGGCAGTCGTCCGCGCGGTTCATCGTGCAGATGGTGACCGCGGTCGGGCGGATCTTCTCCGGCGCCTCCACGGTCCAGCGGACCTGCTCGACGCGCAGCGTCTGCCCGCCCTCGGTCTCGAGGTCGAGCCACAGCGCGCCGCCGTCGTAGAACTTGTCGAGGCTCGCGGTCATCGTGACCTTGCGGGCCTTGGCGCCGGAGACCTGCTCGGCGTTGACCACGCGCGCGTCACCCTGCAGGTCGGACGCACCGACCGAGAGCAGGCCGTCGCCGCTGACCAGGGCTTCCACAGTGACCGAGGTGACCGTGGTCCAGCGCTGCCAGTAGCTGGCCGGGAAGCGGCCGAAGTAGGTGTTGCCGGTGACCTTCGACGACGGTTCGACGGTGAGTGCGTCGCGGTCGCGCACCGCGGAGCCCCACTCGAGCTCGGCGTAGAGGTCCTTGCTGACGATCGGCGCCGGGCCGGCGTACAGCCCGCGCTGAGCCGTCAGCCTCCCCTCGGGCGCGTGCTCCGCGAACCGGGTCTCGCCTTCGGGGGCCGCCTCCGCGACCGGGGCTGCTTTACCGGGCATCGAACTCAGTTCTCCTTTACCGGCCGCTCACGAAACACGACCCACTTGAGCATGACGAAATTGATCACGGTCGCCGTCGCCTGCGACACGACCCAGCCGAGCGTGGCCTTCCACGTCGACTCCGGGAGCAGATGCAGCATCCACTGGTTCACACCGACCGCCACGAGGAACGTGACGGCGTAGAGCAAGATGAAGCTGCCGATCTGCGTGCCGCCATCGCGACGGCCGCCGGCGAAGGTGAACCGGCGATTCAGGAAGAACGCCGTGGTCGTGCCCACGACGAAGCTGATCGCGCGAGCGATGTCGACCCACGGCACCGCGTCCATGCCGATGGCCCTGAGCAGCGAGTACGTACCCAGGTCCAGCAGCGCGCAGAACCCGCCGATCAGCCCGAAGCGGATGAGCTGACCGAGCAGACCGGGGCCCGCCGGTGTTGTCACCGTCGTCTCACTCTGCGGTTCCGTAGCCACCACTGGAATACCTTCTCGGCTCGATGCGTCGTCGTCTCGGGAAGCCCTGTCCGTGTCGACTTTGACGCGCGGACGCTTGTGCCTTGATGCGCAAAGTGTAGAAGCGGTCACTTCAGGGCCACGTTCCGGGCGGTGTTCGGCGTGGCTACGCTGGTCGGGTGACCCAGACACCCGAGACACAGCGACGCACGCTCACCGGCTGGGGCCGCACCGCCGGGACAGTCGCAGACGTCCTGAGCACCCCTGATGTCGAGACCATCGCGGCCGCCGTCGCGTCGGCGGGCCCCCGCGGGGTCATCGCGCGCGGCCTCGGCCGCTCCTACGGCGACCCGGCGCAGAACGCCGGCGGGCTCGTGGTCGACATGACCGTGCTCGACCGCATCCACTCGATCGACCCCGACTCCGGGCTGGTCGACCTCGACGCCGGCGTGAGCCTCGACAAGCTGATGCGCGAGGCGCTCCCCCACGGCCTCTGGGTGCCGGTGCTCCCGGGCACGCGCCAGGTGACGATCGGCGGCGCGATCGCCAACGACATCCACGGCAAGAACCACCACTCGGCCGGCAGCTTCGGCAACCACGTGGTGTCGATGGACCTGCTCACGGCCGACGGCCGCGTCCGCACGCTCACTCCGGAGGGCGACGAGGCGGACCTGTTCTGGGCGACGGTGGCCGGCATCGGCCTCACCGGCATCATCACGCGCGCCACCGTGCGGATGAAGAAGACGGAGTCGGCGTACTTCTACGTGGACGCCGACCGCACGTCGAGCCTCGACGAGACACTCGCGCTGTTCACCGACGGTTCGGACCTGAACTACGACTACTCGATGTCGGTCCCGGACCTGATCTCGTCGGACTCGCGGCTTGGGCGGGCCACGTTCTCGCGCGGCTCGCTCGCCACCCTGGACCAGCTGCCCGCGAAGCTGCGCAGCGAACCGCTGAAATTCGATGCGCCGAAGCTCGCGACGCTGCCCGACGTGTTCCCCAACGGCCTGGGCAACAAGGTCACCTTCGGCCTGATCAACGAGCTGTGGCAGAAGACCGTGCCCAAGAAGGGCGTGCGCGGCAAGGTCCAGAACCTCACGCAGTTCTACCACCCGCTGGACATGATCTCGGAGTGGAACCGCGCGTATGGCTCCAAGGGCTTCCTGCAGTACCAGTTCTCGGTGCCGTTCGGCGCGGAAGACCAGCTCAAGGCCATCTGCCGCCGGATCGCGACGTCGGGGCACTACTCGTTCCTCAACGTCTTCAAGCGCATGGGTGACGCCAACCCGGCGCCGATGTCGTGGCCCTCGCCCGGCTGGATGCTGAGCGTGGACTTCCCGATCAAGACCGGCCTGAGCCGATTCTGCCTCGAGCTCGACGACGAGGTACTCGCCGCGGGCGGCCGCCTCTACACCGCGAAAGACTCGCGGACCACGGCCGAGACGTTCGCGAAGATGTACCCGCGGCTCGAGGAGTGGCGCAAGGTCCGCGCCGCCGTTGACCCCGAAGGCGTTTTCGCCTCTGACATGAGCCGGAGGCTCGCACTGTGATCGACGCCGTTGGCAACCCCCAGTCCCTGCTGCTGCTCGGCGGCACGTCCGACATCGCGCTGGCCATCGCGGAGAAGTACCTCGCGGAGAAGCCGCTGCGGGTCGTGCTGGCCGCGCGTCCGTCGCCCCGGCTCGACGCCGCGGCGCAGCGCCTGAAGGACCGCGGCGCCGAGGTGTCCACAGTGGACTTCGACGCGAAGGACACGGCCTCGCACCCCGCCGTGCTCGACCGCGCGTTCGCCGGCGGCGACATCGACGTGGCCGTGGTCGCGTTCGGCCTGCTCGGCGACCCCGAGGAGGTCTGGCAGGACCACGCCAAGGCCGTGGAGCTGGCGACGGTGAACTACGCGGCCGCCGTGTCGGTGGGGGTGGCGCTGTCGGAGAAGCTCAAGACGCAGGGCCACGGCTCGATCATCGCGTTGTCGTCGGTGGCCGGTGAGCGCGTGCGGCGCTCGAACTTCGTCTACGGCTCCACCAAGGCCGGCTTCGACGGCTTCTACCTGGGCCTCGGCGAGGCGCTCGCCGACCACGGCGTGCAGGTCACCGTCGTCCGCCCGGGTCACGTTAAGACGAAGATGACGGCCGGGCTGAAGGACGCCCCGCTGGCGCAGACGGCCGAGCAGGTGGCCGACATCGCCGTGACCGCGGCGCGCGCCGGCAAGGATCTGGTCTGGGCGCCGGCGCAGTTCCGGCTGGTCATGTCGGTGCTGCGGCACGTGCCGCGTCCGATTTTCCGGAAACTGCCGATCTGACCGGGAACTCCCGAGGCGGGACCTTCGTCGCATATGGCGGACGAAGGTCTTTCACCTTTCTGGGGGTTCCACCATGCCGGACCAGGCAGCGCGGCTCGACGCCGTGCTCAAGCGGTTCCAGGAGCAGGCCGCCCGCGCCGCCGAGCTCAAGGACCAGATCGCGAACCTGCGCGGGCACGCCCGCAACGCCGACGGCTCGGTGACGGTCACCGTCGCCCCGTCGGGTGCCGTGCTCGGGCTGCAGCTCAGCCCGCAGGCGATGCGGCGCTCGCACACCGCGCTGCAGCAGGAGATCCTGGGCGCCATCCGCTCGGCGACCCAGCAGGCCGCGGCCGCGCTGAACCAGACCGTGGAGCCGGTGCTGGGTGAGCGGGCGGAGCAGTTCCGGGAGGCGTTCAACGCGCACGTCGAGCCGCTCGGGCCGAGTGCGCCGCCGCCGGCGAGCTCGCTGGCCGCGCCAGGACAACCGGGGCATCCTGAACGACCTGGGCAGCCGCCTCAAATGCCACAAACGCTGCAGAACGCTCGGAACCGGACGAACCCGCGAGCCGTCGAAGACGACGACTTCGGGGGTCCCATTCTTCGGCGGGAGTGATCGTGACCAGTGGGTTCAAGATCGAGCCGGCGGCGCTGAACGCGCACGCGAGCGGTTCGAAGGAAGCGGCCGGGCACTTCGGCAGCCTCGCCCAGCTGCTGCAACAGGCACGCGTGAGCGACGACTGCTTCGGCCCGCTCGGCGAGCTGATGGCGTACAAGTACTTCGACTCGCTGCAGGAGTGCCAGGACCTCGCCGACCAGGCGAAAACGTTCCTGGACGCCATCGCCGACAAGACCACGCTGGCCGCGCAGGCGTACCAGGACCACGAGGACGCGACCACCGACGCCGTCACCGGGCTCGGCAAGGAGCTCGCCGACGGCGGCAGCGGCGCCGGCTCGCTGTCGGACGTGAACCACGCGGGCGACGCGGGCCGCAAGAGCTACCTGGAGCAGAACGGCGGCTACGGCAGCTCGTGGCTCTCCACGTCGACCGAGGTCTCGCAGGCGAGCAGCCCGCCCGACGTGGCGATCGCGGCCGTGCACACGCGCATGGAGCAGATCCAGCTGGTGACGAGCCCTGGGCAGTCGCTGCTGGACAACGGGCTCGGGTTCCTCATCGGCATCGTGATCAGCCCGCTCGTGGAGTTCGTGCTGGAGCCGGCGATCGGCGACCCCGAGCAGATGCGCAGCACCGCGCAGGGCTGGGCGCAGGTGGCGCAGTGGCTCGACGGCGTCGGTGCACACGAGCAGAAGCGCGCGGACCTCACGAAGGAGCCGTGGGAAGGCTCCGGCGGCGACGCGTTCCGCAAGCAGATGGGCGAGTTCTCCGAGGGCGCAGGAGCGTTCGCCGACGAGGTGCGCGGGCTGCAGCAGATCCTGGAGCTGGCCGCGGACCTGTTCGACGCGTTCGTGGAGATCGTGATCGACATCCTGCAAGAGCTGGTGATGGGCCTGATCATCGAGTGGCTCGCGGCGCTGGCGGCGTCGTGGATCACGGCGGGCGCCTCGGTGGGGGCCGCGGGGGCGGCGACCACGGGCGAGGTCGCAGTGACCGGTGGGCGGCTCGGGATGAAGGTCAAGCAGCTGCTGGGCAAGCTGCGGCCGTTGATCGAGGAGCTGGAGAAGATCCTGCAGAAGCTGCGCACGGGGCCGTTGAAGAAGGTCGTGGAGCGCATGGAAGGCCTGCGGGGCGGCAACTTCCTCGAAAAGCGCGTGGCGGACATGATCGACAAGAACCCGCTCGCGAAGATCCTCACCAAGGCCGACTCCGCAACCGGCATGTCGCGAACGACCAACCACTTCGCGAACGTCCGGCGGATGCTCGACGACGACGGCAACGTGATCGGCGATGCTCTCACCGAAGGCAGCGACGCGCTGACCCACAACCTGACCGAGACCGGCTTGCGACTGGCCGGCATGAGCGGCACATCAAGTGTCGGCAAGGCGGCGTGGCGCGGGGCCAAAGGCAACATCGTCGAGCAGGGCATCGAGCAGGGCGTGAAGTACGGTTACCACCAGTCGCAGACCGACAGTGAAGAAGACCGCCGCGAGGCGACCGACCGAGGGTTCTCACTCGAAGAATGAATCTCGCCGATCCCCTGGGTGCCGCCACACAGGCCCGGCCGCACCTGCGTGCTGACGAGCGGTTGTTGTGGGCTGCCTTCGGCGGTGTCACCGGGTACGACGTCCGTGGCCTCGACGAGTTCGGCAATCCCGCCAAGAGCCTCATGCGCAAAGTCGGCTCGGGGCTGGCGGATTTCGCGGGCGGGGTGGTAGACGCGGCGTTGTCCGGTGACGAGGACAGTGGCAGCGGCGGGACCGGCCCCAAGCCGAAACCCGCCGTGGTCGTTTTCGGTGACCGGTCCGGGCTGCTCGCCGAGCAGCTGGTGCGAGGCGCGCGGCCCGCGTTGTGGGTGCTGACCACCTCGCGACTGCTGCTGCTACGGGTCGTCGTACCGGAAGAGCCGGCCGCAGAACCGGAGAAGTCGTTGCTGGGCAAGGCGATCGGGTTCGGGCGCGGGATGGCGAAGTTCGGCAAGGACGTGGCGGAGATCGTCACGGACCGGCGCAAGACGTACGGCGAGAACCGCGAGGGCGAGCCGGTGGCGTTGCGGGAGTTCGAGGAAGCGGCGTCGTTGCCGCGTGAGCAGATTGCCGGGTTCGCCGTGGACCGCCGTGGGTTGCGGATGTCTCTTGTGGACGGTTCCGGCTTCGAGCTGCGGTTCGGCGCCGAGGAGCCGGAGGCGTTCGAGTGGCTGCTGGCCCGCACGAACGGAGCCGTGTGATGCGTGCTGCCGAGCTGAAGCAGGCGGGCGAGGTCGACGAGATCATCGAGCGCGACTACGCGAAGGTGTGGCTGCGGCGTAAGGAAAAGCTACTGCTGGGCTGCCCGCCCGCGCACGGCCACGTCGTCGCGTGGGTCGGCGGCACGCTGCACCTGCCGTACGCGCCGGCGCGCGAGCCGGTGAAGGTCACGACGGCGCCGGGCCGCTGGCCGACGCCCGCCGGGCTGCCCGACGAGGACTGGACCGACGACCCGTCGCTGGCCTACCGCGTGGAAGCTTCAACGACTGCGGACCTGGCCGCGCGGATCGCCGACCACCTGGCGTTCTCGGCCGGCGCCGCCCGCCTGACCTGGACCGATCGTCGGCTCGCGCTCGTGTACCCGACGAAGTTCGTGGCCGAACCGGACACGAAGGATTTCTTCGTGACGGCCGAGGAGCTCCCGGCCGACGTCGTGGCGCGGCTCGATGCCGTCACGCCCGGCCGCAGCTTCCCACCCGAGCCGGGGATCCGGTTCACCTTCGCCGACGGCTCCATGCTGACCCAGCGTGACCTGCTGGCACCGATGAAAGTGCGAAGGGCCCTCTCGCGACGCTGACCCGGCATCAACCGATCGGTGGATGCCGGGTGGCCGGACCGACGATGGTTCCGGCCCGCGTTCCGCCGAAGACTCGGACGTATGGGTAAAGACTTCCGTTCGTCCGCGTTCGCCCTGGTCATCGACGTCGGCGCACCCGTCGGGGGTTACTACCTGCTGCGCGCGTTCGGCGTGGTGCCCGTGTGGGCGCTGGTGCTGAGCGGCCTGCCACCGGCGCTGCGCGTGCTCTACACCGCCGTCACGCGGCGGCGCGTGGACGGGATGGGCTTGTTCGTGCTGGCGATCGTCGCCGTGAGCGTGGTGACGACGCTGCTCACCGGCGACGCGCGGCTGCTGCTGGTGCGCAACGCGTGGTTCAGCTCGCTCGCGGGCGTCTGGCTGCTGGCGAGCCTGGTCGTCGGCCGCCGGCCGGTCACCTACGAGGCCGCCCGCGCGCTCCTGCCGGGCAAGGGCGCGCAGCTCGACGACGCGTGGGAGCAGCGGTCGTCGTTCCGGCGCCTGTGGCGGGTGCTCGCCGTGGTCTGGGGCGTCGGCGGGCTGCTGCACAGCGGCGTGAGCATCGCCATGGCGTACACGCTGCCCATCGACGACGTACCCGCGCTGGACACGGTGGTGTCGATCGCGTTCTTCGTGCTCTTGCAGGTCGTGACGCAGGTGCTGCTCGTGCGCGAGGGCTCGATGCGCGCGGTGATCCGGCGCCCGGCTCCCGTGCGCTGAGGGGCCCCGCCGTGCTGCACTGAACAAGATCGCGTTCCGCTTCAACACTCCGGCTCCGGCGCGCGTATCCCCTCGCGGCACGACGGAACGGGGTGGGCGGTGCGGCTGAAACGGTCGGCGGACACCGAGGCGATGCGCAGCGAAGGCGACGTGCAGGCCGCGTACACGCGCTATGGCGGTGAGCTGTTCGGCTTCGCCCTCAACGCGCTCGCCGACCGGCACCTGGCCGAGGACGTGGTGCAGGAGACGTTCGTGCGGGCGTGGCGCGCCGGCCGCCGCTTCGACCCGGCGCGCGGCAGCTTGCGGACCTGGCTCTTCGGCATCCTGCGCAACCTCGTCGTCGACGCCACGCGCCGCCGTGCGACCCGGCCGGCGCCGGCACCCTCGCTCGGCGAACCGGACCGGGCCGACGACCCGTTCGACCGGCTGCTCGTGAGCATCCAGCTCGACGAGGCCATGCGCCGGCTCAGCGACGAGCACCGCGACGTGGTCCACGCCGTGCACGTGGAGGGCCGCACCTGCGCGGACTACGCGGCCGAGCTGGGGATCTCCGCGTCGACCGCGCGCAGCCGGCTCTACTACGGCATCCGCGCCCTGCGGCTGATCCTGGACGAGAACGGAGGGCTCGTGCGATGACCGACGAGTGCGTGCGGGTCCGCGGCGAGGTCGCCGAGGCCCTGATGCTGGGCCGGTCCCTGCCCGAGCCCCTCGCTCGCCACCTGGCGACGTGCGCCGGCTGCACCCGCGACACCGCCGAGATCCGCGAGGTCGCGGCCACGTTCGCCTACACCGAGGGCGGGCCGCGGCTGCCCGCGCCGCCGGAGCTGGGACCGCGCATCGGCGCCCGCGTGCGCGCGGCGGGCGGGGCGCGCCGCACGCGACGGCTCGTGCTGGCCGCCGCGGCGGCCGTGGTGGCTGCGGTCGTCACGGGAGCCGTGGTGCTGTCGTCCGGCGAGCCACCGCAGCCGGTCGCGCTGGCCCGCGACGGCCTGATGGTCCCGCACCCCTGGGGCACCGAGGTGCCGATCACGCTCAGCGGCCTGCGCGACGGCGAGACCTACCAGCTGGTCACGGTCGGGTCGGGTGGGCGGAGCCTGCCCGCGGGCAGCGTCCGGGCCGACGGGACCGGCGCCGTACGCACCCGCATGGTCACGGCGATGAGCCGCGACACCATCGTCGCGCTGCTGGTGCGCGACGACGCCGGCCACAGCGTCGCGCAGCTCGCGGTCGCTCCTCGGTAGAAGTCCCTACGGAAAGGCAAACCATGCCCTGGAAACGCCGGATCTCCTTCGCGCTCGCGATCGTCGCGGCGGCAGGTGGCGCGGTGGCGGTGGCGAGCAGTGCGGCGTCGGCGACCGACGAGGTCGCAGCATTTTCGAACATCGCTGCGCCGTCGGTCCCCGTCCCCGTCACGTCGCACGACCGCGTCTACACCGCCGACCAGACGTCGAACACGGTGACCGTGATCGATCCGTCGACGAACAAGGTGCTGGGGACGATCGCGCTCGGCGCGCCGCGGCTGTCGAACACGCTGAACCCGCAGTACCTCGACGACGAGAACGTGCACGGCCTCGCCTACTCCCCGAACCGGCAGCGCCTCGGTGTGGTGAGCATCGGCAGCAACACCGTGGACATCATCGACACCACCACGAACAAGGTGCTCAGCCGCACCGACGTCGGCCGCGCTTCGCACGAGGGCTCGTTCACGCACGACGGCCGCGAGTTCTGGGTCGCTGACCGCGGCCGGGACACGGTGACCATCGTCGACGCCTTGCACGGCGGGGTGATCGAGAACCTGCCGGTGGGGACCGGACCGTCCAAAGTGGTCATGAGCCCCGACGGGCGCACCGCGTACGTGAACCACATCGCGCTGCCGGAGATCACCGTGGTCGACGTGGCTTCGCGGCGCATCACCGGGCACATCACGGGCCTGGGCGACGTGTTCTCGTCCGACCTGGCGATCTCGCCGGACGGCCGCGAGCTGTGGGTGCCGCACAAGCGCGCCGGCAAGACGAGCGTGGTCGACCTGGTGCACCGCCGCGTGCAGGCCGTGCTGACCACCGGGCCGGACACCAACCACCCCAACTTCGCGGGCGACTTCGCGTACCTCACCGTGGGTGGCCTCGACGAGACGCTCGTGTACCGCCGCTCCCCCGGCACGCCCGAGCTGGTGGCGACCGTCCACGACACCGGTCACGCTCCGCACGGAATCTGGCCCAGCGGCGACGGTTCGCGCATGTACGTGGGCATGGAGAAGTCCGACCGCGTCGACGTGATCGACACGCGCACGCAACGGGTGGTCAGCTCGTTCGGTGTCGGGCAGGAGCCGCAGGCCCTGGTGTACGTCCCGAACGCGGCGCCGGGCGGCGGCGCGCCGAACCTCGGCACACAGGGCCTGAACCAGCAGGGCCACGACGTCGCCGCGACACTTCCGGACGGCTCGGACGGCACCACACTCGACCTGGTCACCGGGCGCCGGCTGGAGGTCACCGTGCGGCCGATCGCCGGTCTCGACAGCATCGGCCTGCAGGCCCGCGGCCTGGCACCGAACACGGCCTACACAGCGTCCAGTGTGGACACTCACGGCGCACGGACGACACTGGTCAGCTTCCGCACCGACGCGATGGGCAACGCGCCACAGGTGCTGGCCTTCGCCGTGTTCACCGGCCAGAGCGTGGCCCTGAGCACCGGCGCGACGGGCGCGGTGCAGCCGGCGATGGACGACGCCGGCGGCTGTTGCTGCTGCTAGCGCGCGGGCGCGAGGTAGAGGTGCTGGGTGCCGGCGCGCGGTGAGTCGATGGTCCAGGTCGCGAGTGCCGTCGGCGGCGGCGCGTGCGTCGTCGTTTCGAGCACCAGATCCGGCGTCGTGGGCGCGACGCCGTGGTCGAAGTGGTGGAAGTTGGCTTCGATCAGGGCGCGGCCGAGTTCGTTGCTGCGCAGCTTCGTCTCGGTGATGGCCGGATCGACGGCGCCGCGGTCGGAGAACTCGTCGACGAGGTGACAATCGCACGCGTACGCCAGCGCGCCCGCTTCGCCAGGGCTCTCCACTGCGCGCCCCTTCGCCAGCGTGGCGAGCTGCGGGCCGATCTCACGGTATTCGTCCGTCGCGGCGAGGTTGCCGGTGATGGGCGCGAAGCGCCGGGGCAACCCGGGAGCCGCGTAGACGGCGACGGCGGCGGCGAGCACCAACCCGGCCGCCGCCGTCGCCGGGATACGGTGCAGCGTCACGCAAACCCACGCCGCGAGAAACACCGTCGCCCCGACAATCGCAGGCGCATACGACCACGGATTCGGCGACGCCACGACCACCGCGTGCACGACGCCGGCGCCTGTGAGTACGGCGAACGGCCGAGTATCTTCGTCGCGGCGAACCAGCGCCGCGATCACCGCGAGCGGCACCGGCAGGAACGCGATCAGCGCGGCGGCGGGAAAGTCGAGCCACGGCACCGTCGGCTGCTGAAACACCACGGTGTCCGGCACGGCCGACCCGAGCACGAACCAGCTGAACGCCAACCACGGCACCGCTACGACGAGGGCGGCGAACGTCGTCCGCCAGATCCCCTCCCAAAACCTCGGCCGCACCACGAACACCACGAGCGCAACCAGCACCAGGTCGACGCGCACGAGCACGAGCGCGCCGGCGGCGAAGCCGAGCGCCGCCGGCCGCCGTTCCACCGCGAACACCAACACCCACACCGCACCGGCCGCCGCCGGCAACACTTCGAGGCCCACCGCCGACACGAGCAGCGGGTTGAGCAGCAACCCCGCGAAGGCGAGGGGCACGAAGTGGCGGGGGATTTCCGTGCGTTCGGCCAGCCGCTTGAGCCCCATCGCCAGCACGACCTGGCACACCACGAACACCACACCGGCCCCCACCACGGCATCGCGCACGACAACCGTCACGGCGGCCACAGCTGCCACGTGCAGGGGTGAGGTGGCCGTGTTGGCCGTGCCCTGCTCGACGAGACCCCAGTGGCCGTGCAGGGCGAGGTTGCGGGCGTAGGACAGCGTGACGTAGGCGTCGTCCACCAAATGCCGGCTGGCCAGCAGGAACATCGCGGCAGACACGACCGCGACACCGAACGGCAGCCACCTGTCGATGGCCGGCCGGACAACGGTGTCGCTTCGCATCACGCGACACCGTACACAACGACCGTGATCTTCCTGTGACCTACTCCCCGGTCAACGGCCCCCTCAGCCGCGCACGAGCTCGCCCGGCACCGAGCGGTCAGATCCCGTAGCCAGTCCCGGTTCCGGTACCCGTTCCGTCGCCGGTACCCGTCCCACCGGGACCACCAGGCCCGCCCTGCCCGAACCCAGGCCCACCACGGAACTCGCGGTATCCGCCGCCACCGCCATCACGGAAGTGCGACATCCCCGGCCGCCCATCGTGCTGGGTCGCGGCCATGACACCGCCGACAATGCCGCCACCGATGAGCAGCCCGAGGACACCGACCCCGACCAGTTGGGTCACGCGGTTGCCGACGAACCGGCGGAATCCGCCCGGCTGCCGAACCGGCTGCGGCCCACCCCACGCACCAGGCGGAGGCTGCTGACCGTACGGCTGCTGCGGCATTCCAGACTGTGGCATTCCTGGCTGCTGCGCGCCGGGCTGCGGCGCCCCGGCCTGCGGCTGCCCCGGCGGCACTTGCTGCTGTCCCGGCGGGACCTGCTGGTTCTCTGCAGCGACCCGCGCCTCTTCCCCAGAACCACCGACGCCAGGCTGCGAACTCTCCACCGTCGCATCCTGCGGCGAACCACCATCACCGGACTGCTCCGGCGGGACCTGGTCACTCATCTTCGGCTCCTCCGGCTGAAGTGGGAACGGGCGTCCTGCCCGCCCCCACGTCCGAGGATGACCGGTATTTCTGTGCGCAGCCTGATACTCAGCTGTCTAAATTCCAGCGCGATTCACAGGTAAAAAAGACGGCTCACAGGTAGAACGACAAGAACAACGTCACGACCCAGGTCAACCCGAGCACCTGCAGCACCCGGTCCCGCAACGCGATCTCGTCCGGCGCCCCGGCGTTGCCGCCGTCGACGTCCACCGCGTACCGCAGCACGGCGATCACGAACGGCACCATCGACACGACCGCCCAGAGCGAATCGTGCTCCGCCTGCCGGATCTCGAAGGCCCACAGGCAGTACGACATGATCAGGATGGCCGCGGACGTCGCCCACACGAACCGCAGGTAACTCGCCGAGTACTTCTTCAGCGACGACCGGATCTTCGCGCCCGTGCGTTCGAACAGCATGATCTCCGCGTAGCGCTTGCCCGCCACCATGAACAGCGAGCCGAACGCCGTGACCAGCAGGAACCACTGCGACATGGCGATCCCGCCGGCGACCCCACCGGCGATGGAGCGCATCAGGAAGCCCGAGCCGACGATCGCGAGGTCCACCACCGGCTGGTGCTTGAGCCCGAAGCAGTACCCGAGCTGCACGGCTTCATACACGCCGAGCACCACGGCCAGCTCCCAGCTCGCGGTGAACGACACCGCGATACCGGCCAGGAAGAACACCACCGCGGCGGCGTAGGCCACCGGCACCGGCACGATGCCGGCCGCGATGGGCCGGTTGCGCTTCGTCGGGTGGGCGCGGTCGGCTTCTACGTCGACGGCGTCGTTGATGAGGTAGACCGACGAGGCCGTCAGCGAGAAGGCGACGAACGCGATCAGCGCGTCGATGACCAGCTCGGTGCGGTTGGTCGCCTTCGAGAACGCGAAGAACGGCGCGGCGAACACCAGCACGTTCTTCACCCACTGCTTCGGGCGCGCAGTCTTGATCACGCCCAGCAGCAGCGCCACGGGGTTCGTACCGGCCGAAGCGGGAGCCGGGGTCGCCGGTTCCGGAACGGCAGCGGAGGACGCGGCCGCGTCGGCGGCAGCTTCCTCCGTCTCGACCTTCACGGCTTCCTCCGCCTTCGCGGATTCAGCCGGGTCGGTCGAGTTCTCGGCACGCTCGTCGGTCGTTTCGCTCATCGTCTCTTCAGCTTCCGTCGGATCAGACCACCGACGAGGCCTCCCAGGGCCGCACCGGCCAGTACGTCGGTCGGATAGTGGACGCCGAGCAACAGCCGCGAGGCCAGCATCGGCGGTACGAGGGCGGGGACCAGGTTACGCCCGGTGAGTCCCGAGTAGAGCACCGCCGCCGCCGTCGTGGACGTCGCGTGCGAAGACGGGAAGCTCAGTTTGCTCGGCGTGCCGACGAGGACCTCGACGCTCGGGTGGTCCGGACGACGCCGCCTGACCACACGTTTCACCGCGATCGAGGCGGCGTGCGCGCCGACGACGCCGGCGGACGCGACGAGCCAGTCCTTGCGCCGCGGCTTGTCCACCGCGGCGCCGATCAGGCCGAGCGCGAACCAGCCCGCGCTGTGCTCGCCGAACAGCGACATCCCGCGCGCGACCTGCACCGTGCCCGGCCTCTTCAGGAAGCGCTGGGCCTGGGACAACACGGCGACTTCACCGGTCGCCGGGCCTGCGGGCGGAGCGACGGGAGCGCCGGCGTCAACCGGCGCCGCGGTCTGCTCAAGCATCGATCGACCCGTCGAGCGGCGCACCGTCGGTGAGGTGCGGCGCGATCTTGTTGTCGAACATCGACAGTGCCGAGCCGATCGCCATGTGCATGTCGAGGTACTTGTACGTGCCCAGCCGGCCGCCGAACAGCACGTTCTTCTCGCGCGCCTCGGCCTTGGCCAGCTCGCGGTAGCTCTCGAGCTTCTCGCGGTTCTCCGGCGTGTTGATCGGGTAGTACGGCTCATCGTCGTCCGTCGCGAAGCGCGAGAACTCCCGGAAGATGACCGTCTTGTTCTTCGGGTAGTCCCGCTCCGGGTGGAAGTGGCGGAACTCGATGATGCGGGTGTAGGGCACTTCCTGGTCGTTGTAGTTCACGACCGGGGCGCCCTGAAAGTCGCCGGTCTCCGCGACCTCGGACTCGAAGTCGACGGTGCGCCAGGTGAACCGGCCCGCCGAGTAGTCGAAGTAGCGGTCCAGCGGACCGGTGTACACGGTCGGGGTGCCCGCGGGGATCTGGTCGCGCACGTCGAAGTAGTCGACGTTCAGGCGGATCTCGATGTTCTCGTGCTCGGCCATCTTCTCGAGCCACGCGGTGTACCCGTCGACGGGCAGGCCCTCGTAGGTGTCGTTGAAGTACCGGTTGTCGAACGTGTAGCGGACCGGCAGGCGCGTGATGATGTTCGCGCCCAGGTTCTTGGGGTCGTTCTCCCACTGCTTCGCGGTGTACCCGCGGATGAACGCCTCGTACAGCGGACGGCCGACCAGCGAGATGGCCTTTTCCTCGAGGTTCTCGGCGGCGTCGGTCTGGAACTCCGACGCCTGCTTGGCGATGAGCTCGCGGGCCTCGTCCGGGGTGTGGGACTTGCCGAAGAACTGGTTGATCAGGCCCAGGTTCATCGGGAACGAGTAGACCTGGTCCTTGACCTTGGCGAACACCCGGTGCTGGTAGCCGGTGAACTCGGTGAAGCGGTTGACGTACTCCCACACGCGCTTGTTCGAGGTGTGGAACAGGTGCGCGCCGTACTTGTGCACCTCGATGCCGGTCTCGGGCTCGGCCTCGGAGTAGGCGTTGCCGCCGAGGTGACTCCGGCGCTCGAGCACCAGAACCTTCTTGCCGAGCTCGGCCGCGGCCCGCTCGGCGACGGTCAGCCCGAAGAAACCGGACCCGACGACGACGAGGTCGTAGCCGGCGAACTCGTGTTCAGTAATCTTGGCGGGGTTCGTGTGCTCGCTCACGGGCGCCCAGGGTACGCAGTCCTGACACCGTGGCCCGAACCGACCTCGGCATACCGCCGGCCGTACCGCACCGACACACGTGAGAAGCATGCCTGCACCGGACACCTTGGGGAGCTACTTGGTAGCGGTCGTCACCTACCTGGCCGTGCTGGCGATACCCGGCGGCTTGGTGGGCTGGGCCGCCGGAGTGCGCGGCTGGGCGCTGGCCGGCCTCGCGCCGCTGGTCAGCTACGCCGTGATGGGTCTGGCCGGCCCGTGGCTCGGCGACGCCGGGCTCCCGTACAACGCCGGATCCGCCGCCCTGTGCACCGTGGGCCTGGCGGCCGTCACCTACGGCGTCCGGCGGCTGCTGATGGCCCGTGGCCGGCTCCGGCCGGGCGCGGAGGAGCCGCCGGTCGAGTGGAGCAAACGCGCGCACTGGGCCGTGGCCGGGTGCCTGGTCGTGGCCGTGGGCCTGTCGATCGCCGTGGTGCTCTCGGCTCGCGGCGGCACGACGGCCGTCTTCCAGCGCTGGGACACCGTGTTCCACGCGAACGGCATCCGCTACATCGCCGACACCGGCGACGGCTCGCTCACCGGCATGAGCACCATCAACTGGTACCCCGACGGCTCGTTCTACCCGAACGCGTATCACCTGGTCGGCGCGCTGGTCTACCAGATCTCGGGCACGAGCGTCCCGGTCACGCTCAACGCCATCACGATGCCGGTCGCGGGCCTGTTCGCGTTGTCGATGGTGGCGCTGATCCGCCAGCTCGGCGGCCGCGCGGTCTACGCGGGCTGCACGGCGCTGGTCGCGGCGGCCGCCACGACGGGGGCGTACGAGTCCGTGTCGAGCGGGCTGCTGCCGTACGCGCTGGGCATTGTGCTCACGCCGCTGACCGTGGTCGCGCTGCAGCGGTTCCTGGTGCGCCCCGGCGTCGACACGGGCCTGATCCTGGCGCTGACGGCCGACGGGCTGCTCGCGGCGCACTCGAGCGCGCTGTTCGGCGCGGTGCTGTTCGCGCTGCCGCTGGCGGTGCAGCGCTGGTACCGGTCGCTGCGGCGCAAGCGTGTGGACGGCGTGGCTCCCGAGACGCCGGCGTGGCGCGTGATCCTGGGCGACGTGCTGCGGATGCTGCCGGTGCTGGTGGTCAGCGGCGTGCTGGCGGCGCCGCAGATCCTGGGCGCGATCGGGTTCACCTCCGGCGCGTACCCGTACTACTCGTGGAACTCGAACCTGCCGATCCCGCTGGCGCTGAAGCTGCTCGTGACGTTCCAGCAGGTGCTCAGCCGGCCACAGATCTGGCTGACGGTGCTGCTCGCGCTGGGCACGCTCACGTTTTTCACGCTGCGGCGCATGCGCTGGGTGCTGCTCTCGGCGATCGGCCTTTCGGGATTCTTCGTGCTGGTCACCTGCTACGGCTACCTGCCGTGGGTGGTGTCGCTGTCGCGGCCGTGGTGGAACGACCGCTACCGGCTGATGGCGCTGGCCGCGATCCCGCTGTGCCTGCTTGCGGGCCACGGCATGGCGGAGCTGCAGCGGTGGATCGCGCGCCTGGCCCGCAGCGGCTCGTGGGTGCGCTCGCGACCGCAGGTGCTGGCGCGGCTCGGCCTGGTGGCGGCCGTGGTCGTGGTGGCCGCGATGGCCGTGCTGACCGGCGGGTTCTACCGCAACGCGAACGCGACGGCCGTGTCGTACCTGTACTACAACGGGCCCGAGGGCGAGGTGACGCCGCCGGTGAGCGCCGACGAGATCACCGCCATGGAACACCTCGGCACCATGGGGATCCCCGCGCAGGAGAAGGTGCTCAACGACCGCATGGACGGCACCGCGTGGATGTACGCGATCGCCGGCGTGCACCCGGTGGCCGGCCACTACGACGGCGGTGGCCGCGTGTCACCCGACGCCGTGTACCTGGCCCTGCACTTCCGCGACTACGACACGGACCCGCGCGTGCGCGACGCCGCGCGGCGGCTCGACGTGCACCACGTGCTGGTGGGCAGCGGCACGATCCGGAAGGACACGCCGATCGCGCCCGGGCTGCAGGGGCTGGACGGGCGCGATTTCCTGCGGGTCGACTACCGGAATCCCGGTGCGGTGATCTACACGATCGTGAAGTGATTTCTTGTGGAGGTTGCGGAGCCTCGTAGCCGCGGCTGCCCCGGCCGCGGCCACGAGGACCTCCCATTCCCCAGCACCCCCGGGGTGCTCACGAGTGAGAAGAGCGGCCCGGTGAAGGGCCGTCTCCCCCTCTTCTCACCTGCTTGACGCCCGGGTCGGGAAATCGGTTTCCCGGCGGGGGTGAAGTCACCTGAACGGCCTAGCTGTCCTTGAGCGTGGGCAGCACGTTCTCCACGACCTGCTCCAGCACGGACTCGTGGCCCTCGTACGGGCCGCTCGAACGCGGCCAGTGCGCGATGACGTCGGTGAAACCCAGCTCGCGGGAGCGTTCGACGGCTTCACGGAAGGCTTCGACGCTGCTCAGCGAGAAGACCGGCGCCGCGTCGAGGCTCAGGTAGCGGTGCACGGAGTCGCGTTCACGGCCGGCGGCGTCGAGCCGCTCGTCGAACACGCGGCTGAGCTCGGCGATGCCCTGCCACCACTCGTCGGTGGTCGCGCCGCCGCGGCCGGTGGTGGCCCAGCCGGCGCCGAAGCGGGCGGCCAGCGTCATCGTGCGCGGCCCGTTGGCCGCTACGACGAACGGCAGCCGTGGCCGCTGCACGGTGCCGGGGAGGTTGCGGGCGCCGTGGGCCTGGTAGTACTCGCCCTCGAAGTCGAAGCGGTCGGTCATCAGCAGGCCGTCGAGCGACTCGACGAACTCGGTGAAGCGGTCCGCGCGCTGCTTCGGCGTGTAGTCAGGGCCTCCGAGCACCTGCACGTCGTAGTTCTTCGCGTCCACCCCGGCGCCGACGCCCAGCACGAAACGGCCGTCGGACACGTCGTCGAGGGTGATCAGCTCGCGCGCGAACGGCACCGGGTGCCGCGCCACGGGCGAGGCGACGAACGTGCCCAGCCGGATGGTGGACGTGACCATGGCGGCGGCCGTGAGGGTGGGCACGGCGGAGAACCACGGGCCGTCGACCAGGGATCTCCAGCCCAGGTGGTCGTATGTCCACGCGTGGTCGAAGCCGTACTCCTCGGCGGCCCGCCACTTGGGCTCGGCCGCCCACCAACGATCTTCCGGAAGGATCACGATGCCTGCTCGCACGAGGGTGGACGGTATCGGCAACCACCGACATTCGCTCGAACGGGCGGTGCCCGTGCCCGGTTCGGGGACAATGGGCGCGTGGAGAAACCCCGCTTGATCGCGTCCGACGTCGACGGCACCCTGCTCGGCCCCACCGAGGTCCCTTCCGCCCGCACGACCGAGGTCGTGCAGCGGGTGCGCGCCGACGGAGTCCCCTTTGTGCTGTGCACCGGCCGGCCGCCGCGGTGGATCCCGCCGATCGCGGGCCCGCTGGGGCTGACGGGATTTGCGGTGTGTGCGAACGGCGCGGTGCTGCTGGATATCGCCACTTCGTCGGTCGTGGCAGTGCACGGGTTGCTGGAGCCGACCCTGCTGCACGATCTGGCTTCGGCGCTGGACAAGGCCCTGCCGGGATGCCGGCTGGCCGCCGAGCGGATCAGCACGGACGTTCGGAGCTTCGTGATCGAGCCCGAGTACCGCAACCCGTGGGGCGACGGCGAGGGCCGGACCGCGCCGCGCGCCGAGGTTTTGGGGCATTCGGCGATCAAGCTGCTGATCAGCCACCGAGGCCTCGGGTCGGAGGAAATGGCGTCGGCGGCGCGGGCGGTGCTCGATGGGGCGGTGGACATCACGTACTCGTCGTCGGGCGGGTTGATCGAGCTGTCGGCGCACGGGGTCACGAAGGCGACTGGGTTGGCGGATGTCGCTGAGCGGTTTTCGGTGCCGGCGGAGCGGGTGATCGCTTTCGGTGACATGCCGAACGACGTGGAGATGCTGCAGTGGGCCGGGCACGGGGTGGCGATGGCGAACGGTCACCGCGCGGTGCTGGAAGTGGCGGACGAGGTGACGGGGCCGGCTGCGGAGGATGGGGTGGCGCAGGTTTTGGAGCGGTGGTTTTAGGCCGTGGTTTTGGGCCGTGGTTTTAGGCCGTGGTTTTAGGCCGTGGTTTGGGCGGCCTAACCAGGTGGGTTGGCATCTTGCCGCTCGCTTCTGCACTTGCCATCGCTGACGGCTTCTTGCCACTCGGCGATCTGACTTGCCAATAGGCAGGTCGACTTGCCGCTCACCGGCGCACTTGCCACGACACGGGCCTTTGCCGCCATCGCCCGGCTTGCCACCACAACGGCGACTTGCCTCTCAACGCTCCCAGCGCCAATCGCCACGGCAACTTGCCAGCCGAACCGGCAAGGTCGCCCCCCGCACGCAGGGGTTGCGGCCTTGCCCATCGGCCACCTGCTTGCCAGTCGACGTCGCGGCTTGCCAATCAACTAGCGAGCTTGCCGTTCTTGAGCGGGGGTTGCCGGCCTTGCCGAGGGACGGTGGCTTGCCATTCGCAGATGGGCTTGCCATTCAGGGTCTGGCTTGCCGCAGCTCGGGCACGCGCGCCAGCCCGGGCGGCAGCTTGCCGTTCTTGAGCGGGAGTTGCCGGTCTTGCCGGCAGGGCGGTGGCTTGCCATTTCGCGGATGGGGTTGCCATTCAGCGCTCTGGCTTGCGCAGGTCGGTGGGACATGCCAGGTCGACCGGAGGCTTGCCGTTCATTGGAGCAAATGTCCGGCTTAAGTGGCAACTTGCCAGCATCCCGGTTGCCGATCGAGCGGCGGATTGCCGTTGGATCGGCGACTTGCGAATCGCCATGGCGACTTGCCAGCCACAGTGGCAAGTCAGTCCCGAGTGGCAGGGCGGGCATCCAAAGCGGCGGCGTCCTCCGGCGTGGGGGCGGTGCCGCCGAGGTGGGCGGGGAGCCACCAGCGTTCGGAGGGCGTGGGGGATTCCGGGTAGTCCGCCTGGGCGCGGCCGAGAAGCTCCGACAGGCGAGAGCGGAGTTCGGCGGTTCCCGCCTCGCAGTCGTCGCCGAGGGCGGGGTGCAGCGGGGCGCCGAGCAGGATCGAGATGGGCACGTGGCGCCGAGCGAGGTTCTTGGGCTGGCCCTTGGTCCACAGGCGCTGGGTGCCCCACAGCGCCATCGGCACGATGGGCACCCCGGCCTCCGCGGCCATCCGCACGGCACCCGTCTTCAAGGCCTTCACCGTGAACGAACGGCTGATCGTCGCCTCCGGGAACACGCCGACGACCTCCCCCGCGCGAAGCCGAGCCACGGCCTCGTCGTATGAAGCCTGGCCGGCGGACCGGTCGACGGGAATGTGGTGCATCCCCCGCATCAACGGTCCCGCCACGCGGTTGGCGAAGATCTCGTGCTTGGCCATGAACCGCACCAGCCGCTTGGCCGGCCGGGCGCCCAGGCCGCAATAGATGAAGTCCAGGTAGCTGACGTGCGTGCACGCGATCACCGCCCCGCCGCGCGCCGGCACGTGCTGCGCGCCCTCGATGCGGATGCGGTTGTCCAGCACCCGGAACATCGTCCGCGCGGCAACCAGCACGGGCGGGTACACGAAGTCAGCCATACCGCGAGGCTACGGGACCGTAGGTTTCTCCCGGCTACTCAAAGTGATCGTCGGCACGAAACCCGTCATTCGGGAACTTTCGCCGCTCCACCGAAGGTGATCGTCAGCCCGGATACCATGAACCGGTGACTTCCGCGACCGACGCGCACGTCCGCCGGTCGTGGCAGACGAGCGCGGGGCAACGAACCTGGGTGTGGCTCGCCCTCGCCACCGTTTCCCTCGTCAACCTGATCTCCAGCGCACCCCTGCAGAAGGACGCTCACCTGCACGCGTGGGGCGACGCGCTGCAGTACTACGCGATGTCGGAGCACACCGGCGCCCCGGTGGAGAACCCATTCGCGCTGCGGATGCTCAGCCCGTGGCTGGTGCACTTCGCCCACAACCTCACGGGCCTGTCCCTCGACGTGCTGTGGCTCGCCTTCACCTACCTCGTCACCGTCGCCACGGCGGTCGTCTTCTTCGAGTTCCTGCGGTCCCACCTCAAGGTCCGGCTTTTCACCGCGTTCGTCGCCGCCGTGCTGCTGGTCTGCACGTTCTGGTACGTCCAGTACAACTTCAGCGACCCCTACCTGGTCGACCCGTTGAACAACCTGCTCTACGTCGTCGCGATCTGGCTCGCGTTCCGGCGCAGGCTGGTGCTCTTCGCGGTCGTGGTCCTCGTGGGCACGGTCAACAAGGAGACGACGCTCCTGCTCGCCCCGCTGTACCCGCTGCTCGCCTGGACGCGCACCCGGTCGCTGCGTGACAAGGGCTTCATCGGTGGTGTCATCGCGATGGTCGTCGCCGCGGCGGGCTACTTCGCTTACCGCGTGTGGGCGCAGCACTTCATCGGCGGCAGCTACGGATTCGGCTCCGGCCAGGGCAACTCGAGCCTGCTGGAGAACATCCGGTTCTCGCTGTCGTCGCACAAGGGCACCGAGCAGGCCGTTCTCTGGGACACGTTCCACTTCGTGTGGCTGATCTTCGGCTACGGCCTGTTCCTCCAGTACCGCAAGCACGGCGCCCGCAGCCCGCTGCTCGTCGCGAGCCTGTGGCTGTTCCTGTGCTGCCTCGCCGGCCGGTTCGTCGCGACGGACACCACCCGCGTGTTCGTGATGATGGCGCCGCTGGTGCTCGGGATGTTCGCCGTGGTGCTCGACCGGCACCGCAGCGACGCGGCCCGCCTGTGGGTGAGCGTGCTCGCGTTCCTCTACCTGGCGATCAACTTCCGCTGGGTGCCGTGGCCGGCTTCGTTCGCGCTCGACGCCGGCGCGCTCGTCGTGTTCGCGCTGCTGACGTTCCCGCCGAGGTGGCCTTCCGCGCCGAGCCGGCCGATGCCCCGGGACGCGGTCACCGAGGAGTTTCTCCTACCGCCGCTGCCGGAGACTTCGGTCGCGGACAAAAACTGAGGATCACCGCCACCAGCAGGCAGAACAACGCGACGACCTGGTGCTTCACGTTCTCGATCCCGTCACCCAGCGCGGCCAGGACGAACTGACCCACCAAAGTCGTCAGCAAGAACGCGAGAGCCACACCCAGCGCGGCCTGCCGGTGTCGCCAGGCGCGCCAGGCCGTGAAGAGCCAGAGGGGCAGCAAGGCGAACAAGCCCAGGGGCGCCAGCAACGCGCTCAACCCGGACCACAGCGGCACCCGGTACTCCTGCGCCGCCGGTGGCAAGCCGGCCGCAGCGTCGAACGAGGCCAGGTACGGGGGCCGCGCCGTGAGCAGATCGCCGGCCGCGCGGTTCAAAATGCCCAGGGTGCGGTCCGGGTGCGTGGCGAACCACTTCACGACGTTGCGCCGGCTCAAGCGGTCCCGGTACTGCGCGTAGTGCGGATCCAGCGTCACGGGATGCGGGTGCCACCAGCCGTTTCCCGCGTACTGGCCGAAGGACGCCGGCAGGCCGAGCGACGCCAGGTCTGCGACCGTGTCGTGGTGGCCGTCGATGATGTTGAGGAACACCGTGTTCACCATGTTGATCTCGCGCGAGTCGTCGCCGGGACGCGCGGACGCCGTGCCGTCGGGCGCGACGGCCGGGGTGACCGCCGTCTGGGCCCACCACGTCCCGCCGGCCAGAGCGAGAACCACGAGAACCCCCGGCAGCCAACGCGAACGCGTCACCAGCAGCACCGCGATGATCAGCAACGGCAAGATCATCAGCGTCTGCACCTTGGCGTTGACCGCCATCAACCCGCCGACAACGGTCACCGCCGCGCCGACCCCGAGCCACCGCCGCCCCATCAGCAGCAGGCCGCCGACGGCCAGCAAAATGCCGAGAAAAGCCGTCCCCTCGCCCAATGTCGACGAGAAATAGCCGAAGAACGCCGAATCCGCCATCACCAGCAACAGCCCCACGGCCACGGGCAACCGCACCCGCAAGCTGTACGGCAACCCGACCACCACCACGGCCACCGCGGCCGCGGCGAGAACCGAAGAAATCACGCCGAGCACCACGAGGTTCAGGTCCGAATCCGACCCGACCACCACCGCCAGGCGGGCGAGCCAGCTCTGGCTCAGCGGGTACGTCGGGTCGCAGCCGCCGGGAGTGGCCTCGTACACCAGGTGGACGTACTTTTCCGGCTTGCTGATCCATTTGATGCCGGCGCCGCACAGAACGCGGAAACCGTCGCCGTTGTCGGACATGGACACGGGGCGCGGCACGAGGAACCGCACCAGCAACACGGCCAACGACACGCCGAAGACCCCGAACCCGAGGGCCGTGGACCGGCGCGCCATCCTCATCCCGGGCACGATACGTACTGGAAGTCCGGGGCTCGATCGAGGTAATCGATGAGCAGACCGGTCTCGTCGGCGCGCGGGTACACGGAGATCCAGAACGGCGTGCCGATACGGCGGAACGTCGCGACGCGGTACCAGGCCCGGGTGTCGTCGGCGCAGTCCTGGCTCTTGCCGTAGCCGGATTCCTCGGGCACGGCCACCGTCGCGCGCCTCAGGTCGGTGCCCACCAGCAGCCGCGAGCCCGCGCGGCTGGCGATGGCGCCCGGCGCGGCGGCACTCACCACGGAACCCGGCGGCAGGTACGAAGCCAGCCAATCGCCGACTTCCGCGAGCTGCGCGCTGTCCGTGTGCCAGGCCCGCACGCTCTTGAGCACGTCCGGGCTCACCACCGAAGCGAGCACCGCGAACCCGGTCAGCACGGCCGCGACCACCGGCACCAGCAGCGACACCGTGCGCGGCTTCGGCGACGGGTTCGCGGCCGTCAGCACGCCGTAGGCGCCCACCGAAGCCACGGCCAGCAGCGGCGGCACGGGCACGAGCAGCCGCCACGACGGGCCGGTGTCACCGTCGAGCACGACCACGAAAACCGTGAAGCACAAGGCCAACGCGAACAGCAGCCACAGCGCCGAGCGCGATTCGGCCGCGCGTTCGGGCGTGCGCAGCGCGAGCAAACCCACCACGGCGGCGACGGCGAGGATCAGAAAACCCAGGTGCGCCAAGGAAAATCCCGCGAGGTAACGCCAGTCGGGGCCGAGCACGCGCACCGCGGGATCGGACAGGAAGTGGTGGTAGTACGTGACACGCCAGGCTGTCCACGGCACGAGGAAAACCAGCGCGCCCAGCACGTACCCGGCCGGCGTCCACCAGTTGTACCGGCCGCGCGCGGCGGCGAGCGCCAGCCACAGCCCCGCGACGACGGCGAGCACCAAGCCTTCCGGCCGCGTCATCACCGCGCCCGCCGCGAGCACACCCGCCACCACGGACCGGCCGGCGACCAGTGCGTTGGCCACGGCCAGCACCAGCAACACGAAGATCGGCAGCTCGGTGCCCGACGGCCCGTACACGGCGAGGCCGCTCGCGCCCGCCGTCAGCACGGCGGCGGCGACACCGATCGCGGGCTGCACCTGGGCGCCTTCCGGCAGCGCGAGGCGCACGATGCGATTGGTGAGGAAGTACGCGAGGAGAACGCTCCCCAACGCCGCGACAACACCCAGCACAACGGCCGCCGTCGCGATATCCGCGCCGAATGCCGCGCGCGGCAACGCGATCACCACGAGCCACAGGAAATTCGCGTAACCCTCGTTCCGGTCACCGGGATTGAACACGGGACCGTTGCCGTCGGCGATGTTCTGCGCATAACGGAAGGTGACGAGCGCGTCTTCGGTCACGGTGGCGAACAACAGCTGGTGCACCAGCGAAAACGCGAGCACGAGCACCATCACGAACGCCCGCCACCCGGCATCGGTGGCGATCCGGCGCCAGGTCACGACGACCAGCGCGCCCAGCACCAGCCAGCCCCCCACGACCGCGTAGACCACGCGACCCCCTGCCTCCAGCCCCCGGCCGGTCCCCACCGGCCGCCACCCCGCTGTCACCCGCTGTCACCCGCTGCCACGGTGAATCCCCGTGACGAAACCTCGCTTTCGAGTGAGAGATTGGCCGGAATGCACCAGCGTTGTCGGGCGGTTCCGGCCGTCACTTCACACAGTCCAGTCAATCGCTTCACTACGCTTCCCGGACATAAGCCGTTCGGGTGTATATCGGGCCCGCTAATCTGTGACTCCGATTCCGATCCGCCACCCGGGGGTACCGAGCGGATCCGTCACAGCCGAGGAAGTCTGTTGCCGAGCGAACCCACGCTGCTGTCCGATGTGGCGAGTCTTGCCGTCCTGCTGCTCGTGCTCGGCCTCCCAGGGGTGCTCACCGGCCTCGCCGCGGGCCTGCGTGGCTGGGTGCTCGCCGGGCTCACGCCGCTGCTGAGCTACGCGATCGCCGGCCTCGCGGGGCCGTGGACCGCGGCGATGGGGCTGCCGTTCAACACGCTCACGTTCTGCGTGACCACTGTGGTCTTCGTGGCGGTCGCGTTCGGACTGAGGCGGCTGACGGTGCGGCGGTGGCCCCCTGTGGCGGAACCGCGGGTGTGGTCCGCGCGCGGGCAGTGGGGCGTGATCGTGTGCCTGCTGCTGGCGACCGCACTCGGGTTCTACGCCGCCGTGCGCGGTATGGGCCACCTAGGCGCGATCGCGCAGGGCGGCGACGCGCCGTATGCGGCCAACGGCGTGCGCTACATCGCGACCACCGGCGACGGCAGCCTGTTCGGCATGGGCACGCTCAACTGGTACGGCGACGGCAAGCCACCGTTCTACCCCAACGCGTACCACCTGCTCGCGGCCCTCCAGTACACGCTCAGCGGCGGATCGATCCCGCAGACGCTCGACGTGAACACCGTGCTGCTACCGGGGCTTTTGGCTCTGTCGCTGGTCGTGCTGGTCCGCGAGTTCCGCGGCCGCGCGGTGCTGGCCGGCGCCGCGGCTCTCACGTCGGTGGCGCCGGTGATGAGCATGTACGAGTCGATGAGCCGCGGGCCGCTGTACCCGTTCTTGCTGGGGCTGGCACTCACGCCGCTGGCAGCCGTGGTGCTGCGGCGCTACCTCGATCGCGTCGCGCCGGACACGGGTTTCCTGCTGCTCGTGTGCGCCGTCGGGCTGTTGTGCATCCACTCGTCGACGTTGTTCGGTGCGGTCCTGTTCGCCGGGCCACTGCTGCTTCAGCGCTGGGTTTCGCCCGGCGCGCGCTGGCGGCGGTTCGGCCGCGACTTGCTCGCACTGCTGCCGATCGCGGTGGCCTCCGTGCTGGTGGCGTGGCTGCAGCTGTTCGGCGCCCTCGGCCTGGCCAGCGGCGACCTGCCCTACCTCGGCTGGCCGAGTGAGTGGCGCGCGACCAACGCGATCGGCGCGTTGCTCGGGTTCCAGCACTGGGAGCCGCACCCGCAGCTGTGGCTCTCGGCCGCGCTGCTCCTGGGCTTCGTCTTCTTCCGCCGCCTCGGTGACCTGCGGTGGGTCGGCGTGACGGCGCTGATCAGCGGCCTCGCGTACGCCGCCGTCTCATCGTCGAACGCGCCGCTGGTGATGGCGTTGGCCCGGCCGTGGTGGGACGACCCGTACCGGTTCATCTCCATGGCGATCGTGCCGTTGGCGTTCATCGCGGGCCACGGTGTCGCGTCGCTGCAGGCGTGGGTCAGTGAGCACCTGCCGCCGCGCGTACCCGCGGTGATTCTGGCGGTTCTGGTGCTGCTGGGCTTCGTGGGCGTCACGAAGGGCCTGTACGCGACCACGAACGGCGATCGGCTCGCGGTGGGTTACCGCTCCCCCGACCCCCGCAACCAGAACATCACGCCGGGCGAGGAAGCCGGGATGGTCGAGCTCGGCCACCTCGTGCCCGCGGGCGAGTGGGTCATGAACGACCGGCTCGACGGCTCGGTCTGGACCTACGCGCTCTCGGGTGTCCGCACGGTCGCCGCCCACGACGACGGCACCGCGCCGCCCTCGGACGCCCTGCTGCTGGCCCGTCACTTCAAGGAGTACGAGACGAACCCGCAGGTCCGCGCCGCCGTGGCCCGGTTGAACATCCACTGGGTGTTCCTGGGCAAGGCGGCGGCGCCGCCGGACCCGCCGTACACGTCGCCTGGCCTCGTGGGGATCGCCGAGCTGCCGTTCTTGCAGCAGGTGTACCGAAATTCGGACGCGGTGATCTACCGGATCAAGCGCTGAGCGCCGACCGGCCTCAGCCGGCGGCGACCTTCAGGCGGCGACCGGCCAGCCAGGCGCCACCCGCGGTGCCGCCTGCCGTGAGCAGGTCCGCGACGGTGAACATGACCCGCGAGGCCACGGCGAAGGCGGTGGCCTGGCCGACGGTGAGGCCGCTGGCCGTGAGGACGGCGACCTGGGCCACCTCGCGCACGCCGATGCCGCTGGGCAGGATGAAGGCGAAGGTGCCCACGGTCATCGCGACGGCCATGGCGCCGACGCAGAGCACGAAGCCGTTGAAGCCCGGCGCGCCGACGGAGTTGGCCAGGAGCCACAGGTGAACGCCCTGCAGGACCCAGGCCAGCGTCGAGGCGCCGAAGGTCTTGAGCACGACACCCCAGCTCAGGGGGCGTTCGAGGGGCGGACGGCGGAGCAAGCGAAGCACCAGTGAGGTGCCCCAGGTCAGCACGCGCGGGTGCAGCAGCGCCAAACCGACGGGAATCAGCACGAACAGCCACATCGCACGGGGGCTGTTGCTGAACACCGCCGGCGCGGCCAGCAGCGACACGACCAGCGCCGACACGACGCCGACGCCGAGCTGGATCAGCGAGCCCGTGAAAATGCGGGCCCGGGCGAGTCCGGCCTTTCGGCCGAGCTCCATCTGCAGCAGGTACGCCCACACGGAACCCGGCACGTATTTGCCGAGCGAGCCGACCAGGCAGATCTGCGCGCCGCGGATGTAGCCGACGGGTTTGCCGAGGTCGTCGACCAGAACCTGCCAGCCCCAGGTCGACACCATGATCGCCAGTACGAGCGCGACGAGGCTGAGCACCGACGACTGCCAGGCCACATCGGACAGCGTGTGCCAGAACTCGGTCCAGTTGTCGGTGAGCGCCTTGGCCGCGAAGACCACCACGAGCACGATCGCGAGCCACCGCGCCACGTCGAGGATCTTGGCCTTGGTCGACTTCGCCGCCTTCTTCGGCTTCGATGCAGCCGGCGAGTCCTCCTCAGGCGTTCGAACGGTCGTCACTGACCAGTCTCCTCACAACGCAACACTGACTCGTCACCGCTGGTCAGGACTGCACCGTGACCAGACGGCTGAACTCGGCAAGCAGATCGTAACCGTCCCAGACGCCCGCGAACGTCAAGGCCGAACCGAACGGCACCACCCGATCGACCCCGCGCCCGGCCAGCTCAGTCACGAACTCCACCAGCTCGTCGCGGGTAAATCCGAACTGGGCCACGGTCTGGTCCTTGCGCAGAACCAGCGGCACGAGTTCACCCAACGAGGCGAGGTGCGCGTTGGCGAAAGTGCCCGCGCCGAGCCACTCGCGCGGCATCACGGTGGCGTCGGTGAGCTCCAGCGTGGCCAGGGAATTCCCGTCGAACGAGATCGCGGACACGAGCCCGTCGACGGCCGCGCCGTAGGCCGACACGCGCTTCTGCACGGCCATCGCCGGCTCGGTCACGTGCTGCTTGGCCTCGAGCACCGACGCCAGCAGCGCCCGGAACTCCTCGCCTGCCACGCGCGCGCCGGCCGCGTCGCCGACCCAGAACACCGCCCGCGGCGACGAGCACGCCGCCTGGTCGAACCAGTACGAGTCGTTGTAGAACCCCTCGGCCGCGCCTCGCCGCTGCTCCGGCGTGGCCTCCTGCCAGCCGCGCACCGACGCGACGGCGAACGACGAGCGGTCCGGGAACGTGAGGTCACGCGCGTGCGGCGCCAGCGGGTACTTGCGCAGCGCGGCGACGGAACCATCGCCGCCCCAGATCACGCGCAGGTCGGCGGCCAGCGACAACGCGCCGCTGACCTCGTCGCTGCGGTCGTAGGTGACCATGCGCTGGGTCGCGCGGATGACGTCGGCGGCCTCGGGCGAGACGTCGTCGAGCGCCGCGTTCAGCGCTTCCAGCACGGCCTCGGCCGCCCCGGCCGAACGCGACGACACCCGCACGACGTTCGAGTTCCCCGCCAGCGCCGAAAGCGCCCACGAGTACACGAAGATCGTGTCGACGTTGGCCGGCGGCACGTGGAACACGAGCCCGCGCGGGAACCGCAGCGAGTCGCCGGAGGTCTCCAAAGTGGACAGTGCCTTCGCCAGTTCTCCCTTTCGCAGGAAGAAACCCAGCGAGGCCAGCTCCGGGTAACGCCGCGCGAGAGCGGGCGCGAGGAGCTTGCGCGCGAACTTCGTGACGAACTCGACCACGCGCGGGTCACCCACGGTGAGCCGGCCACCGGACGGTTCGGCGCGCACCTCGTCCAGCAGCGAACCGACCTCGACCGGCTCCGCGACCGGGAACCGCTGCTCCAAGGAGGTCATGCGGCGGCCCCCGAGAACGTGTCCGAACACCCGCGCGCCTCGGCCTTCGGCAGGCGCCCCAGCACGGAGAAGTGCTTGCCGGGCCAGTCACCGTCGTCGATGCCGTTGTACACACCGAGATCCTCGGTCAGCAGCACGTGGCCCGGGTACGACCGCGGCAACGTCGAGACGACCTCGATCACGCCCGGCTTGCCCACCGGCTGCTCCTGCCACGTCTCCGGGTCACGGATCACGACGTCGGCGAAATCCGGGCAGTACAGGGAGTTTCCCGACGGCCCTTCGAGGAACACGGTGCCGATCTGCTCGATCATCCCGTAGTAGTTGTGGATCCGCGTGAGCCCGGTGTCCTCTTTGAACCGACGGCGGAACTCGGTGTTGTCCACGGCGCGGTCGATCAGCTTCTTCCAGCCGCCGGAGTGGATGAGGATGCCGTTGGACAGGTCCAAACCGTGGTCGCGCGCCACCTCGTAGAGGTAGAGCCACACCATGAACGTGAACCCGAAGATCAGGAACGGCTTGTCCCCGTACTCGGCGAGGAACTTCTTCACGGCCTCGACATCGGGCTGGTCGTTCTCGTCGAGCACGTACGTGTGCTTGCGGCCGAAGTTGGCCATGCCGAGCACACCGGCGCCGCGCGCGGAGAACGAGCGGCGGTTCTTGATGATGCCGATGGTGTCGACCATCAGCATCGGCAGCCGCTCGCCGCCGAGGACCTCCTGCAGCGTCGCGCCGAGCTGCTTGGTCTGCGCGCCCGCCGCGTCCTTGTCCAGGTAGATGCGCGACGCGCCGGCGCCGGTGGTGCCCGAAGACGTGAGGGTCTTGAACACCTCGTCATCCGGAATGGACTTGAGGTCGTGGGTCTTGAACATCCGCACCGGCAGCCACGGCAGATCCGCGATCGTGGCGAACGGCGCGTTCGGCGCGATTCCGAGCGACGTCAGGATCCGGTCGTAGCCCTCGGAGCTCGCGCGGTGGTGCGCGGTCAGCTCCGCGAGCTCGGGAAGCAGCTGTGCCTCCCGCTCGGCCTGCGAGCGCGTGAACACACTCATACCCGTCCTTCCAACGACCGGTAGTCGATCTTCCCGCTGGCCAGCAGCGGCACCGTGTCGATCGGCCGCACGTCGAACCCGCTGGTGTGCAGGTGCAGCCGCTCCGACAACGCGCGCGACGCGTCCTTGCAGATCGCCTTCGCGCCGTCGCCCTCGGGCAGCTCGGCCCACAGCACGACCTTGTCGCCAGCCGGCACGGCCGCCACCACGTCGATGCCCACCGCGGCCTGGCGCACGGCCTGCTCCAGGTCGTCGAGGCTCACGCGGTTGCCGAACACCTTGCCGATGCGCTTGAGCCGCCCGGTGATGAACAGGTACCCCTCTTCGTCGAGGTACCCGAGGTCACCGGTGGCGAGCAGCCCGCCGCACTCGTCGCCCGCGGCCAGGCCGGCCTCGTCGTCGGCGTAACCCATCATCACGTTGGGTCCACGGTAGACGATCTCACCGACGATCTTGGGGTGCGTGGTCTCGACTCCGTCGTCGCGGCGGACGGAGAACGCGCCGCCGGGCAGCGCCGGGCCGGCGGAGCCGATCTTGTCGGCGAGACGCTCGGCGGGCACGGTGGTCATGCGCGGCGAGGCCTCGGTCTGGCCGTACATCACGTACATCCGGCCGCCGACCGCGCGCATCTTGTCGTTGAACTCCACCACGAGTTCGTCGCGCAGCTTGCCGCCGGCCTGCGTGAGCGTGCGCAGGGTCGGGTACTTCGCGGGGTCGAACTTGAGGCGCCGCAACATTTCGTAGTGGTACGGCACGCCGGACAGCGACGTGATGCCGTACTCGTTCACCGCGTCCCAGAATCCGCGGCCGAGCACGCCCGACGCTTCGATCACCACAGTCGCGCCACGCACAAGGTGCGAATTCAGCACCGAAAGGCCGTAGCTGTAGTGCAGCGGCAGGCAGGTGGGGGCGATCTCGTCGGCGTCGACGTCCAGCACTTCGGCGATGGCCTCGGCGTTGGCGAGCAAACCGTTGCGCGACAGGCGCACGAGCTTGGGGTTGCCGGTGGAACCACTGGTCGGCAGCAGCACGGCGAGGTCGGGGTGCGGCTTCACGCCGTCGGCCGACTCGCGCAGCCAGTTCTCACCGGACGCCGTGTAGCCCTCGGGCGCCGGGGCGTCCGGCGCGGCCAGCACGGCGGCGGGCCGGAAGCGCGTGATCAGGCCCGCGAGCACGTCGGCGTCGAGCGCCGGGTCGATCAGCGCCACCGCGCGGTGGGCCTCGACGGCGCCGAGGTACCGCAGCACGCTCGCCACGTCGACGGACATCCGCGCGAACAGCACACCCGCCGGCAGCTCACCGAGGGCGACCGCGACGCGCGCGACCTCCGCGTCCAGCTCGTCGCCCGCCAGTGTGCGGCCCCCGGCCGCGTCGACCAGCCGGGCACCCGCACCCCACAGCGTCACAGCACCAAGCCTCCGTCGATCCCCAGCACCTGTCCGGTGATGAAGGACGCCTCGTCGCTGACCAGGAAGCGGATCGCCTTCGCGACCTCTTCCGGCTTGCCGAGCCGGCACAGCGCCGTGTCCTCGATGCGCTCGGCGATGACCTTCTCGCCGAGGTGGGACGTCATGTCGGTCTCGATGACGCCGGGCGCGACGGCGTTGACCCGGATGTTGTGCCGGCCCAGTTCCTTCGCCGCGGACCTCGCGATGTTGCCCACAGCCGCTTTCGACGCGGCGTACGCCGTCTGGCCGGCGCTGCCGTTCTCGCCGACGATCGAGGCCAGCACGACGATCGCACCGGACTTGCGCCGGCTCATCACCCGCGACGCCGCCTGCACGGTGTTGATCGTGCCGCCGACGTTCGTGCGCAGCATGCGGTCGACCAGGTCTTCGCTGATCATGCCCAGCAGCGCGTCCTCGAGGATGCCGGCGTTGGCGACCACGGCATCGAGGGCGCCGTGCTCCTTGGCCACGCCCCGCACCAGCGACGAGACCGCCTTGGCGTCGGTGACGTCGAGCGCGAGGCCGGCGGCGGCGCCGGCCTCGGCGGCGATCTCCTTCGCCCGGGCCTCGTCGCGGCCGGTCAGTACCACCGTCGCGCCGGCTTCGACGAGCGCGCGCACCGTGGCCAGCCCGATCCCCCGCGTGCCACCCGTGACGAGCGCGACGCGACCGGTCAGGTCAGTCATTCTTCGACCGCAGGTCGGTGACCATGTCCACCGCGACCTTGAAGCTCGACATGTCGATGACCTGATCGGTGTCGAACTCGACGTCGAACTCGTCCTCGATGGCGGCGACGAGTGCCATGTGGCCGACCGAGTCCCACGCCTCGATGTCGCGGTACTTCAGGTTCTCCACGTCCACGTCGCCGTCGAGGTCGAGCGCCTCGACGAAGACCTCGCGCAGTTTGGGGGCGATTCCCGGCCCCGCGGCCTGAGCGTCTGACACAGACATTTCACAGCTCCTAGTGTTCGTCGCGCGGGCGGGCATCCCACGCTTTGACCAAGGTAGAGAGGTCATCGGGCAGGCCGTCGGCCGGGAGGTCGCCCTTGCCCTTCACCCACGGCGAGAGGGCTTCGACGGCGGCCTCGTCCAGGCCGCGCCGGGACAGGCCCACGACGTTGACGCCTGTCGCGCGAGCCGGGTTGCCTACGGTGATCGTGAACGCACCCACCTCGCGGCGGACCGCCGAACCCATGCCGACCATCGCGCCGGGTCCGATGCTGCCGCCCTGGTGCACCACCGTGCTCATGCCGAGGTTCGCGAACGACCACACGTGGGTGTGCCCGCCGAGCAGCACGTTGCACGCGAGCGTGACCTGGTCGTCGACCACGACGTCGTGCCCGATGTGGCTGCCGCGCAGCACGTAGCAGTCGTCTCCGAGCGCGGAAGCCCGCCAGGTGCCCTGCTGGATGCTCGTGTACTCGCGAATGCGGTTGCGGCTGCCGATCACCACGCCGTGGCCGTCCGCGGCCGGGTCACCCGCCGGGGCGCTCTCCCACGCGACGGGGTGCGGGCCGCCGCGGTCCTCGCCCGGCGTGCCGATGGTCACGTGCGGACCGATCCAGTTGCCGTCGCCGATCCTGGTCGGGCCGACGATCACCGTGTACGGTCCGATCACGTTGTCGTCGCCGAGCTCGACGCCTTCGCCGATGACTGCGGTGGGGTGGATCCGGTTGGCCACGCTGGTGATCCGTTCCGTTTCGTAAGCCGCTGTCGGGTCCGAGCGGCCTGGGGTCTGGGGCAGGCGGCGGCGCCCGGTAACGTGTGGCCCGCGTTCACGCAGGGCGGCCGGGCGCAGAACCGGCGGCTCTCCGGCCTCGCGGCCTGAGCGCACTGCACTGTACCGGACGCATCGAAATCGCCTGCCGAGAGAGACTGCCGATGATCCCCATTACCGTGGTCGACGTCCGTGACGCGGAAGACCTCGTCGTCGAGGTGCTGCGATCCGGCGCCATCGCACAGGGGCCGATGGTCAAGCGCTTCGAGGACGCCTTCGCGCACGTCGCGGGCACGAAGCACGCCATCGCCGTGAACAACGGCACCACCGCGTTGGTCGCCTCACTGCAGGCGCTGGACCTGGCACCGGGTGACGAGGTGATCACCTCGCCGTTCACGTTCGTCGCGACGCTGAACGCCATCCTCGAGGCCGGCGCCACCGTCCGGTTCGCCGACATCCGGCGCGACGACTTCGCGATCGACCCCGACGCCGCCGCGGCCATCACCGACCGCACCAAGGTCCTGATGCCGGTGCACCTGTATGGCCAGACGGCGGACATGGGCAAGCTCGCCCCGCTCGCCGCCGAGCGCGAGCTGCGGATCATCGAGGACTCGGCCCAGGCCGTCGGCGCTTCCTTCGAGGGCCGCGCCGCCGGCTCGTACGGCATCGGCTGCTTCTCGCTCTACGCGACGAAGAACGTGACCACCGCCGAGGGCGGCGTGATCACCACCGACGACGACGTGCTGGCCGACAAGCTGCGCGTGCTGCGCAACCAGGGCATGCGCGCCCGCTACCAGTACGAGATGGCCGGCCACAACTACCGGATGACGGACCTGCACGCGGCCGTCGGCATCCCGCAGCTGGAGAAGCTCGACCAGCTCACCGCGGCCCGCCAGGCCAACGCGAAGCGGCTGTCGGAGGGGCTGGCAGGCACGCCGGGCCTCGAGATCCCGCAGGTCCTGCCCGGCCGTGAGCACGTGTGGCACCAGTACACCGTGCTCGTGGGCCCGCACGCGATGCTCTCGCGCGACGAGCTGGCCGCCTCGCTCACCGAGCGCGGCATCGGCAACGGGATCTACTACCCCAAGATCGTGTTCGACTACGACTGCTACCGCGGCCACCCGCTGATCCCGGGCGCCGACGTGAACGACTTCCCGGTGGCCTCGGCCGTCGCGGCGCAGGCGCTTTCGCTGCCGGTGCACCCGCACCTGACCGACGGGCAGCTCGACAAGATCATCGAGACGGTTCGCGAGGTGCTCGGCGCATGACCCACCGCATCGCCCTCATCGGCACGGGCAACATGGGTTCGCTGCACGCCCGCGTGCTGGCGGCCAACGAGCGCGTGGACCTCGTCCGCGTGATCGACCCGCGCGAGGAAGCCGGCCGCGCCGTCGCCGAGCGCTATGAGACGCAGTGGACGCCGGAGCTCGGCTCCCTGTCCGATGTGGACGCCGTGGTGCTCGCGTCGGCCACCGAGGTGCACTACGACCTCGCGCAGGAGATCCTCGGCCAGGGCAAGCCGATGCTCGTCGAGAAGCCCGTGTGCAACAGCCTCGAGCTGTCGCAGGAGATCGTGGCGCTCTCGGAGCAGAAGGACGTGCCGCTGATGTGCGGCCTGCTCGAGCGCTACAACCCGGCCGTGATGACGGCCCGGGCGCTGATCAACGAGCCGGTGCACCTCATGGCGCGCCGCCACGGCCCGTACGCGCCGCGCATCAAGACCGGCGTCGCGTGGGACCTGCTGGTGCACGACGTCGACCTGGCGATCCAGTTCTTCGGCGGCGCCACGCCGGCCCGCGTCACCTCAGGCGCGGGCTACTTCCACCCGAACTCGGTGGAAGGCGCGGAGGACACCATCGAGACGGTGCTGTCGTTCCCGACCGGCCTGGCCACGGTCTCGGCGTCGCGGCTGGGACAGCGCAAGGTGCGGTCGCTGGTCGTGTCCGAGCTGGACCGGCTGATCGAGATCGACCTGCTGCGCCGTGACGTGACGATCTATCGGCACGTGTCGCACGACTCCGTGACGCCGGACGGCCTCGGCTACCGGCAGCAGACCGTGATCGAGATTCCCGAGCTGGTCACCGCGCGCGAGCCGCTGGCCACGCAGCTGGAGCGGTTCCTCGACCTGCTGGAAGGCAAGATCGACGCCGACGTGGAGCGCGACCTCATCCTGCCGTCGCACCACGTGGTGGCGCAGGTGCTCACGCAGGCTGCCGCTTAGTCATTTCGTGAGACGGGTGCCGTCCTTGCCGTACGCGACCAACGGGGTCAGTACGGCGGGGTCGGGCACTTCGCGCTGGTCGAACCAGAACACGACCACGCTGGGGTCCACGCTCCACAACGCGGTCCGTGCCTGCACCGGCTTGCCGTGCACGGTACTGACGATCTTCACGGCGGGCCCGGAGAAATAGCCGTACACGGGCACCCAGGTGCCGCCGGCGTCGATGCCGCCCGCGGTGGCGTGGAAGCCGAACGAGCGGTCTGCGCCGCGGATCTCGTTGCCGGCGTAGAGCGACAGGTAGCCGGTCTTGGTCTGGACCGCGGCCATGATGCCGAAGTGCACGTCAGGCAGGGCCGCGTTGTCGTCGATCTTGGTCGCGTAGAAGACGAGCTCGCCGTTGGCGGTCTTGATTCCGGTGTGGATGACGTCGCCGTAGGGCTGGGTCACCGACTTCGGCGGCTGGTCCATCGTTGTCTGCGGCGGTGTCGCGCTCGACGTCACCGGGTTGCCGGACGGCGGCGCGGCGACGGGCACCGGCCTCGGCTCGGCCGGCGCACGCAGGGCGACGGCCCCGAACACGATCCCGACGACGGCGGCCACCGCGGCGGCCGCTCCCGCGCCCGTGGCGATCCTCCGGCGCCGACGGATGCGCCGGCCTTCGGTGATGATCCGCCCCAGGTCGGGCGCGGCGAACGGCTGGTCGGGCTGTTCGCGCAACGCGGAGCGCAGCTTGTCGAGGTCGTTCACCGCCCGCTCCCTCCGATCAGCACGTCTTCCGGCCCGGCGTCCACCCGCAGCTTCGCGAGCGCCCGCGAGTTCGTGCTCTTGACGGTACCCACTGACACGCCCAGTTCATCGGCCACCGCCTGTTCCGGCAGGTCGAAGAAGTGCCGGAGTACCACCACGGCCCGCTCGCGGCCCGTCAGCCGCGCCAGCGCGGACGTCAGCCACTCGCGCTGCGTCACGGCCTGCGCGACGTCCTGGCTCGTCGGCCGCTCTGGCACTTCCTCGGACGCGTACTCGCGCAGCGGGCGGCGCCAGCCGTCGATCACGTGGTTGACCAGCACAGTCCGGGCGTACGCGTAAGCGTCCTTGCGACGCACGCGCGACCACGCGGCGTACGTGCGGGTGAAGGCGGTCTGCGCGGCGTCCTCGGCCTGGTGGCGGTCGCCGGTCAGCAGGTACGCCGCGTGCGTGAGCCGGTTCGACGAGGCCTGCACGAACTCGGCGAACTCGTCGTCACTGCGCGCCACCCGCGTGCCCCCGATCTCCACGTCTACGGGACGGCTGGGTGCACGCGAGGTTGCCGCCGCTAGAGCTTTTGCACGCCGTCCTCTGCGAGCACGTCCAGGTCGAGCACGACGGGCGCGCCCGCGACTTCGAGCTCCACTTTGCCGGAGTGCTCGCCGAAGTTCTCGTAGTCGCCGTCGACAAGACGATAGGTGATCATGCTGACGGGTGCGTCGAGGTCGATGATCCAGTAATGCTCGATGCCGGCATCGGCATACTCGAAGTGCTTGGTGACCTGGTCGGTGCGCTTGGTGCCTTCGGAAAGGATTTCGATGGCCAGTGACACATCCGAGGCTGCGATCCTCGGAACGTTGGCCCGGATGACTTCGGCCGACCCCACCAAGACGTCCGGCACTCGGACCGTCAGCGGCGACGATTCGACCACCATCTCCATCTCAGGCACCGCGCGCAGATTTTTCGGAAGCTGCGAGTTGAGGACGAACGGCAAGCACCCAATGGCCAGTTGGTGCAACGACATCGGGCGCGGCGACACAGCGAGGACCCCTTCGACGACTTCGACATGGAACTCCGAGGTCTCCGGAAGTTCCGCCCAGTCGTCGAGGGTCAGGAGGTGGTGAGGCCACTCGAGGGCACTCATGAAAACTCCTTCACTTTCAGTGACCGGAACAGTGTCGAGAGTTACCGTCCGCGTTCACCGGCCCTCTCAAAGGTTACCCGCCGAAGTCCCCCGCCGGGGAGCCCCAGCCGGAGGGGTCGTCCGACAGCGCGCGGCGGCGGGCGTTCTCCGTCCGGACGCGTTCCACTTCGGACTGGATGTACTCCTCGTCGTAGCGCTGGAAGACGCGCGCGGGGTTGCCGGCCACCAAGGTGCGCGGCGGGACGTCCTTGGCCACCACCGAGTTGGGCTGCACGGTGGCGAAGTCGCCGATCGTCACGCCGGCCATGATGACGACCAGGCCGCCGATGAAGCAGCCCTTGCCGATCTTCACGGGTTTGCGCTCGATCAGATCGCTGCCGGAGTGGTTCTGCAGCGTCATGTTCGCGAGCCAGCTCGAGTGCGTGAAGATGAGCGTGTTGAGGCCGATGCTGGTGTGCTCGCCGATCTCCAGGCCGCCGCTCGCGTCGAGGGTCGCGCCTTCGCCGATCCAGCAGTGCTCGCCCATGGTGAGGTTCTCGGGGCTCACGATCTTCACGCGCTCGCGCACGCGGCACGACTCGGGCAGCCCGAAGAAGCGGGCCCGCTCGGCGTCGTTCATGTACTGCGAGACAAGGTCGTTCAGGATCATCGGCCGCAGGCGGTTGCTGCGGTCGTCATCGAAGAACATCGTGATCCGCCACCAGTTTCGAGAATACGCGCAGGTGCTCCTCGGCCACGACATCGAGGCCGAAGTTGGCCTGGACCATGGCACTTTCGCGCTGCGCGAGCCGCGAACGGAGCTCCGGGTCGTCCAGCAGCGACAACACGGTCTCCTGCACCGCCTGGGCGTCGTCCGGGCGCACCAGCAGGATGTTCTCGCCGTTGCGCAGCTCGATGCCCGGGTAGTTGTCCTCCGTGACCGACGCGATGGTGGCCGTGCCGGACAGCATCGCTTCGAGCGACGCGGTGCCACAGCCGCCGTTGAGGTCGTGGGTCACGATGTCGGCCGCCGCGAAGTACGCCGGCACGTCTTCCTTCGGCACCGCACCCGTCACGACCAGGGCTTCGGCCACCCCGAGCTCTTCGGCGCGCTTGAGGAACGCGTCGTGGTAGACGCGCCCGACGATCACCACGCGCACACCTGGGTGCCGTTCGAGGATCGCCGGCAAGGCCTCGATCAGCGGCAGCCGGTTGCGCAGCGGGATCACGTGGCCGAGAGACACGATGACGGGCCCGTCACCCAGCTCCAGCTCCGCTCGCACGTCCTTCGTGACCGGCTTGGCGAAGTTGCCCGTGTCCACGGCGATCGGGAAGTACTCGGAGTTCGCGTCGCTCGTGCCGTAGCGCTCGACGCAGTAGTCCACGCCGAGCTTGTCGAGGATGACGTAGCGCGGCCGGATGTACTTGAGCACCGGCTTGACCAGCACCGCGTCGAGCATCCGGAACACGCGCGAGTACAGCTTGTTGTCGCTGATCAGGAGCGTGTGGATGGTCAGTAGCACGGGCAGCTTGTGGCGCCGCGCGTAGAACCCGGCCAGCCACGACAGGTCGAAGAACTGGCCGTGCAGGTGCACCGCGTCGGGCTTGAACTCGTCCAGCAGCCTCCGCAGCCGCCGCCAGTTTCCTGGCTTGAGCGACGCGAAGCTCAGGTCGAAGTCGATGGACAGGCCGAGCTGCGGCATCTTCGCCGCGGGCAGCCGCACGATGCGGTAGCCGTCGCGCTGCTCGTCGGCCGGCGCGTCGCCGTAGGCCGCCGTGATCGCGAGGACCTCGTGGCCGGCCGCCGCGTACTCGCCCGCCAGCGACGCCGACATGTGGGCGCTGCCGCCCACCCGGGGCGGGAAGAAGTTGTTCACCACCGCGATGCGCATCGCACGTCCTTGGGCCGGGCCCGCGGCGGAGCTCATGCCGCCTCCACGGGAAAGAGTGCGTCGGCGGAGCTCATGCCGCCTCCACGGGAAAGAGTGCGTCGGCGGAGCTCATGCCGCCTCCACGGGAAAGAGTGCGTCGGCGGAGCTCACTCGGAATCCCTGACCAGCGCCCGCATGCCCTCTTCGACCGTGATGGTCGGCTCCCAGCCGAGCATCTCCCGCGCCCGCGTGATGTCCGCGGCGCGCCGCGACACCAGCACATCGCGCTCGTTGAACTGCGGCTGCACGTCGACGCCCACGGCCTCGATGAGGATCTTCGCCAGCGTGGCGATGGAGGTGTCGACGCCGGTGCCGATGTTGATCGGCAGGTTCGACTGCTCCGACTCCAGCGCGGCGACGACCGACCGGGCCAGGTCGCTCACGTGCACGAAGTCCATCGACTGGTCGCCGCGGCCGTCGATGATCGGCGGCTGGCCGGCGCGCAGGCGCTGGATGAAGTGGTTGATCACCGACGTGTAGTAGGCCTCGATCTTCTGGCCCGGGCCGTACACGTTGAAGAAGCGCAGCGCGTTCCAAGACAGGCCCTTGGTGCGCTCGTAGAAGCCGAGCAGGTCCTCGCCGGCGCGCTTGGAGATGCAGTACGGCGTGAGCGGGCGCAACTCGTCGTCCTCGTGCATCGGCAGGCGCTTGGGCTCGCCGTAAACCGAAGCGGTGGACGCGAACACCAGGCGCTCGACGCCCTCGTCGGCCGCCGCGGCGAAGACGTTGTGGTTGCCGGTCATGTTGATGTCGATCGACTCGTGCGGGTCGGCGATCGACTTGTTGATCGAGACCGTGGCGAAGTGGATCACGTGCGAGCAGCCGCGGATGGCCTCGCGCACCGCGCCGCCGTACCGCACGTCCTTCTCGACCAGCTCGACCTTGCCGGTGGCCACGAAGTCGTTCACGCGAGCCCGGTCGCCGCGGGTCATGTTGTCGAAGATGCGGACGGTGTACCCGCCGTCCAGCAGCAGCGGGATGACGTGCGCGGCGATGAATCCACCGCCGCCGGTGAAGAACACCTTCTTCTCGGACATGGTCGCGGTCTCTCCTCGGTCGGCGGTGTCTTCGGCGGTCACGGTCTTCGGGCTTCAGGCCAGGGCGTTGACGGCTTCGCGCACGGTCGTCACCACGCGGTCCACCTCGGCTTCGGTCAACTCCGCGTGCATCGGAATCGCCAGCTGCCGGCGGAACGCGTCAGCCGAGACGGGCAGCGGCTGCTGCTCGCCGTACACCGGCTGAAGGTGTGAAGCGTACGTCCCGAAGTTGCACTGCACGCCCTGTTCGCGAATGCGCAGCGCCAGCGCGTCGCGGCTGACCTCTGGCGCGACGGTGAGCAGGTAGGCCTGCCACGGGTGCTCACGGTCGGGCAGCTCGACGGGCGCGGTGAGCTGGTCGACGTCGGCGAAGGCCTCGTGGTAGCGCTTCGCCACGGAGCGGCGGGCGGCGAGCAGGTCGGGCAGCCGGTCGAGCTGCACGCCCATGATGGCGGCCTGGATGTCCGACAGGCGGAAGTTCCAGCCCAGCTCGTGGAACTCGGGGATCGGCAGCGTGCCCGAGCCCTCGCGGCTGATGGCCGGCTCGATGCCGTAGGTGTGCAGCTTGCGCGCGTGGGCGATGAGGTCTTCGCGGTTCGAGACGAGCGCGCCGCCCTCGCCCGCGGTGATGCCCTTGCGGCCGTGGAAGGAGAACGCGGCGAGGTCGGCGAGGCTGCCGGCCGGGCGCGTCTTGTAGGTGGCGCCGGACGAGCAGGCGGCGTCCTCGAACAGCCACAGGCCGTGCTTGTCAGCGATGGCGCGGTACTCGTCGAAGTCACCCGGCAGACCGGCGACGTCGACGGCGAGGATGCCGACCGTGCGCGGCGTGATCAGGGCTTCGATCGCGGCCGGGTCGGCGCTGAAAATGTCAGGCCGGATGTCGGCGAACACGGGCTTCGCGCCGGCCTGCAGCACGGCGTGGCCGGTGGCGGGGAACGTGTAGTCGCCGACGATGACCTCGTCGCCGGGCCGCACGCCCAGCACCTTGAGGCCGAGGAACAGCGCGGCGCCGCAGCTGCTGGTGGTCAGGGCGTGCGCGGTGCCCGTGACCTGAGCGAACCGTTCCTCGAAGCGGCGGCACGCGGGACCGGCGCCGGCGAGCCAGCCGGAGCGGAACACCTCGGCGACGGCCGCCAGCTCCTCCTCGCCGACCGTCGGCCGTCCGAGCAGCACCTGTTGGTCGGCCGGTTGTCCAGACATCCCCACTCCAGTTTGTTCCTCGCACCACCACACGTTGCGCTAGCTCGCCCCGAAGTGTAGAGACGCGCTCCGCCGAGCCGGGCGTGGGGACGAAACCTGCCGGTAACGGGCGGGCGGAGCGCCTAGTCTTGCCGCATGCGGATCGGGGTTCTGGGGACGGTCACGGCGTGGGACGCGGCGGGCGAGCCGGTCGTCGTGGGCGGTCCCCGGGTGCGGGCGCTGCTGGCGCAGCTCGCGCTGGAGGCGGGCCGGTTCGTGCCGGCGGAGCGGCTCATCGACGGCCTCTACGGCGAGGAACCGCCGGACGGCGCGGCCAACGCGCTGCAGTCACAGGTCTCGCGGCTGCGCAGCGCATTGAAGACGGTGGCGCCGGTGGAGTTCACGGGCGCGGGCTACCGGCTCGTGGTCGAACCCGACGAGGTCGACGTCCACCGGTTCGAGCGGCTGGCCGGCGACGGGCGGCGCGAGCTCGCGGCGGCCGACGCCACCCACGCGAGCGACCTGCTCGGCGAAGCGTTGGCGTTGTGGCGCGGGCCGGCCTTCGCCGACGTGACCGAAGCGCCCTTCGCCGCAACACAGGCAACCCGTCTCGACGAGCTGCACGCGGATGCGGCGAGCGACCGCGTCGACGCGGAGATCACGCTCGGCCGCGCCGCGGAGGTGCTCGACGAGCTGCGGGCGGCCGTCGTCGCCGCGCCCTTGCGGGAACGGTCGCGCACCCAGCTCGTGCGCGCGCTGCACGCGGCAGGCCGTTCGGCCGAGGCGTTGGCGGCGTTCGAGGACGCGCGCCGCACGCTGGCCGACGAGCTCGGCGCCGACCCCGGGCCCGAGCTGGCCGAGGCGCATCTGGCCGCGCTGCGCAGCGAGCCGGCGTCCGCGTCTTCGCCGTTGCCCGCGCAGCTGACCAGCTTCGTCGGCCGCGACGGTGAGCTGCGGCAGGTCGGCGAGCTGCTGCGGCGCGCGCGGCTGGTGACGTTGCTGGGGCCTGGTGGCACCGGGAAGACGCGGCTGGCCGTGGAGGTCGCGACGGCTCATGCCGGGTCGGCGGCGTTCGTGGAGTTGGCGCCGCACGTCGCGGACGACGTGGGGCAGGCCGTGCTGAGTGCGCTGGGGCTGCGTGAAGGTGCGTCGCCGCTGCGCGGTTCGGGGGTGCAGGACCCGGTGGAACGGCTGGTGTCGGCGCTGCGTGACCAATCGACGTTGCTGGTGCTGGACAACTGCGAGCACGTGGTCGACGCGGCCGCGCGGCTGCTCGCGCGCCTGCTGCCCGCGTGCCCCGGCCTGCGGGTGCTCGCGACGAGCCGGGAGCCGCTCGGCATCACCGGTGAGCAGCTGGCGCCCGTGCCGCGGCTCGCGGTGCCGCCGCCGGGCACGCCCGCGGCCGAGGCGCTGGGGTTCCCGGCCGTGCGGTTGTTCGCCGACCGCGCGGCCGCGAGCGACCCGGCGTTCCGCGTGGACGAGGACACGATCGGCGACGTCCAGCACATCTGCGCCGCGCTCGACGGCCTGCCGCTCGCGCTGGAGCTGGCGGCGGCGCGCGTGCGGACGCTGCCGGTCGGCGAGATCGCCGCGCGGCTGGACAACCGCTTCCACCTGCTCGCGCGGGGCAGCCGCACGGCGGAGACGCGGCACCGCTCGCTGCGTGGCGTCGTGGAGTGGAGCTGGGAGCTGCTGGACGACGACGAACGCCGCCTCGCGCGCCGGCTCACCGTGTTCTCCGGCGGGGCGACGCTGGCGGCGGCCGAGCTCGTCTGCGATGTGCCGGACACCGTCGACCTGTTGCCGGGCCTGGCGGACAAGTCACTGGTCGAGACCACGGGCGATCGTTACCGCATGCTGGAGACGATCCGCGCGTTCTGCGCGGAGAAGCTCGAGGGCGCGGGCGAAACGGCGCGGTTCATGTCGGCGCATGCTGCGGAGTTCCTGCGGCTGGCCGAGGAAGCCGACCCGTTGCTGCGCACCGCCGACCAGCTGCGCTGGCTCGACCGGCTCGACGCGGAGTACGACAACCTCGTCGCCGCGCTGCGGTGGTCGACGGACGCGGACCTGCCCACGGCGTTGCGGCTGACGGCCGCGCTGGCCACGTACTGGTGGATGCGCGGCCGGCGCTACGAGGGCGCGATGCTGTCGCTGGAGGTCGTGAAGCGCTGCGGCCCGGTTGCTCCCGAGGGGTACGAGGAGCAGTTCCTGATGTGCGTGCTCAACGCGATGTCCGGCGCCCCCGGCCACGACGCGACACTGCCGTACCAGTCCACAGTGGAGCATTACGCGCTCGATGTCGCCTGGGCACCAAGGCATCCGACGCTGAGCCTGCTGCTGGGCGTGGTGATCGGCCCGCCGGCCGACGAGGCGACGCTCTTCACCCGCAGCAGCATCATGGCCGGCGGCGACCCGTGGAGCAGCGCGCTCGTCCCCATGGGCACGGGCCTGCGCGCGATGCTCACCGGCGACCTCGACTTGGCCGAGACGAAGCTGCGCGAGGGCGAGTCCCGCTACCGCGCCCTCGGCGAACGCTGGGGCCTGTCGATGTCGCTCGACCACCTGTCGCAGCTGCTCACGTGGCGCGGCCACTGGGACGAGGCTATGGCCGCCATGACCGAGTCCATGGACCTCATGCAGCAACTCGGCGCCGCCGACGACTACGCCGACCTGCTCTGCCGCCGCGCCGACAGCCGCGCCCTCCGCGGCGACGTCGCGGTCGCCCGCGAGGACTACTCGCGCGTGATCTCGTTGGCTCGACGGTCAGGCATGCCGGAAACGCGCGCCTCGGGCTACGTCGGCTTGGCGGCCCTGGCACGCCGCAACGGGGACTTGGCGGACGCTCGAACTCTGGCCGAACGCGCCCTGGCGGAATGCACCAGCGGCTCCTTCTCGGTCGCCGCGGTCCGCGGTGCCGCGACCATCGCGCTGGGCTGGGTCTCCGTCGCATCGGGCAACGCTTCCGAAGCCCGCGCGCTCATGCGCGAAGCCGTGGAGGCGGCGCACCAGTGGCAGGACAGCACCGTGCTGGCCTCGGCCCTGGAGTGCGTCGCGGGCGCCGCGCTACTGGAGGACCACGCCGAGGAAGCCGCCATGCTGCTCGGCGCCGCCGTCGCCGCCCGCGGCACGGAGGTCGCGGGCCAACCGGACGTCGCCGAGGTCGCCGACCGCGCCCGCGCTCTGCTGGGCGCGGGCTACGACCGGTACTACGCCAACGGGCGGGAGCTGACGGTGCAGAAGGCATTGACGGCGGCGGGGATCGCTCCGTAGTCCACGTTCCGGAGTCCATGGCTTGGACCAGCCGCGGGTCACTCTCGGCGGGGCCGGCTGCACCACACCATCGCCTGGGACGAGCGAACGTTCCGAAACCTTCGGCCGGCTCTGGAAACAACAGCTTCTTCCGACGCCTCCGAGCCGGCGGGTCACCTGCGCGCGGAGAGTGGGCCTGGCGGTCGATCAGCAAGCAGCGACATCGCAACACCCCCACTGACCTGCACTGTCAGCCATCGTGCGTCGTTCGTGCGTAGGTCGTCAGCGGGGCCCGGGAGCGTGAGGGCCAGAGCGAACCACGGAGGCCCACCATGACCATGACCGACGCACCAACCACCCCGGACAGAGCCCTGACGCCGGCGCGCAAAGCTGCCATCATCGGCGTCTGCGTGCTCGTGCAGATCCTCACGGCCGTCGACATGACGGTGCTCCACCTGGCGATCCCGGCGTTGTCCGAGTCGCTGCGGCCGACGACTACGCAGGCGCTCTGGATCGCCGACGGGTACGGGTTCGCGCTGGCCGGGCTGCTCATCACGGCGGGCAACATCGGCGACCGCATCGGGCGCAAACGGCTGTTGCTGGCCGGCGCGGCCGTGTTCGGGCTGGTTTCGGTGGCCACGGCGTACGCGCCGAGTGCCGAGCTGCTCATCGTGTTGCGGATCCTGCTCGGGGCGAGCGCAGCGACGCTGATACCGTCGACGTTGTCGATCCTGCGCAACACTTTCACCGGCAAGGAGCGCACGGCGGCGATCGGCGTGTCGAGCGGGCTGACGATCCTCGGGTTCGGCCTCGGCCCGCTCATCGGCGGCGCACTGCTGAGCCACTTCTGGTGGGGTTCGGTGTTCCTGATCAACGTGCCCGTGGTCGTCGTGGTGATCGCGGTCGGGATCTTCGTGCTGCCGGAGTCGCGCAACCCCGTGCCCGGGCGGCTGGACGGCCTCAGTGTCGCGCTGTCGCTCGTGGGCATCCTCGGCGTGGTCTACACCATCAAGGAGATCGCGTACGAGGGCCTGAACCATTGGGACGTCTACGCGGCGGCGGTCCTCGGCGCCGGCAGCCTGCTCGCGTTCGTGCTGCGCCAGCCGCGGCTGGCCGAGCCGCTGATGGACCTGCGGCTGTTCCGCAACCGCGCCTTCTCCGCGACGGTCGTGACCACCGTGCTCGCCATGTTCGCGCAGCTGGCCGTGAGCGTGATCTCCACGCAGTACTTCCAGCTCGTCAACGGGTGGTCGCCCCTGAAGTCGGGCCTGGCGGGCCTGCCGGGCATGGGCGGCGCGCTGATCGGCGGCACGCTCGGCGCCGTGCTGATCAAGTCGCTCGGCCGCGCCGGCACGGTCACGCTCGGCTGCCTGTCGTCGGCGATCGGGTTCGTGCTCTACAGCCGCACAGACGTCGGCACCGCGTATGCGTACCTCGTGGTGACGATGGTGGTCTTCGGCATCGGGCTCGCGCTGATCCTCACCGTCGCGACGGACACCGTGCTCGGCGTGGTCCCGAAGCACCGCGCCGGCGCCGCGTCGGCCGTCTCCGAGACGGCCACGGAGCTCGGCGGCGCGCTCGGCATCGCGGTGCTCGGCAGCGTGCTCGGCTCGCTGTACCGCCAGGGCCTGCCCGCGGACGTCCCGGCGCCGGCCCGCGAGACGCTGGCCGGCGCCGCGCAGGTGTCCGCGCAGCTCCCGGCCGGTCCCGGCGCGCAGCTGCTGCACACCGCGCAGCACGCGTTCATCGGTGGCCTGCAGGTGACGATGCTCGGCGCCGCGGGCCTGATGGTGCTGGTCGCGGGCGTGGCGTGGTTCGCGCTGCGCGGGGTGCCGAAGGTGCTCGAAGATCCGGCCGAGTGACCGCGCTCCGGTCCGCGGTGGGCGGAAGTCCACTTCGGACCGGAGTTCGTCAACAAGTCACCTGATCCGTGAAAAACCGCACTTCAGACCACTTGGGCTACGCAACCGACGCCGAGGTCGCGTAGCCTTTCCGTCCGTGCGCAACGTGGTGGTGATCGGTGGCGGAATCGTCGGCCTGGCCGTGGCCTGGGAGCTGTCGCAGCGGGGGCAGGACGTCACGGTGCTCGAGAAGGAGAGCCGCTGGGCGGCACACCAGACGGGGCACAACTCCAACGTGGTCCACGCCGGCCTCTACTACAAACCGGGCTCGTTCAAGGCGCGGATGTCCGTGGCCGGCAATCGGTCCATTGTGGACTTCGCCCGACAGTACGGCGTGCCTGTGGAGGTGTGCGGGAAGCTCGTGGTGGCCACGAGCGACGCGGAGCTGCCGGCCCTGAACATCCTCGCCGAGCGCGCCGAGGCCAACGGCGTGCCGGCCAAGAAGGTCACCCCCGCCGAGGCGCGCGAGTACGAGCCCGAGGTGGCGTGCGTCGGCGCGCTGCGCGTGGAGTCCACGGGCATCATCGACTTCCCGGCCGTCTGCGCCGCGCTCGTGCGCCTGCTCGACGAGGCCGACGCGGACCTGCGGCTCGACACCGAGGTCCTCGGCATCCGCCCCGGCGCCCACGGTGGTGTGGAAGTCGCCACCGGCACGGAGGTCATCCAGGCCGACGCGCTCGTGAACTGCGCCGGCCTGCAGTCCGACCGCGTGGCCGAGCTGGCCGGCGTCACCCCGAGCGCGCGCATCGTGCCCTTCCGCGGCGAGTACTACGAGCTCAAGCCCGAGCGCCGCCACCTCGTGCGCGGCCTCATCTACCCCGTGCCCGACCCGACGCTGCCGTTCCTCGGCGTGCACCTCACGCGGATGCTCGACGGCAGTGTGCACGCCGGCCCCAACGCCGTGCTCGCGCTGCGCCGCGAGGGCTACCGCTGGGCCGACGTTTCCGTGAAGGACCTCGCCGACGTCGCCCGCTTCCCCGGCGCGTGGCGGCTGGCGCGCAAGTACGCGTACCCGACGGGGCTGGAAGAAGTGCTGCGCTCGTTCTCGAAGAAGCGCTTCGCCGCGAGCCTCGCCCGGCTGGTGCCCGCCGTGGCGGACGACGACATCGTCCGCCACGGCTCCGGCGTGCGGGCCCAGGCGCTGCGTCCCGACGGCTCGCTCGTCGACGACTTCCTCATCGAGACCGCGCGCGACCAGGTCCACGTGCTCAACGCACCGAGCCCCGCGGCGACGAGCGCGCTGGAGATCGCGAAGCACATCGCCGATCAAGTAGCCGCCTGAGCTGCGCAAACAAGTTCGCGAAAAATTTCTGGGATTTCCGTGAACCGTCCAGGCCGGCGTTCCGTGTGTTGGCCGCACGCGGAAGATCACGCTGGAGGTCCCGGACGCCATGAACCAGAACGCCTCGCACTTCGGTGAGCCGGCCACGACGTTCCTGAAGCCGCACAGCGGCCAGGGCCCCGTGGACCTGGGCCGGGTGGTTCAGGCGGTCGCTCGCCCCGGTGCGCCCCGGCCGCTGCGGGTCGACGTGGCCGGTGGTGGCCCGGTCGGGCTGATCTTCGCGTGCACGCTGCGGTCGATGCTGGGCGACAAGGTCAAGATCCGCGTGTTCGACCGCCGCTGGATGCGGCGCGACGGCCGGATCGCCTGGCAGGGCACAGCGGAGGGCAACAACCGCCGCGAGCAGGTCGTCACGCTGCAGAGCAACGTGTGGGGCCAGCTGCCGATGCTCGTGCGGCGCCGCCTGTTCACCCCCGGCAACTACTCGGAGATGTGGCCGCTCGGCCCCGACTCCCCCACGCACCGCGGCCGCCCGCGCAACATCAAGGTCCGCTGGATCGAAGACTGCCTGCTGGAGATGGCGCAGGACTTCTACGGCATCGAGCTCGTCCCCGAGCCGTACGCGCAGCCGAAGTCCTGGGACGGCCTCGACGTGCTCGCCATCTGCGACGGCGCCCGGTCGAAGACGCGTGAGGACCTGAAGGAGGCCTTCGGCCCGTCGAGCCGCGACCTCTACTCCGTGGGCGGCACGCCGCTCGACGAGACCGTGCTCGGCATCCGCATCAAGGGGAAGGTGCCCGACGAGCACACCGTGCCGCTCACCGTGTGCCAGAACCGCTTCCTGTTCAACTCCCTCGGCGGCGGCTTCATCAACATGCGCCTCACCGCCGAGGAGGCCTCGGAAGTCCTGGCCTACGGCGAAAACGGCCCTGTGCCGTGCATCGGCAAGTTCGGCTGCACCATGCGCCCGGACGGCGACAAGTTCGTGTGCGACCGCCACCGCTCGGTGTTCAAGCCGTCGGTGGACAAGCTGTCGTTCCTGTGGCCGCGCATCGCCGACGGGGTCAAGTTCTTCGGTGCGACGATGGGCGACATCGTGGGCATCACGTCGTTCAAGCTGGGCATGCAGCAGAACCCGAAGTTCACCGCGCAGCTCGCGCCCTCCACGTACGCGTTCCTGCTCGGCGACGCCGCCAACTCGCTGCACTTCTGGCCGGGCCGCGGCCTCAACACCGGCGTGAAGAGCGTGCAGTCGCTCGCCGCGAACCTCGCGTCCCGCTGGGCCGGGCGGGCGTTCCGCGCCGCCGACTTCGCCCCGCACGAGGGCCTGATGCAGCAGCTGCAGTACCGCGAGAAGTCGCGCGCCTGGACGACGATGCTGATCCCCGACGAGAACGGCCTGCCGCGCGGGATCGAGGACCGCATCCGCGCCGGCCTCACCAGCAAGGAAGACCGCCAGGCGCTGGCCGACACGCTGTACAAGCGGCTGCTGGCCGTGAAGTCCCGGCTGGAGGGCCGCATGGGCGCGTTGGCCGACGACGCTTGGTACCGCTCGCGCATCAACTCGCTCGACGTGAAGACGCTGGGCGTGATGGTCGAGTCCGGCGCCTGGATCACCCGCGAGATCGGCGGCGACGAAGTGGCGGTGAACATCGAGGTGGCGCCGGCCGACACCAACGCCTCGGAGCCGACGCGCCGCGCCCCGTCGCCCCAGCGCCCGGCCCGCCCCGCGTCGCGCAACATCCCGGTGGCGCGCACCGGCCCGGCCGGGCCGCGCCGCCCGGCCGGTGTGTCCTGACGCGACAGTCCACTAACGATGGTCAGTCCGGGAGGTTCCCCGACACCAGGGGAACTCCCGCCTTGACGGCGTCGCACGCCTTCGAGGGGTCGTCGAGATAACCCGACACGATCTGGATCGACGACGTCGGCGTGACGGCCAACCCGGCTCCGCAGTTGACGCCGCCGGAGTCGTTGAAGTTGCCGAAGATCGACCAGTGGTGACCGTCGGCCTCGATGGTCGAGACCGGCGGCACGTCCATGCCCGGCCACTGCGTCATCGGCAGGTCGGGGCCGAGCCACACCTCGAAGGCCTTCTGGCCGCGATCGCCGTCGGTGTCGTCCCACAGGCAGAACACCGCGTTGGGCACAACGCTGGAGTTCTGCTTCTCACCCTGCGGCGCCACGTGCAGCGACGCGGCTTGGTCGGGCTTCAGCAGCGTGCACGGGTCCAGGCCCACCAGCGGCCCGCTCGGCGGCGCCGCACTGCTCGGAGCCGTCGGCGTGATCTGCGGCGCGGGCTGCCCACCCGGCAGGTGCGCGGCAACCTGCGGCACCGCCTGCTTCGCCGCGTCGCACGCCTTGGTCTCGTCCGGGTTGGACACGCTCACGAACGCGTAGGACTTCGGGCCGAGCGTGGTGTAGAGGTCGCAGCTGCCGGGGATGAACGAGCCGTAGCGCGTCCACTGGAACCCGCCGGACGCGAAGGGCGGGGCCTTCACCACGGCGCCCTGGAGGTAGTCGTCCAGCGACTGGTCCACCGCCCAGCCGACGGTGAGGATGGTCAACGCCGCGCTGTCGTCCTTGCTGCTCCACAGGCACATCGCGGGCGTGCGCAGCTTCTCGCTCGCCGCCTGCCCCTTCCCGGGCCCGCGGTAGCCCAGCGCGTCGGCCTGCTGCTGGTCGACCAGCGAACACGCGTCCACGACCTGCTGCACGGGCCCCTGCCCGGGCACCGGCTCCGCGACGCCCCCGACCCGCACCGTGCACCCGGCCACCACCGCGGCCACTCCGGCCCCGGCCACGGCCGCCCGGACTCCCCTGAACCCCATCGGCGTTTCCTCCTCGCGCCCGAACCCTAGCGGGCGCACCGGGCTCGCACCGGCTATCCGCGGAAACGGCAGCGGCCGGGACCCCACAGGGCCCCGGCCGCGTAAAACACTCCGATCAGCGCTTCTTCATAGGCTCCAGCACCTCGCGCCCGCCGACGAAGGGACGCAGGGCCTCGGGCACGCGCACCGAGCCGTCGGCCTGCTGGTGGTTCTCCACGATCGCGACGATCCAGCGCGTGGTGGCCAGCGTGCCGTTGAGGGTGGCGGCGATCTGGGGCTTGCCGTTGTCGTCGCGGTAGCGCACGGACAGGCGGCGGGCCTGGAAGGTGGTGCAGTTGGAGGTGGACGTCAGCTCTCGGTAGGTCTCCTGCGTGGGCACCCAGGCCTCGCAGTCGAACTTGCGGTGGGCGGACGTGCCGAGGTCGCCCGTGGCCGTGTCGATGACGCGGTAGGGCACCTCGATCTTGGCGAGCATCTGCTCTTCCCAGCCGAGCAGGCGCTGGTGTTCGGCCTCGGCCTCGGCGGGCGTCGTGTAGACGAACATCTCGACCTTGTCGAACTGGTGCACGCGGATGATGCCGCGGGTGTCCTTGCCGTACGAGCCGGCCTCGCGGCGGTAGCACGACGACCAGCCGGCGTAGCGGCGCGCGCCGTCGCCGAGCTCGAGGATCTCGTCGGCGTGGAAGCCGGCGAGGGGGACCTCGGAGGTGCCGACGAGGTACAGGTCGTCGTCGCGCAGGCGGTAGACCTCGGAGTCGTGGGCGCCGAGGAAACCGGTGCCGGCCATGATCTCCGGGCGCACCAGCGAGGGCGTGATCATCGGCGTGAAGCCGTTTTCGAGCGCCTGCGCGATGGCCATGTTGAGCAGCCCGAGCTGCAACTGCGCGCCGACACCGCTGAGGAAGTAGAACCGCGAGCCCGACACCTTGACGCCGCGCTCCATGTCGACGGCGCCGAGGCCCTCCATGAGGTCCAGGTGGTCGCGCGGCTCGAAGTCGAACTTCGTGGGCTCGCCGACGGTCTTGAGCACGGTGAAGTCGTCTTCGCCGCCGACGGGCGCGTCGGGGTGCACCAGGTTCGGCACGGTGCGGAAGAGCTGGTCGAACTCCTCCGATGCCTCCGTCTGCTCGACTTCGGCGGCCTTGACCTGGGCGGACAGCTCCTTTGCGCGCGTGAGCAGCGAAGCCTTCTCGTCGGGGGCGGCCTTCGGGACGAGCTTGCTCACGGACTTCTGCTCGGCCCGCAGCTTGTCGGCGTTGGCGATCGCGGAGCGGCGGCGGGAGTCGAAGCCGAGCAGCTTGTCGACCACTCCTTCGTCCTCACCACGGGCACGCTGCGACGCGCGCACGGCTTCCGGGTCTTCGCGCAGAGTCCTGGGGTCAATCACGGAAGAAAGGGTAGTCGCAGGCCGGGCCGCCGCTCGACGCGGTTTCGGGTTGGCCGTCCACGGACAAACTGTGCGGCCCTCGTCCGAGGACGGAGCAGTCTGATCGTTGTCGCCCGTTTCCGGCGCTGCCCATACTCCGAAGAGGCCGAGACGGATGGAGAACGACATGACCGACGAGCTGCTCGCCCGGCACCGAGCGGTGTTGCCGTCCTGGATGGCGCTGTTCTACGACGAGCCGATCGAGATCGTCCACGCGCAGGACCGGCGCGTGACCGACTCCAGCGGCCGCACGTACCTCGACTTCTTCGCCGGCGTGCTCACCAACTCCATGGGCTACGACGTCGCCGAGATCAGCGACGCCGTGCGCAAGCAGCTCGACACCGGCGTGCTGCACACGTCCACGCTGTACCTGATCCGTTCGCAGGTGGAGCTCGCCGAGCGGATCGCCGCGCTGTCGGGCATCCCGGACGCGAAGGTCTTCTTCACCAACTCCGGCAGCGAAGCCAACGACACCGCGCTGATGCTCGCCACGCAGTACCGCGGCAGCAACCAGGTCCTGGCGATGCGCAACTCGTACCACGGCCGGTCCTTCGGCACGATCGCCATCACGGGCAACCGCGGGTGGTCCGCGTCGTCGCTTTCGCCGGTGAAGGTCAACTACGTACACGGCGGCTACCGCTACCGCAGCCCGTTCCGCGACCTGTCGGACGCGGCCTACATCGACGCCTGCGTGGCCGACCTCGTCGACATCCTCGAGACGGCCACCTCCGGCGACGTCGCCTGCCTGGTCGCCGAGCCGATCCAGGGCGTCGGCGGCTTCTCGCTGCCGCCGGACGGCCTGTTCAAGGCCATGAAGGAGGTGCTGGATTCCTACGGCATCCTGTTCGTCTCCGACGAAGTCCAGACGGGCTGGGGCCGCACGGGCTCGCACTTCTGGGGCATCCAGTCCCACGACGTCGTGCCCGACCTCATGACCTTCGCGAAGGGCCTCGGCAACGGCCTGGCCATCGGCGGCGTCGTCGGCCGCGGCGACGTCGTGGACGCCATCAACGCCCAGTCCATCTCGACGTTCGGCGGCAACCCCGTCGCCATGGCCGGCGCGACGGCGGTACTGGACTACATCAAGGACCACGACCTGCAGGCCAACTGCGCCGCTCGAGGTTCGCAGCTGCTCTCCGGCCTGCGCGCCGCTTCGAACCCGTTGATCGGCGAGGTCCGCGGCAAGGGCCTGATGGTCGGCATCGAACTCGTCGAGCCCGGCACCACCACCCCGCACCCGGCGGCCGCCAAGCAGATGCTGGAGGAAACCCGCGCCCGCGGCGTCCTCATCGGCAAGGGCGGGCTGCACAACAACGTCCTCCGCCTGGGCCCCCCGATGACCCTCACGGAAGCCGAGGCGCAGGAGGGCCTGGACATCCTGGTGGACGCACTGGCGGCCACCCACGCCGCTCTCTCCTGACCCAAGCGCCCCAATGTGGCGTTCGTTGCGCTCAACGCACCGAACGCCGCATTGGGTGCGCTCAACGCAACCAACGCCACATTGGGGTGCTCCGTCTCAGCCGCGCACGAACCTCGCCACCTGCTCCGCCAGCTCCTCACCCGCGTCTTCCTGCAGAAAATGCCCCGCCCCGGCGATCACCGGATGCGTCCGGCCGGCCGCGCCCGGCATGGTTCGCTGCAGGATCGGCCCCATCGCCCCCGTGATCGGGTCGCCGTCGGAGAAGGCGACCAGGAACGGCAGGTCCAGCGAAGACAACGTCTTCCACGCGGCCCGGTTGGCGTCCGAAGCCGGGTTGTCCGGCCGATACGGAACCAGCCCCGGCATGGCCCGCGGCCCGGCCTTGTACATCTCGTTCGGGAACGGCGCGTCATACGCCGCGCGAACCTCGGCGGGCAGCACCGACCGGCAGCCCGACTGGATGAAGCGCCCGATGTCCAGCACCTGCGCGTTCTCCACCGCGGCCCGGAACTGGTGCCACACCTCAGGCATGTCCTGATCACCCGTCGGCAGCCCGGTGTTCGCCGCGACCACGCCGGCGAACCGCGAAGGGTTCTCCGCCACCAGCCGCAGCCCGATCAGGCCGCCCCAGTCCTGGCCGACCAACGTGACACCGGACAGCCCCAACGCGTCGAAGGCGAACCCCCGCATCCACGACACGTGCCGCGCATACGTGTGGTCCACGATGTCGCCCGGCTTGTCCGATCGGCCGAACCCCACAAGATCCGGCGCGATCGCGCGCAGGCCCGCCGCGGCGAGAACCGGCAGCATCTTGCGGTACAGGTACGACCAGCTGGGCTCGCCGTGCAGGAGCAGCACGGGTGGTCCGTCGGCGGGGCCGGCCTCGACGTACCCGACTCTGATCAGGCCACCGTCGGGGTCGGCGAGCTCCGCGTACCGCGGCTCGTAGGGGAACTCGGGCAGGTCCGCGAACCGGTCTTCCGGCGTCCTGAGCAGTCGCACGGTTCCACGCTAGTAGGAACCGGACCGCAAAGCAGTACTCAGGAAATACCGACCGCCACCACGAGGCCAAGACCGATGTGCGCCGCGGCGACGACGATGCTCGCCGGCGCGAACTTCTCGCTCTCGATCGTGGAGCCGACGTCGATGCGGGTGGCCCACTCGAGCAGCCGCACGGCGATCACCTGCACGATGATGCCGAGCAGGCCGTAGACCAGCGACGTGATCAGGCCCTCGGTGAGGTCGCTGGCCGAGTTGAAGATCGCGACGACCACGATGAACGCCATCGACAGCAGCCCGGACGCGGTCACGATCACCGCGTTGGGCAGGCCGCGGTGCACGAGCTGCGAGAGCTTGCCCGGGGTCGTCCAGTCGATCGCCCAGAAGCCGGCGAACATCAGCAGGAGGCCGACGACGCCGTACAACAGGATCGCACCGACTCCGCGCAGGAGGTCGGAGCCGAACGTGTCGGACAGCGCAAGGGTCGTGGTCACAGGGGTCTCCCAGAACGATCAGAGCGAACCGTGCAGATCAGGCGGGGAGGTTGTATCACGACTCGGGGATGCGGTGCGGGACGAACGCCGCACCGTCGTCGGTGACCAGCCCGCTCGTCTCGCGGATCCCCAGCCCCGCCGACGAGTCCCCGACGATCCACGCGCCGAGCGCCGGCCGGTAGCCGTCGAACTCGGGCAGCGGGTCGAACGCCTGGTAGACGTAGCCCTCGGCGCCGTAGACGCCGTCGGTCTGGGTCTCGTAACCGGTGGCGACGATCTGCACGTTGGCGCCCTCCCGGCCCAGCTTCGGCTTGCGCACGTACTCCGTGAGCAGGCCCGGGTCGTCGGTGAACGCGGGCAGCAGGTTCGGGTGCCCGGGATAGTTCTCCCACAGCACGGCCAGCAGCGCCTTGTTCGAGAGCAGCATCTTCCACAGCGGCTCGACCCACAGCGTGCGCGGCATCGTCTCCACGGCGAAGCGGCCGAACTCCTCGTCGACCACCCATTCCCACGGGTAGAGCTTCACGACCGTGGACATCTGGGCCTCTTCGAGGTCCACGAACCGCTTGAGCACCGGGTCCCAGCCGATCTCCTCGATCGAGAGCCCCACGGTGTCGAGCCCGGCCTCCGCAGCCGTCTCCTGCAGGTACGCGGTGGTCACGTGGTCCTCACCGGAAGGATCGGCCGACGACCACGTGAAGTGCAGCTCGTTGGACGGCAGCTTGTCGCCGATCTCGCGCCACCGCTCGACGAGCTTCTCGTGGATGGAGTTCCACTGGTCGTCGTTCTCGAAGACGTCGGTCTTCCACTGCCACTGCAGCACCGACGCCTCGAGCAGCGTGGTGGGCGTGTCGGCGTTGTACTCCAGCAGCTTGGCCGGCGACTTGCCGTCGTAGCGCAGGTCGAAGCGGCCGTAGACGTGCGGGTCCTGCCGCTTCCACGACTCGGCGATGTGCGGCCACACCCACTCCGGGATGCCGAAGCGGCGGTAGCCCTCGGTGGTCACGACGTTGTCCACGGCCTCGAGGCACATCGAGTGCAGCAGTTCGACGTCGGCTTCGAGCGAGAGCACCTCGTCCATGTCGAAGACGTAGTGCACCGACTCGTCCCAGTACGGACGCGCCTTGCCGGCGCCGTCGCGCGCCGGCGTGCCGTAGACGAGGCCCTGCTCCTCGACGATCCGCTGCCAGTCGCGCCGCGGCTCGGACCTGTCCCGGTACACCTACGAGCCCCCGCTCTTGCCGGTGCCGCCCGTGCCGCCGGACGTCCCCGTCTTGCCGCTGATGCCGAAACCGCCGCGTTGCACCGATTTGCCCGACTTCGTCGAGACGTTCGTGTTCCCCGACGGCGCGGTGAACGTGCCACCGGACACGCGCTGGCCGATGGTGCCGGTGCCGCCGTAGTTGTAGCGGTACTGCTGGAAACCGCCGCCGACGATCGGGATGAACCAGAAGCCGCCGCTCTGGTAGCCGTGCTGGCTGGTGACGTAGCTCTCATCGCAGAACTGGTCGTTCTGGATCACGCCGTTGGCGTCCGTGCACACGGCGGTCTCGTTGGTCGGCTTGGCGACCGTGTAGAACGTCGCGACCAGCCCGGCCAGGCCGACCGTGACACCGCTGCCGATGAGGATCTTGCGCTTGGTCGCGGCCTTCTGGTCGGCCTTGCGCGCGGCCTCGGCGGCCTCGGCCTCCTGGCGTTCCTGGTCGGCGATCGCCTGCCGGCGGGCCCGCTGCTCGGCGAGCGAGGGCTCCTTCGGCGTTGTGCTCTCGTTCTGGAACCGCATCGAACCGCGCTGGGTCGGCTCCCGTGGTGGCTCTTGGGGTGGCTGGGCCCCGTTGTTGTCGTCCTGCGTCATCTGCGCTCCGTAATCCCCCGGCACCGCGAAGTCTCTTCCCACACTAACGACCCGGGACGCGCACGGCTCGTGCGGCGCGGGCATCATGGGTATCGATGTCTCCCGACGCCGAGCGGTTCCGCTCGCCCTTGCAGACCCTGACCACCCGTGTGGTGATGGCCGGGGTGTTCGTGGGCGCCGTGATCGCGCTGGGGCTGTCCGTCGCGTTCTCGTGGACGGACTCCTTCGCGGGAGGGGCCGGCGGCGGCGAGGGCAAGCTGTCGGCCGCGGCGCAGGAGGCGTTCCAGTCGCCACCAGGCAGCTGCCTGACCTGGAACGCACCGGACGCGTCCGACGTGCGCAAGGTCCCCTGTACCCAGGCGCACCTGTTCGAGGTGACGGGCCTGGCCGACGTCGGCGCGCAGTACAACGCCGACGCGCCGTTCCCGAACCTCGACCAGTGGCAGCAGATCGCGCAGGCGAAGTGCAACGCCGACGTCACGCCGTACCTCGGGCACCCGCTCGACCCGTACGGCAAGCTCACCACCAACCTGCTGCGCCCCAGCGCCGACCAGTGGGCCGACGGCGATCGCCGGCTCCGCTGCGGCCTGCAGTGGGCCGGCCCCGGTGGCAGCCTGCAGCCCACCACCGGCCCGGCGAAGACGCAGGACCAGTCGGCCGTCTGGGCGCCCGGCACGTGCCTGGCACTCGCGGGCAAGGGCGTGGGCGACCCGATCGACTGCAGCCGCCCCCACTCCTACGAGATCATCGCGACGCTCGACCTGGCCACGCAGTTCAAGGACGGCTACCCGGCCCAGGACAAGCAGGAGAAGTGGCTCGACACCGAGTGCCACAAGGCCGCCGACGACTACACCGGCAAGGCGGACCTCAGCGCCAAGAAGCTCGTCCTCGGCTGGGACCTGCGTGAGCAGGAGAGCTGGGACGCCGGCTCCACCAAGGTCAACTGCAAGGTCGCCGCCCCCCTCTCCGACAGCAGCGGGTTCCAGGCCGTCACCGGCAGCGTCAAGGACAACGCCGGCCAGCCCGACGCCGACGGCCCTCCCTCCGACAACGGCGGCGGCCAGAGCAGCCCCGCACCCACCACCGGGTCGCGCTGACATGCCGGTCGAAATGACCCGCGCGCGCTTCGAAGAGCTCGTGTCCGAGGCCCTGGACCAGGTCCCGCCCAAGTTCGCCGACGCGATGGACAACGTGGTCGTCCTGGTCGAAGAGTTCAACGACGAGTCCCCCACCATCCTGGGCCTTTACCACGGCGTCGCCCTCACCCGCCGCACCACGAACTACGCGGGCGTCCTGCCCGACCGCATCTCCATCTACCGCCGCCCCATCCTGTGGATGTGCGCCACGGAGGCCGAGGTCGTCGAACAGGTCCTCATCACCGTCATGCACGAACTGGGCCATTACTTCGGCCTCGACGACGACCGCCTCCACGAACTCGGCTGGGGCTGAGCGGGTCGTTCCGGCGCAGTCCAGATGACGAATCGGCGTCAACGGCCGAAGTACTCCATCGAGAGCAGTGCCCGGCGGGGGTTTTGGTGCTGAAATAGCACATCACCCGGCCGCCGGGAGGACGTGAATGACCGCGCTCGACACCCCACCGCTGCCGGACGACGACCGGCAGGCTCCCCTCGGGGACACCGCCGACAGCGTCGACACCCCCGGTGACCCGGCGCCGGCCGAGAGGTCCCGAAGACCCCTGGTCCTGGCCGCGGCCGCCGGGTTCGCCATCGGGATCTGCGTGACGGGCCTGCTGTGGGGCCTTTCCGGCCAACGCGGCGGCGCCAACGTCGACGCGGTAGCCGCCTGCGACGCCTTCGACCGCGCCGGCCACCTCCCGGACACGACGAGCGGCTACGACCCCGCCGCCTTCACCCGCCTGTCCGACGACGCCGCCCACCGCATCACCGCGGCCTACGAACTGGCCCAGGCCGCAGCGGCTTTCGACGGCCAGTACCAGCCCCTGGCGCAGAGCCTCGCCGGCGTCAACGGCATGGTCCTGTCCGGCCGCTTCGACAGCCGATCCGGACAGGACGACATCATCCGCATCCAGCAACTCTGCGCCAGAGGCTAGGAACTCAGGCCGGCCGCACCGTCTTCACCGCGAGCTGGTTGCCCGGCAGCTTGTCCCCGGCACAACCCGTCCCCGGGTCCGGCAGGAATTTCGACGCCGTCTCCTGCGGCAGGTACACGCGCAGGCCCTTCACCGAAGTCGGCTTGCACACCGCCGGGTCGAAGTTCGCGACCTGCGCGAACTGCACGTCCGCGGCGGCCGACTGGCCCGGCTGCAGCTTGATCGCGTTGCCCTTGGTGCCCTCGCGGAACGCGGCCGGACCGACCTGGTGCCCGTCGTCACCGGTCACGTAGGAGACGCCGGGGAAGCCCTGGATCGAGCAGGGCTTGCTGCTGGAGTTCTTGATCAGGATCGGCCGGTAGACCGAGCCCGCGCCCGCGTCGCCCTGGCCGAGGGAGAGCGTGACGTCGCCGGCCTTGCACAGGCCGTTGTCCACCGGCTGGCCGGACGCCGGCGGGCTGTCCGGAGCGGACTCGGACGAGCTGGCCGTGGGTGCCGATGACGTGTCGGACGTGCTGGCCGACGTGTCGGAACTTGGCGTGTTGCTCGCGGTCGGCGTGGTTCCGCTACCACAAGCCGACAACAGCAGGGCGCCGGACGCGCCCAGCGCAGCAAGAAAGACCAAGGGAATCCGTGGTTTTGTCGTGCTTACCATCTCACTTGCCTCCCCGTGCTGGGTAACCACCGTTCAGTGGACGTGCGACCTCCGCACCGGGTTGCGCCGGCATCGTGAACTCTTCACCAGACGGAAGGCGATCATGACGGGCTTTTCTCACCAGGCATGGCAACACACGGTGAAACTACAACACGCCATGTCGGTCCACCCGTTCAACGAAGAGCTCGCGACCGGCACTTTGTCGCGCGAGCGGTTCCAGTTTTACCTGGTCCAGGACGCGCGTTACCTCGTCGGCTTCGGCCGTGCGCTGGCCGCCGCGGCGGCCAAGGCACCGGAGGTCGACGACGTCGCCTTCCTCGCCGGAGCGGCGCGCGACGCCATCGTGATCGAGCGCGAGATGCACGAGAGCTACTTCAAGTGGTTCCGGCTCTCGGAGACCGATCTGGCCGACATCGAGACCTCGCCGACGTGCGTCGCGTACTCATCGTTTCTGCTGGCCACGGCCCACACGGGCAGCTACGGCGAGCTCCTCGCGGCGCTGCTGCCGTGCTTCTGGGTGTACCAGAGCGTGGGCGCCGGAATCCTCGCGCGGCAGTCGCCCGAAACCGACAATCCGTACAGACCGTGGATCGACACGTACGCGGGCGACGAGTTCGAAGCGACCGTCCGCAAGGGCCGCGACGCCCTCGACCGCGCCGCCGACGCCGCGGGCGAGGCGACGCGCGAAAAAATGCTCGCCGCTTTCACCCGGGCGTGTGAGTACGAGTGGATGTTCTGGGACAGCGCCTACCGCCAGGAAGGCTGGCCAACCGCTGCCGTGAGGTAGCGGGGACCGGCCAACACCGTCAGCGGGGGCTCGCTCAGCCACGACCGCGAGATCGCGCGCCTCGGCGGAGCCGAGGCCTACAACACAGCATCCACCCAGGTGAGGCAGCGCCAGGTGCCGTCGGGTTCCGCGAGGAGTTCGACGACGCCCGTGTTCGGGATGAGCGCGCTGCTCGCCAGGTCGGCGGGGACGTTCGGCGCCAGGAACTCCGCACCGAGCCGGATGGCGCCGCCATGGCTGACCAGCACGACGATGCCGTCCGGGTCGGTCTGTTCGTGTTTCGCCCGCAGGTCGTCAGCGGCGCCGACCATGCGGGCGCGCACCTGGGCGCCCGATTCGCCGCCGGGGATGGCGACGTCGAGGTCGCCCTCGGTCCAGCGCTTGGCCGTCTCGAGGTAGGTCCGGATCGACTCGGCGTCGGTGGCGCCTTCGAGGTCACCCGCGTCGACCTCCTTCACGCCCTCGATCACCTGCACCTCGAGGCCGAGCACCTCGGCCAGCGGCGCGGCCGTCTGCTGCGCGCGTGTGGCCTGCGACGCGTACACGGCCACGATCGCCTCCGCGGCGAGCCGGCCCGCGAGCGCCTTCGCCTGCTCCTGCCCCAGCTCGGTGAGCGGCGGGCCGGGCAGCGCCGTGTCGAGCGCACCCCGCACGTTGCCGTCGGTCTGGCCATGGCGGACGAGGAACAGCCTCACGCGCCTTCTCCCTTCAACACGGCGTCGACCCAGGCCTGGGCCTCGACGAAGTCCTGGTTGCCCGCGCCGGGCTCGACGGTGGCGGCGACGTCGTCGGCCCTCGGGTGCGAGCCGAGGAACCGCAGGTGGCAGCGGCGGCGCAGCGCGGCCATCGCGGAGACGATCCGCGGCTCGGCGACGTGCCCCTCGAAGTCGATGAAGAAGCGGTACTCGCCGAAGTTGTTGCGGGTCGGGCGCGCGTCGAGCCGCGTGAGGTTGATGCCGCGGCTCGCGAGCTCGGCGAGCAGCTCGGCCAGCGTGCCGGTGCGGTTCACGGCCGCCGCGACGATCGACGTACGGTCGGCGCCCGTCGGCTCGGGCAGCTCGCCGGGGCGACGGACCAGCAGGAAGCGCGTCTGCGCGTCGTGGACGTCGGCGACGCCCGTGGCCAGCTCCTCCAGCGCGTAGTGCTCGATGGCGACCGGCGCGGACACGGCCGCGTCGTAGGTGCCCTCGACCACGCCGACAGCGGCCGACGCCGTGGACGAGGACGCCACCACGGTCGCGCCGGGCAGGTTCGCCTCGAGCCACTCACGCACCTGCGCGAGCGCGTGCGGGTGGCTCGCGACGGTGCGGATCTCGCCGCCACCGGGACGAGTCAGGACGCTGAAGTGGATGGGCAGGATGGTCTCCGCGACGGCGACCAGGGGGTCTCCGTCGCTGAGCCCGTCGAGCGTCGTCGGTACGACGCCCTCCACGGAGTTCTCGATCGGTACGCACGCCGCGTCGGCGGCGCCTTCGCGGACGGCCGTGAGCGCCATCCGGACGGTCTCGTAGGGAGTCAGGTCCTCGCCCGGCGCGAGCGCACGGGCGGCCTGTTCGGTGAACGTGCCCTGAGGGCCGAAATACGCGATCCGCAACACGACCGCCAGGCTACTTACCGCACACGTGTCGGTTTTCACTCGGACAGCCGGTACGCCAAATGGTTACGCCGGGTGGCTTTTTTTGCCATGCTTGAACCGTGACCGCCGAATCGGGCACACACACCGGGCGCGAGGACATCGGCCCGCCGGTTTCGTCCCGGACGCCGGAACTCGTGTTGTGCGCCGTCGATGAACCGCTCGCCGCCGCGTGGACCCACGCCCTCGGCCGCCTCGAAACCGAGGCCGCCTCGGTCCGGGTGCACCGCGGTTCGGTGCTGGACGTCGTCGCCCAGGCCGTGGTGAGCCCCGCCAACTCCTACGGCTGGATGCGCGGCGGGATCGACGCCGTTTACGCGCGCGCGTTCCCGGGCGTGGAGCAGAGCGTGCGCAGTGCGGTCTTGGCTTCGTACGGCGGAGAGCTGCCCATCGGCGAGGCAGTGATCGTGCCCACGGGCGAGGCCGAACCGGCGTGGCTGATCAGCGCGCCGACCATGCGCGAGCCCGGCGAACGCCTGCCCGCGGACACCGTGCACCCGTACCTCGCGGCGCGCGCGGTGTTCCTGCAGTGGCAGCACGGGATGCTCGAGGAAGGGCCCGTGCGCGAGGTCGTGGACACCATCGCGATGCCCGGCTTGGGCACCGGCGTCGGCGGCGTCGACCCGGCCACGTGCGCGCGCCAGGTGGCCGCGGCGTGGGAGGAAGTTTTCGGCCGTCGCCGTAACCCTCGGTGATCGTGGTGGGCAACGGTTCGGACCGCGTGCAGCACATCACAGCGCGTTCACGCGCGGTAGGCCCTACCGTTGATGGAGCGTTACTCGCAAGGTAGTGCCCAGTACGGAGCCAGCGCAGGCGACGGCCGAGGAGTGTGCGATGCCACGGGTCCGTGAACTCAGTCCCTACGTCGAGCTTCACCGGGAACAGTGGCGCGAGCTGCGCAGCTCGACTCCACTGCCCCTGACCGCCGATGAGCTGGTTCGGCTGCGGGGTCTCGGTGAGCAGATCGACCTGGCCGAGGTGGCCGACGTCTACCTGCCGCTCTCGCGGCTGATCAACCTGCAGGTGAAAGCCCGGCAACAGCTGTACGAGGCCACCACCACGTTCCTCGGCGAAGAGTGCGTCAGCACGAAGGTGCCGTACGTGATCGGCGTCGCCGGCAGCGTCGCGGTCGGCAAGTCGACCACGGCCCGCATCCTGCGCACGCTGCTCGCCCGCTGGCCCGACCACCCGCGCGTGGACCTCGTGACCACCGACGGGTTCCTGTACTCCCGCGACGAGCTGACCCGCCGCGGCATCATGCACCGCAAGGGCTTCCCGGAGAGCTACGACCGGCGCGCCCTGCTGCGCTTCGTCACCGAGGTGAAGTCCGGCGCCGAGCACGTGTCGGCGCCCGTGTACTCGCACCTCGCGTACGACATCCTGCCCGGCGAGGAACAGGTCGTGGAGCGCCCGGACATCCTCATCATCGAGGGCCTGAACGTCCTGCAGCCCGGCCCCCGCCTCACCGTGTCGGACCTGTTCGACTTCTCCATCTACGTCGACGCGCACACCGACGACATCGAACGCTGGTACGTCGAGCGCTTCCTCAAGCTCCGCCACACCGCGTTCTCCGACCCGGCTTCGCACTTCCACCACTTCGCCGGCCTGGACGACGACGAGGCCCGCGAAGAAGCCCGGCATCTGTGGACCACGATCAACGAACCGAACCTCATGGAGAACATCAAACCGACGCGCCCGCGGGCCACGCTGGTGCTGCGCAAGGACGCCGACCACTCCATCAACCGCGTGCGCCTGCGCAAGCTCTGACGGTGTGTTCGACCGCTCTTTCACCCACATAGCCCTCACCAGCCCCACATCCTCACCCTCCGCCCCCCGACCTCGGCCGATCGGCCAGTTCGGGGGGCGGCTTCGTAACCAGTTGGCCGATACCGGGCGAGCCTCGTGAAAGCGACCCTGAACAGAAGGGAAATTCGCAACTGACCTGGGAAGGAGGCCCCGGTGTTCTCAATCGTCCTCACGTGGGTCGGCGCAGTACTCGGGCTGGCCCTCTTCGTCGCCATGGCCGCCAGCACCTTCCTGGTCGACCTGGACGAAGCCTGGCGCGAACGCCGCCGCAAGGCCGCCACCGCAGCCGCCACCGTCCCTGTCCCCGCGGTCCCAGGCCACACCCCAACGGCATAAACAACAATGCCCCAGCCACACCGGCCGGGGCATTCTTTTATGCTGCTTTTGTCTTTCCATCACCCACACAACCGCACCAGATCCACACACTCACCAGTGCACCCAGACCCGGCCCTGCACCTCGCCTTCCACGCGGTCTGGACTATTTGTCAAGGTACTCTTTCCTGCCTTGACAAATAGTCCAGCCCGTAGTGACACTAAAAAATCGGGGTGCCCCCACTCACCATCCCGGCGCAATGGTGCGCTCCGCGCGCCGAGCCGCCCAACTCACCTGGGATCGAGCCGCCTGCGATCACTCAACCGCAGTCAACGCCTCCCGATACCCTTCCAAATCATAATCCAACCGATCCTCATCCTCAGCCTCTTCCAGCTGCCCCTCCAGCACAGCCACCAGCTCCCCCAGCACCTCTTCCCTCGTCAACCCCTTCTCGATCAGCTTCTGAGCCGCCACCCAGACCTCTTCCGGCGAGTCCTCCCAAAGCTGATCCACCACCGACGTCTCCAACGCCAGCCTCAACCCGTCAGCACCATCGAACTCGTCATTCGCCAACGATTCGTGATACTCCGGATGCCCACCGATTACCAGCATCCGCCGCTGCTCGGGATCCGACGGGTCCAAATCCGTCAACTCCTCATCCCCGATCACCGTGGACAACTCCGGCACCGCAAACCGTCGCCGCTCCACAACCCCCAAGACTTCTTCAGCGGACTCCGTCCCATCCAGATAATCCGAAACCTCATCCTCTTCGGACTCATCTTCATCGGACAGATACTCCGCCAGATACTCCTTCACATCCTCGACAAGCGCAGCCGAGGCAACCTCCGACAACCCACCCCGACCCGCAGCCCACGAAGCCCACGCCAGCACCACCGGCGGCACGAGATCCTCGTCCTCGACCTCGTACTCCCCACCCAGCAACGACTCCAGGAACCGCGCCAGCTTCTCCGGCCCGACGCGCAGCGGATCCGCCGGCTCCGTCCGGCACCCGTGGTCCACCAGCAGCCGCGCCACCGACCGCGCCGCCTCGACATCGGCGAACGAAATCTCCGCGAGGAACTCGTCCACGATCGCGTCGCGCCGCGCGTCCGGCCACTCCTCCACACCGCGACCGGCCGACGGCTCCGGCAACGCCCGCAGCCACGCCATCGCCACGGCGTGGAAGCGCGTGTAGTCCTCGCCGACGTCGGGCTCGTCCATGCCGTCGGTGGCGGCGATGCCGTCGAGTAGCAGGCGGTGCGCGTCGGCCGGCTCGACCTTCTCGAGCACCACGAGCTCACCATCGTCGGTGATCTGCGTGCGCATCTCCGCGAGGACCTCGTGCGGCTCGTCGATCACCACGAGGTCGCGGACGCGGCCGAGCTCGGTGAAGTCGAGCAGCGCCAGCAGGCCGAGCGTCGCGTCGCCGCGGGAGAACGTGCAGAGCAGTGAGGACTCGTCGCCGTAGACGTCGCCGGTCCGCCAGATCTCACCGACTGTCACGCGGCCGACCTCACCGGCCCACTCGGGCTCGGGGATGCCGCGGGAGAGCACCACGGCGAGCGCCTCGGCGGCCGCCGTGCGCTCCTCGTCGGTCTCGGCCAGCACCTTCAGCGCGGCCAGCAGCGCCGCGGCGCCGGGCGTGATCTTGCGCTGCGCGAACGCGATGAGCTCCAGGCCCAGCTGCTCGCCACCCTCGGGCTCGCCCTCGATCGTGAGGTCCCACCACTGCCCGAGCACCTCGGAGGCGAGGAGCTCGACGTCGAACGGGCCGGGCTCCGCCGCGACGGCGGAGAAGTCCCGGAGGACGTCCTTGAACAGGCCGTTCACGCTGGGCGTGGCGGGCTGGGGGGTCTTCTTGCGGGCGCGGCTCACCGGACTCATGCGGAACATCGTTGCATCGCTGGTGCGGGCGCGGATCCGCGGGACGCGCGGCCGCGGTGGCCCCGGGCGCGGTATCCGCGACCGGCCAGGGAGCCGGCTGCGAAGAGGGACCACCGCGACGTCGCGGAAAAGAGCTACGTGCGAGGTGTTTCAGCTGGTCAACGAGCCAGAAGCCGGAAGGTTACGCGGTTTCGGCAACGCGATCCGCGCCGCGCGCACTTCCGCGATCAGGCGCGTCTTGCGCCGGTGAACGCTCACCAAGTCGGCCAGGTACCCGGTGAACTCCTCCGCCGTGCCGGCGCGTTTGTGCAGCGTGCGCAGCTTCTTCAGGTGCTTCGCCGCTTCACGGTAGGCCTGCGGGTCCTTCTGCTCGATGAGGTGCTCGATCTGGCTGCGGTAGACCGGGATCGTCTCGGCCGGGTGCGCGACCTCGCGCGACGCCGCCAGCTCCACGCGCAGCGCCAGCGACCCGCCGAACCGCACGCACGCGCGCCACGCCTCGTCGGGCCGCTCCTCGGCGAGCAGCGCCCGGGCGAGCTCTTCGGCGCCTTCCTCGCTGTCGGCCGCGCGCTCCCTCAGCCGCGCGAGGGCCGCGACGCGCTGCACCGACCACACACCAGCTTCGACAGCCGCCTCGCGCAACGCCGTGTACGTGACGTTGCCCGGCGCCTCGTCGAACTCCTTGCGCCGCAAGGCGACCGTCTCGTCTTCAGGCTCGGGCCTCGAGGCTTGCGTCTTGTGCGGCGTCAGCGCACGGGCCGCGTGCGCGATGGCCTCGCTGTGCCGCCCGGCCGCCCGCAGCACCCGCACGATCTTCAGGCTCACATCCACCCGCGGCGGCTTGGCGGAGAGGATTGCAACCAGCGCGTCCACGTCCCCGCGCACCTCGGCGAGCTCCTCCAGCAGACGCTCCGCGACGTCCCGGCGATACCCCGTCGGCCCGGCTTTCAGTATTTCGTCCACAGTAGACTTGACCCGCTCAAGTCCCTTTTCCCCCAGCGCCTCGGCGAAATCCGCCAGCGCGATCGCCGGCCTCCCCGGCCCGTCGAACTCCACTTCCAGCAGCCACTCGGCCAACTGCTCGGGGTCCGGCGGCCGCGCCGCACACGCCCGCGCATACAGCTCGACGGCGAAGTCCAGCTTGTCCCCGAGGTCACCGGAGGGATCCCCGGACTGCTCCAGCACCTCGCCGATGTCATCCACCGTCCGCCGCGCGAGCGGCGCCAGATCCGCCGGGCTGCCCGCATCGAGCAACCGCTCCAGCGTGTCCAGCACGGCGCCCACCTTGGCCGTGTACTCGACATTGCCGTCCTGCACCGCCGTATCCAACAGCCGATGCGCCTCCGCCACCTCACCCGATTGAGTGGCGCACCGCAATTCCAGCGAATGCCGTAACTCAGGGTCACGCCGCGCCTGGGCGTACAGCAGGTCCACCAACATTTCCGCGTCCAACGTACGCAGGTAGGGCCGCAGATCCGGGGAGCACTCACGCGCACCAGTCTGCCCCATGCCGTTCGCCGCGCGTGTGGGCCAACTGCGTGCTCTTTCCGGCCTAACCACGCACCGGGGGTGACCTGTGGTTCTGGCCGGTTGGGGCTGTGGCGGGCTGGTGCGTGGGGCTCGACGAGGTGGCGTCTCGTGGGTTGGTTGGGGGCCGTCGCGACCGGTCCCCAACCAACCCACGGTGCGCTCGCGCCTCGCGCCTCCCGCCGCGGGGTTGGTCCCACGCCGCGGCCGCAGGTCTATGTCCTGCCTCAGCTCAGCGAGTCGTCGCGCCGCTGCGTGCTGCCGCGGCCCGGTGCCGCGGCGCTGAGCGTTGCCGCAGGTCCGTCGCTCGCCCGGTCTCCGGGGATTGCTGCGCCACCGTGTTCCGCCGCAGCCCTGTCTCTTCCTGCACCTCGGCCGACCCCAGCGCTGCATCCTTCCGCGCCACCAGCGCCAACCGCCCTGGGTCCGTGAGTCGATCGGCGAGCCGAACCGCCACCGCCATCACCACGCCGGCGAACACCACGATCGCCACCCCTCCGGCGAGCGCCCCGCCCAAGGTGCGGTGAGCGTGATCAATCGTCATCTGCACCGCGAAGTTGTTCTGCTGAGCGAAGAGCTCTCCCAGCCCACGCCCTGCCACCGCCGTCGCCGCGCGCCACGTCGGTAGGGCGACCGGCAGCGGCGCCGCGTCCGCGAAGGCGTTCTCGACCGCCGTCAGCGTGCTCCAGTCCTCCCCGCGAACGAGCGCTTCGTACCGCGCCCGGTCACTCTGCGTGAGCCTGCCCGCCGCGCTCGTCAGTGTCGTCCGGTACGCGCCCACGGCGTCCGTGAACAGCCGCCGCGTAGTCTCATCCAACCCCGCCAGCGCGAGAGAATCCGCTCGGTACAACCCTTCCGTCGCCGCCAGCAGGTCCACGGCCGTGTTCTGCTGGTAGGCCGTCTCCGCGTCCGGCGCCGCCCGGGTGAGTTCGCGCAGGCTGGCAATCGCGTCGTCGATACGCTGCGTGTAACTCGTGTACTCAGCCAGCCGGTCGCCCGCGAGCAGCGCGTTGCCGCGCCACTCCTGCAACCCGACCGCGGTCCGCGTCACGTCGTTCGACGCCCGCGCCGTCTCGTCCGCCAGCCCGCGCACGTGATTCGCCTGCTGCACCAGGAAAATCCCGATCACCAACGCCACCAGCACCAGCGCCGCACCGGGCACGAACGCGATCAGGACCACGCGGCTGCGCAGGTACTCCACGGCCGTTCCTTCCGCTTTTCCCCAACCCGGCCAACCACGCTAGGGAGACCGCGGCGCCAGGGTCAACGAAAGTCCGCCATACGGCCGTTAGCCCACCGTGACCCCCGTGGTACGCAATCTCCCGTGACTCTCGACGCGCTCACCCAACGCCTCCGCGACTTCGCCTCCGCCCGCGGCTGGGAACCGTTCCACCACCCGAAGAACCTCGTCATGGCCCTCTCCGGCGAAGTCGGCGAGCTCATCTCCCTCTTCCAGTGGCTCACGCCCGAAGAAGCCCGCGAATACCGCTCCGATTCCACCCTGACCACCAACGTCCGCGACGAAATCGCCGACGTCCTCCTTTACCTGATCCAACTGGCCGACTCCCTCGACATCGACCTCCTCGAAGTGGGCAACGCGAAGGTCGACCGCAATGAGACCCGCTTCCCGCCCATGCAGCGCTGACGCGCCGTCACACACACCCAACCTTTGGTTGATACCGCCGCATTCCGACCTGGGAGAAACTGGTCAAGTGGACGGTTCCCCTCCGGCGTTTTCGACCTGGATCGGGCAGACCACCCTCGACGAGTTCAGACAGGTCGGGGTACACCGCGAGTTCGACGCCGGCGAGCTGCTCTTCATGGAGGACAGCGCGCCCGGAAACGTGCTCCTCATCGAATCCGGCCTGATCACCGTGTACGCGACGGCGAACGTCGGCACCGAGCTGATCCTCGGCATCTACGGCCGTGGCCACCTGTTGTGTGAGGTAAGCGCGCTGGAGCAAACGCCTCGGTCCGCCTCGGGGCGCGGCCGGACCGCCGGTGCCGTCACAGAGATCTCCGGCCTCGCCTTTCGGGCGTTCGTGGCTCGCCATCCCGAGGCCATGCGCTACATCCTGACAGCGGTCCGGCTGCGCCTGCGCAGAGCCGAGCGTGAACGGCTGTCCTACCTTTCCGTCGACGTACTGGGCCGGGTCGTGCGCACCCTGCTGGCATGGGCGGAGTCGTTCGGCACTCACGCCGGCGGTCAGGTGACAATCAGCGGGTTCTCGCGCCGCGAACTGGCCCAGACCGTCGGCGCATCACCCAAGTCGGTCGACGAAGCGCTGGCCGCGTTGACCGCCAACGGTGCTCTGCGAACCGGCCGGCTGCGTTTCGTCTTGAGTGATCTCCCTCGCTTGCGGGCCTTGGGAAGCGGCGACAATTAGCACGGTTTGTTCCCGCTGTCTACCTGCTGGACGGTAGTCACGCGCCCCGGTGGTGCCGAAAACTCTCGGGACCGGAAACCGGGAAGGGGAGACACCATGGTTATGCCCAGCTCGAAGGCCGTCTTCGGATACGACGTGATCGGATCCTCCAGCGTCGAAGACGATCAGCTCGAAACCCTCCGCAGCGACGCCAAGGAGCTGGTCGAGGCCGCCTTGGACAAGGCCGGGATCGACCTTGCCACGCAGCGGAACTACTCGGGCACCGGCGACGGCTCGCTGTCCGCGTTCTCCGAGCCCGACCTGCCGGCCCTCATCGACACCGCGTACGAGCTGCACTGCTTGCTCTACAACCACAACCGCCGTCACCTGCCGACGATCCAGGTGCGGCTCGCCGCACACTCCGGCCCCGTCGTGGTCTCCGACCGCGAACACTTCCAACGCCCGACGATCGACCTCGCCCGGCTACTCGACGCCAAGGAGTTCAAAGCGTTGGTGAAGGCCCTCAACGCACGACTCGCGGTCACCGCCGCCCTGATCATCTCGGACCAGGCCTACCGCGATGCTGTCAAAGGCAGGCATACCAAAAAGCTGACGCCGCACGACTTCGCCCGGCTTGAGGTCGAGAACAAGGAGTTCAGCGCCCACTGCTGGGTCTGGGCCCCCGGCCTCGACCCCGACGCGTTACCCGAAATCGACCCGTCGCCGACTGCCGCACCCGCAGCCACCCGGCCTCAGGGCGAAATCCCGTCCGGGACGAGCTCGCAGCACATCGGCGGATCGGTTTACGGCGTTGCTATTGGCGGAAACAACAGCGGGTCGATCACCTCCAACATCGGGTACCCCGGCGGCCAGCGGTGACGGTCGCGCCAGAGATCGCGCCGGCGGGCGAGAAGGCGACCGACCCCACCGCCGAGCCGGACGAGCAGCAGTCTGCCCCGTTGCAGGACGGCCCCGAACAACTCTCGGTCACAGGCACCTCGGTGGGCGGCGACAACAACGGCACCGTGATCAACCAGTTCGCGCCTGAGAAGGAGGTCAGGGCCAATCTCGTCGAAGGCCCCGTGACGGACGATCTGATCACCCACGCGACCAGGGCTTTCTGCCATCCGGAACGGTTCAGCCGAGCTGCCCTGATCCTCCGAAAGCGCCGGCTCGTGGTGCTCAGTGGACGATCCAGTGGGAGGTCGCTGGCCGGAGTCCGGCTCCTCATCGACCGCAACGTCGGCACCCTCCAGCGGCTCGACCCCGCGCGTTCGCTCAAAGACTTCGTCTCCTCAGTCAAACGCCGATCCGGCCTCGTCGGCTACCTGTGGGACGACCACACCGGCACCGGCTGGGCGGACCCCGACGGAGAACGCACTCTCGGCCAGCTCGAGCACACTCTGCGCGCGATGGATGCTTACCTCGTCGTCGCTTTCAACAGCGATGTGAGCCTGAAAACGGTGCAGGAGTATGTCACTGAGCTGAGTCCACCGCCTACTTCCGACGTCGCGCACGCGCATCTGAAGGCCAAGGGCATATCGCCCGAGCGCTGCCACGAACTACTGACTCAGATCAAGCTCTCTGAAGTGCTGCCGGGATATAGCAAACCTCGGCGCGGCGCGGAGGTCGCGCGTCTCCTTGCGGAAGTCGAGGCGGGACAGTACTCGTTCGACGAGGTCGCGCAGACCCTCTACCGGAATAAAGACCACGACGTTCAAGACTGGTTCACCGAGAACACCAACACGGCAACCAGGGCCTTGGGCATCACCGTCGCCCTGTTGGAAGGGTGCCCGTACAACGAAATCGCGTCAGCCGCGAAAAAGCTCGAAGATGTCCTCACCAACCCCGAGAACAAGGAGATCTGGCCCTATACGCCACCGGACCTATTCGAACGTACCCGGGAAGAACAACTGAACAACGTCCACGCCACCATATCGCCACGACTCGGTGCCGACGACGGTCTCACGAACCCCGAACGGGTGCGCTTCACCCGCCCCGGCTGGGGCATGCGGCTCCTCCGTTACGCATGGAAGGAGTTCGATCGCATCCGTCCTTTGCTGCACGAATGGCTCGGAGGATTATCCGAAGAATTGCCGGAGGATTCGGACGCCCAGCGTGAGGTGTTCACCCGCTTCGGCAAATTGATCGCCGCGTCGGCGGAACCTGGACCGTTGCAATGGGTTCGTCCGTGGTTGGAAACCTACGGATCGGGACACCACCACCAGATCGCGGCAATCACGCTCGGTGCACTGTGCACCAACGCCAGCTATGTCCAGACCGTCAAGGACCACCTCAACTGGTGGGCGAGACCCACCGCCCGCACCCGCTACCGGCACGCAGTTGCCATCGCCTGCCGGGCCGAGTTCGGGAAGGCCTACCCCGAGTTCGCCATGAAGCAGCTGGGCAGATTGACCAAGAACTGCGATTCACGTCTGCGGGCTCTGATCCCACCCGCTGTCCGAGAGCTCCTCCAGGAACCGAGCAACCGCAGCCTGGTTCTGAGCAGTCTCGCCTTCTGGCTCGCCGGCGGTGGCGCCCAGGCCAGGGCCATGGCGTACAAGTGTTCCATCGACGCGTTGTCGCTCAACCAGGCGCCCGTGACTTTCGCGTCCCGCGAAGAGTCGGCGATTCGGATGATCTTCGCAGCGTTGATGACCAACACGTCCTACCGGCCCGCCGTGATCAAACATCTCGCAGCCTGGTCCTCATGGTCCAGCAGTGGTCCACACACCGTGGCGAACCAAGCGCTGTTGAGGATCCTGCTCACCGGCGATCCGAGTCTCATGCGCAGACTCGGCTACGACCTGCGCAAATATATCGAACGGAACGAAGAAGGCTCCAAACATCTGGCTCGGCAGCTCGCCCTGACATTGAAGGATATTTGACATGGACGCCGAGACGCCCTACCAGTCCTGGCATGATGTTCGCCGGCACCCGCGGCACTTCGGCGCGATCTTGCGCCATCAATCCCGGAAGAAGCGCAACACCGTGCTGGTAGCCCAACTCCATGATGGGATGTGGGCGAGTTCCAACCTTCACCTCGGCACGACCACGGGCGTGCAGAAGTTGGGTCTGAGCATGGCGAAGCACATCAAGAACCTGTACGAGGTGGGCGTTTCGTCGAACAGCATGACTTTCTCGAGCGTTTTCGAGACTGAGAAGGAGGGCGGCATCATCGACGGCACAGTCTCAGTGTCCTGGCAGGTCACCGACCCTGTCGCGCTGATCCGGCAGCCGAAGTTCGATCACTTCGATGCCATCCGCAACGCCGTCGAAGACAAGCTGCGCCCGATCGTCCTGCGAACAGCCCTCGAAGACGTCGAGCAGCTGGCCGAAGTCGCGGACCGCACGCTCGCACCGATGGTCGCGCTCCGCGAGGGACCGATCTCCTGGGGAAAGGGCGACACCCTCTTTCATCTCAACGGAATGGGCGCACTGCATCGGCACGCGCTCGAGACCATCCGCCGCGCTCGGATCGTCGATCGCGAGCAGCGGGCCATGGACCAAGAGCGCATCAGCTTCTACGGTGAAGTGATCGACTCCGGAAAAGTCAGCCTGTTGGCCATGATGCTGAGCCAGGACAAGGAAAAGGTCCAGCAAGTCCTCAACTACATTCACACCCACGACATCCCCATCGGCCGCACCCTGCCTGGCATTGACGACCCGTTCCGCAACGCGGTCAGTCGGCTGATGAGCGAAGCTGACGACTTCGATCTGCACGAAATGCGGATGGACTGGTTGAACACCGTCACGTCGCGGGGACGGGAAAGTGAGCTCGCCCGGTTGCGGGAATCCCTGGAGGAGACGCTCACCCACGAAGGCCGAAATGGGTCGGGGCCGAGAACCAACGGATCGACAACCTACTGACCCTCGGATCAAGCGGCCGTGGCAGCTTTGCCGGTTTCGGTTACGTACCAGCCACCCACAAGTAGGCCGACGCCAAGCACACCGAAGAAGAACCCACCGCCCAGCGCCAGGCCGCCGAACAGGCTGATCACGGTGATGAGCATGAGCAGCAAACCGACGGCCATCATCGCGCGGCCGCCGACGACTGCGGACAGGCGTCCGGCTGGCTTCGGCGCGGAGTGTGCCGGCACGGACGGCAGGGCCGGAGCGAACTGCCGAGTCGGCTGCGGTGGCGCGGCAAACGAATCTTCCTCGACGGGCCAGTCCGGCGCTGGCTCATACCGCGCAGCGGGCGGCGCCGGTACCTCGTGAGTGGGAGACGGCGTCGAAGGAGGCCGGTCGAAGCCAAGGGCCACCGGAGCCGTGGCGACGTCGACGACCTCGGCACCCAGGTCCGCCGCCCGGGTCAGGCGGGGCTCGGTCGGCGGCACACTCGCGTCGTACGCGAGGTGGGTGACGGTCGCCGTGAGCTTCTTGGCGAGTTGCACGCCCTCGTCGAGCACGCGGGCACGAAGCTGGTCGGCCTCGGCGGTGGTGCCGAGTACCAGCACGCGTGGGGCCTTGCGGTCGGTGGTGGTCGGGCGGAGGTCGGCGAGGACACCGGGGACGTCGAGCGCCGTGGCGACCTGGCGAAGGGCGCGGTCCTCGTCGACGGTCACCACGCCGTCGGCCTCCGCGACCGCGCGCAGCGCCGAGACGAACTCGGCGTGGATGTGCCGGACGTCGGGCTCCGGCAGGCCGGCTTCGGCAGCCAGCCCGGCGAGCGCCCACACCTCTTCGCCGGACAGGTACTCGTCGGCGACAGCCTCGGCCAGCAGATCCAGGTACGCCGCGCCGGCGGAGTCCGCGGTCGACGGCGAGGTCACGACCCGGTCGACGACGCCGGACATCCAGCCGCGCTCGGCCACCTCGACGTCCGGGCGACGGAGGATGCGCCCGCCCGGGGCATAGCGCGGGAGCTCGGGATACCGAGGCGGCGCGGCGAACCGCAGCCCGTGCGTGCCGACGAGCGCCGACACCACCTGGGCGCACGCGCGAGCCGACGCCGACGCGAGGTACGGCGCGAAGTCACCGATACCGAGCGCCCGCGCGATCGTGGCCAGCCGGTAGTTCGGCAGCCGCAGCGCTTCCTGCGCCGCGATCGCCGTCGAGACGCCCGGGAGCGCCGGCAGCCGCACGCCCACGCGGGCCACCTCCTCGGCGAGAAATCCTTGTACCAGCGGCAAGTCGTGCGCCACCACCACCGCGCCACGGCACAGGTCCAGCAGCGGCCCGAGGACGTCCGCGAACGACGGCGCACCGGCCAGGTCTCCGGCGGTGATCCGGTGCGGCCCGCTCCAACTCGCCGGTAGCGACCGGCCGGGGTCGATCAGCGTCGCCAGCTCCCCCAGCACGACGCCATCACCCCGCACTCGTACCGCTCCCAGCTCGACGATCCGGCCTGTGCGCAGGCCGGTGGTCTTCACGTCGATCGCCGTGAAATCGACCCCACGACCGGACAGCCGTCCACTGCGGGTGAGCGGCAGGAATTCGATCAAGTCGACCATCGAGTCCGCACTTTCTTCTGGGAGGGTTCCGCGGAGGATCGCTCACGCGCAGTTGATCGTGACAGCCTTTTCCCGAATTCCCGAATTCGTGACAATTTCGTGATATCAACTCGGGGCCGTTCAGGTGATGATGGTCAGTTGCGCGTCACGGGCGTAACGCCGACGGGTTTTCCGACGAGAACCAGTCAGCACATCGCAGCCAGGATCGAGGAATTCCCGAATGCATCCCACCCCGGCGCCTGCCGCGCGCCCCCGGAAGCGTTTTCCGAAGTGGCTGATGGTCACGCTCGGCGTCTTCGTTGTTCTGTTTGTCCTGGGCGCCATTTTCGGCAAGGCCCCCGAAACGCCGACGCAGCCTGTCGCGGCACCCGCGGCCCCCACAACAACCACGCCGGCCACGCCCACCACCTCTACGCCGCCGCCCGTCACGTACACCGTGGACAAGGTCGTGGACGGTGCCACCGTCGAGCTCGCGGCCAGCGACGGCACCCACCGGACCGTGCACGTCCTCGGCGTCACCGTGGCGACCGGGAGCAACTGCTACGCAACGGAAACGCTGACCTGGGCGACCAGTAAGCTCGCCGGTGCCGCGGTCAAGCTGACCACGGACACAACCACCGGCGTCGCGCTCGCCCTCGCGGACGGCTCCGACTACGCGACGGCCGCGGTGCAGAACGGCTACGCCAAGTTCGCCGTCGACGCGACGTCAACAGCCCTGCAAGCAGCGGAAACAACCGCGCGCCAGGCAGCCACGGGCCTGTGGGCGGCGCCGTGCAAGGGCGCGATCGACGCCCCGACGCCTCAGGCTCCCGCCCCGCCGGCACCGCCGGCGACAAAACAAAAGGAAGCTCCGGCGCCGCCTCGCACGCACGAAGACCCGCCGCCCGTTGAAGAGCCGGATACCTCGTCGGCCTACTACCAGAATTGCACCGAAGCCAGGGCTGCGGGCGTCACGCCGCTGCACGTCGGCGACCCCGGATACAGCCGAAAGCTCGACCGAGACGGCGACGGCGTCGCCTGCGAATAGACACGATGAAGTGCGCGGATGGCTGAGGCCGTCCGCGCACTTGTTCGCATGTCAGGAAATCGTCGGAACGTTTTCCTCAAGATCGTTGAGCAAGGCGTGTACCGGCGCCCAGCACAACATGACACTGTCCTGGTCGAACCTCGGCTGCTCCGCCAATTCCTTACGCGGGTGCACGAAGTTACGAAAATCGCGAACGGTGTGCACGAACTTGGTCGCGTCGAGTTGAATCCAGTCCTTGCCGTGGGCGATGTCGATCATCTGCTGCAGTGTGACTCGATCCGGTTTGTTACGCCGCCCCGGATCGCGAGGGTTCGGGAACCCCTTCTCCCGCAGCTCCTCATCACGCTCCAGCAGCAGCTGCAGCAACAGCCCCTCGACGATGCTCCCGATCCCGATCACCGCCATCGTGTAAGCCCCGCCGCTCTCGCAGATCCGGGTCTCCTCCAGCCGCCCCATCAGCATGTCGATGGTCACCGGATCGGCCAGCAGCTTCTCCAGCCGGCGGCGGAAGTCGGCGGGCTCGGAGAACGTCGGCTGCTTCCCGTCGGGGCCCAGGCGCCCGACCACGGGACGGCCGGACACCACCGTCACCACCAGGCCCTCCGGCGCCAGCTTCTCGTTGACGATCGCGCGGAACTCGTCCGCGATCACCGCACCCTCGTCGTATTCGATCGGATCGCACACGCGGCACAGGAACCGCTCGACGTCCGCGCGGTTCTCCCGGCGCTCCTCGAGCTGCTCGGTCAGCCACGGGATGCGCGGCGAGCCGTCGTACTCAGGCGGATCGGCCCAGCCCGCGGCGGCCAGCAGCTCGGCGAGCCGGTAACCCTTGCGCTCGTACGGGCCGCCCATGTCCACGACCACCTCGGCGAGCCGTTCGACGGTCTTGGAGTCCAGCGGGAACATCAGTTCTCCTCCTTGTCTGCGAGCTGCTGGGCGATCTCGATCGCCCGGCTCAAGCGCTCGACGATTACGGAGCCGCGCTTGAAGAACCCCAGCTCGGTCATGGCCTGCTGGAGCCGGTCGTCGCGATCGAGCAGGAGCCCGTCGCTCATCAGCCAGTAGCAGATCCCGATGAGCTGCCGTTCGGTGTACTCCTTGATCTTCAAGCCCCGCGGCACATCGGGCCTCGGGCCCCGCGTCACCGGAACAGCGGCGACAGCCGGTGCCGCCGGCACGATCCGCTCAACGGCTGCGGGCTCGGCATCCGCGTCGGCCATCGCCTTCTCCCACGCCGCCACGATCCTGTCCGTCTCCCCGACGGGGTCCGCGAACCACGCCGACGACCACAGCCGGTGGAACCGCCAGCCGAGCGTCTCGAGGTGCGTCTGCCGAAGCCGGTCGCGGTCCCGCGCGCTGTGCGAACTGTGGTACTTGTGCCCGTCGGCCTCGACGGCGAGCACCATGCGGCCTGGGTCGTCACGGTGCGCGAGCGCGAAGTCGATCCGGTAGTCGGAGAAACCCCACTGGGCGTACACCGGCACGCCGCGGCCTTTCAGCGCGACGTCGATGGCTCGCTCGAAGCCGTTCAGCTCGGAGGCGACCTGCCGGCCGACCGCGTCGATCGAACTTCGCCGCTCGACGAACTCGAGGTAGCGGCGCAACAGCTCCGTCCCCGTCACACGTTCGGACGGCCGCAGATCTGCGGCGGTGAAGGACGCAACCACCGTCATCCGCCGCTTCGCACGCGTGACCGCGACGTTCAGCCGTCGCTCGCTGCCCTGCTGGTTGAGGATGCCGAACGCCGTGTAGTTGATCTTCCCCGCCGCGTCGCGGGCAACGCCGACGCTGAGGATGATCGCGTCGCGCTCGTCGCCCTGCACGTTCTCCAGGTTCTTTACGAAGAACCGCCGGCCGAGCTCGACCTCGCCTGAGGAGAAGTCCTCCAGCTCAGGGTGGACCCGCCGGGCTTCGCGCAGCGCCCGCTCGACCCGTGCCTGGTGCTTCATGCCGGGCGTGATCACGCCGAGGCTCTCGTCGGGGCGAAGCCGTGCGTGCTCCAGCACCAACTCGACCACGCGGGCGACCTCGGCAGGCGCCGAGCCGTTCTGCCCCGGCGACGCTTCGCCGTGCACGACCTCCAGCGTTACCGGGCTTTCCTGGTGGGCGCCGGGGAAGGTGACCAGGCCGTTGCGGTAGATCTCGCGGTTGGAGAACGAGATCAGTCGCTCGTCGGCGCTGCGGTAGTGCCAGCTCAGCATCTCGGTGTTGGGCACCACGGGCCGCAGCGCCGTCAGGATGGACTCGAAGTCCGAGAGCTCACCGGAGAAGTCTTCTTCATCCTCTTCGTCGTCGGTCACGGCGCGATCGAAGAACGCCGACGGCGGCAGCTGCTTCTCGTCGCCGGCGACCACCAGCCGGTGGCCGCGCATGATCGACGTGATGGCGTCGTGCGGGCGGATCTGGCTCGCCTCGTCGAACACGACCAGGTCGAACAGCCTCGCAGCCGGCAACATCCGGCTCACGACCAGCGGCGACATCGCCCAGCACGGCCGCAGCGCGAGCAACACGTCCGACGCCTGCTCCACCAGCTTGCGAGTCGGCATGTGCCGGGTCTTCAGGCTCGCCTGCTTCTTCAGCACACTCGCCTGCTCCGGGTGCTGCTCCTTCGCCTCCTTGACCTGGCGAGCCACTGCCCGGCGCACCCGCGCGGCCGAGGTCGCGCGGTGCTCGACATCCTGGGTTCGGAACTCCTCGGCCGCGCGCGTCTGCCGCTCGGCAACGAACTGCGCGAGCTCCGGCACGGTCAGCTTCAGCTCGTCTTCGATGGAAGCCAGCCAGATGCGGGTGAACGCGACCCAAGCGCCGTCCGCGTCCAGCTTCCGGGCCGCGATCTCCTCCACGAGCCGGCCCAGCCCGAGTTGCCGGAACCGGCCCTGCAGGGCGATCAACGTTGGCATCCTGAACAATGTGTCCTGGTCGGCGCGCAGTTCACCCAGGCGCTGCTCGATCTGGGGCGCCGGCCCGTTCTCCAAGTCCGGACGCCGGGCCGAGAGCGCCACCGCGGCGAGCTGACGACGCAGCTCGGCGTAGTCCTTCATCATCTGGTCCAAGCCCGTGACGTGCGCGGGCTGCGTGTGCCGGCCTCCAAGTGCCTGCCACTGGTCGCGTTGCCCGGCGATGCGCATGAGCTGCGCGTGCAGCTGGGGCTTCTTCGTGACGTGTTGCGTGGACATCCCGCGGATCTGCTTGACGAGCTCGCGCCGCTGCTTCCACGGCAGCTGTTGCGGGTAACGGGCGCGGGTGCCGCGATCGGCCGTCGCGTAGCAGAACGCGTCGAGATGGGTGCCGAAGATGTCCGGGCCGAAGGCTTGCACGCTTGACGAAACCTGGTCCAGCAGCTCAAGCACGTCCTGCCAGCCCGCGATGTCGCGCGGCGGCATGAGCCCGGTCTGGCTCAGCAGCGCGTGCATGCCATCCTGCCCGCGCTTGAGCGTCTTGTCGGCCAGCTGGTCGAGCTCGGCCAGCACCCGCCGAGCGTCGTCCGTCGTGCGGACTTCGGCGTTGCACCACGGGGTTTCCCGGCGTACCAGGCGCGGACCGCCCAGCTCGACGAAGTCGCGCAGCTCCTGTTCGAGCTTCCGGACCACGGTGGCGTTGAGGGCGTGCAGCTGAGCGCCGCGGAACGCGCCAGGCAGACGATCGCCGAGCGGAAGGGAAAGCAGCCGGTCACGGACCTCGTACGCGCTCAGTCCCCACGGCTCGCGCACCGCGTGCAGTTCGCGCGACTGGTCCAGCAACCGCTGTCGAGCGCCGGAAAGGCGGCCGTGCAGCGGCTCGGCAACGACCGGCGGCTGCTTCGTGACAGCTTCGAGGCTGTCCGAAAGCTGCTTGGCGACGTCGCGCTTGCTGATCTTCTGCTGGTGCAGGTCGAGGACGAGGCCGCCGAGCTGTACGTCGGCCAGGCGGTTGAGCACCGCTTCGATCGCCGCGCGCTTCTCGGCGACGAATAGCACCTTCTTCCCGATCGCGGCCGCCCCGGCGATGATGTTGGCGATCGTCTGGCTCTTGCCGGTGCCCGGCGGACCTTCGATGAACAGGTGCTGCCCGGCCAGCGCGGTCATGATCGCGCGGTGTTGCGACGAGTCCGCGTCCTGCACCAGGAACTCCTCGGTGGGCTGGAGCTGGTCCACGGGCGGCGGCGCGAACCCGGACGCCTCGCCGGCGAGCTCGGCCGCGGCCGGCTGGTAACCGGCGATCGCGGCGACGAGGTCGTGGCTCGCCAGCAGCTCAGTGGCGTTCGCGAGGTCCTCGACCATGGGGAGCTTGACGTAGTTGAACGTGCCGAGCACGACCTCGTTCTGCAGCGTGAGCTTCACGTTCTGCGCGGCGGCCACGGCGGCGAGCTCGCCGAACACGGCTTCGACCTGCTCCGCGTGCCCAGCACCTGAGGTGAGCACGTTTTCCACGTGCGCCGCGAAATTCTCCGGGATGGTGATGCCGTAGTGCTCGTCGAGGACGTACAGCAGCACCGGATTGATCTCGACGTCCTCGCCGGGCTCGACGGTGAAGTCGCTCTCCGCCGAGGTTCGCGGCTTGAGCGTCATCGGCCGCAGCAGCAGCGGAGCGCGCAACGTCGGCACGGGCTTGGACCCCTTGTGCTGCTGGGGATCCGTAACCACAAAGCCCATCGCGATCCGGCCGACCTCCACGCCCTGCTCTTCCTCGAACAGCAGGATCCGGCGGGCCAGGCTCTGCGCACTGCCGCAGGCAGCCCGGTGGCGCTCGGGATCGGGGAACAGCGCCCGCAGGGTGAGTTTGCCACCACCCGTCACGGTGGTGAGCGCTTCCGGGTCGGCGGTCGCCAGGTTGAGGCTGCCCGTCTTCGTGTTCTTGAAGACGACCATCGTGTTGTTGTGGCTGACGTCGATCAGCCGGTTTCGCCACTTGTCGGCCTGCGCCGCGACCAGCTCAAGCCGTTGCGGGTCGATCTGAGCGGTCATACCGCTTCGTCTCCTCAGCAGAACGGTTCTTCGGACCTGTTGTGGCACAGGGCCCGACGTTCTGCGACGAGCCGTACAGAATGGCAGAAGATCAGGCCCGGCGGAAGAGGCCCGTGGGCGTGCCATCGTCCGTCACCGGACAGGAAGATCGCGTTGGCGCGGGGATTCGTGTCGGGTGCCGGCGGTGAACCACCCATTCGGCTGCTTTTCGTCTCGATCGGGCAACTTTGTCTGCGGGACAACGAGTTATGTAGACCCACTGCTAATCGACGGCTTGCTCGTCGTCACCACCTGCTGCATCGGCACCGGCTCCGGCGGGCGCAGGAACGCGACCAGGAGCAGAGCCGCGACGGTCACCGCCAGGGCCGCGACCACGACGATCCGCATCAGGCCGGCCGGCGGCGCAGGTAGAAGACCATGCCGCCGGAGGCAGCGGCCGCGAGCAAAGCGCCGGCGGCGACCAGGAACGGATAGCCGCTGGATTCGGATATCGACGTTTCCGGAATTGCGCCCGCCGGATTTTCCGGTTCCGCCTGCGCTGCGGCGGGCCCGACCGTGAAGAGCCACCCGACCAGGGCGAACGTAGCGGCGACCCGGCGAAAGAGAGTCAACAGGAAAACCTCCCGAAGAGTTCGGCGAAGCGATGCCGGGCATATCGCCGTGCCGCCGGAACCGTTACGGATCAATTCCGTGCGATTTCCTGCGGCAACCTGATCGGGTGCATCCGGCGATTTTCCGCCGCGTCTCCGCCGCACCGCCGCCACGCCGCCGACGTGTCCTCCGGCACCAGCACCGGCGACCGGCCGCGCGACGCCGTAACCTCGGGGTATGCCGATCCAGGTGCTGCTCGTCGACGACCACGAACTGGTCCGCCGTGGCCTGCGCGACCTGCTGGGCGACGAGGCGGACATCGAGGTGGTCGCCGAGGCCGGGGGTGTCGAGGAGGCGCTGGCCGTCGCGATGCACGTGGAGCCGGACGTCGCGGTGGTCGACGTCCGCCTCGGCGACGGCGACGGCATCACCCTGTGCCGTGAGCTGCGCTCCAAGCCCAACCCGCCGGCCTGCCTCATGCTCACCGCGTTCGACGACGAGGAAGCCATGGTCGGCGCGATCATGGCGGGCGCGTCGGGCTACCTGCTCAAGCAGGTGCGCGGCCAGGACGTGGTCAACGCCGTCCGCGAGGTCGCCGCCGGTCACTCCCTGCTCGACCCCGTCTCCACGGCCCGCGTGCTCGACAAACTCCGCCACCCGCCCACCGACGACCTCGCCGCCCTCACTGACCGCGAACGCGACGTGCTGGAGCTCATCGGCCAGGGCATGTCCAACCGCGAAATCGCCGAACGCCTGTTCCTGGCCGAAAAAACGGTCAAGAACTACGTCACCTCGGTCCTCGCCAAGCTCGGCATGCAACGCCGCACCCAAGCCGCCGCCTGGATCGCCCGCCGCGGCAAGTGATGCCCGAAAACGCATACCCCCGTTACCTTTTTTCGTGGCTCTCGATCAGGGAGTTGTGGTCGCCGGGTTCGGCATGACTGACGCCCCCAGTCGTAGGCATGATCCGGGGGGTGGTGTCACCGGGCCTGGTGGCATCGAGGGACCGCTGATAGGGACACGGCCGCCGCAGGGTAGGTCTCGTCGTAACGTGGGTGCCGGCCATCGATGCCAGACCGGTGACCACGTCGCGGCGAACGAACGGCATGGTGGATGAGCAGCAGTTTCGGGGTGTTCCTCGGCCTGGATGTCGGCAAAGGTGGCCACCACGCGGTCGGCCTGGACCCGGACGGGAAGCGGCTGCATGACGGGCCGCTGCCCAACACCGAACCGAAGCTGCGGGCGCTGTTCGCCAAGCTCGCCCAGCACGGAACGCTGCTGGTCGTGGTGGACCAGCCGGCCACGATCGGGGCGCTGCCGGTCGCGGTCGCACGCGCGGCAGGGCATCAGGTGGCCTACCTGCCCGGACTGGCGATGCGCCGCATTGCCGATCTCTACCCGGGCCGGGCGAAGACCGATGCCCGGGACGCGTTCGTCATCGCCGATGCTGCTCGCTCGCTGCCGCACACGCTGCGGCCGGTCGACGTCGGCGACGACGCCTTGGCCGAGCTGGATGTGCTGGTCGGGTTCGATGACGACCTGGCCGGCGAGGCCACCCGCATCGCCAACCGGATCCGTGGTCTGCTCACCGGTATCCACCCCGCCCTCGAACGCGCCATCGGACCACGGATCAGCCACCCGGCCGTTCTGGAACTCCTCTCCCGCTGCGGCGGACCGGCCGGCATCGCCAAAGCGGGCCGCCGCAAACTCGCCGCGATCGCCAAAGTCCACGCACCCCGCATGGGCGACGCACTCGTCGACGCAATCATGACCGCTCTCGACGAGCAACCCGTCACCGTTCCAGGCACCGCAGCCGCAGACACCGTGCTGCCCCGGCTCGCGGACAGCCTGAAAACCGTGCTTCAGCAACGCAAAGCCGTCGCCGAGCAGGTCGAGGGGATACTCGATGCGCACCCTCTTGCCGGGGTCCTGATCTCGATGCCCGGCATCGGGGTCAGGACCGCAGCCCGCATCCTGCTGGAGATCGGTGACGCCTCGAACTTCAAGTCCTCCGGGCACTTGGCCGCCTACGCGGGCATCGCCCCTGTCACCCGCAGTTCTGGGTCTTCGATCAAGGGCGAACATCCCGCGCGAACCGGCAACCGCAAGCTCAAACGCGCCTTTTTCCTCGCCGCGTTCGCCGCCCTGGCAGACCCGACCAGCAGGACCTACTACGACCGCAAACGCGCCGAGGGCAAGAAACACAACGCAGCACTCATCTGCCTGGCCCGCCGCCGCTGCGACGTCCTCTACGCCATGCTGCGCAACGGCACCCACTACCGCCACCCCGAACCCGCTCCCACCACAACCGCGGCTTGACAACCACATAGGGACACCCCCCGTCGTTTTGGCCGAAGGTCCCCGCCGATCCGGCGTACGACCGCTGGCTGACCACGGAGTTCGACCGCAAGGTGCTCGTGGTCGTGCGCACCCTGACCACGCTCACGCGGCTGCTCGGCGTCGTCTCATTGTTCGGCGGCGACCGGCGGATCCAGCTCGTCTTCACCCACGACGAGCGACGGCCGGGCATCCTCTCCGCCGGCGTACCGGAAGCGCTGCGTCGGCTCGGGCCGCCTGTCATCGGCTGGGAGCAGGCCACGGCAACGCGGTTCGACCTCGCGATCACGGCCAGCGAGAACGACGCGCTGACCGAGCTCGACGCCCCGATTTTGCTGGTGCCCCACGGAATCGGCTACCAGAAGTACTACCCGGGCAGCCGCGTCACGTCCGGCCTCGACCCGGAAAAGCTGGTCCGCCACGGTGAGGTGGTGCCGGCGGCCATCGCGCTGTCGCACGAAAGCCAGCGCGCGCAGCTGATCCGGTCGTGCCCGCCCGCTGCCGAACGGGCCGTGGTCATCGGCGACCCGTGCCTCGACCGCATGGCGATGAGCCGGCACCGCACCTCTCGCTACCGCAGGGCGCTCGACGCGGGCGGCCGCACGGTCGTGACGCTCGCGTCGACCTGGGGCAAGCACTCCCTGTTCGGCCGTCGTCCGGAGCTGCCCGTCGAGCTGCTGGGGTGCCTGCCGTTCGACGGCTACCGCGTCGTGCTGACGTTGCACCCGGGGGTGTGGGCGGCGTACGGGCCATGGCAAGTACAGACGTGGCTGCGGCCGGCCATCGCCGCGGGGCTCGCGCTCGTCCCGCCCGACCACGGCTGGCAGGCGGCCGTGCTCGCCGCGGATTGTGTGTTGTCCGACGAAGGATCCGCGGCTCTGTACGCGGCCGCCGTCGACAAACCAGTGCTGCTCACGACACCGGGATCACCGACGACGGTCACGGATTCGCCGCTCGCCGCCCTCGCGCGAAGCGTGCCCAAACTCGTGACCGAGCTCGGCCTGCGCGACCAGATCGACGGCGCGATCGCTCGCCACCGGCCCGGCTCACACGCGCCGATCCTCGAGGAAGCCGTCGAAGATTCAGGCGCGGCACTGCTCGCCGGCCTGCTCTATGCGCTGCTCGGCCTGAACCCGCCCGACGACCCGGTTTTCCCGCCCGTCGCGGATCCTGAACCACTGACCTCGCCCGCTGCCGCGTTCGTGGCCGGCGTCGACGCGTCAGGTGAGCTCGTCCGGTTCCCGCTCGTCGCGGAGAAGTCGCCGGACCTCGAGTACCGCCACGTGCTCGCCCACGCCGACAACGCCGAGCGGCGGGAACTCGACGCCGCCACCGTCGTCTACGCGGACGAGCCCGAACGACTCGCCGGCCTGCTCGACCACTGGCCCGCCGCTCGGCTGGCGGCCGCGCCGATCGACGGCGGCTGCGTCGTGCGCGACTCGACCGGCGAGACGCACGAGCTGACGGCCGACGCGGATCCCGTGCTGCTGAGCGCTTTCGCCTACGTGCGGCTCACGACGGGCCGGCCGTTCGCCGGTGATCTCAACGGCGCCGCCGTATCCGCTCTTCGACGGCACTGAACTTCGCCGCGAACTCCGCATGCCGTGGGTGCCCGGCGGTGAAGTAGACCTGCCACGCCCGTCGCCACGCTTCGAGCGCGGCCGGCAGGTCGCCGCGGGCCTCGGCGAGGGTGGCGAACGCGGCGTCGAACTCGGTCGCGTATCGAGTTGCGCCCGAGGTGTCCGCGAGCTGCCAAGCCTGGCCCAGGGTGCCGGCGGCGGCGTCGAAATAGCCCAGTCCGGTCTCCGCCTTTGCCTTGACCAGCAGGATCCGAGAACGGTTGCGGTCGTCGGCGGTGTGCTGCGCCGATTCGCCGAGCAGCGCGAAAACCTGGTCCCATCGCGCGAGCCCGACGAGGACGTTGGCCAGCATCCGGGTATGGATGCCCAGGCTCCGTGCGGCTTCCGGCCCCGCGGCGCGGTCGATGCGGATCGCTTCGTCCAGCAGCGTCACCGCCTCAGTCATCAGCCCTGGTGCCTGCTGCGGGTACTGCCGGGGTTCTTCATCGCGGAACCGGCCGCAGAACTCCAAAACCGACGACAGCAGACCGGGCAACGCGAGCTCGCGCGCCAACGTCAGTGCCTCGTCGAGGAACGGCTTCGCCGTGGTGAACTCGTGCATCAGCAGGTGGGTGCGGCCCTGCTGGCTCAGCACGCGGCTGAGCAACGGCCGGTCGCCGAGCCGGCGCGCGCCGCGGATGCCCCAGTTGTTGATGTCGGCGAACAGCCGGTGGTACCCGCGGTTGAGCATGAGCACTTCGAGCGCCCCGCAGATCTGGCCCAGCTCGACGTCGCGCTCGCGCAGGTAGGCCTCCCGGGCGAGGGCGCCGTAGGTCTCGCGGGCGTCTTCGACCCAGTCGAGTGGCTTGCAGCCTTCGAAGTTCGCGTTCGCTTCGGCCGCCGGCCGCCGGCGCGTACAGCCGGAGGCGATCCTTGCCGTTGTGCAGGTCCGCGGCCACCGCTTGGTCGCAGTGGAACTCGAGCGCGCGTTCGACAGCCACCTCGGCCGAGCCTCGGCGGCGGGCTCCTTCGCGGATCAGGTTGTACAGCCGCTGCCGGGAAGTGCCTGTGCGCGTGAGGAAACCGGCGTCGGCCAGCTCGTCGAGGGCGTCTTCGGGTGAGCGGCCGAAGACCGCGGCCGCGCCGGCCGTCGTGAAGTCGGGTCCGGGGCGCGCCGCGAGGAGGCGGCACAGCTCGGCCGCGTCGGGAGTCAGCTCCGCGAACGACTCTTCGAAGGCCTCGGCGATCACGTCCTCGCCGCCGAGCTTGCCCGTGGCCCGGAATCCTTCCAGCACCGACGCGACAGCGCCGGGACCGCGCTGCATGCGCCGCGTGACGCGGAAGGCAGCGAGCCGGATCGCGAAGGGCATGTGGTCGCACAGGTCCACGAGTTCCTCGGCCGCGCCGGGTTCGGCGGCGATCACACTCGGGTGGGAGAGGCGGCTCAGCAGGGCGAGCGCGTCTTGCCGCGCGAGCCGGCCGACCTCGATCGGCGGGGCCGCGAACTCCTTGCGGAGGTCGTCGCCGGCCTTGATCGCGGTTACGAGAACGACGCTGTGCGGCGACGGCGGGATGAGGCCGTGGAGGTCGGTGGCCGCTTCGGCGTTGTCGAGGGCGAGCAGGAAACGGTGGCGGACGGTGACGGAGCGGTACTGCTCCCAGAGCTGAGGTGTCTCGGTGGCGGTCAGGTCGTTGTCGACGTCGAGCGCTCGCACCACTCGCGCGGCCACCTCGGTGCGGCGCACCAGCGAACCGGACCGGTAATCGGCGAGATCGACGTAGATCTGTTTCGGGAGGTGCGAGCGCAGATCGACGGCGAGCCGGCTCAGCAGCGCCGTTTTGCCCGCGCCGCGCGGCCCGGTGACGAGGCGGGCGCCGGGGCCGGCGACGAGCGCGCGTTCGCTGTCGCGGTCGACAAATGGTTCGGCCGACGCGGGAAAGTCGCTGCTGCTGCCGGTTCCCTTCGACCGGGGCAACAGCGATTCGAGCTGTTCGGCGAATTCGGGATCGGTCGTGAGCAGCTCGGCGATCGCCGTTGCGGCGCGGGCTTTGTCGCCCAGGATCGCCTCCACGTCGGCGGCGCTGCGGCGTTGTTCGAGTTTGCGTGACACCAACTGTTTCACCCCACCGAGCGCGGCCACAGCCATCGCTTTGACGACCTCCGCCGCCACGGCTTCCCACCTGAAGCGACCCCCTGGGACTGATCATGGCGACCCTAACAGCCACCGCCGACAGAACCGGTGACCTCGATTTTCCGGTGATCGCTGGGTACCGCCACTCGGAAACCGGCTAGGCCGTTCGGAGGTTTCTCGCGCGTGTGAGATCACGGTCGGCCACGGGGAATTCGGCAAGGACCTTTCGGATTCACCCCATCGTGAGTCGAATGGGTGTTCGATTTCCCGGTAGACTCGTCACCAGGTGAAAGCGAGCAGCGACTCGTAGTTCTGGGGTGTTGGTCGATGTCGAACGGGAAGCCGTACGTGCCCGTCGGAGAGGAAGGAGCGGCTCACATGACGCGTGAAGGCTGAAGCCGGATCAACGCGCTGTGGGTGACGGTCGCGCACGTGCGACTAGTCCAGAGGGAGATCGAAGGCGACGAGTGTGCCGAGGCTCGGTGAGGAGTTGATGAAGAACTTCCCGCCGGCGGTGTCGGCACGTTCGGCGAGGTGACGCAGGCCCCGGGTGGCGACGCCTTGGGGTACACCGGATCCGTTGTCGCGCACACGGAGTTTCACACCGTCGCGGTCGCGGGTCAGCGACACGCGCGTCTCGCTCGCGCCGGAGTGGCGGACCACATTGGACAGTGCTTCGCGCAGTGCCGCGCGGATGTGGTCGGCGCTTGCGGCGGGGATGTCGGCGAACTCGCCGGAGAGCTCGAGGGTCGGCGGGTAGCCGAGGAGTTCGCCGGCGATGCGGACTTCGCCGCGGGCCGACTCGGCGAGGTCGGTCGGTGTGCCGGTGTCGTGGCGTGGTTCGGGTGAGCGCAGGGCTCGCACGGTGCCGCGGATTTCCTCGATGGTCTGGTCGAGCTGGTCGATGGCATCGGACAGCCGCGCGCCGTCGGCTTGGGCGAAGCGCTTGCGCATGTTGCGGCGCACGCGGTCGAGCTGCATGCCGGCGCCGTAGAGGCGCTGCACGATCACGTCGTGCAGCTCGCGGGCGATGCGTTCGCGCTCTTGGTAGAGCGTCACGCGGTGGCGGGCGTTGGCGCCCTCGGCGAGTGCGAGCACGACGCCTGCCTGCGCGGCGAACGCCACGAGCATCTCGACGGTCCCCGCGGAGAACGGCTCGCGGCCCTGCAGGCGGTAGACCGTGAGCGCGCCGAGGACCCGGCCGCCGGAGCCGAACGGCGCGGCGGCGAAGGGGCCGAAGCCGCGGAGTTCGTCGGGCACGAAGGGTGCGGTGCGCGGGTCGACGACGAAGTTGTCGCTGACCACCGGCTCGCCGCCACGCGCGACGCGGCCGGCGGCGGAATCGGCGGGCAAGGTCAGGCCCTGCAGCGCGCGGCCGGCGCCGCCCGGGTCGACGGCGGCCTCCACCACGACGTGTCCGTCGTCGGCACTGACCATGGCCAGCCCGAGGTCGGCGTCGGCCAGCTCGGCGGCGCGGATCACGACGGTGTCCAGCACGGCCTCCGGGTCGTCCCCGGACAACGCGGTGCTGGTGATCTCGGTGGCAGCGGACAACGCCCGCGCGGCAAGTGTCGGGTCCATGAGCAACACCGACCCTAGCGCGTGCTTGCGGCCCGGACCCGGAATCGTGACCGTCACCAATCACCCCTCGCGGCTGGTACCGCTTGCCGTTCGAGCACCTGGCCGCCGCGGACCTCCAGCACGACGTCGGCGTCGAGCTGCTCGTCGAGGCTGTGGGTGACGTGCACGACGGTGCGGCCGGCGAGCTCGGTACGCAACGTGGCGCGCAGGGCGCGAGCGGTCCGTTCGTCGAGGTGCGCGGTGGGCTCGTCGAGCAGCACGAGGTCGGCCGTCGGCGCCGCCAGCAACGCCCGCGCCAGTGCGACGCGCTGGGCCTGGCCACCGGAAAGCCCGGTGCCGGCGCTGTCGAGGACGGTCGCCGCGTCGAGCTCCGGCAGCTGCGCGAGGTCGAGCACCCGGCGAACGTCGTCGTCGGTCGCCCGGGGGTCCGCGAGGCGCAGGTTCTCCGCCACGCTCGTCGACACCAGCATCGCCTCCTGCGGCGCCCACGACACCCGCCCGGGCACCGCGACCTCCCCCACGCGGGGCTCCAGGAACCCCAGCAACGCCGCCACCAGCGTCGACTTTCCCGCCCCGCTCGGGCCCACGACGGCGACGTAGGTTCCGGGCTCGATGTCGAGGGTGACGTCGGTGAGCACGGTTTCGCCGCCGGGCCAGCCCAGGTCGGCGCCACGAAGCCGCACGGCGCTCGGTCCCGGTTCGGGCTCCGCTGCGCGCTCGTGCCCCTTGGCAAGTCGCGCCACCGGCGCCGCTTCGCCAGGCAGCGCCGGCTCTGCTCCGGCAGCGGAGTCGAGGTCACCCAGACGGACACGGGCAGCGCGGAGCGGGTCCCAGTGGGTGGCCGCCGGGGGCAGCAGGGAGAGAACTTCGGCGAGGGCCAAGGGGACCAGCGCCAGCAGCGGAGCCATGACGCCCGCCATTTGGCCGGACGCGACAGCCGGCGCGGCGAGAAGCGTGCTACCCACGGCGGCGATGCCCGTGGCGAGGACGATCAGGGCATCAGCCGCACCGGCGCCGAAGGCTTGACGACGGGTGGTGGCGGTCAGCTGTGCGTCGATCGCGAGCAGCGAACGGCGGCGCGCGGGCGCGGTGCCGTAAGCGATGAGCTCGGCCGCGGAGGTGAAGAGCACGAGGACCCGCGCGGCGACGTCGCGGCGTCCGGCGGCGAGGGCAGCCGTCGCGTGGCGCTCGGTCAGGAGCGCGAGCCGGGGTGCCGCGAGACTGACCACCACGGCAGCGGCGAGAAGCAGGCCAGCGGACGGAAGAACGACCGTCTGCACCGCGATCGCACCCGCCGCGACGAGCCCGACGACGACCGGCGGCGAGACCACCCGCGGCAGCAGATCGCGGACGGTGTCGACATCGGTGACCAGCCGACGCTGCCCCTCGCCGGCCGCCAAAGCGCGCGCCGGGCCGAGGCGGACCAGCGAGTCCCACAGCCGAACGCGCAGCCGCCCGGCGATGCGGAACGCGGCGTCGTGCGTGACGAGACGTTCGGCGTAGCGCAGCGCCGCGCGCCCGAGCCCGAACGCGCGAACCCCCACCACCGCGACGGTCAACGTCAGGATCGGCGGCTGCAACGACGCCTTCGCGATCAGCCACCCCGACGTCGCCGTCAGCGCGACGCCCGCCAACAGCGCCACCGCACCGAGCACGGCTCCGGAAAACAGCCGACGGTCAAGCAGGAACCGCCACGGCAACGGCCGCCCAGCCCCCACGGTGTCGGCTGAAGTCTTGCCGGACAACGGCTTCTCATCCACCACCGCCACCGCCGCCGACCGCTCGTGCGCCGCGATGATCGCCGCCGCCCCACCTGCCACGGCCCGCTCGACGGCGCCCATGACGCGCCGCGCGTTGACCTCGTCGAGGTGGGCCGTCGGCTCGTCGAGCAACAGCAGCCAAGCGCCCGCCCGCACCTTCACCAACGCCCGCGCGACAGCCACCCGCTGCCGCTGCCCCAACGACAGCTGCCCGACGGGCCGCTCCCCCGACCCCGACAACCCCAGCTCCGCCAGCACCTCCTCGACAACATCCGCCTCACCGGCGACGCCCTCTCGAACGCCGACCGCGCCGACGGCACCAGAGCCAAACCCACCCGAGTCGGCAACGAAGTCACCCACAGGCAGGTTGAAGGCAGCAGAGGCAGTCCCGACTGCATCGGTCTCGTCGACACCGTCGGAGCCGGCCGAGGCCAGGCCGGAAGCCGCGGTCGCGGGCCTGCGGCCAGCCGTGCCCGAGCCGGCGACCGAAGCAACAGCAGCCGAGCCCGACACCTCCTCGCGAACCGTCCCACCGCTGAACACCGGCGACTGCGGCACCCACGCCACATCCGCACGCCAGCGATCGATGTCCACCGAAGCGAGGGGGACGTCGCCGAGGGTGATGGTGCCGTCGTAGGTCGGGAGGAAGCCGAGGAGGGCGGCGAGGGTGGTGGATTTGCCGCCGCCGCTGGGGGCGCGGAGCCAGGTCGTTTGGCCGCGGCGGGCGGAGAACGAGGAGCCATCGGGGGCGAAGCCGCCGCGGCGGGCGATGCTCAGGTTGGACACGGTGAGTTGTCCACGGGGCGGGAGGCGCGTGCCGAAGTGCGAGGCCGGCTCGGCGAGGACGTCGGTGACGCGGCGGACCGCCTCGACGCCGTCTTCGCTCGCGTGGAAGGCCGCGCCCACCGCGCGCAACGGCTGGTAGCACTCGGGGACCAGGATCAGCACGCCCAGCCCGATGGCCAGGGGCAACGAGCCGGAGACCAGCCGCACGCCGATCACGACGGCGACCAGCGCCACGGACAACGTGGCGACCAGTTCGAGCACGAAAGCCGAAGAGAACGCGACCCGCAAAGTCTTCAAAGTCGCACGGCGGTGGCGGTCCGAGACGCGGGCCACGGTGGCCGACTGCGCGTCGGCGCGGCGGAACGCCGTGAGCACCGGCAGAGCGCGCACCAGTTCCAGCAGGAGGCCCGACATCCGGTGCACGGCGTCCGTCGCGCCGGCCACGCGGTCGGCCGTGAACTTGCCGACCAGCACCGCGAAAACCGGCAGCAGCGGGACGGTCACCAGCACGATCACCGCCGACGGCCAATCCATCCACAGGATCGCCGCGCCCGCCGCAAGGGGGACCACCGCGGCCGTCACCAAGGCGGGCAGGTATTCGCGGAAGTAGGCGTCGAGCGCGTCCAAGCCGCGGGTGACCAGCTCCGTCAACGAGCCGTCGCCGCGGCGGGCCAGCCACTCCGGGCCGAGCCGCAGGCTGTGGGAGACGACGCGGGCGCGCAGGTCCTGCTGCGCCGTCGCCGCGGCGCGCGCGGAGACCACCCGCACCGCCCAGCCGGCGAGCGCCCTGCCCGCGACGAGCGCGAACAGAGCGGCCAGCTGGGCGGTGCGGCCCCCGATCCCCGTGGAGACGATAGACGCGAGTACGTCGGCCAAAAGAAAAGCTTGCGCCACAAGGAAAACCGCGTTGATGAACGAGAGCACCGCCACGAGGAGCAGCGCCCGGCGCGCGGCCGGCCCGAGAGCCGAGAGCGCGCCGAGCGGCCCCTTGCCCGGCCGCACCTGGTCCACTGTGGACCTCGGGGCGGAAAGGGTGGTGCGGCCGGGAAGCGTGATCACGGTGCGTGCACCGCCGGGATGTGCTGGACGCCGATGCGCTTGCGGAAAACCCAGTAGGTCCAACCTTGGTAGACGAGCACAGCCGGCGCGCCGAACGCCGCGACCCACGTGATCACCTTCAGCGCGTACGGGCTCGCGGCGGCCTGCGCGATCGTCAGCGAGTTGGCCGGGTCGCCCGTCGACGGCAGCACGTTCGGGTACAGCGCCCCGAACATCGTCACCGCGGCGGCCGCGATCACCACGCCCAGCGCGGCGAACGCCTGCCCGTCACGGTCGGCGCGCAGCCGCAGCCACGCGACGATTGCGGCAACCACGCTGACCACAAGCGCGACCAACGTCCACACCTGCCCCGCGCGCACCTGCACCACGATGAGGAACGCGACCATCGGCAGCAGCGCCACCGGCAGCAGCCGCAACGCCAGCGCGCGCGCCCGTTCCCGCACCGCGCCCGACGTCTTCAGCGCCAGGAACGCCGCCCCGTGCACCAGCGAGAACCCGACCACGGCGAGCGCGCCCAGCAGGGTGTCCCACCGCACGGCCTCGAACGGTGAGCCGACGCGGTTGCCGGTGGTGTCGAGCGGCAGGCCGAGCACGGTCGTCGCGAGCAGCAGCCCGACGCCAAGCGGCGGGATCCACGAGCCGACCATGAGCACGCGGTCCCACGTACGCCGCCAGCGCTCGGAGTCGACCTTGCCGCGGTACTCGAACGCGACCCCGCGGCCGATCAACGCCAGCAGCACGAGCAGCAACGGCAGGTAGGCGCCCGAGAACAGCGTCGCGTACCAATCGGGGAACGCCGCGAACGTGGCGCCGGCCGCGACGATCAGCCACACCTCGTTGCCGTCCCACACCGGCCCGATGGTGTTGACCATGACGCGCCGCTCGGTGTTGTCGCGCCCGAGCACGGGCAGCAGCATCCCGACACCGAAGTCGAAGCCCTCGAGGAACAGGTACCCGAGCCAGAACAGCGCGATGATCCCGAACCACACCAGCTGCAGCGTCATGACTCATCCCCAAGATCGCCCTGAGTTATCCACAACCCATCGAGTTGTCCACAGATCAGCTGTGGGTAACTCTCGTGGGTGATCGGGCGAACACTCTGGGTCCAACCCGCCGAAGCACCCACCACCGGCTCAGTAAGCGAACGACAACTTGTCATCCGAACCCGCCTCCCCACCGTGCGCAGGCGGCGGCAGAACCCCTTCGATCCCACCGCGCACGTACTTGCGCATCAGGAACAGCTCCACCACGCCCAACCCCAGGTAGAGCACCGTGAGCGAGATCAGCGACGTCCACACCTCACCGACCGACAGCTTCGACACCGCCTGCGCCGTGAACATCCACATGCCCTCGACGCCCGTCGGGTTCGGCGCCACCACGAACGGCTGACGCCCCATCTCCGTGAAGATCCAGCCCGCGCTGTTGCCGATGAACGGCGTCGCGATGCCCGCGACCAGCAGCAACGGGAACAAGCGCCCACTCGGGATCCGGCCGCGGCGCGTGAGCCACAGGGCCAGCAGACCGATCCCCGCCCCGATCGCGCCGAAGCCGATCATGGCGCGGAATCCCCAGTAGGTCACCGGCAGGTTGGGCACGTAATCGATCGGCTTGCCCGCCAGCGGCCCCAGGTCGGGGTCGTTCGGGTAGTTGGTGCCGTACTTCGCCTGGTACTGGCCGATCAGGTTTTCCACCCCCGGCACCTCGGTGGAAAAGTCGTTGTGCGCGAGGAACGAGAGCAGCGCCGGCACGGTGAACGTCTTCACGTCCTCGCAGTTGGCCCCCGCGACGTCGCCGATCGCCAGGATCGAGAAGCTCGCCGGCTTCTCCGTGTGGCACAACGCTTCCGCCGACGCCATCTTCATCGGCTGCTGCTGGAACATCAGCTTGCCCTGCGTGTCACCCGTGATGGCCAGCACCGCGAACGCGGCGATCCCGACCCAGGCACCGAGCCGCAGCGACGCCCGCCAGACGTCCCGGTGCACGCCGGCGTCCGAGTCCGAAGCCGAACGGCGCCGCCACAGGTGCCAGCCTGCCACCCCGACGAGGAACGCAGCCGCCACCGAGAACGCCCCGGCCAGCGTGTGCGGGATCGCCGCCAGCGCCGTGTTGTTGCCCAGCACCGCGAAGATCGAGTTCATCGTCGGCTTGCCGTTCACGAACTCCACCCCGACCGGGTGCTGCATCCACGAGTTCGCGGCCAGGATGAAGTAGGCCGAGGCCATCGTCGCCAGGGCGAACGCCCAGGCGCACGCCAGGTGCACGCGTTTCGGCAGCCGGTCCCAGCCGAAGATCCACAGGCCGAGGAAGGTCGACTCCACGAAGAACGCGACGAGCCCCTCCATCGCCAGCGGCGCGCCGAACACGTCGCCGACGAAGCGGGAGTAGGCGCTCCAGGTCATCCCGAACTGGAACTCCTGCACGATCCCGGTCACCACGCCCATGGCGAAGTTGACCAGGAGGAGCTTCCCCCAGAACTTGGTCATCTTGAAGTAGCGCTCGTTGCCCGTACGCACCCAGGCGGTCTGCATCCCCGCGACGAGCACCGAAAGTCCGATGGTCAGCGGGACCATCAGGAAGTGGTACACGGTGGTGATGCCGAACTGCCACCGCGCGAGCTCAAGGACGTCCACGTATCCGAGCTAACTCCGCCGGCGCGGCACCAACCAGTTCAACACGTCCCGAAAAACGAGGGACCAACGTCCTGAACCCGGGAAACGCCCACGTCAGGCGTTCCGGGCCCATCCGTCCACTGTGTACCCGAAAGGGACCTACCGGGTCTGCTCCACCACCCACGACAGGTACCGCGGGCTCCCGCCGACGATCGGGGTCACCACGATCTCCGGCAGGGCGTAGGTGTGGCGCACGTTCAGGAACTCCTCCAGCGCGCCCGCGCGGTCGGCCGCCGTCTTGCACTCGACGCGCCACTCGTAGTCGGTGCGCACCTTGCCCTCCCAGCGGTACACGCTCGTGATCGGCCCCACAATCTGGGCGCAGGCAGCGAGCCGCGCCTCGACGGCGCTCGTGGCGATGTTCCGAGCGGTCGCTTCTTTGTCGACAGTGGTGGACACGACCACGTGGTCAGCAGGCATGACCGCACCGTACCGCATCCCCAAAACAGAATTCGGCACACCGAAAACTATATTCAGGAGTCCCGGCGAAAGCTATTCAACAAACCTCACCGGGCAATTCGCAAAACCCATCAACTTGCAGCTTTCTGAACACCTCCTTTATCGTTGAAGTGAAAGGGGTGTCCACCAGCTCATGTCTCCCGCACTCATCACTCTCATCAGCGCGTTCGGCCTGGTCCTGGCAGTGGAACTGCCCGACAAGACCCTGGTCGCAACGCTGGTGCTGACCACGCGTTTCCGCGCGTGGCCGGTATTCGCCGGGGTGTGCGTGGCATTCGCGATCCAGTGTGTTATAGCCGTCGCGTTCGGCAGTGTGCTCACCCTTCTTCCGGAAACCGTGGTTTCCCTGCTCGTGGCCGCGATGTTCGGTATCGGCGCCTTCATGCTCCTGCGCGAAGGATTCAGCGAAGCCGACGAAGCGGCCGACGACGCCGCACGTCTCGGCGCGGCGCCGAAGTCCTTCCTGCGCTCCGCGCTGACGTCGTTCGGCGTGCTCTTCGCCGCCGAGTGGGGCGACGCGTCGCAGCTGGCGACGGCGGGGCTCGTCGCGCGGCTCGGCAACCCGTTCGCGGTCGGACTGGGCGCGTTCGTCGCGCTGGTCTCCGTCGCGGGGCTCGCGGTGTTCGTCGGCGCGAAGATCCGCAGCCGCATCCGGCCGAAGCTCATCCAGCGCACGGCGGGGTTCCTGTTCGCCGGATTCGCCGCGTTCGCCCTGGTCCAGCTCGCCTTCTGAGCGAGTTGACCACAGAGACTTCACAGGAACACGAGGTAGCCTCTTCGGAACCAGTGGATGAGGGCAAGGTGAACCCGCGATGACGCGGGAAGCCTTGCCCTTCGCCATGACCACCGAGGAGTCCACCCATGCCGAAGGCCGTGCCCGCCGCCGTGTCCCCCGTGCACGGCCGGCTCGCGCTGGCCGGCATGGCGCTCGCGGTGGCCATCGCGGCTGACCTGCACCTGCGACTGTCGGCGCAGGTCAGCCCGGTGTGGCAGACGCTGTCGGAGTACGTCTACGGCCACCTCGGCGGCCGCTCGGCCGCGCCGCTGTTCAGCGCGATGTGCCTGGCGCTGGCGCTCGGTTCCGTGGCGCTGCTGGCCGGGCTCGTGAAGGCCCGGCGCTCGCCCGCGGTCGTCGTGCTGCTCGGCGTGTGGTGCGCGGGCCTCACGATCTGCGCGACCGTCCCCGTCGACCCCGACGGCCAGGCCCGCACGTTAGACGGCCAGCTCCACAACGCGGCCGCCCTCACCGCGTTCCTCGCCCTGCCGGCCGCCGCTTGGCTGCTCACCCGCCGCGGCGCGCCGAAATGTCCTTGGGAACCGCGGCGCACCACGATCCGCGGCCTGGCCGTCGCGAGCTTCGCCAGCGTGCTGATCGTGCTCGGCGGCTTCGTCTTCACGCTCATCACCGGCCCCGCGCAGGAAGTGACGCTGGGGCTGTTCGAGCGGCTGCTGTTCTGCGTGGACCTGGCTCTGCTGCTCACCATGGTGCGACCGCTGCTGGCGGCCGCGCGCCGCTAGGCGTCCGGGCCCACCAGGATCGGCTCGACGCCGTGGCCGGTGAGCCACCAGGACTCGTACTGCCGGTCCGGCCCCACGCGCAGCTCGGCGCCGCCGTCGAAGACCACTGCCAGCGTGCCCCCCTCGGGCACCGCCACCTCCGTCACGCGTTGCCCGAACAGCGCGAGCACCGGCGCCAGGGCCGCACCGCTGCCGGGCTCCAGCTCGTGGCTCACGCCCTCCACGTCTCGCAGCACGAACGACGTCTCGAGCACCAGCTCGGCGTCCACCCTCGGCTCGTCGGCCGGGTCCGGCTGGTCGACCAGCGAGAGGCGCACCTGGTAGTCGAACGACGTCCGGCGCACCTCGCAACCGACGAGCTCACTCGGAACGTTCACCTGGGGCACCTCCGCGACGGCTCCTCGGCATGCCGTCCCCTTTGCGCCACGAGACCATATTCCAGCACGCCACGCCGCACTACGCGTCGGTTCGGAGCACCTCGGTCAGCTTTCCGGCCGCCGCGACGACCTGGGGACCCACCGCGGCCGCGTCCAACGGCTCCAGCGACACCACCCCGACGCTCGCCCGCAGCCCCGGCACCCCGCGCACCGGCGCGGCCACACCGGACGCACCGGCCTCCAGCTCGCCCGTGGACGCGACCCAGCCGTCGCCCCCGGGCCGCAGCGCCATCGCCCGGCCCGCCGCGCCCGCGCTGAGCGGATGACGGCTGCCCACGCGGTACGCCACGTGGTAGCTCGTCCACGACGGCTCCACCACCGCCACGGCCTGCGCCTGATCGCCCTGCGCCACGGTGAGGTGCGCCGTGGCCCCGACCTTCTCCGCCAGCTCGCGCAGCACCGGCCGCGCGGCCTCGCGCAGCTGCGGCAGCACCTGCCCCGCCAGCCGCAGCAGACCGACGCCGAGGCGCACCTTCGTGCCGTCCCGCCAGATCAGGCCGCGTTCGGAGAGCGGCACCAGCAGCCGGTAGACGGCCGCGCGGCTCGCGCCGATCGTCACCGCCAGCTCGGAGATGGTCGCCGCCTCCTCGCCCGCGTCGGCCACCGCCTGCAGCAGCGCCAGGCCGCGGTCGAGGGTCAGCGACCCCTCCCTGCTCACAGCAGCTCGAGCTCACCCAGGTCGGCCACCGGCTCGGCGAACGACGCCGCCGCGTACGACGCGAAGAGCTCCCGCACGGCCTTGGCGGCCGGCTCGGACAACGCGCGGGCCTCGTCGGCCAGCGCCTTGCCGTCGGTGGACTCCAGCGCCTCGCGGACGTCGCCGCCCGAGAGGCAGCGCGCCGACGCGACGATCAGGTTCAGGAACCCGTGGTGCGTGAAGCCCGTCTCCGGATCGGTGTGGCGGACGGCGCGGTGCAGGCTGTTGGTGGCCTTGAACGACGCGCCGGGCGCGCCGCTGACCACCGACAGGAAGTCGGCGACCTCGTCGACGCTGGGGAAGTTCTCCTCCGCCGGGCCGCCGCAGCGGATCTTCGGCCAGCTGCCGTGCTCGATCACCTTGCGCACGCCGTCGAGCCAGCCGACGCCGCGGCGCGGCTCGACCACGCGGATCACGTCCTCGGGCACGAACTCCGAGACGCGCTCCAGCCACACCTCGTCGACGTCCGACGGCGCCGGCATCTCGACCATCCGCAGCGACAGCAGCTCGCTGCGCGACTCGACGATCGAGATGGCCTTGGGCACGCCGCCGAGCCCGGTGTCGATGATCAGTGACAGGGGCAGCGGCTCCTTCGGCTTGATCTTGATCAACTCGGTGATCAGCTCCGGCAGCCGGGAGGCCTGGCAGAGGAAAACGCCCAGTACACCGGCGTGTTCACCCGCCCTGGACTCGTAGTGCGCTCGCAGCGCTTCGGGCATGGCCCCGTCCGCGGGCGGAAAGAGCGCCGAGTCGTCGACGAGCCGCGCGAACAGGGGAGGAATTCCACGGGGGCCGGGGGGCGTGAGTTCCACAGCGCTTGACACGAATGACACGCTAGTAGCGTACGACAACAGGACAAAATCGTTCGTTCTGCGGACACCTCCGGAGGAGTCAGCCATGCCCTTCTACCGGCGAGTAGGCGAGGTCCCCCACAAGCGGCACACCGCCTTCCGCAAGCCCGACGGCGGCCTCTACGCCGAGGAGCTGATGGGCGTCGAGGGCTTCTCCGCCGACTCGGCGCTGCTGTACCACCGCGGCCTGCCGACGGCGATCGTCGACGCGGTGGCCGTGCCCGACGACCGCGGCACCCTCGTGCCCAACCACCCGCTGAAGCCACGGCACTTCAAGACGCCGGAGCTGAAGTTCGGCGCCTCCGCCGACGCCGTGACCGACCGGCGACGGCTCTTCGGCAACGCCGACGTGACCATCGGCTTCGTCGTCGCGACGGCCCCCTCGCCCCTGTACCGCAACGCGGCGGGCGACGAGCTGTTCTACGTCCAGGGCGGCTCGGCTGTCTTCGAGACGATCTACGGGGCGCTGGAGGTCTCGGACGGCGACTACGTGGTGATCCCGACGTCGTGCACCTACCGCGTGGTGCCGCGCGGCGAGGTCCGCCTGTACGTGCTGGAGGCCCGCGGGCACATCGGCCCGCCGAAGCGCTATCTGTCGACGAAGGGGCAGTTCCTGGAGCACTCGCCGTACTGCGAGCGCGACGTCCGGGGACCGGTCGCGCCACTGCTCGTGGATGGTTCCGACGTCGACGTGCTCGTGCGCCACCGCGCCGGCCTGACCCGCTACACCTACGCGACGCACCCCTTCGACGTCGTCGGCTGGGACGGCTGCCTGTACCCGTGGGCGTTCAACATCGACGACTTCGAGCCCATCACCGGCCGCGTGCACCAGCCCCCGCCCGTGCACCAGACGTTCGAGGGGCCGAACTTCGTGGTGTGCTCCTTCTGCCCCCGCAAGGTCGACTACCACGAGGACTCGATCTCCGTGCCGTACAACCACGCGAACGTCGACTCCGACGAGCTCATGTTCTACGTCCGCGGCAACTACGAAGCCCGCCGCGGCTCGGGCATCGGCATCGGCTCCCTGTCGCTGCACCCGTCGGGCTTCACGCACGGCCCCCAGCCGGGCGCCGCCGAGGCCTCGATCGGCGCGGAGTTCTTCGACGAGACGGCGGTGATGGTGGATACGTTCGCGCCGCTGGAGCTCGGGGAGGCGGCGGTCGCTTCGGAGGATGAGGGTTATGCGTGGTCGTGGTCGGGGAGGGGGCCGGGGGCGTGAAACCGGACGAGGCCGGTCCAGACGTGGCCGGGTAGACCGGCGCGCCGACCGGCCACCCACAGCTTCCTCGTGGCGGCGATGTCGAGGGCGGTGAGAAGACTCGTGCTGGGGATGCGGAAGACGGCTGTGGTGCCGTCGGGGTGAAGCGCGTGGCCGTCGAGGCTGAAGCCGCGGCGGGTACGGGTGATGACGGGCTCGGACGTGACGTCGAGCTGGGTCCATTCGCCGATGACCGGCGCGCGACGCACCGCGCGCCGCACCGCCCTGACCGCGAACAGCGCGGCGACGGCGACCAGGAACCCCGCGACAGTGCCCCACGCCGACTGGTCGCCGCGCGGCAGGCTCAGGCGTGCCCAGACGAACAGGGCGCCGAGGCCGACGTACCAGGCGGCGGTGAAGCGTGCCCTGCGCCGCCTCAGCGTCCGCATCGGCCGGGGGTCGGGTTGCGTCGCGGGGACCGCGAGCGGGAGTGCCGTGGACAGGGGCAGGTCGCGGACCCGGCCCGGGCGCCATCCGACGCCGGGCACGAGTACGACCGCGTGGTCGCCGATCCGGAGCACGTGGAGATACCGGCACCGCGAAAGCAGGTCGGTCGCGTACCGGCCCAGCTTGAAGTGCGCCCAGCGTCCGTCGGCAAGCCTGACCGCGAACCGTCGTCCGGCTGTGGTTTTCTCGGTGGCGTCGACGGTTTCGAACGGTGTCGCGAACATGCGGTCGAACAGCCGTTTGTAGCGCAGCGTACGGCCGCCGAGCGCAAGGACCGTGCCGACGTAGTACACGAGCAGCACGAGGTCCGCGACGTCAACGCGTCCGTCGGCGGCGATCAGCGCCACCAGGCCGGCCGCGATCGCAAGGCGGGCCACCAGACGTTTGAGGAACCGGCGGCGGGCAGTGCCCGCCACCGAGCCGAAGAACGGCAGCTGCGCGGCCGGGACGGCGGGGTCGGGAAGCCAGCTGTTCACTGCGCTCCTGCTCGAGCGTCGACGATTTTCAACCGCGCTCGGCCCGAGACGGGGTAGCCGGGCACCCCGACGCGTACGTTGCCGGGTTTGGCCGGGCCGAACGTCCACAGCGTTCGGGCCGCGGTGACGTTGAGCGCGAGGGACGCCGGCTGTTTCGACAGTCTGATGCGGACGGTGCGGCCGTCGGGCAGCTGCGCCTCGCTCCGGGTCACCGCGAGCTCGGTCCAGGTGTCTGCTCGGTGGGCCTTCGCGAGCCCGAGTGCGTCGATACCGCTGCCGAGTGCGTGGAGGAAGGCGATGATCGCCCCGCCCGCGATCGGGGCGAGGACCAGCGTCTGGACAAAAGCGGCGGTCCCGCCGTCGCTGCGGTTCGCGAGGATCTCAAGGACGGCCCAGACGGCGAGGGCACAGGCGCCGAGTGACACCGCGACGATCAGCCAGGCACCGCGGACGCGGGCATCGCGGTCCGCATTGAGGACGGGATCTTGGCAGGGCGGGACCTGCTCACGCGAGAGCACGCGGAGCTCGCGCGCGCCGGACGGGGGCTCGTCGTGGATGCGCGCCAGCCACGCCGAAGGGTGGCCCGCCACGATGGCCAGCGCCTGGTCGCCGCTGCGCGCGAGCCACAGGCTTCGCTGCCCGGCGAGCTGCGCCTGCACACCGGCGCCGGGGCGAGCGCGCAGCCACCGGCCATCGGGGAGCCGCACGGCGACCGTTTTGCGGCGGGCGACGAGGCCGTCCGCCGGGATGGCGACCTGCTCGAGGGCGAGATCGGTGTGCCAGCGCCATTTCAAGGCCCAGCCGAGTGCGGCAACGGCACCTCGCCCCCACTGCACCGCGATGGCGAGACCCAGGTAGATCAGGAGCAGTGGTACGGCGGGGCCGACGTGTGCGAAGAAAAGGGCGATACCGCCGCCGATCAACAGGACGCCGAGCAGGGCGATCCCCTGCGCCTTGTGGATCTTGCGGACCCTCAACTGTGCGGCGGGCATCTTCGGGTCGGGTTCCCAGACGCGGATGGTGTCCGTTTTGTCGGCCATATTCTCCCCAGCTGGCGGTATGGATCACCGGCTATTCGCCACTCGTGCGTGGTGCGTTACGGATCGGGTCTTCCCTTCTCGGCCGGACTCAGGTTAGGCTCACCTAAGTAGGAGGTGACCCGTGACCGAGGCCCCGACATCCGTCCGACGCCCGCCCGCGCCGAACCCCGCCGAGCGGGCCAAGACGATCGCGACGCGCAACGGACCGGCGACGATCATGCCGACCGTCGAGCGCGCCGATTGCGAGGCCGAGCGCGTGGTGCCCGTGCTGCACCACGTGCACCACAGCGGCAGCGTCAGCATCCTTCTGCCCGACGAGCACCCGATGGTGCGCACGTCGCGGCAGACTCAGCGCGGCGAGCTCGCCGTCATGGTCGAGCTCGCCGACCACGCCCCGGTGGAGCTGCGTGAACCCATCCGCGGCCTGCTGTGGATAACCGGGTGGCTCCGGCCGCTCTCGGCGGTTTCGGCGCGCGCCCGCGCCGTGTCGATCGCCGAGCAGCGGCCGGACGAGCGGCTCCTGGACGTCGGCCACGGCCTGACGCTCCTGCGCCTGACCCCTGCGTCCCTCGTCCTGGCCGACGCGGAGGGCACGCACTCGCTGCGGCCGCACATGTTCAGCGCGGCGCCGCCGGATCCGTTCCACAGCTACGAGGCCGAGTGGCTGCGGCACCTGGAGAGCGACCACTCGGACGTCGTGGAACAGCTCGCGCAGCACCTGCCGCCGGGCCTGCAGCACGGGCGCATCCGCCCGCTCGGCCTCGACCGCTACGGCCTGCGCCTGCGCGTCGAGTCCGACACCGGCGACCACGACGTGCGCCTGGCGTTCTCCCAGTCGATCGACAGCCCGCCCAAGCTGGCCGCCGAGCTCCGCCGGCTGGTCGGCTGCCCGTTTCTCCGCCAGCAGCACCGCTCCGACTGAGGCCCACCCCGCAGGGATGGTTCGTCGGCCATCCCCCGGCCGGCGAGCGCGCCAACCCGGGCCTGCACACGACGAAGGCCGGCCCCACCTCAGTGGAGCCGGCCCGGTCGCGGCAAGCGCGAAACCTCAGTCGTCCGCCAGTTCCGGCGGGAAGCCGCCCGTGGCGATGGGACCCCAGCGGTCGATGGTGATGCGGATGAGGCTCTTGCCCTGCTTCCGCATGGCTTCGCGGTACTCGTCCCAGTCAGGGTGTTCGCCGGAGATGCTGCGGAAGTAGTCGACGAGCGGCTCGACGGAGTCGGGCAGGTCGAGGACCTCGGCGGTGCCGTCGACCTGGACCCAGGGGCCGTTCCACTCGTCGGACAGCACGCAGACGGACACCTTCGAATCCCGGCGGAGGTTCGCGACCTTCGCCCGCTTCGGGTAGGTCGCGATCACGATCCGCCCCTCCGCGTCGACGCCGCACGTGTTCGGGGAGAGCTGGGGCCGCCCGTCGGCGCGGGTGGTGACGAGGATCGCGTGGTGGCGGGGCTTGAGGAACTCGACCAGCGCGTCGCGGTCGACCTTCGTGTTGGTGGCGATAGTCCGAGGCATACCCCGAAGGTAGCGTGCGCTCATGAGCACGACAGAGCGATCGGGCATCAGGTCCTGGCTGCTGCCCCTTCCGCCCGATTCGCCCGCCCCGATCGTGGACGAGAAGGAGCGCCGGGCCGTCAAGTTCGAGCTGGTGCTCGTGTTCGGCATCACGCTCGGCCTCTCCGGCGCGCACAGCCTCCTGTCCCTTGTGGACTCCCTGTTGCGCCCGGTCCCACTGGCGCAGCAACAAGTGCAGCTCAACGTCCCGCAGGCCGCCGCCAGCCTGCTCGACCTGCTGCAGCAGCTGCTCAACGCCCTGCAGCTCGTCGGCTGGGGTGGGCTCGGCCTGTACCTGCTGTGGCGCGCCGGCCTCAAGATCCGCGACATCGGCCTCGACCGCCGCTCCCCCGGGTCCGACGCACTGATCACCCTCGGCCTCGCCGCCGTGATCGGGATTCCCGGGCTGGGCCTGTACTTCCTCTCCTACCACCTCGGCTTCAGCCTCGCGGTGCAACCGTCCACATTGGGCGACACGTGGTGGCGCCCGATCGCGCTCACGCTCTCGGCGTTCGGCAACGCGTTCGCCGAAGAGGTGCTCGTGATCGGCTACCTGCTCACGCGGCTGCGCCAGCTCGGGGTGCGCGAGAACAATTCGCTCGTCGGCGCCGCGGTGCTCCGCGGCTCGTACCACCTGTACCAGGGGTTCGGCGGGTTCGTCGGCAACTTCGTGATGGGCCTGGTGTTCGGCCGCCTCTGGCAGCGCACCAACCGGCTGTGGCCACTGGTCGCCGCGCACACCCTTTTTGACGTGGTGTCTTTCGTCGGATATTCACTCCTGAAAGGTCATCTTTCCTGGCTCCCCTGACGCGCGCTCATTAGGCTCGACCTCGTGAACGACGTGACGGCACCGCCCAGGGTGGACAGCGAAGTCGGACCCCTTCGTGCAGTTCTCCTGCACCGGCCGGGAAACGAGCTCAAAAGGCTGACGCCCCGCAACAACGACCAGCTCCTCTTCGACTCCATCCCGTGGGTGGACCGGGCCCAGCAAGAGCACGACGCGTTCGCGGAAGTGCTTCGCGGCCGCGGCGTCGAAGTGCTCCTGCTGGCGGACACCTTGCGCACGGCGCTGGAGGACCAACGCGCGCACACCGCGGGCGTCCACGCGGCTGTGGATGAACTGCGCCTCGGTGCCGACCTCGCGGATTCGCTGCGCTCGCACCTGAGCGGCGTCGACGCGAGCACGCTCGCCGAAGTCCTCATGGCGGGCATGACGTTCGAGGAGCTGCCGTCGTCGGAGGGCTCGTCGCTGGTGCGGATGATGCGCGACCCGCACGAGTTCGCCGTCGACCCGCTGCCGAACCTGCTGTTCACGCGCGACTCGTCGGCGTGGATCGGCGACCGCGTGGCGATCTCGTCGCTGACCATGCCCGCGCGGCGGCGCGAAACGGCCGTGCTCGACCTCGTGTACGCCTACCACCCGCGCTTCCGCCACGCGGCGCGCGCGTACGGCGCTCACTCCGCGCCCATCGAGGGCGGCGACGTGATGCTGCTGGCCCCGGGCGTGCTGGCCATCGGCGTCGGCGAGCGCACCACGCCGGCGGGCGCGGAGTCGCTCGCCCGCTCGGTGTTCGCCGACGGCCTCGCGCACACCGTGCTCGCCGTGCCCATCGAGCAGTCCCGCGCGACGATGCACCTGGACACGGTGTGCACGATGGTCGCAGCCGACGCCGTCGTGATGTACCCGCTCGCACGCGATTCGCTCACCGCGTTCACCGTGCGTCCGACCGGCGACGGCGGAGTGAAAGTCGCGGGGCCGGCCCCGTTCCTGAGCGCCGCCGCCGAGGCGATGGGCATCGACCGCCTGCGCGTGATCGACACCGGGCTCGACCCGGTGACCGCCGAACGCGAGCAATGGGACGACGGCAACAACACCCTCGCGCTGGCCCCCGGCGTCGTCGTCGGATACGAGCGCAACTTCGAGACGAACGAACGCCTGGCCGACGCCGGGATCGAGGTACTGGCCATCGCCGGATCCGAGCTGGGTTCGGGTCGCGGCGGCCCGCGCTGCATGTCGTGCCCGATCGTACGAGACACGATATAAAGCGAAGTTAGCCTTCCCTAAATTGCGGAATCTTTTAAGGGAAGGCTAACCAAAATAAGGGAAGATTTCTTTAGGAATGGTAACCCTAATAGGGTGGAGATCACCAGGTAAAACTGGAAATTAATCGAGATTTGTCGTACTGTCATTGGCATGGCCCTCACGAAGAAAGAACCGCGCTCGAAGTTCTACGAACTGCTGCAGGCGCAGATCCACAACGAGTTCCACGCGTCCCAGCAGTACATCGCGCTGGCGGTCTGGTTCGACAACGAGGACCTGCCACAGCTCGCAAAGCACTTCTACAAGCAGTCGGTGGAAGAGCGGAACCACGCGATGGCGCTCGTGCAGTACATGCTCGACCGCGACCACCACGTGGAGGTGCCGGGCGTCAAGGACGTCCGCAACGAGTTCTCCGCCGCGATCGAGCTCCTCGAGCTCGCGCTGGAGCAGGAGAAGGAGGTCGCCGCCGACATCTCCGCGCTGGCGAAGGCCGCGCGGGCCGAAGAGGACTACATCAGCGAGCAGTTCACGCAGTGGTTCCTCAAGGAGCAGGTCGAGGAGATCTCCCAGATGTCCACGCTGCTCACCGTCGCGCGCCGCGCGGGTGACAACGTGTACGAGATCGAGAAGTTCCTCCACCGCGAGTCCGTCGGCACGTCCGCCGCCGACGCCGGCATGCCCCCCATCGCGGGCGGCGCCCTGTAAGACTGCCGGTCCAACCGGTAAGCCAGCGGGCGCTGTCACCATCAGGCCAGCCATCGCGGAGCCCGGGTTGTCCCCTTGTGGACAACCCGGGCTCCGTCGTTTGTGGGCTCCCGACCACCTGGGGGCGTGCTTGAGCGTCGCCAGGTCGGACCTGGCCAGTCGCCCGCTCATCCACAGGACCCCGGACAAAAAGGAACCCGGGCTCTCCCCCTGTGGACAGCCCGGGTTCCTCGGTCGGCGCCGGGCTCAGCCGGCGCAGGTCTGGTTGGCGGAGCGGACGTCGAGGCTCGAGACGGAGCCGTCGTCGGCGAGGGTGAAGTGGTAGGCGCCCTCGTCGCCGGTCGGGGCCACCAGCTCGTCGGAGGCCTGGGATGTTCCCGGGTACGCGGCGGTCACGTCTTCCCTCGCCGAGCCCTCACCGACGCCCTCCGGCGTGTGGGCGGCGCCGTCCGGCTTGACGACCACCACGCCGGCGTCCGGCGAAACCACGGCGGTCGCGGCGGAGACGCCCTCGCCGGCGACGTCGTAGTACGTGCAGCCGGCCGATTCCTTGACCGCCGTCAACGTCAGGCCCGAATCGGCCAGCTGCTCCTCGGTCATCCCGAGCTTCAGGACCCCGAGACCGTCCGCCGTCAGCAACGGTCCCTTCGTGACCTCCGCCGGCGCGTCACCCCGCGTCGCGGGCGGTGGTGAATGCCGCTTCGGCGGAGCGGACGAGACGTGCGACGGTGCGACCGGCGGGGCGACCGGCGGATCTTCAGCGGCCGGCGGCGATGCCGAAGCAACCGGCGCGACGGGCGGCGGAGCGGACACGTTCGACACCGTCAACCGCGAGGCCGTCAGGTCGGCCGTGCCGGTCGTGGCCTGGAACTTGAACACCACCAGCCCGCCCGACACCAGCGCGAGCGCGCACACCGCCCCGGACGCCGACATCAGCACCTTGCGCCGCTGCCGACGCCGTCGCGCGCCGGCCATGATCGCCGGAGCCGCGTCGGCCGGCGGTGCGACGCCGAGCCGGTCGTCGGAAAAGAGCGCGCGCAGCCGCTGTTCGAGCTCGTCCTCGGAGACGTTCAACCCGCTTCGCTCCCTTCTCCGTGCTTCAGCTTCGTCCGCAACGAAGCGATGGCCTTGCTGGCCTGGCTCTTCACCGTCCCCTGGCTGACGCCGAGCGCTTCCGCGATCTCAGCCTCGGACAGTCCTTCGTAGTAACGCAGCACCACCACCGCGCGTTGCCTCGGCGGCAGATTTCGCAGCGCCTGCCACAGCGGCTCGTGCTCGAACGGGTCGTCCGGCGCGCACAGGCTCGTGTCCGGCAGGTCCGCGACGAGGTTCTCCCGGCGCGTGCGTCTCCACCGGCTGACGTGCGCGTTGGCCATCGAGCGCCGCACGTACGCGAGCGGGTCGCCCGTCTTCTGCTGGACGTAGGACCAGCGTGAGCCGATCTTCTCGAGCACGGTCTGCACCAGGTCCGCGGCGTCGTGCGGGTTGCCGGTGAGCGCGTGGCCGTAGCGCAGCAAGCCGGGCAGGCTGGCCGCGACGAAGTCACCGAACTCGGCGAACACCCTGGGCTCGGCCGCCACCCGCGCGCCCGCGACCCACGTCGATTCTCCCCCCGAGATGACAGGTGCCGCTGCCGTCACCAAATCGCCCCCTCCCCGGATGAGATCGCCGCGCATCGCGTCCTCGTCATCCCCCACACGCATGGCAGCCCCCGCAGGTTGTCCAGCTCTCACGACTACTTTTCGTGAAAGTTCACGCGTTTCCGCGCACGGAGAGTGACACTGGCAGCTTCAACGAACCGTCCGCGCCTGCTGGGAAATCGTGTACCGCGACCACAGCGTTTCGCGGGAGCGGCCCGTAGATGTGCGGGAAGAGGATCCCGTCGGGGTGCGGCGGCGCGCCGGCTTCCCAGACCACGCGCGCGTCGACCCGCGACGGGTCGATCTCGAGCAGCACGAGGTCGGTGCGGCCGGGGTAGACGGCGTTCGCGGGCACGCTGACGGTGCCGGGGTCGGAGCAGTGGATGAACCCGATTTCGGCGAGCGAAGGCGCGCGGTACTCGGCGTCTTCGGAGACGGCGGCCCACTCGTCGCGGGTGCAGATGTGCAGGATCACCCCGACGATCGTGCCACCGCGAAGGTGCGTCGAGGTACGGGTTTACCCGGTGAGCGGGTGTGACTTCGGCGCTGCGATCAACGCTGTGGAAGTTCGGTGTCGAACTTCCACAGCGTTGTTCACTAGCGAATCGTGAGCTGGCGGCCGATGAGGCCGTCGCGGGCGCGGCGCTCGGCGGCGTTGAGCGGCTCGGCGTCGAGCGACTTCAGCGCCTCCTCGAGCCGGGCACCGAGCTGGTCCTTGGGCTCGGCCCATTCCCGCGCGTGCGCCTCGGGGTCGAGATCCCACACCGGGACGAGCAGGCCGTGGGCGCGGAACGAACCCGCGTACCGCGTGCCCTCACCGAGGCCCAGCGTGCCGGCCGCGGACAGGCGCGCAAGCGCTTGCAGCAGCAGGTTCTCCGGTTCGGGACGGACCCAGCGCAGGTGCGCCTTCTCGCCGGCGAGCACCCAGTACGCACCGGCGCCGAGGCGCTCGGTGGGCATGATGGCGGCGTTCGCGCGCTCGAGGGACACCGCGACGTCGCCGCTCGCGTCCGCGTCCTCGGGCAGCCACCAGCCGAAGTCGCTGTGGAGCGTGAGCTCCAGCTCGGCGGCGGGCGCGAGCAGGTCCTGCAGGCGGTTGTGCTCGTCCGGGTCGGTCGGCGTGGTCGTGTCCGGCACGGACAGGACGTCACCCGGCTTCGCGTCGAGCACCCAGCGCAGCGACCGGCCGAGGTCGCGGCTGATGTCCGACGACCGCGTCTGCACCTGCAGGCCGAGGTAGCGCTGCCCGTCGGAACGGACGAACGCCGCGGCCGCCATGGGCAGCACGGTGCCGAGGGTGACGTCACCGCCGTCGGCGAGCGTGAGCTTCGCCGTGGCCGACGGCACGAACTCGCGCAACGCGATCAGCTCCGGCTCCGCGGCCAGACCTTCGAAGGGCTGCCCGACGAAAACGTCGCGCACCTTCGGTTTGCGGTCCGGCTTGGGACCCTTCTTCCGCGCGCCCTTACCCACTTCAGCCTCCTCAGAGCTCGACGCCAGACGCTATCGAAGCGGGGGCCGCGAGGGGCGCCCGGGTTACTAATCCGGCCAAAAGTAGGCCGATCCCCACGCGGCACGTAACCGTTGCTACGAAGCCATTCGGCCGTGACTGTGGTCGGATTGGTAACAATCGGCACAGTAGAGTCGGCTCGTGTTCGACGCTTCCGATCCCGCCTTCCTCGCCGACCCGTACCCCGCGTTCGCCGCGCTGCGCGCCGAGGGCGAGGTGCACCACCACGACGGGCTCGACCTGGCGATCACGGTTTCGCACGCCGCGTCGGCCGCCGTGCTGCGCCACCGCGGGCTGGGCCGGATCTGGACGGACGCGCAGCCGCTCGAGCGGTTCGCGTCGTTCAACCTGCTGCACCGCAACTCGCTGCTGGAGAACGAACCGCCCGCCCACACGCGGCTGCGGCGCGTGATCGCGGGCGAGTTCGGGCGCGGCCACGTGCAGCGGCTGCGGCCGATGGTCGCGCGGCTCGCTTCGTCCATGGTGGACACACTGGCGGGCAAGATCGAGGCCGACGGCAGCGCTGACCTGCTGGAACACCTCGCGCAGCCGTTGCCGGTGGCGGTGATCGCGGAGCTGCTCGGCATTCCGGTCGAGGACGGGCCGCGGCTGGTGGCGTGGAGCAACGCCATCGTGAAGATGTACGAGTTCGGCCTGCCCGAAGCCGGCCGCGACGCCGCCGAGCAGGCCGCGGCCGACTTCGTCTCATACCTGCGCTCGGTGGTCAGCGGGACGCCGGGCGGGATCGTCGCCGACCTGGTGGCCAGCGAGCTCACGCCGGACGAAGTCGTGGCCACGGCCGTGCTGCTCCTGATGGCGGGGCACGAGGCGACGGTGAACGTGATCGGCAACGGCGTGCTCGCGCTGCTGACCTACCGATCCGAGTGGGAACGACTTGGGTCGGACCCGAGTTTGCTCGACTCGGCTGTGGAAGAACTGATCCGGTTCGACGCGCCGCTGCAGCTGTTCGAGCGCACGGCGACGGAGGACGTGGAGATCGCCGGGTATCGCGTCGTGAAGGGCGCGAAGATCGGCGCGCTGCTGGGCGCGGCGGCGCGGGATCCTCGGGTGTTCGAATCGCCGGACGTGCTGGACATCGGGCGCTCGCCCAACGCGCACCTCGGTTTCGGGATGGGGATCCATTACTGCGTGGGGGCGCCGCTGGCTCGGGTGGAGATCGCGGCGGCGTTGTCGGCGCTTTCCACGCGGCTGCCGGGGTTGCGGCTGGCGGCGGAGCCGGAGAGGCGGCCGGAGTTCGTGATCAGGGGGTTGAGGACGTTGCCGGTGACGGTTTGATCGGTTCTTGGCAGGTCGGCCGTCGGGTTGGGCCGGCCGGTCAGAGGAGGCCGGCGAAGAGGTCGGCTTCGTGGGTGTCCGGGGTGTTGCCGACGAGGTGGTACTCCTCCCAGGGCCAGGCGGCGCGTTCGACGTCGCGGGAGTGGTGGAAAAACGGGTGGGCCGGGTCGGCCTGGGTGGCGTGGGCTTTGAGGGCGCGGTCGCGGGTGTCGAAGTACTGCTCGCAGCGGATTCTGGTCGTGGCGCGGAGGCGGTCGGGCGGGAGCTCGTCGAGAACCGGACCCATCTGTGACTCGAGGCCGGCGGCGAGGGTGGCGTCGTGCATGGCCTGGAACCACGCGCGGCTGAGGGTGGCTTGGTAGTAGAGCTTGCGCGGAGTGCCGTCGTCGGTCGCGGCGAAGGCGGCGCGGGTGACTTCGTGGGTGCGGATGTGGTCGGGGTGTGGATAACCGCCGGTCTCGTCGTAGGTGATCACGACCTGTGGACGGAATTCGCGGAGCAGGTCTTCGAGGGGCTTGGCGGCGTCCTCAATGGACAGTTTTGCGAAGCAGCCTTCGGGTAGCGGCTGCTCGAGACCGGAGTCGACGTAGCCAAGGAACTGCTGGCGCACCCGGAGAATCTCCGCGGCGGCGGCCATCTCGCGTCTGCGGATGGCGGGCAGGTCCCGGTGGATGGCCGGGGTGTCCAGCGCCGGGTTGAGCACATCGCCGCGTTCGCCGCCGGTGCAGGTGGCCACGAGGACGTCGACGCCCTCGGCGGCGTAGCGGGCGAGCGTGGCGGCGCCCTTGCTGGATTCGTCGTCGGGGTGGGCGTGGACGGCGAGCAGGCGCAGGGTCATCGAGGTCCCTTTCCGAGTTGGTTAGGTCGGACCTAAGATTAGGTACAGGCGACTCATTGGGTCAAGCACAAACTTAGGTCGGACCTAGTATGCTGCCCGGGTGAGCCTCAGGGAGCAGAAGAAACTCGAGACCAGGCAGAACATCTCGCACGCGGCGACACGGCTGTTCATCGCGCGAGGGTTCGAGGGGGTGACGATCGCCGAGGTCGCGGAGGCCGCGCGCGTCGCGAAGATGACCGTGACCAACCACTTCGGACGCAAGGAAGACCTGGTCTTCGACATCCGCGACGACTTCGTCGACTGGCCGGCGAAGCTCGTGCAGCAGGCGCCTTCGAGCACACCGTTCGCGGCCGTGCGCGACGGGTACTTCGCGGCCCTCGACGAGCGAAGTGCGCTGCTGGGGTTCGCGGGGATCGAGTTCGTCGGGATGGTGCGGGGCAGCGTGACGCTGATGGCCGCGCTCACGCAGATGCACCTCGACCGGGAGCAGCAGCTCGTCACCGCCCTGCTGGAGCCCGAGACCCCCGGCGACGAAATCCTCGCGCGCGCGGCGGCGGCCCACCTGACTTCAGTGCTGCGCCTGCTCTTCGACGAGACCTGGAACCTCACCTACGCCGGCGACGACGACCTGGTCCCCAAGGTGCGCGACGCGGCGGCGAAGGCGTTCGGGCAGCTCGAACCGGCGCTGGGCTGAGGCTCAGCGAGCAGCCCCGACCGGAACCGGCGGGGCCGGGGATCAGGAGCGCTGACGACCGGGCCGGCGAGGCGCTCGACGGCCTCCGCGCAGCTCGGCCCCGCGCTCGGCGGCGACTCGGCCGGGCAGCGCCGATCGGCCGGACCGCATGATTTTGGCTCGGGAGCACTGGCAAACGATGCGTGCTCAACGCGGCCGCGAAGGCCTGCCTCCGCGCAGCTCGGCACAGCCGAAGTTGAGGTTCAGCGAGCAGCGCCGGTGGTCTGTCAGCAACCGCAGCAGCGAACCCCCGCACTGAGGCTGAGCCCCAGCGAGGCTCAGCGGGCAGCGCCGACCGGGCGGGCGTTGCGCAGCTCCGGTTCGGGGGCGCCGTCGATCTTGAGGACGCGAAGGGTGCGCAGGCGGCCGGGGGCGATGGGCATCAGGAGTTCGGAGAAGCGGCGGATGACGAGGGCCGTGGCGATCGCGAGGGCGGCGGCCGTGAGGTCGGTGAGGGCGACGAGGACGACGCTGTCCGCCATCGCCTGGACGCCCGGGCGCAGGCGCCAGATGATCGTGACCGCGAGGAGCACCCAGTTGGCCAGCCAGGTGGCCCACCAGATGAGGACGAGGCGGGAGGGCCGGGGGCGTTCGTCGCGGGGGCGGCGGAGCACGGCGTGTTCCAGTTCGCCCACCACGGACAGCGCCATGGGCAGGTTCGCCACCGGCACCAGCACGCCCACGAGCACCTGCCACACCGGCCGCGCGGGCTCGACGCCGGCCTCGTCGGCGGCGGCGTGGCGGGCGACGAGCAGCCACCACACGGCCAGGCCCGCCGGGAGCAGCGAAAGAATGGTGGTGAGCAGGCCGACGGTGACCACGAACGCGTCGGAGAAGCCGACCACCGACGTGCTCAGCGCGGAGTCGCGGCTCTGCACCAGCAGGACGTAGCGCCAGATCTCGGAGCCTGCGGCGGCGAGCGCGAGGAACACGAACGTCCACAGGATGGTGTTGAGGCTCTGCGCCAGGACCGGGATGCGGTCGATCGCGCGCACCGCGCCGGACGCGGTGCCGGGCACGGTCGTCGGGCGGCGCCAGACGAGGTTCGGGAAGCCCCAGCGCGGCGGGGCGGGATAGGACGGAGGGCCGGTGTACGGCGTGGTCGCCACCGCGCGCCGGCGCGTGACCGAGCCGGGTGGGGGCGAGGCGACCCACTTCAGGCGAGGACGTTGCCTCGGGTGCGACGGATGCTCCGGCGCGGTTCGCTGCACCTGGCCCTGGGGGGCCGCGGTGAACGGCCGGGCCGCGGCAGCGAACGGCGGGTACTGCGGCTGGGCACCGGCTTGCTGTGCGGGTGCGGTGAATCCAGGGTGCTGGCCAGCCGCGGTCGGGTAGGCGCCAGGAGCAGCTGGGTAGCTGCCCGCCGGCGAGTACCCGCCGGCATGGGCCGTGTGCGAAGAAGCAGGACCAGCGCCGCCGGGCGCGGAGTAAGGCACCCCGGCGTGCGAGGCGAAGTCCGGGGCCGAGGCGCCCGGTGAACCAGGAACACCGGCCGACGGAGCACCAAAGCCAGGCGCCCCCGCGCGCGGATCCGAGGCGCCCGACGGTGAACCACCACCATCAGCCGCCGGCGCACCGAAGCCCGGCACCCAGCCGTCAGGGGACGACTCACCCGGCCAAGGCGGGTACTGGGGCCAGCCCGCGCCGCCCTGGGGGCCCGTGGGGTGCGCGGGTCCCGGGGGACGGGGGGCTGGGCTGGCGGCATCCGTCAGATGACCTCGGGTTCGGCGCCCGCGTTTTCGCTCACCATGGGGCGGCTCTCGCGGGCCCATGCGCCCATACCGCCGGCGACGTTGACCGCGTCCCAGCCGCTGGCGTTCAGCCAGGCGGTGGCGCGGGCGGAGCGGCCGCCGCTGCGGCAGATGACGTAGACGGGCTGGTCGTCGGGGAGCTCGGAAAGCTCGTCGACGCGCGCGGGCAGCTCGCCGAGCGGGATGTGGACGGCGCCGGGCGCGTGGCCGGCGGCCCACTCGTCGTCCTCGCGGACGTCGAGCAGGGGGACGCCGTCCTTCGGCAGGTCACGGACCTCGGCGGTCGGCAGTTCAGCGGGGCTCACCACAGTTCCATGCTCCCATGTCCAGGCGTTGTACGCGTGTGAGGAACCAGACGCTAGCCCCCGTACTCGGCGCGCAGCTCCGCGGCCAGGGGATCCAGCTTGCGGTTCGCGAAGCGCACATACAGCGCGGTGATGACGAGCGTCGTGAGGAACTGCGCCAGGCCCAGCACCAGGCCCACGGTGATGTTGCCCCACAGGCGCGCGCTCATGAACGCGTGCGCGTAGTCGGCCAGGAGCACGTAGAGCAGGTACCAGGCCAGGAATGCCGCCGACATCGGGAACACGAACCGGCGCCGGCGCCGGCGCAGCTGCTGGAACTCGGGCGTCGCCTGCACGTGCTCCCAGTCGACGTCCGCTTCGGTGCGTTCCACGGCGCCCCTTCCCGACAAACACCCACACAACCGACACGAAGATCTTGCGCCCCGGAAAGGCTGATGCGACCTCGTCGAATCGGGTGATTACGGAGTAACCGCGAGTGACCTACTTGCGGTGCCGGCCCCGCCCGGCGCGCGCCTTGTCCTCCGCCTGGCCGAACCGCGCGACGGCCCGGTCCCGCATGAGGCCGAGCGGGTCGGGGGCGTGCAGGCGCAGCATGATGTCGTTGACCAGCTCCGGGCGCCCGTAGCGGGTCAGGCGACTGACCACGTACGTCGTGAGGAACGCCGCCGGCACCGAGATCAGGCCCGGCTGGCTCGTGTACCAAGGCGCTTCGAAGCTCGCGTAGCCCGCCGCGATGTCGACGCCCAGCGCGGCCAGCACCAGCCCGCCGCCGACCAGCATGCCCGCCAGCGCGCCCGGCCAGCTGAGCTTGCGCCACCAGATGCCGAGCAGCAGCAGCGGGCTGAACGTCGAGGCCGCCAACGCGAACGTCAGCCCGATCGACAGCGAGATGTCCTCCGTGCGCAGCAGGAACGCGAGGCCGAGCGGACACAGCGCGACGATGGCCGTACCCACCCTGAAGTCCTTGACCCGCCCCGGAAGCAGGTCCGTGGACACCACGCCGGCCACGCTCACCAGCAGCCCCGACGAGCTCGACAGGAACGCCGCGAACGCGCCCGCCGCCACGATCGCCGCGAGGATCTGGCCCGCCACGCCCGGCACCATCGCCGACGGCAGCATCAGCACGGCCGCGTCGGTGTTGCCGGTGACGAGCAGCTGCGGCACGTACATCCGCGACAGCGCGCCCAGCATCGTCGGGAACAGGTAGAACAGTCCCAGCAGCAACAGCACGTGGACGGTCGTGCGGCGCGCGGCCTTGCCGTCGGGGTTGGTGTAGAAGCGCACCAGCACGTGGGGCAGGCCCATGGTGCCGAGGAACAGCGCGAAGATCAGCGAATACGTCTGCAGCAGGTCGGTGATCTTGCCGGACGCGGGGTGCAGCCACGCGTCGTTGGTCGCCGGCGCGTCGCTGATCACCGGCACCGGCGTGCCCGCGGCGAACTTGAGCGTGGTGCCCTTCTCGACCGTGTGCGGGATCAGCGGCGACCAGCGCGCCACACCGCGGGCGGGGCCGCCGTCGATGCGGCCGTCGGCGTAGAAGTAGGTCTCGGTGGTGACCTTCACCGTCACGTCGGTCTGGACCGAAACCGTGGTGTCCTGGGTGAACACGGGCGGGGCCGGCGAGCCGAGCGAGCGCACGCCGCCGGGGCCGCCGCCGGAGAAGAACACCATGCACAGCACGAAAGTCGGCACGGAGATCGCGAACAGCTTGAGCCAGTACTGGAAGGCCTGGACCACCGTGATCGCGCGCATGCCGCCGGCGATCACGTTGATCCCGACCAGCACCGTGACCACGACCGCGCCCACCCACGCGGGCACGGGCAGGACCGACGCGAGCGTGAGCCCCGCACCCTGCAGCTGCGGGACCATGTAGAGGATGCCGATGAACACCACGAACGCCGTCGCGAAGCGGCGCAGCCCCAGCGAACCGAGGCGCATCTCCACGAAGTCCGGCAGCGTGTACGCACCCGAGCGGCGCAGCGGCGCGGCGACGAACAGCATCAGCGCGAGGTAACCGGCGGTGAAGCCGATCGGATACCAGGTGGCGTCGGCGCCTTCCTTGAGCACGATGCCCGCGACGCCGAGGAACGACGCCGCCGACAGGTACTCACCCGAGATGGCCGCGGCGTTGCGGCGCGAACGGACCGTTCGCCTGGCGACGAGGAAATCGTGTGTGCTGGTGGCCGAACGCGACGAGCGGTACCCGAGGTAGTACGTCGCGAGGGCGACCAGCACGATGCCGGTCAACGCCCACGGGTTCAGCTGCACGGCTGGAATCCTCGCACGAGCCCGCGGGCCGGTGATGCCCCGCCACCGGGGCTTTCCCGTCCGCGGCGGTCAGTTTTCGATCATGTCCACGAAGTCGCGCTCGTGACGCTCGGCGAGCCGGTTGTACCAAAGGCCCACCGCGAACAGGAACGGGAACGGCAGCAGCCCGAGCACGAGCCACGGGATCGGGATGCCGATCACCGTGAACCGCGCGACGGCGGGCAGCAGGTAGAACAGCACCGGCATCGCGCCGAGCACCAGCAGCACGAGCAACGCGAGCAGCACGGCCGTGCGCAGCTGCACCTTCACCAGGTCGCGGACCAGCAGCTTGCCCCAGCTGGTCTGCTCCTCCAGCTCGACGCGCGCCCGCATCCGGCCCGCCGACTGGCGCGGGTCGGCCAGGACCACGCGCTGGCGCTTCGGCTTCTCGTGCGCGGGCTCGGCCGGGCGCAGCGGTTCGGGCGCCGGCGGCACCGGCTCCACGACCGCGCTGTCCTCGGGCACGCGGCCCAGCGTCGGGTCCGGTTCGCGGACCCCGTTGGCCAGGCGGTGGTACGGGTCGTCGGGCACGGACACGGGCTCAGCCGCCGCGGCCGGAGCCGACGAGCCGGTCCTTCAGCGCCCGCGTGTGCCGGCGACTGACCGGCAGCACCTTCTCCTCGTTGCCGATCACGACCTGGTAGCCGCCCTGGCCCATCCGCAGCTCCGTGATCAGCGGCAACGCGACCAGAAACGAGCGGTGGATGCGCACGAAACCGGCCTTCTCCCAGCGTTCCTCGAGCTGGGCCAGCGGGATGCGCACCAGGTGGCTGCCCTCGGTGGTGAACAGCCGCGCGTAGTCGCCCTGGGCCTCCACCCAGCGCACCGACGAACGCGGGATGAGCTTGGTGGTGCCGGCGAGCTCGACGGGAATCACCTCGTCGTCGTTCTTCACCGGCTCCCCCGCGCGCTGCCCTGGCGGCGGCGACGCGGCCGCGGCCAGCTTCTCGCGCACGCGCGAGACGGCCCGGTCGAGGCGGTCCCGCTGAAACGGCTTGAGCACGTAGTCGACGGCACCGAGGTCGAACGCGTTCACCGCTTCCTCGGCGTGGCCCGTGACGAACACCAGGATCGGCGACGGGTTCATCGCCGCGATCACGCGCGACATCTCCATACCGGACAGGCCGGGCATGTCGATGTCGGCGAACACGGCGTCGACCGTCGGCAGACCCTGGGCGCGCCGGGCGACCAGCTCGGGGTCGTCGTGGGAGAACAACCGCAGCGCGTCGGAGGCGTCCAGCGCCTTGAAGACGCGGTGGATGTGCGGGTTGTTCTTCAGGCCGTGAATCAGTTCGTCAAGGCCGTTGACCTCGTCGTCCACTGCCAGGACGATGAGTTTCCGGGTGTCTTCATGAGCACTCACAGTGAGTCGCATCCTGCCGATTGCCGAGTGCAATGTCCAGCCCCGTCCCGCTCATCCGCCCGTCGGGGAAAGCCGACGCCCCCTTTGCCCCATTCCTGGTCACGGGCGCGGCACGGCGCGGGACAGCGTGGCACGTCGGTACGGCCAACCGGGCGAGTACCGGACGCCGCACGGGTGTCCGGCGGTCACAAACCGAAGCGGGCCCACGCGGCCTTGGTGGTCACCGCGTCGAGCACCGCGCTCGCCGCCGCGGGCGCGCCGATCCCGAGCCGGGCCAGCAGCGGCTTCTTCGGCTCCGCTACGAAGATCTCGGCGTCCGGATACCGCTCGGTGACGATCTGGCGCAGCGAGCCGAGACCGTCGATCAGCCCGAGGTCCATCGCCTTCTGCCCGAGCCAGACGTCACCGGTGAACAGGTCGTCGGTGTCGGTGAGCCGGCCGCCGCGGCGCTCCTTGACCCAGTCGACGAACAGCTCGTGGAGCTGGCTGTGCATCTTCTTGAGCCACTCGACGTCCTCGGGCTTCTCCGGGCTGAACGGGTCGAGCCGCGACTTGTTCGCGCCCGCCGTGTGCAGCCGGCGCTCGATGCCGAAGCGCTCCAGCAGGCCGGTGAACCCGAAGCCGCCGCTGATCACGCCGATGGAGCCGACCATCGACGTGCGGTGGGCGAAGATCTCGTCGGCCGCGCACGCGAGCCAGTAGCCGCCGGACGCCGCGACGTCCTCGGCGAAGGCCAGCACGGGCACGTTCTTCTCGTCGGCCAGCTGGCGGATGCGCTCCGCGACCAGGCCCGACTGCGTCGGCGCGCCGCCCGGCGAGTTGATCAGCAACGCCACCGCCTTGAGCCGGTCGTGGCCGAACGCCCTGGTCAGCGCCGACTCGACGGTCGCCAGGTTGATCGAGCCGCGCGCCAGCGGCGAAGGCGAAGGCGTGATCACGCCGTGCAGCTTCACCACTGCGACCACGTCCTTGCGCTCGACGCGGTCGCCGAGCACGGGCAGGCGGGACGTCAGCTTTTCGGTAACGCTCATGCCGCCAGGCTAGCCATGTCAGTGGGCGGGCAGCATGCCCGAACGCGATCCGTTCACACCGTTGTGCTCGACCTCGTCGTCCTCGGGCCCGCCCTGCGACGGCACGTCGGCCGAGTAGTCGGGCATGTTCGGCCGCACGCCGAGCTTGAACTTCGGCACCCGCAGCGTCACCTTCATGCCCGCGCCGGGCGCGGTGTCGACGGTGAGCGCGTAGTCCTCGCCAAACACCTGGCGCATGCGCTGGTTGATGTTGCCGAGGCCGACGTGTGCGCCGGTGCGGTGCGCGTTCTTCAGGTCGGTGAGCGCGCGCGGGTCCATGCCGATGCCGTCGTCCTCGACGCTGATCAGGGCCTCGGTGCCGTAGTCCTGCGCGATCACGGTGACGCAGCCGCCGCTGGGCTTGCTGGCCAGGCCGTGTTTCACCGCGTTCTCCACCAGCGGCTGGATGATCAGGAACGGCACGACCACGCTCAGCACCTCGGGCGCGATCTTCATGCGCACCTCGAGGCGGCCGCCGAAGCTGGCGTTCTCGATCGTGAGGTAGCGGTCGATGTTGCGCAGCTCCTCGGCCAGCGTGGTGTACATGCCGGAGGTGCGGAACGAGTAGCGCGTGAAGTCGGCGAAGTCCTGAAGCAGCTCGCGCGCCTCTTCGGGGTCCGTGCGGATGAGGGCGGAGATCGTGTTCAGCGCGTTGTAGACGAAGTGCGGCGAGATCTGCGCGCGCAGGGCCTTGATCTCGGCCTGGTTCAGCTGGTTGCGCGACTCCTCGAGGCGGGCCAGCTCGAACTGCGTGCAGACGAACTGCGCCACGGCCTCGGCCATCTGCACGAGCTTGCCGCGCGTGCGCCCGACGACGATCAGCGTGGCCTCCGCCGTGCCCTCGACCAGGATCGGCACGATGGCAGCGGTTTTCATCTTGCAGGTGCCGCGGTGGTTGCACGGCATCTTGTTGTGGTCGGCGACGGCGCGGCGGTGCTTGCGCAGCGCGGTGCCGATGTCGTCGACGAGGTCGAGGTAGTGGTCGGTGGCCTCGCCGGCCCAGGACAGGAGCGTGCCCTCACTGTCGGTGATCCCCACGGCGAGGCAGTCGAGCACTTCGAGCAGCTCGGCCGTCATGCGGTTGGCGGCCTCCTCGTCGAGGCCGGCGCGCAGGTTCGGCGTGGCCTTCGACATCCGGTGCACGGCCTGCAGCACGGCGTCCTGGATCACGCCTTTGGGCCGGCGCACCTTGAAGAGCAGCACGAGAACGATGACCGCGAGCACACCGGCCAGCGTCCACGGGACGACCTGCGCGAGGGGGAAGGCGGACACGACGTCCATGCTCTGCGCTCGACCGACCGGGTGCAAGGCTTGCTCCCCACTTTCTGTCCAGTTGTGACGACCGAGGGTGGCTGAACCCTACCGAGCGGCGTGCCAAGGCCGCATGGTCACTCCCTGCGACGGACGACGGCCTGGTTTTTTCCCGTTCGGCCCAGCGCTCTCCCGGCGCGAACGGACCCGTCGTGCGGGGGTTCGCGAAGCCGGGGCCCGGTGTTACTTGAGCAGCCGCGACATCCGGCGGTCGGCCAGGGGTTTGCCGCCCGTCTGGCAGGTGGGGCAGTACTGGAAGGACTTGTCGGCGAAGGAGATCTCGCGGATGGTGTCGCCGCAGACCGGGCAGGGCAGGCCGGTGCGGGCGTGCACGCGCAGGCCCGAGCGCTTCTCGCCCTTGAGCATCGCGGCTTTCTGGCCGACGGAGCGCTGCACGGCGTCGGACTCGATGTCGTGGATGGCGGCGGCCAGCGTCTCCAGCGCGCCCTCGTCGAGCTTGCCGACGGTGGCGTAGGGCGAAAGCTTGGCCTTGTGCATGATCTCGTCGGAGTAGGCGTTGCCGATGCCGGCGATGAGCGACTGGTCGGTGAGCGCCCACTTGAGCCGCGTGCCCTTCCCGGCGAACAGCTCGCGCAGCTGCGACGCGTCGAGCGACAACGCGTCCGGCCCCAGGCGGGCGACGCTCGGGATCTCGCTCGGGTCGTGGACGATCCAGACGGCGAGGCCCTTCTTCGTGCCGGCCTCGGTGAGGTCGAAGCCCGGGCCGGCCGCTGCGTTGAGGTGCACGCGCAGCGAGATCGGGCCCTTGCCGGGCTTCAACGGCGTCGGCGAAAGCTGGTCGTACCAGCGCAGCCAGCCGGCGCGCGCCAAGTGGACGACGAGGTGCAGGTCACCGAGGACCACGTCGAGGTGCTTACCGTGGCGGGTGGCGCCGGTGATTTCGCGGCCGTGCAGCTCGGTGTAGGGCGGCACGGCCGTCTTCAGGACGCTGAGCGAGGCGACGTCGAGCCGGAACACCGTGGAGCCCACGGCGTGTTCGCGCAGGTGGTGGGCCAGTGCTTCGACCTCGGGCAGCTCGGGCATGGCACCAGTCTTGCTCGTGCTGCCCGAATCGGCCAGGTGCCGTTATTCGACCGGGTGCAGGGGACCGTCGAAATCGGGCAGCGAGTGCTTCTGGATCGTCTTCGTGATCCGCTTGACCTCGCCCGACACCGTGAACATGCCCCGGATCGTGCCGACCCAGCGCTCCGAGGGCCGATCGCCCGCCACGTCGCCCTCGGTCTCGGCCACGACCGTCCACGGCCGCCGCAGGATCCAGCGCAACGGGAAGAACAGCAGCACCAGCAGGATCGCGAGGAACACCCACGCCGGCACGCGCACCTGGTCCGGCGTCCAGATCACGAGCACCACGGCCAGGAACGCGGTGACCAGGAGCATGGCGATGCCCGGCGTGTAGCTGCCGGCCACGTCGTGTTCGAAATCGTCCGCGGTGGCGGGCGCACGCCACTCCATCTGGGCTCGGACCACCCAGTCGCGGCCGTCTTCGCCGCGCACCAGCCGGTTCATCCTGTTGCCTCCCGGGCGACGCTCGAGTCGGTCAACGCTACCGTGACGGCGCCTGTCAGCGCGAGGTGGTCACGGAGCGTGGCGTGAGGTTTGCCCGGTTTTCGCTGCTCAGGGAGCCGGCGGTGAATCGGAATCGGCCGAACCGGTGACATCCGAGGGGGTCACGTCTCCCGAGTCCTGGGACGCCGTATCGGTGTCGGACCGCGTGAGGGACTCCGATTCGGACTGCGTGGACTTGGTCGGCGTGGACTTCGCGCTCGAACCGGGCTTCTCCGGAACGGTGTCGCCCGGCGTCGGCGTGGTCGTGACCGTCGGCGGCAGGTAGGTCTCGGGCGGCGGCACGTAGGTGAACGACGGCGGCGGCACGAACGACGGCGGGTACGAGGTCCGCGTGGTGCTGTACGGGCCGTCGATCGTCGGGTCGTCGCACGGGTCGCCCGACGACGTCAGGTCCGGCTCGGTGTCCGCGCGCGAGTCCGTGGAGTTCTCGCTCGACATCGGGGACTGCGACGGGCCACCTGCCGGCAGGTCGTCCCGCGCCGAACCGTCGGACGGCTGCCCGGCACCGGCACCGGCTCCGGCGACGGGCCCGCCCGGGAACTTCGGCACGTCGTTGGTGCCCAGGTGCGAGCCAATGGTGTGGGTCGACGGGTGCTGCGGCCGCGCCGCGCCGTGCAACTGGCCGGTCACCACGCGCGGGGGGTGCTGCACCTGCGGCGGCGGCTGCTGAGCCGGCGGCGCGGGCGGCTGCAACGCCAGCTCCGGCGCGCCACCCTGGAGCCCGACGTCCTGCACCGGGTGCGAACCGAACACGAGCGGACCGGTCGTGAACCCGGCGACGCCCGCGGCGGCCGTCGACGCGAGCGCAAGGCCCACCTTCACCTTCGAGCCGAACAGCACGCTCTTCACGGCGGTGACCACACCCGTTGTTTTGCCGATGCCCACCAGCGCGGGCACCGCGACCACGATCACCTCGGCGTGCGCCCGCAGCGAAGAACAGACGTCGCGCAGCTCGTCCTGCGTCGCGCGACACGAAGCGCACCCCAGCAGGTGCGCCTTGATCCGCTCGGCTTCGGCACCCGTGACGCTGCCGGCAGTGAAGCCGCCCATCTTCTCGACGACCGAGCGGCACGTCTCCGGCCCACGGTTCACCGAAAGATGCGCCTGCAGGTAGGCCGCCCTGAGACCTTGGCGAGCGCGGCGGGCGAGCGCCGCCGTCGCGTTGGCCGAAAGCCCGAAATGCGGCGCGACCATGGCCGGCTGCTCGCCCTCGACCTCGGTCTGCCACAACACCGTGCGCCAGCGCTCGGGCAAGCTGGTGAACGCCGTGGTGATCAGCGTGTGCTCGGCGGTGCGCGCGTTGGTGTCGGCACCCGCGCCGGCACGGAACGTCAGCTCGTCGTCGGTCACCGGCACGTCGCGGCGCGCCCCGTGCCACTCCCACGACACCCGGCGGGCGACGGTCAGCAGATACGCGCGGACGTAGTCACGCGGGCCCGCGCCGCGCCGCAGCGCCTGCAGAACCCGGAAGAACGTCTCCGCCGTGATGTCCTCGGCCTCGGAACTGTCCGACGCGAGGCTCTGCGCCAATCTGCGCACCGCCGCGGCGTGGAGCTCGAACAGCTCCCCGAACGCGGCGTCTTCCCCATTGCGGAGCCGCTGAAGAAGTGCCCGCTCGTCGGATTCCGAGGCCGCTGGTGGCGGCGCCGTGCCCAGCTCGGTCATCCGGCAAGGCACCTCCTCCCCCGAAGGACTCACCACTCGGTCGAATGGGGACACCATACGGAGCGAAATGCCCGTCGTCACCCCTTGTACGCCCGATGTGACAACGAAGCACCGAGTCGAAGCACGTCACAGGCCGGGCCGGGCCAAGACGGACCCCCCGAAAGTGGCTCTCACCCCCCGGTATAGAGTTACGCCAACACCGAGCAACAAGCGGTCAACGCGGATGTAGCGCAGCTGGTAGCGCATCACCTTGCCAAGGTGAGGGTCGCGGGTTCGAATCCCGTCATCCGCTCGGTCCAGGGGCCACTGTGTCTGCGGAATGCGCAGACCCGGTGGCCCTCGCCATATCTCCCGGGGGCCGAGCCCCCGGACCCCCACGGTGCCATCGGTGACCATTCCTGCATGGCTGGGTTGGGGAGCTACTGCGCGGGGCGCAGTGCTCGTGGTGGGACAGATGCGTTGTTTAGGTGCGGGTGAGATGTGTTGCGCGGGTGAGTTGAGTGGTGAGAGACCTGCGCCGCCCAGTGACCGGGGCGAGGCGCGCTGCGCCGGCGAGTTGAGTGGTGAGACAGCTGCGCCGCCCAGTTACCGGGGCGAGGCGCGCTGCGCCGGCGAGTTGAGTGGTGAGACAGCTGCGCCGCCCAGTTACCGGGGGCGAGGCGCGCTGCGCCGGCGAGTTGAGTGGTGAGACAGCTGCGCCGCCCAGTTACCGGGGGCGAGGCGCGCTGCGCCGGCGAGTTGAGTGGTGAGACAGCTGCGCCGCCCAGTTACCGGGGCGAGGCGCGCTGCGCCGGCGAGTTGAGTGGTGAGACAGCTGCGCCGCCCAGTTACCGGGGCGAGGCGCGCTGCGCCGGCGAGTTGAGTGGTGAGACAGCTGCGCCGCCCAGTTACCGGGGCGAGGCGCGCTGCGCCGGCGAGTTGAGTGGTGAGACAGCTGCGCCGCCGGCTTGCGGGGCGCGGGTGAGGTCGTAGACCGGCGGGCACGCGCGGAGGTCGAGCACAGCGGCCGACCATCCGGCCAAGGGGCGGCGACTCCACCCAGGCGGCAGACGGCCGACAACGTAGGGCGTGGGACCGCCCAGACCCCTCCCAGCTCCTCGATCCGCAGCTTTGACCGTCCGTGACAATCGATGATCGGGGTGCGTCCCAGCGGCACCCGCAAACCACCCACTCAGGCGACCCCGCAACACCGAAACGCGAGCCGGACGGCGCGGTCGAAGGCAAGCGGGGGGTTAGCGCCGGGCTAGCGGGAGGCAAGGCCGTGGGGCAGGCCGAAGCAATCCGCCGTGCGGCGTAACTTGTCTACCAGCCAAAGTGGTGACTCGGCCCGTAAGACCGGTTCGGAAGTTGTTTTCATCATGTGTTAGTCACTCGTTCCCAGATAACCACCTTTTTGGGTGACGGCGTAGCTGCAGGGTGTCACCCATGACCGAACTGACTCGTCGCCGTCTTCTCGGATCCACCGCCGGGGCGGCCGCCGCCGCGGCGGCCGCCACGTTGTTGCCGCCGAGTGTGCAGAAAGCGCTCGCCCAGGGGGCGCCCAAGCACGGCTCGATCAAGGACATCGAGCACGTTGTGCTGCTGATGCAGGAAAACCGGTCGTTCGACCACTACTTCGGCACCATGCGCGGCGTCCGCGGGTTCGGCGACCCGCACGCGGCGAAGCTGCCGAACGGCAAGTCCGTGTTCTACCAGCCCGACGCCGAGAACCCCGCCGGCTACGCACTGCCGTTCCACCTCGACACGCACGCCACCAACGCCCAGAAGATCCCCTCGACCTCCCACGCCTGGCAGGTCCAGCACGACGCCCTCAACGGCGGCAAGATGGACAACTGGCTCCCCGCCCACCGCAAGGCCGACGGCAAGAACGGCCCGTACGTGATGGGCTACCACACGCGCGCCGACCTGCCGTTCCAGTTCGCGCTCGCCGAGTCGTTCACCGTGTGCGACAGCTACTTCTGCTCGGTGCTCGGCCCGACGTGGCCCAACCGCATGATGTGGATGACCGGCACCGTCGACCCCGACGGCGAGAACGGCGGCCCCATCCTCGACAACACCGCCCCCGCCGGCGGCTACACCTGGACCACGTACGCGGAGCGCCTCCAGGCCGCGGGCGTGAGCTGGAAGGTCTACGAGCAGAGCGACACCTACGGCTGCAACATGCTCGAGAACTTCGCCAACTTCAAGAACGCGCCGGCCGACTCGCCGCTCGCCGTCAACGGCCTGACCCACCGCCCCGAGGGCCAGTTCGAGTACGACGCGCGCAACGACAAGCTGCCCACCGTCTCGTGGATCATCTGCACCTCCACGGCCTCGGAGCACCCGAACTACACGCCCGCCGAGGGCGCGGCGTTCGTCGCCTCGAAGATCGACGCCATCGCGTCCAACCCGGACGTGTGGGCCAAGACCGTGTTCATCCTCAACTACGACGAGAACGACGGCCTGTTCGACCACGTCGTCCCGCCGATGCCGCCCGCCGGCACCCCGCACGAGTTCGTCAACGGCACCTCGCACGGCGGCACCAAGGGCAACGGCCTCGCGGTCGGCGCGGGCTACCGCGTGCCGGCGATCGTGATCTCGCCGTGGACCGCGGGTGGCTGGGTGTGCAGCGAGCCGTTCGACCACACGTCGACGCTGCAGTTCCTCGAGCAGGTCACCGGCGTGCGCGAGACGAACATCTCCGACTGGCGCCGCAAGACCTTCGGTGACCTGACCTCGGCGTTCCGCTTCAACGACCACAAGGCGCAGCCGCCGACGCTGCCCGACACCTCGGGCCCGCTCACGCTGTCGCGCTACGAGGCCGCGAACCTGCCCGCCCCGGTGTTCCCGGGCACGGACCAGAAGCCGCCGCGCCAGGAGCCAGGCAGCCGCCCGCAGACGGGGCAGCACCACCACTGACGCCTGTCTCCACGACGCCCTCCCGCGGGCAGAAAAAGCGAACGGCCCCTTTGTGCCACAAGCGCGAAGGGGCCGTTCGTGCCGTTTTAGCTACAGCACAGTCCTACAGCTCGTAGACGTCCAGCACGGTCGGGGCGACCGGCGTCAAGTGCGCGTCGGCGTGCTCGCAGACGACCCCGCGCGCCATGCGGAACACGCGGAACTCGTTGTCGTGGTCGGGATCCTGGTCGTCCCACACGTGCAGCAGCCCGTAGGAGCCGGGCGCCAGCTCACCGACGCGCGTGAACGTCTCCAGCAGCTCGGGCGCGATCGCGCCGCCGTGCTTGTCCAGACCGCCGAGGTGCAGCATCGGCATGCCCGCGCTCCAGCGGAGGTCGACGAGGTCCAGCGTGCCGGCGTCACGCACGGCTCGGTGGACACGATCGACGAGGCGCTCCAGCAGAGCAGCGTCGTCGTCGCCGCTCGTGGTCGCGGCGATGGTCACCCAGCCGTGGTATTCGTACACGTCGCGAACGGTAGCAGCGCCACAAGCTGCGCCGATGCGCCGGTCGGCCCGCCGCGACGGGCGGTTCCCCAGGCGGGACGGGCGGTCAGCGCGCCAGGGCGCTCGGGCGGCCGTCGCGGCGCAGGACCTTGGTCAGCACACCCTCACCGTGCTTCTCCACGGCAGGCAGCAGCCGATCGCCGAACGCGCACAACGTGCGTTCCCACGGGTGCCCGAGCGTGCCGAAGCTGAAGTCCTCGGCGAGGAACAGGTGGTAGTCGCCGCGCGGGAACACGGGCACCGGCCACGCCGCGCCCTCGAGCATGCGGTGCGGCCAGAACTTGAACGACTGGTGCTGCCAGTGCAGCACCCACAGCCACTCATCCTGGCGCACGCTCTCCTTCAGCGCCGCCAGCACGATCCGCGCGACGTCGGGCTCCTCCACCGCGTACGGCCCCAGCCGGAACTCCGCCGACGCGCGGTCGAAGTCACCCGCCGACAGGTCCCACGTGCGCGACGGCGCGGGCTCGCGGAAGCCGGGCCAGTCGTGCGCGAAGGTGCTCGGCCAGAAGCCGAGCTTGTTGTAGACCCAGTACCAGGCGGGCTCGTCGGCCACTCTGGAGAGCGGCTCCCAGGCTGCTGCGTTCACTTATCGACCTCGAAGTCATCGGCCGGCTCAAAACTGACGAAAGCTTCGTGTCCGGGGGCGAGATTGTCCAGTCCACAGCCGCCCAGTGCCAAATGCGTCACCCGAGTGGGTGTGTCCCGGGCCCGTGGCCTGGGGATCGGTGACCGAGCGCAGCCGGAGCGCCCGGTCACCGACCGTCACCTCACGCGGCTTCCCACAGGGTCATGAACGCCGACGCCTCGCTGAACGCCCACGGCCGCAGCCGCTCGCGGTCGCGCGCCGTGAGCGTGAACTCCTTCGCGCGCCGCACGTCGACGACCAGCGCCTCTCCGCCCGGCAGGAGATCGGACATGCCCTGGGTGAGCAGCCACAGCGCGAGCTGCGCGACGTCGCGAGTGAGCGGTTCCTCCTTGAAGTAGAGCCAAGTCGCGTAGCGCCGGCCGTTGCTCTTGCGCAGGCCCAGCTGCGGGCTGAGGCCCACTTCCAGCTCCCCCAGTGGCACGCGCGCCCGCCCGACCTCGATCAGCTTCGGGTCGCGCCGGCCCAGGTAGCGCAACCAGCCCTCGGCGATGGCCGAGTAGTGCGGCCGCGTGCGGTCGTCGGCGTGGTGGACCAGCGAACGCATCGCCACCTCGTCCTGCCGCGCCGCGCGCCCGGCCCGCACCGCGTTGGCCGCCCGCCGGTAGTAGTTGAACGCCGCCCGCGCCGGGTCCTCGTACAGCCGCCGCTGGCGCCGCACGAACGACGACCGCGTGGGACCCGTGCTCGCGCTGTAGCCGACGAACGTGGGCAGGGTGATGTAGGCCATGGGACAGCCGCCTTCCGGTCCGAACTCTTCGCCGATGCCGCCCCCGTCACGCATTGCGTTACACAGTGCGTGACAAACTGGCGAGCGGCATCTCCCCTGGACACGGCCAATTTTAGAACATGTGTACGACAGTTTTTGCCGCTCAACGGGTGACGGGCGGCCAGGTTCCGGCGAGAAGTTCACGGGCCTGCTGCAGGATCTGGTCCTCGCAGAAGCTGACGGGGGTGACATCGGTGGGAATCCAGGAGTCGAGCATCGCGATCCACCGCTGGAGGTCGCGCAAGACCTCGGGTGACCCGAGCCGTTCCGACTGCTCGCGCACGCTGCGGCTGGCGGCGCCGACCGGCGTCTCACCGCGCACCATCGCGCCCAGCGTTTCGCCGAGCCGTTCCCAGCGCACTGTCGCGGTGTCGGCGGGGACCTCACCGCGGTTCGAGGACATACACCGATCCTACGGACAGCCCTGGACCCTGGACGCCACGCGACTGGCGCGAAATGATCTCGCCGACGAATCGATCACGAGTCGACAAACCGGTACCCCCGCAGGTCCGGGTGCATGAAAAACTACGGCCCCGACCAGTGGCAGAGGGATGGCGATGAGCTGGCAGGAAGAGCTTCGGCGGCTGGACTCCGACCTGGCCGCGGGCCGGATCGGGCACGCCGAGCACCGACACCGGCGCGAGGAGCTGCTCGCGGAGGCGTCGGGTGGGGGCGCGGCCTCGCCGGTGGCGTCGCCGTTGCGGGCGGGCGCGGGTGAGCTCCCGGCCCAGGTCACGGAGCCGAGCCCGGCCGCGGGGACGTGGAACGCCGAGCCGGTTTCGTGGAAGCAACCCCAGCCGGGCTGGGCACCGACCACGCCGATCGCGCCGGCCACTCCGAGTACGGCGAACACGTGGGCCAGCGCCAATCCGGCGATCCAGCCGCAGCAACCCCAAACCCAGCAACCCCAGACTCAGCAACCCCAGCCCCAGCCGGTCTGGCACCCCGTCCAGCAGCAGGTCACCGAGCCGGTGCCCGCGGAGCCGCAGCCCGAGCCGGACAAGCAGGACAAGAAGAAGGCCAAGCCGCAGCGGCCGCCGCGGTCGTCGCTGACCCGGAAGCCGCGGTGGAGCCCGAAGGACGGTGAGCCGTCGTTCGCGACCGCGCCGAGCCCGGCCGACACGAGACCGACCGGCTACCTGCCCGTCAGCGGCGACACGGGTGACCTGGGCCGGCAGCAAACGCCCGAGCTGCGCCGCCTCTGGGAGGAAGCGCCGCCGCGCAAGAAGAAGCCGACGTGGCTGTTCCTGTCGCTCGGAGTGCTGGTCGTGCTGGCGCTGGTCGTCGGCGGGATCTGGTACATCGGCAACCGGCCGGACCAGAGTGACAGCACCGACACCGTCTCGCCGCCGCCGGTTCCCTCGGCCACCGGCGGCCAGGACCCGTCGGCCGCGCTGGAGGACAAGCTGCCGGCGCTGGCCGGCAGGCCGAGCCCCGACAACTCGACGATGTCGCCGGACAAGGCCGTGCAGCTGAAGGTCGTGTCGCAGGCCGACGCGGACCTGATGAAGGGCGCCACCGCGACCGAGCTCGTCTACCACGCGTACGCCGACACCACGCACACCGACAACGGCACGATCCTGCTCGCCGTGCCGACGCCCTCGCCCGTGCAGGCCGCGCAGCTCGTGAAGGGGCTGAAGCAGAACCTCACGGCCGGTGGCTTCGGCAGCACACCGCTCGGACCCGCGCCGACGGACCTGCTCTACTCCGGCAGCAGCCCGGCCGGACGCGTGCTCGCGTTCTGGTACACCTCCGGTCCGGTGGCGATCGGCATCGGCGTGTCGCAGCCGCTCACGGACGACGCGGTGGTGCTCCGGTCGCGGATCGAACAGATCCGCACGAAGGTCGCGGCGGCCCTGCCCGCCCGCTGACGCGAGCCCCGGCCACGGAAGTCGACCCGCGGGGTCGCGCGGGGTCACAGCCGTGCACAATGTCCACGTCGTCACACACATCGGGTCGCGGTGGCGCACTGATCGTCGCCTTGCCGACAGATAAGGGGGGCCCTGGTGTCCTGGCAGGAGGAGCTGCGGCGGCTGGACGAGGAGCTCGCGTCAGGGCGACTGTCCGCGGACGACTACCGGATTCGGCGCGACCAGGTGCTGTCCTCGGCCGTCGGCCAGCAGGATCAGCCGGCGCCGCAGCAGGCCGCCCCGAGCGCGGACTCGACGCAGATCATCACGCCGGTCAGCCCGCCGCAGGGCATGCCCCAGCAGCAGCCGGCCCCGCAGCAGCAGCCCCCGGCCGCGCCGCAGCAGCCCGCCGGTGACCCGAGCGCGGAGCGCACCCAGGCCGTGCAGTCCTGGCAGATGCAGCAGCACGCCGACCCCGCGCGCACCGAGTACGTGCAGCCCCAGCAGCAGCCGCCGCAGGCGCAGTACTCCCCGCCCGGTGGGTTCCAGCAGCCGGCTTCCCCGGCCGGCGGTTTCCCGCAGCAGCAGCCGTGGAACGCGCCCGAGGGTGACCAGAGCCCGCCGTGGGGCGGTGGCGACCTGCCGCCGCTCGGCCCCACCGGAAACGACTCCTTCCGACAAGGCCCCGAGTTCTTCGCCGACAAGCCCAAGTCGGGCAACGGCAAGAAGGTCGGCGCGATCGTCGGCGCCGTGGTCGTGCTGGCCGCGATCGCGTTCGGCGCCTACTGGCTCTGGGGCCGCGACAGCGGGGGCGGCAACGAGCAGCCCACCGCCCAGCCGACGCAGCAGGCGCCCTCCAGCGCGCCGAAGCCGCCGGACGGGATGGCGGTCGCCGACATTCCGGGCTCCGCGGAGAAGTACGACAGCATCAAGAGCTTCACGCAGATCCCGGCGCTGAATTACCTCACCTCCGACGAGCTGTCGACGTACGAGGCCGCGAAGGCCGGCGACGTGAAGTTCGTGGTGCACGACCTCGGCGGCGGGGCCCGGGCGATCCTCATGTTGACCAAGGTCGGCAGCCCGGCCGCGGCGCAGAACGCGACGAGCAAGCTGCTGGCCACGCAAATCCGCAACGACGCCACCCGCGTCACCGACGCTCCGGACGGCGTGTTCGTCACCTCGGTCGACGCGAAGGACAGCTCCCCCGCGCAGATCCGTGGCCACTACTCGCACGGCAACGTGGTGGTCCGGATCGAGGTGACCGCTCCGGGGAGCCTGCAGACCGCGAAGACGAACTTCGACACGATCCTCGCTGCTCAGCTGAAGGCGCTACCGAGCAATGGGTGACGCGCGCACAGTCACCGCGTGCACGATCGTCGCGCGCAACTACCTGCCCGCGGCCCGGGTCCTGGCCAGGTCCTACCTGGCGCAGCACCCCGAAAACGACTTCGTCATCGCGGTCATCGACGGCCACGAGGACGAGCGTGACGGGTACCGGGTCGTCGGGCAGGACGCGTTCGGCATCGACCGGGACGACTACCTGCGCATGGCTACGGCGTACTCGGTCACCGAGCTGGCCACCTCGGTCAAGCCCTATCTGCTGCGCGAGCTGCGCCGCGAGTACGACGTCGCGATCTACCTCGATCCGGACATCAGGGTCTTCGCGCCGATGCCGGAGATCGCGGAGCTCGCGATGGAGCACGGCATCGTGCTCACCCCGCACGTGCTGTCCCCGCTGCCGCGCGATGGGATGGAGCCCGACGAGGCCGTCATCATGGGCGCCGGGATCTTCAATCTCGGCTTCATCGGGGTCGGCCCCGGCTCTGGCGACTTCCTCGATTTCTGGGCGCAGCGACTGCGGCACGACGCGATCGTGGCGCCGGAGCAGCAGCTGTTCACCGACCAGCGCTGGGTGGACAACGTGCCCGCGCTCTTCGACCACCACGTGCTCGCCGACCCGGGTTTCAACGTCGCGTACTGGAACCTGCACGACCGCCCGGTCAACCGCGAGGACAACGGCGAGCTGACCGCGGGCGGGGCGAAGCTGCGGTTCTTCCATTTCAGCGGTTACCGGCCCGAGACGCCGTGGCTGCTGACCTACTACTGCGCACGCGAACCGCGCGTGCTGCTCTCGGCCAACCCTGAACTGCGCGAGCTGTGCGACGCCTACGGTGCGGCGCTGCGCGAGGCGGGTTACGCCGAGACGCTGGAAGCGGTGCCCTACGGTTTCGCCGGGTTCGGGGACGGCACGCCGCTGCCCAGGCTGGCCCGGCGCGTGTTCCGCGAGGCCTGGATCAAGGCCGAGCGCAAGAACAAGCGCCTCCCACCGCACGCCTACGGCGAAGACGGCGGTCGCGCCCTGCGCGAGTGGCTGGCCGGCGCTGAGGACTCGGCGCAAGCGGCGTCCGGGTTGAATCGGGCGGCGCTCGCCGTCTGGGATTCCCGGGTCGATCTTCGAATCGCCTTCCCGCATCCGACCGGTGAAGACTCCGAGAAGTTCCGCGCGTGGTGCGTGACCTCCGGCATCAACGAGGGCGAACTCGCCGAGTGGGCGCTGCCGGGTCATCCGGTGGCCGCCCGGGCGCCGGTGGACGAGTTCGGCGTCAACCTGCTCGGCTATCTGACCGCCGAGCTGGGTGTCGGCGAGATGGGCCGGATCGTGCACGAGGCGATCGAGACCGCCGAGGTGCCGATCGCGTCGGTCGTCGAGGAACGCATCCTGAACCGCACCGGTCTCGATCAGCCGGACAGCCTCGGTGACCCACGGTTCCCGGTGAGCGTGCTCGCCGTCAACGCCGACCAGACGAGGGTGCTGCTCGGCACGCATCCCGAGGTCGGGCACGACCGCTACCGGATCGGCCTGTGGGCGTGGGAGACCGAGGATTTCCCCGCCTCGATGCACGAGGCGTTCGGGCTGGTCGACGAAGTGTGGACGGTCAGCGACTTCTGCCGCACCGTGATCGCCAAGCACTCGCCGATCCCGGTCAAGACCGTGCCGGTTCCGGTGCGCGATCCCGGTGAACCCTCCCGCCCCGCCCGCGAGGCCGGTGAGCCGGTCCGGTTCCTGTTCGCGTTCGACTTCAACAGCATCGCGCAGCGCAAGAACCCGTGGGGCACGATCAAGGCGTTCCAGCAGGCCTTCCCCGGCCGCGACGACGTGCGGCTGACCATCAAGACGATCAACGCCAAGCAGCGCCCGTTCGAGGCGGAGCGGCTGCGCGCGGCGGCAGCGGGCGATCCGAGGATCGAACTGATCGAGCGTTACCTGTCGGTGGCCGAACTGCACGACCTCTACGACCGCAGCACGTGCTACGTGTCGCTGCACCGGGGCGAGGGTTTCGGGCTGACCGTGGCCGAGGCGATGGCACGCGCCATGCCGGTCATCTCGACGGACTACTCCAGCACCACCGAGTTCCTCGACTCGACCACCGGCTGGCCGGTGCCCTACCGGCTGGTCCCGGTGGGCAAGGGCAACGACCCGTACGAGCCGGACACCCTCTGGGCGGATCCGGACATCGAGGCGGCCGCGGCCGCCATGCGCGAGGTCGCCGACGATCCGGACGAGGCCGAGCGGCGCGGCCGGAAGGCGCGCCAGCAGGTGCTGCGCACGCGGTCCATGGCGGCCGCCGCCGAGTGGATGCGCCGCGAGCTGCGCGGCGCCTACGAAATCTGGCGTTCGCGCCAGGCGTACCGGCCGCAGGAGCCCGAGCACCCGCTGACCCCGGTGCGCAAGGCCGCAGAAGCGCTGCACTGGCGGCCGGAGCCGGCGGCGCCCTCGAGGACGCCGCTCGCGCCCGCGATGCGCAAGGCCGTGCTGCGTGCCATCGACCACTACGACGTGCATCAACGCCGGGTCATGGGCGAGCTCCGCGACGCCACGGAGGAGACCACCAGCAGGTTGCTGGCCCGCCTGGAGTCCGTGGAGGCGCGCCTCGACGACGCGCAGCGTGCCGCGGAGCTGAGCCGCCGCTTCGACGACAAGCTGCACACCCTCAAGACCTCGGTCGAGGGCCGGCTGCGGGCGCTGGAGACTTCGGTCGAGGAGCTGCGCGACCAGACGCCGGGCCTCGATCTGGCGGTGCGCAACATCGAGGCCGACGTCAGCAAGATGTCGGAGAGCTTCACCGGCGAGCTGGAGTCGGTCACGGCGAGCGTGCACGCCGACTTCTCGGCCCGCGACCAACGGCTCGACCAGGACGAAGAGGCAATCCAGCGCGTTTCCGTCGACCTGGGTGCGCTTCGCGACGCCGCCCGGCTCTCGCACGTTCCGATCCCGCGCGACGCCGAGGTCGTGGTCAGCGACGTGGGCGCGCTGCTGATGCCGGTCGACGAGGTCATGCTCCCGTGGATCCGGTTCCACCGGTCCTGGGAGAACAGCGAGGCCGAGCTCATGTGCGAGTTGGTGACCCGGCATCCCGGCGCCATCCTCGACATCGGCGCGCACGTCGGTTACCACACGCTGCGGCTGATGCGGTCCTGTCCGGACGTCAGCCGCGTGATCGCCGTCGAGGCCGACCCCCTCAACGCCCAGTACCTGCGCCGCAACCTCGAGGTGAACCTGCCCGCCGCCGCGGTAGCGCTGACCACAGTGCTGCCGGTGGCCGCCTGGGACCACGCCGGCACCGTGCGACTCACCCATCCGGAAGCTGACAACAGCGGCGACAACCGGGTAAGCGAGGACGGGCCGGGTATCGAGGTGCCCGCGGTCCGGCTCGGCGAGGTGCCCGAGGTGCGCGAGCAGCAGATCACCCTGATCAAAGTCGACCTGCAGGGCCGCGACCACCGGGCGCTCGCCGGACTGGACGAGGTGCTGCGCCGCGACCGCCCGCACATCGTGTGCGAGTTCTGCCCGAGCGCCATCGAGGAACTCGGGGACGATCCGCATGCGGTACTCACCCGCTACCGCGAGCTGGGCTACCAGCCGATCGAGGTCGGCGACGAAGGGCCGGTCACCTACCCACAGGGTGACCGGGAGCTGATTCGCACCGCCCGGCGTAACGAAAAGGACTTCGTGACGCTGTGGCTCCGACCCGAACCCTCCTTTGCTGGGTGAATTTCCATCCGTGGAAACCACTCGGTGCTTCTTAGTTACACTCCTTACGGACTAAGTCGGTTCGACCAGCTGGGGGGTGGGCGTTGGCCGCAGTCACGCCCACCGAACCGGCGAAGAAGACCCGGATCGTCTTCATCGACATCGGCCGCGGGCTCGGTGCGCTGCTGGTCTTCTACAGCCACATCGCACATCCTTGGGTGAAGGCCAAGGGCGAGCACGCGCCGTACATCGACTTCATCGAGGCGCTCACCAGCGATCCGATGCACATGTCGACACAGGGCATCGGGGAGATCGCGGTTCCGTTCTTCTTCCTGGTCAGCGGTTTCGTGGTCACCCCGATCGCGCTGCGGCAGGGCAGCAGGCGGTTCGCGGTGAACCGGCTGATCCGGGTGTACGCGCCGATGGTGTTCGTGGTGCTGCTCACCGCGCTGCTGATCTTGGTGCACCTGCATCCGCCCGCGACGCCGGGACAGTCGCAGCAGCTGACGCCGCTGACCGTGGTCACCAACTCCCTGCTGGTCAACTACCTGATCAACCCGCAGGTCGTCCTGGTGCCGGTGGCGTGGACGATGATCGTCGAGGTCCTGTTCTACGTCATCCTGATGCTGTTGCTCCCGGTGCTGCGCCGGTGGGTGTGGCTGGCCATCGCTGTCGAGATCACGTTCATCTTCGTGGTGATGCTGAGCGGCAGGCAGCTCGGCGCCGGATACTTCCTGTTCGCGGTGAACGTGTCGTACCTGCCGATCATGATCATCGGCCAGGTCATCTGGGCCACCACGTCGAAGAAAATTCCGCTGTGGGCCGGTGCCGTATTCGGTGGTCTGGCGTGGAGTCTGTACGTGCTCGGCGACATCATCGACGTCGGCCGTGTGGACACGGCCTACAACCTGTCGATGGCGTTCGCCGTGGTGCTGTTCCTGCTGGGCATGATGGCGGAGCCGAAACTCAAGCAGCGGAAGTTCTGGACCGTCGTGTCCGAGCGCAGCTACTCGATCTACCTGCTGCACATGCTGGTGTCGTTCGTGCTGCTGCAGCTGCTGCGCCCGGCGGTGCCGCTGCCGATCGCGTTGCTGATCGTGATTCCGGCGGTGTTCGGCGTGGTCGAGGTGAGCTACCGGTTCGTCGAGCGGCCGAGCCACGCGCTGGCGCGCAAGCTCTCGTACCGGCGTGAGAAGCCGGCGCCGATCCAGGTCACCAGCGAGATCACGATCGAGATCCCGAAGGTCGACCGGCCTCGACACCTGGCGGGTGACGCGCCGGCGGGTTCCGTCTCCGGCTCGTTGAACGGCAGTCTGCCGCCCCCGCCGACCAAGGGCGTGCCCAAGCCGCCGCCGACTCCGCCGCAGCGTGCTCCGAAGCCGCCTCCGCCGACCGACGCGGAGCAGACCGTGATCACGCCGCGAGCGGTCCCACTCCGCCGGCCGCAGCCCCAGTCGCAACCGCAGCCTCGGCCCCCGCTCGCGCAGGAGTCGGGCTCCGACCGCACGGCCGAGCCCCGCGCCCGCCACAGCACGCCACGGCGGCGCCCGTCAGCCCCGCTTGAGCTGCAGCACCAGTCTGACCAGGAAGATCACGGCCAGCGCGGCGACCACGACGATCTCCCACGCCATGGGAGCTCCTTCCGCCGAACACATCGCTGAGTGAGGCGATGCTCTGTCGGTAAGGCGTCCGAACGTGGGACGACGTTCACCGACACGGCGTAACTCACACCTTCGGGCTAGCTGCCGAGCTAGTGCCGTCGCGCGGTGACGAGGCCCGATTCGTAGGCCAGGACCACCAGCTGCGCGCGGTCGCGGGCGCCGATCTTCGTCATGATCCGGCTGACGTGGGTGCGGGCCGTGGCGGTGGAAATGACCAGCTGGGCGGCGATTTCGTCGTTGGAAAGGCCGCCGGCGACGAGGCCGAGGACCTCGCGTTCGCGGTCGGTGATCTCCTTCACCGCGGCCGTGTCGATGCGGCGGTGTTCGGGGCGGCCGACGAACTCCGAGATCAGCCGGCGCGTCACCGTCGGAGCCAGCAGCGCCTCGCCCGCGGCGACCACACGCAACGCGCGCAGCAGCTCCACCGGCTCGGTGTCCTTGAGCAGGAAGCCGCTCGCGCCCGAGCGCAGGGCCTCGTAGACGTACTCGTCGACGTCGAAGGTGGTCAGGACCAGCACCTTCACGTCGGCCAGCGCCGGGTCGGCGGTGATGCGGCGAGTGGCTTCGAGGCCGTCGGTGCCGGGCATGCGAACGTCCATCACCACGATGTCCGGTTTGTGTTCGGCCGCCAGCGCGACGGCTTGTGCGCCGTCGCCTGCCTCGCCGACGACGTCGAAGCCGTCTTCGGTCTCCAGCAGCACGCGGAACCCCGCGCGGACCAGGGCCTGGTCGTCGGCCAGCACCACCGTGATCGTCATTCTTCCCCCTTCACGGGCAGCTCGGCCCGGACTTCGAAACCGCCGCCGGTGGCACTGACCAGGCCGGCCTGGACGGTGCCGCCGAGGGCGGCCGCGCGTTCGTTCATGCCACGCAGGCCGTGGCCGGGTGTGGGTGCGGTGGTGGCGCGGCCGTCGTCGCGGACGGTGAGTGTGAGGGCGCCTGGGCGCCGGTCGAAGTGGACGTCGACGTGTTGCGCGCCTTCGGCGTGGCGGACGACGTTGGTGAGCGACTCCTGCAGGATCCGGTAAGTCGCGCCGGCCACCGGCGCGGGCACGTCACCCGCGTCTCCGCGCAGCCGCACTTCGAGGCCCGCGGACCGCGCGTGGTCGAGCAGCTCACCCAGCTGCGCAAGGCTCGGCGCAGGCGCCTTGTCCTCACCCGAACGCAGGACCGCGAGCGTCGCGCGCAGGTCGTTGAGCGCCGACGCGCTGGCCGCCTTGATGTTCAGCAGCGCCTCTTTCGCCTGCTCGGGCCGCCGGTCGGCGACGTGGGCGGCGACGCCGGCCTGCACGTTGATCATCGCGAGGCTGTGGGCCACGACGTCGTGCACCTCGCGCGCGATCTGCAGCCGCTCCTGCTCGGCGAGGCGGTGGCGGTGCTCCACGGCCTGCTCGCGCCGCGCCGCCAGGGCCGCGAACTGGTAGCGCACGGCGGTGCCGATGCCGATGACCGCCGCCAGCCACACCACGAACACCCCGGCCGAGGGGGCGATCGCGAACGACCGCGTGGCGATCACGTGGGCCGCGTACCCGGCGACGAGCACGCCGGCGCCGGTCCAGCCCGCGACCACCGGACCACTACGCCGGGTGAGCATGAACAACGCGATCGTCGGCACCAGGATGATCGGCCCACCGGGCTCGGCCGAGGCGTAGAACGCGTACGCCGACGCGGCCGTGACCACGAAAACCGGCAGCGGGAAGCGGTGGACGACCAGCAGCGTCAGCACGGTCGCGACCAGCCACGCGGCGCCGGCGGCGCTCAGCGGGTGGGCGCCCGGCTGCCAGCGGCCGGCCGCGCTCGTGGCGCCGAGCGTGAACACGAGCACCACGAAGGTCCGGAACACGCGTCCGAACCACGGGTTCCGCGCCCGCCACCAGTCCTGCATGGTGCAGAAAACTACCGCTCACGACGGCTTCGCGCGTCCGTCCGGAAGCGGCACGACGACTACGTCGGGCGTCGTATCAGTCGAACGAAGCCGGCAGCTTCGCGGCGGTCTGCTCGTCGGCCGGCGTGTAGGTGGACACGGTGATCTCGGAGCGGCGACCCGAGTACAGGTAGGTGAAGTTGAACTTCAGCAGCCCGACCTCGGGGTGGTCGTAGCACTTGGTGCGGATCGGCTCGGAGTTCACGTCGTGGCGGTTCCACAGCTGCTCGAACAGCGGAGACTCCGCTTTCAGCCGCTTGACCAGCGCTTTCCACGACGGTTCGGCCACGTGCTCGGCCATCGCCGCGCGGAAGGAAGCGACGACACGGGGGACGTTCTGCTCCCAGTCGAGCATCCGGCTGCGCCAGTCCGCGTTGAGCAGGCACTGGACCAGCGTGTTGCGGTCTTCGAACGGGATGGAGTCGACGCCGCCCATCAACCATGCGTACGCGCGGTTGTAGCCGAGCAGGTCGCAGCGCGCGTTGCGGACCGCGACGGGGAAGGGCTCGAGCTGGGTCATCATCTTGCGCATCGAGGGCGTGATGGCGTTGCACTCGCCGGCGGCCGGCGGTTCGGGCGCGCCGGCGAGGGTGAACAGGTGCGAGTGCTCGTGCGGGTCGAGCCGCAGCGTCCGCGAAATCGCGCCGAGCACCTGCTCGGACGCGTTGATGTCGCGGCCCTGCTCCAGCCACGTGTACCAGGTGACCCCGACGCCGGCGAGCTGCGCGACCTCTTCGCGCCGCAGGCCAGGCGTGCGGCGGCGACCGCCGAGGGGCAGGCCGACCTGCTCCGGCGTGATGCGCGCACGGCGGCTGCGCAGGAACGCGCCGAGCTCGCCGCGGCGGAGGCGTTCTTCGACAGCGGTGGTCATGTTCCCAGTTCAGCACAGCGCGTTGCCTGGTACCAGGTAGTCCCACTACCAGGATAGGAGCACACCTGGTACCAGGTTCGAAAGCGCCGGAGCGTGGTAGTCATGACGACGACAACCACCACGCCGGTGCACCCCACCGGCGTGACCGCCAGGCCGGCGCTCACCTCAGCCGGCCTGGCCACCGTGTTGCTGGGGGCGGCACTGCCGGTCATCGACTTCTTCATCGTCAACGTCGCCCTCCCCACCATCGATACCGATCTGCACGCGTCCACCGCGACGTTGGAGCTGGTGGTGGCCGCGTACGGCATCGCGTACGCCGTGCTGCTGGTCCTCGGCGGCCGGCTCGGCGACGCGTTCGGCCGCCGCCGGCTGTTCCTGCTGGGGCTCGCCCTGTTCACGCTGACCTCGTTGGTCTGCGGCCTCGCGCCCGATGCGTTGACGCTGGTGCTCGCCCGCGCCGCGCAAGGGGCAGCGGCGGCGATGCTGCTGCCGCAGGTGCTCTCGATCATCCAGGCCGGCACCACCGGCGAACACCGCTCGCGCGCGCTCGGCTCCTACGGCGCGATGGGCGGCATCGCGACCGTCGTCGGCCAGCTGCTGGGCGGCGCTTTGGTCGCCGCCGACCTGTGGGGCACGAGCTGGCGGCCGATCTTCCTGGTCAACGTGCCGATCGGCATCATCGGGCTGCTGGTGGCGCGCCGCACGGTGCCCGACAGCCGCGCGGAGAACCCGCTCGGCGTCGACCGCTGGGGCACCGCGCTGCTGGCCGCGTCGCTCCTGACGCTGCTCGTGCCACTGATGGAAGGCTCTGCTCTGGGCTGGCCGTGGTGGACCATCGTGCTCCTGGTGCTGTTCCCGTTCGCCGCGCTGGGCTTCGCCCGCGTCGAGAAACGGCTGGAGTCGCGCGGCGGGATGCCGCTGCTGCCGCCGGCGCTGCTGCGCACGGCCAACGTGCGCCACGGCCTCGTTGCCGCGGTGCCGTTCTTCTGCGGCTTCGGGTCCTTCATGTTCGTCTACGCCGTGACCCTGCAGGACGGTCTGCACCTCGGCCCGCTCGGCTCGGGGCTCGTACTCACGCCGATGGCCGTGGCCTACTTCGTGACGTCGCTGGTCAGCAGCCACCTTGTCGCGCGCCTCGGCCAGAAGGTGGTGCTCGCCGGCGGCCTGATCGCGGCGCTCGGCCTGCTCGTGCTGGCCGGCTCGGCACTGTGGGCGTGGCCCGGCCTCACGCTGTGGGAGCTGGCGCCCGCCATGGTCCTCATCGGGATCGGCAACGGCCTGGCCATGACCACACTGTTCCGCATCGTCCTGTCCCGCGTGCCCCACGACCTCGCCGGCATCGGCGGCGGCGTGATGACCACGACGCAGCAGACGTCGCTGGCCCTCGGGGTGGCCGTATTCGGCAGCCTGTTCGCGGGCTTGAGCACGAGCTCGATGGGGTACGAGGGGGCGTTCGTGCTGGTCATGGGGCTACTGGCCGCGGTGGCGCTGCTCGTGGTGGTGCTGGCGCGGAAGCTGCCGGACCCTCGGTGACGGCTCAGCCCGGGAGCGACGACCAGCCACCGCCCCGGGCGAGCAGCGTTCGGACGGCCTCGGCGTGTTCGGCGAAGCCCGCGAGGTCGCCGTGCAGCAACGCGGCGCGCTCGGCATCCAGCGGTGCCGTGTCGTCGCGCCAGAGATCGAGGGTCCAGTTGGCGGCGAGGAACATCGAGCGCACCAGGCCGATGATCCCGGCGCTGTCGGGGCCGCCGCTGCGGCGGTAGGACTCGAGGATCTCGTTGCACGTCGAGAACAACCGCGTCAGCCCGGTCACGGCCTCGGCGGGCGTGCCGTCCCACTCCGGCCCCGGCCACGTGCAGGAGCCCAGCTCCAGCCACAGCCGCCAGCCCGCGGTCAGCTCAGCTTCGTTGCACGGAGTCCAGTGCCCGGCCATGGTTCGAGTGTGCGCCCCGGCGGCGCGGCAGCCGCCGGGGTCATGGGGTTTCTCACTCGTGTGGCTGTTCCCAGAGCCAGAACTCGATGCCCTGGTCGTCGACGCAGTCGGCAGTCGTCCCGTACGGGTGGTGCTCCACCTCACCGGCCGTGCCGCCGTGGTCGCGGACGCGGGCGAGAGCCGCTTCCAGGTCGTCCACCGCGTACATCAGCTTCCAGCCGACCTGCCGGCCCGGGCCGCCCCACAGCCCGCCCTGCAGGCCTGGGCCTTCGAAGCCCCACGCGTCCGGCACGGAACCGGGCGAGAACTGCCAGCCGACGACGCCGCCGTAGAACGCCTTCGCGACTTCGCCGTCAGGCACCTGGAACGTGAAGTACATGGCCTCGCCGTGGCGAGTGGGCTTCGCCGCGTGCTTGGTCGTCTGGCCGGCCTGCGCGACGAGCCAGCGCTGGCCGTACGGGTCCTTGATCGTGCCACCGAGCCCGTAACCGCTGTCCCTGACCGGTTGCAGCAGCTCGCCGCCCAGCTCGACAGCGCGGCGGGCCGACTCGCGGACGTCGGGCACCTCCACGCGGATCAGCGGCCCGCCCTCGGGCGCGACGACGTTGCCCAGCTCGGGGAACTCCTCGGCGAGCATCAGCACGCTGTCGCCGATGGCCAGCTCGGCGTGCCCGACGCGGCCGTCGTCCATCACGATCGGGTCGGACCGGCGGCGCGCGCCGAAGACCTCCACGTAGAAGTCCAGCGCGGCTCGGGCATCGGTGACGACGAGGTAGGGCGCGAGGGCGCGCACGGCGGCGTCGGCAGGGGTTTCGGTGGTGGTCATTTCGGCTCCGTTCAGGATGAGGCGCCGCAGGTTGTCCCGCAGCTCCCTGGCGAACGCCGGGTCCGGGTCGACCGGCGTCGGGGGCAGTGCGAGCGCGTCGAACGGCTCAGTCATCGCAGCCCCCTTTCTCCTCGTAGCTGTGGCGGAACGCGGCCTTCGCGCGGGTCAGCAACGCCTCCGTGGCGTTCACCGTGCGGCCCAGGCAGGCGGCGACTTCACCGACCGGCAGGCCGTCGACGTACCGCAGCGTGAGCACGGCCTGGTGGTGCGCGCCGAGCGATTCGAGCACCTGGCGCGCGCGCAACGCGTCGAGCTCGGTGTCCCACGGGTCGTGGGCGTCGGGCTCGTGCACCAGCCGCAGCCCGCGTTCCTCCCGGGCCTTGCGGCGCCAGTGGTCGGCCAGCTTGTGCCGCGCCACCCCGATCAGCCACCCGGTGCTCACCGGCGGCGCACCGCCCTTGCGGCACGCGGCCACGGCGCCCAGGAACGTCTCCGACGTCAGCTCCTCGGCCAGCACGCGGTCGCCGCAGCGCGCGAGCAGGTACCCGTAGACCTCCGGCAGCGCGGACTCGTACAGCCCGAGCAGCGCGAAAGCCGGGTCCGGTCTCACCCGCGGTTCCGTCACACCCACATCGTCGTCCGGGGACCGCGTTTTCCGTCGGGTGAATTTCGCGCCGCTGGAAAATCGTTCGTCGGCGCCCGGGGCGGGCGGCGACACTGCGGTCATGGCCGGGCGAGGACGAGCGACAGGATTGAGCCTCACGTCGTGGGTACTGTTCGCCGCGTCCGGGCCGGTCGCGAAGGCCGTGATGGCCACGGGGTGGTCGCCCGCCGCGGTGACGGCCGTCCGGATCGCGCTGGCGGCGGTGGTGCTGGTGCCGGGCGTCGCGCTGGTGCGGCCGTGGGCGTTGCGCTTCCGGAGGTCCGACGGATGGCTGGTGCTCGGCTACGGCGTGCTCGGCGTGGCCGGGGTGCAGCTGTGTTTTTTCGTGGCCGTGGACCGCGTGCCGGTCGGGGTGGCGATGGTGCTGGTGAACCTGGCGCCCGCGTTGGTCGCACTCTGGGTGCGAGTGGTGCGGCGCGAGCGGCTGCCGGCGCTGGTGTGGGTCGGGACTGCACTCGGCGTGGCGGGGCTCGCGCTCGTCGCGCAGATCTGGCAGGGCGGCCGGCTCGACGCGCTCGGCATCGCCGCCGGAGTCGGCGCGGCCGTGTGCTCGGCCGGCTACTTCCTGCTCGGCGAACGCGGCGCGGGCCGGCACGATTCGGTGGGACTCACCGCCGTGGGGCTGGCGATCGGCGCCGTGGTGGTGGGCGCGGTCAGTCCACCTTGGACAGTGTCACCGGCGGCGGTCACCTCCACCGCAACGCTCGGGAGCCTGCACGTGCCCGTGTGGCTGGCGCTGCTCGTGCTGGCCGTGGCCGGCACAGTGCTGCCCTACCTGGCCGGGCTGCGCGCGTTGCGCGATCTGCCCTCGGCGCTGGCGAGTGTGCTGGCGCTGGTGGAACCGCTCGTCGCCGCGGGGCTGGCGTGGTTGTGGCTCGGCGAAACCCTCGGCGCGACGCAGCTGATCGGCGCGGTCGTGTTGCTCGCGGGCGCGGTGCTGGTGCAGGTGGCCGGATCCCGCACTCCTGGTGACGTGCGGGATCCGGCGACGGTCACCAGCTGGCCGGGCGAAGCCGATCCGGCTCGTAGGGTTGCGTGATCACTTCCATGCCATTGCCGCCCGGGTCGAGGAAGTAGACCCCGCGGCCGCCGTGGTTGTGGTTGATCTCGCCGACCTGCTCGCGGGCCGGGTCGGCGTGGTAAGTCACGCCGGTTTCCTTCAGCCGCGCGAAAAACGCGTCGAAGTCGTCCTCGGGGATCAGGAAACAGTAGTGCTGCAGCCGAAGGTCCTGTGGCGGGACCGTCGCGAAGTCCAGCCGGACCCCGTTGCCGGTTTCGACAGGGATGAACGGCCCCCATTCCTCGCCCACTTCGAGACCCAGCAAGCGGGCGAGGAACTCGGCGGACTCCCGGTTGTCCCGGGACGGCACGATCAAATGGTTGAGCTCAACGGAAACGGACACGAACAATGCCTCCAGAAGGCATCCCGGCACCTCCATGTCTCACCCAGCCGATGACCGACACGCGATGCCGCGTCCGTGATCGTAAGCCAGTACTAGGAAACCGTCACGCGCTTTCGCCCCGCCGCGCGCGGACGGCCGACGCCCTGCCACGACAGGCCGGCGTCGATGACCGTGCGGGGGTCGAGGAGGTTGCGGGTGTCGACGACGTCGTCGCCCTCCATGGCGTCGGCCATGATCGTCCAGTCGAGGTGCTTGAACTCGGCCCACTCGGTGAGGACCACGATCACGTCGGCGTCCTTCGCGACCTGGTACGGGTCGTCGACCACGGTCATGCCGTCGATCGCGCTGTCGACCGCCGGGTCGTAGGCCGTGATCTCCGCGCCCAGCGCGCCGAGCACCGAGGAGACGGCGAGGGCGGGCGAGTCGCGCAGGTCGTTGGTGCCGGCCTTGAACGCCAGGCCCAGCACGCCGATCCGCGCGCCGGCGAGGGTGCCGCCACAGGCGCCGGCGATCTTCGCGACGATGCGGTCGCGCTGGGCGATGTTCTCGTCGATGGCCGAGGTGAGCATGCGGAAGTCGTAGTTCACCGACTCCGCGACCTTCACCAGCGCGCTGGTGTCCTTGGGCAGGCACGAGCCGCCCCAGCCCGGGCCGGGCTTGAGGAACGCGCGGCCGATGCGCCGGTCGTAGCCCATGCCTTCGGTCACGAGGTCGATGTCGGCGCCGAGGCGCTCGCACAGCTCGGCGATCGAGTTCACATAGGACAGTTTCAGCGCGAGGAAACAGTTGGCCGCGTACTTCACGAGCTCCGCGCTCGCCGCGTCGGCGACGACGACCGGCGCCCCGAGGTCCGCGTAAAGGTCACCGACCCAGCGCGCCGCGCCGGGGGTGTCCGAGCCGACCACGATGCGGTCGGGGTTCAAGAAGTCGGAAACCGCGGTGCCTTCCCGCAGGAACTCCGGGTTGGACACGATCGGGACGTCTTCGCGGCCGAGCATCGCGTGGATGCGCTTGGAGGTGCCCACGGGCACGGTCGACTTGGTGATCAACGCGCAGCCGGCGGGCAGCACGTCGCCGATCTCGGCGGTCACCGCCTCCACCGCACGCAGGTCGGCGGAGCCGCCCGCGCCCATCGGCGTGGGCACGCAGAGGAAGACACCGTCCGCCTCCTGCACGGCTTTCCGCGCGCCGACGACGAACGACAGCCGCCCGCCCGTGATGCCACCGGTGACCAGTTCGGCCAGTCCCGGTTCGAGAATGTCCACTCTGCCGGCGGAGAGGCGAGAGACCTTCGCCTCGTCCACGTCCACGCAGGTGACGCGATGCCCCAGGCTCGCGAGACATGCCCCCGTGGTCAATCCGACGTACCCCGTCCCCACCACCACGATCCGAGCTGCGCTCATGATGCCGAAGGTGACATTCCGAGTTGAAGCGGGCGCTAACGGAAGTGGGCGACGCCGAATACTCCACGCGAGAAGTGAAGAACGGGCCCGCGTGAGGCAGCACACCCGGCGCCGGTGCGAACGAACGTTAACCTGTCGCTACGGTGCAGGGCCGCACCACGAGCAGCAGAAAGGCTGAAGATGCAGATCACCGACACCGCAGCGCTCGTCACGGGTGGTGCTTCCGGCCTCGGCGGCGCCACCGCCAAGGCGCTGGCCGCCAAGGGCGCGCGCGTCTTCGCGCTCGACCTCGCCGCGTCGATCGAGAAGGCGGAACAGGTCGACGGCGTCACCTACGTCGAAGCCGACGTCACCGACCCCGACCAGGTCCAGGCCGCCGTGGACACCGCCGCCGGCTCCGGCGCGCCGCTGCGCACGGTCGTCAACTGCGCCGGCATCGGCCCCTCGGCTCGCATCCTGTCGAAGAAGGGCCGCCACGACCTCGCGCTCTACGCGAAGGTCGTGCAGATCAACCTCATCGGCACTTTCAACGTGCTCACCATCGCCGCCGAGGCCATCGCCAAGACCGAGCCGCTGACCGACGACGCCCGCGGCGTCATCATCAACACCGCCTCCGTCGCGGCCTACGACGGCCAGATCGGCCAGGTCGCCTACTCGTCTTCGAAGGGCGGCGTCGTCGGCCTCACGCTGCCGGCCGCGCGCGACCTCGCGTCGCAGGGCATCCGCGTGCTGACGATCGCGCCGGGCATCGTCGACACCCCGATGCTCGCCACCGTGAGCGACGAGTTCCGCGCGAGCCTCGCCGCCGGCGTGCCGTTCCCCAAGCGCCTGGCGCGCCCGGACGAGTACGCGCAGCTCGCCCTTTCGCTGATCGACCACGACTACCTCAACGGCGAAGTCGTCCGCATGGACGGCGCGCTGCGCATGGCCCCGCGCTGATCGTCCCGGGCGGTCTGGACCACGCGTGTGGTCCAGACCGCCCGTGCGTCACGGCTTCGTCAGCCGGGCTTCCAGCCCGATGCCGTCGGTGGTGATGCGGCAGGAGCCGAAGCGGCTCTCACGCGCCAACGTCTCGAACTGCTCCGGCGTGTACGCGCGCTTGCGCAGCTGCCCGAGTGTCCACTTTGTCGTGAACGCACCCACCGGCCCGAGCTTCATCCCGGCCACCTCGTTCGCGATGTCCTCCGGCGTCGCCGTCTTGCGCAGGTCCTGCACCAGCGCCACCCCGCCCGGCCGCAGCACGCGCCACATCTCGTCGAGCGCGTCGACCGGGTCGGCGAAGTTCTTGAACGCCGCCTGCGTGATCAGGAAATCGAACGACTCGTCCGCGAACGGCATCGCCGCGACGTCGCCGTGCACGAACTCCGCCGCGACCCCCTGCTCCCGCGCGTACTGGCTCGCCAGGGACACGAACGTGCGGCTCACGTCGAGCCCCGTGACCGCGAAGCCGAGCCGCGCCAGCTCGACCGCGTGGAACCCGGGCCCGGGCGCCACCTCCAGCACATCGGAGCCGCTAGGCAGCTGCTTGGCCAGCTCCGCCGCCGACGAGCGGTAGAACGCCAGCTGCGGCGCGGTCCCGCGACCGCGCGCGTACGCCCGCGCGACCGGTCCTTCCATCTCCGGCACGAGCTTGGTCCGGCGCCGTTTGACCTCGGTGTTCGTCATCGTCGCACTCCAGTTCGGTGGGTCGGCCGAACCGCTCCGGCGAGTGCGGGCCCGTATCCTGTGATCGCAGCCTGAGGATCGGATCCGCTGCCGCGGAATCGGTTCGAGGGTTTCCCCGGTCCCGGTGGCGGTGTGCCAGCACTGCCTCCGGGGCCGGCTTTTCTACTCCTGGCCGCCTTCGGCGAAAGCGGTCAAGTCTTCCGGCAGCTCGCCGGTCTCGCGGTAGTGCCGCCACTCGGCGACGCCCGGCAGCGCGCTCGTGGCCAGGTCGTCTCGGAGGCCGCGCACCCAGTCGATCTCGGCGCGCAGCAGCACCAGCTCGTATTCGCCTTCCACGAGGAACAGCCGTGGCACCTCGGCGCGCGAAGCTTCGAGTACCGCCGCCCGTTCGGCGAGGCGCTTTTCCAGCGCGGTGAGCCGCTTCGTCAGCAGGTCCGCCACCTCGTCCGGCCCGAGCGAAGCCATGATCGACAGCCCCGCCTGGAACTTCGTCGGCTCGAGGTCCGGCTCGGCGAGCAGCTCGGCCACCCAGTCCTCCAGCTCGGCGCGGCCGGCGTCGGTGAGGCGGTAGATCGTGCGCTCGGGCCGCGCGCCGTCGCGGACGCTCTCGACGGTGGCGACGAAGCCGTGCTTCTCCAGGTTGCCGACGACCGTGTAGAGCGAGCCCCACTTGATCTTCATGTCGGTGTCCTTGCCGCGTTCACGCAGCACGGAGGCCATTTCGTAGGGGTGCATCGGCCGCTCGACCAGAGCCGACAGCACGGCCAGCCCCAGCATGTTCCCGACCTTGCGGCGCTTCACCGTCACCACTTCCTCGTCCACGAGTATTCGCAGACGAGTATAGGCACAGCGCGACGGAACCGGCCTCCGGGAAAAACCCCGAGAACCGAGGTCAGCGGCGGATCACCAGCACCTTGGCGCCGGTGGGCGGCGTGGGAACGGCACGCAGCAGCCGCCCGGCGTGCACCGTGCCCAGGACAACCACCCCGGCCGAGCGGCCGAACCCGGACAGCACGATCCGGTCGCCTTCCCGCACGCCGGGGCCGGCCGGAGTGACCGCGATCGGGTCGTCGACGAGTGAACCGACTCTGGTCAAGGTCACGGGCTCGCCGCTCGCAGTCGTCGTACGCAACCCCCAGAGGCTGGGCGGCGTGAAGTTCAGGCCCGCGAGGTCGCCGTCCGCGGTGGTGACCACACCGACAAGGCCGGCCCGCGTCGCGACGACATCGCCCGGCTTCGCGTCGACACCGAAGACGGCGAACTGGGTATCGGTTCCAGCCCGCGCGACGGTCCCCGGTGAAACGGCCGGGTCGTGCGACGAGCTGGTCAACTCGCCGAAATCGGGGTGCTGCGGACCGCCGGTGGCGATCGCCGTGTTCCACGCGGCCGCGGCCGGCGCAAGTACCGCGGCCGCCAGCCCGTCGACCGGCTGGACGGAGACGGTGTCGGCCGCACTCGAGCTGAACCACGCGGTGGTCACCCCGGGCGCGGTGACCACCACCCCCAGAGCCCGGTCCGGCTCGGACGACACGAACCCGAACGCCGGAGCCATCACCTGATCCGCCGGAATGCTCAGCTGCGCCCGCACCTGCAGCTCGGGAGCGGCGGTGAGGAACGCCAGCCGGATTTCGCCGTCCCGCTCCACGCTGCTCAGCACGACGACCGTGCCCACCTCGGTGCTGGTCCCGGCGAACACCACCCGCGCCGCCCGCGTTCCCCACGCCTGCCGCGCCCGCTCGACCAAACCGAGGTTGTCCGCCAGCGCACCGCGCGCCGGCCACTGCGTCACCGGCACGGCCTGGACCTGCGACGACGTGCTCTGCGTGGTGACGATCGTCGCCGCTCCCAGCGCGAGCACCACGGCGGCGGCCGCGGCCCCGACGAGCCTCCGCTGCCGTCGCCGCGCCCGCGTCCTCAGCACCCGCTGCGCCATCCGCGCCGCGGCCTCCGGCTCCGGCGCAGCCAGCGCGGTCTCGCCGAGCTCCCGGCGGACGGTGTCGGTGAACTCCGGCTGCCTCAACCCTGTCCCCTCCCGATCGCCGCCGCACCCGGCTCGTGCGTGGCCTCCCACAGCTCCCGCAGCCGGGCCAGCCCGCGCGCCGTCGACGACTTCACCGTCCCGACGCCGCAGCCCAGCAGCCGCGCGGTCTCCGCCTCGCCGAGGTCCAGGTAGAACCGCGCCGCCAGCACCGCCCGCATCCGCGGCGGCAGCTGCCACAGCAGCGCGACCATCTCCGACCGCCCCGCCGACACGGCGAACGCGTCTCCCCCGGCCTCGACGTCCGCGCCGGCGATCGGCATCAGCCGCTCGCGGCGGCGACGGTCGCGGCGAGCGAGGAAAACGCGGAACAAGGCCTGCCGGGCGTAGGCGCGCTCGTGCTCGATGTCCGCGCGGCCGACGTGCTTGACCAGGCGCAGCAGCGCGTCGTGCACCACGTCCTCGGCCTCGCCGCGGTCGCCGGTCAGCACGAGCGCGTAGCGGAACAGCTCGTCGTAGTGCTGCTCGACGAAGACCTCGAACCCGCGCACACCCACCGCCCTCCGCTACCCGTCGCCCCCTTGGATCACGGAGGACGCCGAAAAGTTGCCGGGGCGGCCGAACCCGGGCCGGCGAATCACTCGGTGGGCTGCCACACCCAGTTCTGCCGCTCGTAGGCCGCCTGGAACCCCAGGTTGAGCATGTTGTGCAGCGACGAGTTGTGCTCGCCCTCTGCCTCGGCGCCGGTTTCGGCGACGAGCAGGCGGCAGCCCAGCTCGGCCGCGAGCCGGGCGCGGGCGGCGAGGAGCTCCGTCTGCCCGCCACGGTTGCGGGCGTGCTCAGCTACCGCGCCGCTGAACAGCTGGCCGATGTCGCCCTGGTGGTAGAGCAGTGCGGTGCCCACCAGGTCGTCGCCGAGCCAGACGGCGTACGGGTAGCAGCTCGGGTCGGTGGTCGAGGCGGCGAATAGTTCTCCGAAGTGCTCTTCCGGCATGCCGAAGACGCTCAGCATCCGCGATGCCCACCGGTGGGCATCGCCGGGTTCGACCGGAGCGATCCGGATGCCGTCGGCCTGCTTGCGGGCGGGGTCATCGGCTCGGGCGACCACCTCGGCCGTCGACGCGACCAACTTCGCCACCGACGACGAGGGAGTGAGCCCTTCCCGCTCGCAGATCTCAGCCCAGTCCTCCGGAATCACCGACGGCGCGAGCTGCAACGTGGCCCGGCGCGTGCCCGCCGCGCGGTAGAACGCGCACACCTCGGCGATCAGCTCCGCGGTGACCGGCTCCGTGCGGCCGAAGCCCAGTGCCTTGCTCCAGAAGTCCGTCGGGTCGTTGCGCACCGCCAGAACGACCGCGCCGCCGAGCCGCGTGGCCGACATGCCGAGCGCGGAACGCACCGATTCGGGACCGCCGGTCTCGAGCCGGAACACCGCTTCCGCCTCGGACTCCTCGATCGACAGGGGCGGCTCGACCTTGATCATCAGGTCACCGTACTGCGCGCCGGCTCTCGGATCAGAGGTCGAGCGTGAATGGCACCTCGACCTGTGCCCGATCGGACATCCACTCGCGCAAGGCCTTCGTGGCCAGCACGTCGTCCTCGTTGTACTGCAGGAGACGCTCGCGCTGGGTGTCGTCGGGGGTTTCGCCGTCCATGCCCACGGCGTCGCGGTACCAGCGCATCGACGCTTCGCCGCCGGCCTCCGCGTCGCGCCACCGGAAGCCCGCGACGGGGGCGATCACCTTGAGGCCCTTGCCGCGCGAGCACAGGAACTGGTCGGTGACGCTGCGGAAGAGGTCCACCCACTCTTCGGAGTCCACAAAGGACTGCACATCCTTCTTCGCCGGGATCCCCGGGTGGTCGCCGAAGCGCTCGACGGAGCCGAACAGCCAGCGGTTCTCCGCCAGCGCGTTGTAGCAGTAGGCGCGGAACGTGAGCCCGGCCGCGAGCGTGCGCTCGCGCACGTCGGTGAACCACGCCCAGAACTCGGCGAACGAACGTGCCTCGTCCGTGGTCGGCAACGGCTCCCACGTGGCGAACGCGCGGTAGCCCTGCTCGACCCCGATGTCGGCGCCCGAGAGCAGCGTGCCCCACAGGTACGCGCCGGCGTCGCCGAAGCTCTCCATGTCGACGTCGACCTCGACGTCGCCGCGCGGCACCTCGACCTGAGGCGTGCGGCGCACCACGGTGAGGTCGGCGAGCCACGCGCGCGCGAGCATGATCGCGTCCGCGAACGTGCCGCCCGTCCAGTTCATCGGCGGCGCCTCGGCGGCCGGGTCGAGCGCGGCCAGCTTGTCCACAGTGGACACGCCGGCGCGGCGCAGCTCGACGGCGTCCTCGCCGCGCACCACGAGGCTGACGTCGCGGGTCTCGGTGAGCTGCGCCTCGCACGTCGGCCAGAACGGGCAGCGCCGGCACTCCAGCACGCGCGAGGGCAGGGCCAGGGGTTCGCCGCCGGTCGCGGCCGCGGTGGCGACGGCGAGGCGGTCGGCGAAGCGCGCGTCGTACTCCGCCAGCGCGCTGCGACCGCCGGGCCAGGTGCCGGCCGTGAGGTCGTGCCAGACCACCACGTCGGCGTCGAGCCCGATCACGCCGCCGACGGCGCGGCCGGTCTCGGCCCGCCCGTAGGTCTGCAGCATCCGCCGCAGGTGCGCGAGCCGAAGCTGGTCGCGCGGCTGCGAACGGACCTTGCGCGTCTCGTCCGGCGTGCGGTGCGCCGGGTCGAGGTCGGTCAGCCCGGTGGTCGACGCGCCCTGGCCGCGGTCGGTGATGCGGTGGCGCACCACGAGCACCGGCACGTACCCGGTCGCGGTGCGCACGAGCAGGTCGACGCCGCCGCGCCGGTGCCCGACCGGGTCGGCGTGCAGCAGCGGGCCCCAGATGAACCGCGCACCCTCGGCGAAGGCCTCCTCCGTGAGCCGCACACGGTCGGCAGCGGGCAAGTCACGCGGGATGCGCACCCAGGCCGCGTCACCGCTGGTCGTATCAGGGCCCACCGCAGCGGGGCCCGTGGCATCGGTGGTCGCCTCGACGAGGCGCCGCAGGATCGCCTCGCGGTGCGCCGTCGCGTCGGCGATCCGCTGCTGCGCCGTGGGATCCGGCGGCGGCAGCGGGACGTCGCGCATCGCGGGGTCGTGCTCCAGATGCACACGACGACGGCAGCGACTGACCGCTCCGGCGTCGAGCAGCACCTCGTTACCCATGACGATCACCTTATCCGCCCCCACCGACAGAACTGCCTTTCCATGCTGCGAGCCGACATGCCCGGCCCCACTCGGACCAGTAAGTTCGACCACGACGAGTAGCAGGAGGTGGGCCATGGCGCGCAAGGCCAAGCAGGACGCGGGTGAAGCTCGGATCACCCCCAAGAAGGCGAAGAACGCGATCGCGGTGGCCAAGGTGCTCGGGCCGGCCGTGATCCCGGTCGTCGCGCCGTACGCGGTGCGCGCGGCGGGCGCGGCCCGGGAGCTGTACGACCGCTACCAGGCGCGCAAGCTCGGCGTCGCCGTCGACCAGCTCGGCGAGTTCTCCGGCCGCGGTGCCGCGCTGCACGCGCGGATCGCCGGGCTCGTGCAGGGGCTGAGCGAGCTCAGGAAGTCGAGCAAGGCCACCGACGCCGACGCGAAGTTCGCGACCGACACCCAGGGCACCCTCGAACAGCTGTCGGCCACGGTCCGCGCGGCCGAGCGGATGCCCGCCGGCCGGCGCAAGGCCGCGCACCGCGCGGTCGCGAGCGAGCTCGACTCCCTGGAAGAGCAGCTGCTGCACCGGCTCGGCGTCTGAGCGCGAGCCGGGCCGCTCACCCGAAGTGGTGACCGGCCCGGCTTCGGCCGGCAGCGTCAAGACGGCAGCGGGATCCACTTGTGCGACCACGTGATCACGGCGTCGAGAACCGGTTCCAGGTCCTGGCTCTTCGCGGTGAGGTGGTACTCCACCTGCAGCGGCGTGGCGGTGAGGACCCGCTTCTCCAGCAGGCCCTCCTCCTCCAGCGTCCGCAGCCGCTGCGCCAGCATCGTGTCGCTGATGCCGGGCACCGCGGCCTTGATCAGGGCGTAGCGGTGGTGACCGGTGAAGACCGCACGCAGGATCGCGCCCGTCCAGCGCGTGCCGATCAGCTCGATCGCCGCGTGGAAGCGCGTGCACACGCGGTGGGCTTCCTCCTCGTGCCGGTCCACGGCCATAACCTCAGTCGCCCGAGCGCAGCGGCGCCAGCGACGCGGTGACCCGCACCAGCTCGTCGAACATGGTCTTGGCGGCGTTCTCGACGATGTCGTTGGGCACGAACTCGCCGGCCTCGTTGAGGAACTGGTTGACGAACGGGATCGACACCGCGTCGAACACCGGGGTCATGCGCAGCGTCGTCACGACCTGCTTGATCTGCTGCGCCGCGCGCGTGCCCGCCGCGACGCCGCCGTAGCTGACCAGGCCGACCGCCTTGTAGATCCACTCGTTGTGGAGGTAGTCGAGCGCGTTCTTCAGCTCGGCGTTGTAGCCGTAGTTGTACTCCGGCATCACGAAGACGAACGCGTCCGCTTCGGCGACCTTCGCGCTCCAGTCCTTGGTGTGCTGGTGCTCGTACTGACCGAGGCGCGGGTGCTTCGGCTCGTTGAAGAACGGCAGGTTGACCTCGGCGAGGTCCACGAGCTCGACGTCGAAGCCGCCGTGCTCGATCGCCGCGGACTCCGTCCACTTCGCCACCGGCAGGCCCACCCGGCCCGGTCGCGTGCTCGCCAGGATGATCTCAAGCTTCGGCAACGCCTCCGCCTCCTCCCGGCCCGGCAAACGCGGGCCGATCGACTAAGGATTCCTGAGTAACTTAGCATTCCTTAGTGAACGGCCCGCGTTCGGCCGGTTACTTGATGAACCCCTTGTCGAGCATCCACTGGTGCGCGACCACGCCGGCGTCCTTGCCGTCGACGTCGACCTGCTTGCACAGCTGCACCATCTGCTCGTTGTCGATCGCCGCGGTCACCTTCTCCAGCGGCCCGCGGATCGCGGGGTGCTGGTTCAGGAAGTCCGTGCGCGTCGTCACCGCGGCGTTGTACTGCGGGAACGCCTTCTTGTCGTCCTCCAGCACGCGCAGGTTGAGCCCCGAGATGCGGCCGTCGGTCGTGAACACCTCGCCGACCGGGCACGTGCCGTTGGCCACGGCGGAGTAGATCGTGCCGATGCCGAAGTTCTCGATCTTCGGGTTCTGGAAGCCGTACGCCTTGACCGCCGCCGGGAAACCGTCCTGGCGGCTGGTGAACTCCGTCTCCAGGCAGAACCGCGCCTGGTCGGGCTTCTGCTTGAGGAAGTTCGCCAGGTCGGTGGTGGTCTTGAGGTTGTTCTGCTTGGCGTAGGCGTCCGTCGTGGCGAACGCGTACTGATCGTTGAGCGGCGAGTACTTGAGCCAGGTGACGCCGTTCTTCTCGGCGTCGGCCTTCGCGGTCGCGTCGTACTGCGCCTGCTCGCCACCCGGGACCGGCAGCTCGTTGCCCTGGTAGTTGATCCAGCCGGTGCCGGTGTACTCCCAAGTGACGTCGGTCTGGCCGTTGAGCAGCGCCTGGCGTGACGAGTTGGACCCCTTGATGTCGGTGAGGTCCACGACGTCGGCGCCGGCGGCGCTCAGCGCCATCTCGGCCATGTAGCCCAGGATGATGTTCTCGGTGAAGTCCTTCGACCCCACCACCACCCGCACGCCCTGCACGCCGGGGATCGGCTGGATGGAACCGGGCTGGATCGCATACGGCACGGACGTGTTGAGGTCGAGCCCGCACGCCGAGAGCGTCCCGGCGAGCAGCGCGGCCCCCGCGAGGGCGCCCGCCTTCTTCAGGACGTTCATCAGCGCAGCCCCTTCGGTCCGAAGAACTGTTCCGCCACCGCGCCCAGCCAGTCGACCAGCAGCGCCAGCGCGACGGCCAGCACGGAGCCGGTGATCAGCACCTTCGTGAGGTTGAGCTTGTAGCCGGTGTCGATCAGCAGGCCGAACCCGCCGGCGTTGACGAACATCCCGAACGTCGCGGTACCCACGGCCAGCACGAGCGACGTGCGCAGACCGGCCAGGATCAGCGGGATGGCCAGCGGGAACTCCACGCGCCACAGCACGGCCGACGAGGACATCCCGATGCCGCGCCCGGCGTCGATCAGCGCCGGGTCCACCTGCTGCAGGCCCACCATCGTGTTCCGCAGCACCGGCAGCAGCGAGTAGAACGCCAGTGGCAGCGCCGCGACCCACAGCCCGCCGACGGCGCCGGTGACGATGAACCACAGCACGAGCACACCCAGCGCGGGCGCGGCCTGGCCGATATTGGCGATGGCCAGGAAGACGGGCGCGAGGAACCGCGCCCACCGCCGCGTGACCATGACCCCGAGCGGCACGGCCACGAGTACCACGAGCACCACCACGACCAGCGTCATCGCGACGTGGTCGCGCAGCGCGGTGAGCAGCGAAGTGGCGTTGAGCGTGGTCGCCTCGGTGGCGGTGACGCCGGTGCCGAACACCCAGCCGAGCGTGACCGCGACCAGCACGACCACGGCGATGGGCTGGGCGAACAGGCGGAAGCGCTCCGCGCCACGGGAACCGGATTCGGTGGAGAAGCCCGCTTCGACGACGGCTGTCACTGCGTCACACCCCCGACCGTCTCGTGATCGTCGGCGTGGTCGTCGCGCAGCTGCTGGATCGTGTTGATCACGGTGTCCAGCTCGATCGTGCCCGCGAACTCGCCGCGCGCCCCGGTGACCGGCACCGCACCGCCTTCGGCGAGCATGGCCTCGAGCGCGTCCTGCAGCGTCGACTGCAGGCTCACGATGTCGCGCAACGGCTTGCCCGCGTCGGCGAGCGAGGTCGCCGCGGTGAGCTGACGCCGGTGCACCCAGCGCATGGGCGCCGGCGCCGGTCGAGGACGAGCACGAAGTGCTTGCGCTGGTCGTCGAGCTTGCGCGCGATGTCGGCGGGCGCTTCGTCCTCGCTCGCGGTGAGCGCGTCCTGCTTCAGCTCGACGTCGCGCACGCGCAGCAGGGTCAGCTGCTTGAGCGAAGCGCCGGCGCCGACGAAGCCGGCGACGGTGTCGTCGGCCGGGTTGGCGAGGATCGCGTCCGGGGTGTCGTACTGCAGGATCTTCGACTCGTTGCCGAGGACCGCGATCTTGTCACCGAGCTTCACGGCCTCGTCGAAGTCGTGCGTGACGAACACGATCGTCTTCTTGAGTTCGGTCTGCAGCCGCAGCAGCTCGTCCTGCAGGTTGCCGCGCGTGATGGGGTCCACGGCGCCGAACGGCTCGTCCATCAGCAGCACCGGCGGGTCGGCCGCGAGCGCGCGGGCCACGCCGACCCGCTGCTGCTGGCCACCGGAGAGCTGGCGCGGGAAGCGGTCCCGGAAGTCGGCCGGGTCCAGGCCGACGAGGTCCATCATCTCCTCGACGCGCGCGGTCACCCGCTTCTTGTCCCAGCCGAGCAGCCCCGGCACCACGCCGATGTTCTGCGCCACGGTGAAGTGCGGGAACAGCCCGGCCTGCTGGATCGCGTAGCCGATGCGGCGGCGCAAGGTGTCGACGTCGAGCTTCAGCGCGTCGTCGCCGCCGATCGTGATGCGCCCGGACGTGGGCTCGATCAGCCGGTTGATCATCCGCATCGTGGTCGTCTTGCCACAGCCGGACGGGCCGACGAGGACGACGATCTTGCCCGCGGGCACCACCATCGAGAAGTCGTCGACGGCGGGCGCGCGCGTGCCCGGGTAACGCTTGGTGACGTGTTCCAGCTCGATCTCGGCGCCGGAGACATGGTCGTCGGAAACGTGCTCAGCCACGGAGCCCCCTCGGTACGGTCAATCGCTTGATCAGGACGTAGATGGCGTCGAGCACGAGCGCGAGGATGACGACGCCGACGGTGCCCGTGAGGGCCTGGTTGAGCGAGTTGGCGCTCCCTGCGTTCGTGAGGCCCGAGAAGACCTCGGACCCCAGGCCGGGGCCCTTCGCGTAGGCCGCGATCACCGCGATGCCCATCAGCATCTGCGTCGCGACGCGCATGCCGGTGAGGATCGCCGGCCACGCCAGCCGCAGCTCGACGCGGGTGAGCACGGAGACCCGGCCCATCCCGATGCCGCGCGCGGCATCGGTTACCGCCGGATCGACGCCGGCCAGGCCGACGATCGTGTTCCGCACGATGGGGAGCAGGCCGTAGAGCACCAGCGCGATGACCGCGGTGGTGGAGCCGAGTCCCGAGAGCGGGATCAGCAGCCCGAGGAGGGCGAAGGAGGGAACGGTCAGGATCGTGCTGGCCAGCGCCGTGGCGACGGCCGATCCAATGGGACTGCGGTACACGGCGATGCCGATCGCCACGCCCAGTACGGCGGCGAGGATCGTGCACTGCACGACCATGCTCGTGTGCAGGTACGCCTGCAGCCACAGCCGGTCCCACCGGTCCGAGATGTACTCGAAGAGGTTCATGCGTATTCGTTCTCCTGCCGCTAGTGAGGAGCCCCAGACGTCACCCGTTCGGAGTAGCTCATCAACCGGCAGGGTGACTACCCAGAACGAACGCGGACCAAACCTCCCGTCTCACCGTTGGTCAGGCCACCGTTTCGCATCCTGAGACGATCGGCAACCGAAGCAAGTGGCCTGGCCGGGCGGTCGTCACCTGATCGCAACGCTGCAACCAGCATTTACTTGAACGTTCACCAAGACAAAGCTCACAGGCCGGGAGCGCTCGATCACCCGCCGGAGTGCCGATAAGCTGCTGTCCGTGAGCACCCGCACCCGGCACCGCGGCGCGCTGGCCGCTGCGCGCGGCGGGCTGCTCGCGGCCAGTTCGGCGTCACTCGCGGTGACCGCCCACGGCGTCGCCGACGGCGGGCTGCCCGACCCGGCGCTCACGGTCCTGCTCACCGGCCTGCTCGGCTGGACGGCCACCGCGCTCGCGGGCAAGGCCCGCGGCCGCCTCGCGACCGTCGCCGTGCTCGGGGCCGGCCAGCTGGTGATGCACCTGCTGCTGACCACGCTCGCGAACCACGACGCTCACCCGGCTGCGGGCTGGGCGAGCGGCTGGACGATGACGGCTTCGCACGCCGTCGCCACCTTGCTCACGGCCCTGCTGCTGGCGCGCGCCGACGCGCTGCTGCTGGCCGTGCTCCACGTGGTGCGAGCGTTTCTGCCGCTCCTCACACCGCCACTGCCCGTGCCCGCCGGCGCGGCCGTGGCACTCCCGCCGCGGCCCGTGCGGTCCGTGGCGATCCTCGACGTCGAGCTGCGGCGCGTCCGCGGCCGGCGCGGGCCACCTGCGCTGCCCTGAACCCCGATTTCCCTTTCCCCTCACCGGTGGAGCCCCCGAAGGCGCTCCACCGGATCGCCCCCTGTTCAGGAGCAGTTGTGTCCCATCACGTCTTCAAGCGGGCCGGTGTGCTCGCCGCCACCGTCGGCATCACCGGCCTGCTCGGCGCCGGCATCGCGTCGGCCCACGTCACCGCCAACGTCTACGGCGCCCCGGCGACCCAGGGCGGGTACGGCGCGATCTTCTTCCGCGTTCCCAACGAGGACGCGAAGCTCGGCACCATCGGGCTCGAAGTGGACTTCAAGCCCGAGTACGGCATCGGCAGCGTGAGCACGAAGCCGATTCCCGGCTGGACCGCACAGGTCACCAAGTCGACACTCCCCCAGCCGGTGACCACCGCGTCGGGTACGAAGATCACCGAAGCGGTCACCAAGGTCGTCTGGACCGCCGAGGCCGGCACCAAGATCGGGCAGAACCAGTTCCAGGAGTTCGAGGTCAGCGCCGGCCCGCTGCCGGGGAACGTGAACCAGCTCGAGTTCCCCGCCATCCAGACGTACGAGGCCGGCAAGGTGGTGTCGTGGAACGAGACGGCGACCGCCGGCGGCGAGGAGCCGGAGCACCCGGCGCCCACCATCAAGCTTGCCGCCAAGAGCGGCGGGGATGAGCACGCGGGCATGACCGCGTCGACCACGAACGCCGAAACGCAGGCGGCCGCGGCCGATTCCTCGGACAGCACCGCCCGTTGGCTCGGCGGCGCCGGCCTCGTCGTCGGGGCGCTCGGGCTCGGCTTCGGCGTCGGCGCCATCACGCGCTCGCGGCGCACCGGAAACACCGAAGGAACCAAGTAAATGCGGAAAGCGCTCCTCGCGCTGGCGATCACCGGGGTGGCCCTGCTGGGCACGGCCACCCCGGCGCTGGCGCACAACGTGCTGATCAGCTCCGACCCGGCCGACGGCGCGTCGCTGGCCACCGGTCCGGCGAAGGTCACGCTGACGTTCGACCAATACGTGCAGAACGCCGACGTGAACCAGATCGCGGTGACCGGACCCGACGGGAACCAGTGGGCCGAGGGCCCGGTGACCGTGGAGAACAACGTGATCAGCGCACCGCTGCGGCCGCTCGGCCCGGCGGGCAAGTACACGGTCGGCTACCGGATCCTGTCGGCCGACGGGCACCCGGTGTCGGGCGAGATCCCGTTCACGCTCACCAAGGCGGGCGCGGGTACGCCGGCGAAGGTCGACGCGGCCAAGGCGTCCGGGGCACCGGCCGCCGGCGCGTCGGCGACGTCGTCGACCGCCGGCTCGACGGGCATCCCCATCTGGGTCTGGATCGCCGGCGCGGTGGTCCTGCTCGCGATCGGGCTCACCGTCGCGCTGCGCACCGGACGTGAGCCGAACCAGGAGAAGACGAAGCAGTGACGAGAGCCGAGACCACCTCCACGGTCCGCTGGTCCACGCTGGTCTGCGTGGTCACGGCGGGCCTGCTGGGCGCGCTGATCGGCTTCGCGCTCACGGCGTCGGCACCCATCCCGGGTGTGGTTGAGCCCAGCGAGGTGGTCTCGGCCGCCATCCCGATCGTGCGCGTGCTGATGGACCTGGCCGCGGTCGCCACGATCGGGCTGGGCCTGCTTTCGGTCTTGGTCGGCTACGACCGGCCAAAGCTCACCGAGCCGATCATGCGGCGGGCGCGCCCGGCCGCCGTCGCCGCCGCGCTGATCTGGTCGGCCAGCTCCGTGGTCGCCCTGATCCTGCAGACGGCGGAGTACAAGCCGGGCACGTCGACGCTGACCGCGAGCGACATCGGCGCGTACATCGCCGAAGTCGGCGCGGGCAAGGCGCTGGTGATCGTCGCGGTGCTGGCGCTGCTGCACGCCGGGCTCGGGTTCCTCGCGCTGCGCCAGGGTGAGAAGGTGCCGGCCGAGGTGCGCGTGGGCGTCGGCATGTTCGCGCTGCTGCCGCTGCCGGTGACCGGCCACGCGTCGAACTCGTCGTGGCACGACTACACGATGATCTCGATGGAGCTGCACGTGATGAGCGCCGTCGCCTGGTGCGGCGGCCTCGGCGCGATGATCGTGCTGCTCGCGACGAACCGCACGCTGCTTGCCCACGCGCTGCCGCGGTTCTCCAAGCTGGCGACGCTGTGCCTGGCCGTCTCGGCGGTGACCGGCGTGTTCAACGGCGCCGTCGAGATCCTGGCCAACCCCACGATCAGCTTCTGGGCGGGCGTGTTCACCACGCCGTACGGGCAGCTGGTGCTGCTGAAGATCCTGTGCACCGGGGCGATCGCGCTGCTCGCGGCCAACCTGCGCTGGCGGCTGATGCCGCAGATCGTGCGCCACAACCGCACGGCGCTCGCGTCGTGGGCGACGCTCGAGCTCACGGTCATGGGGCTGGCGTTCGGCTTCGCGGTCGTGCTGACGCGGGCACCGGTCGCCGTCTCCTGACCGTTTTCACGTCAGGTAGCTGCAAATTGCACTATGGGATTAGCAGTAATCCGTTGGAGGCGACCAGTCGGGCTGAATTTTCTACTCGTGCGAAGGCTTCGCAGGTGATCTTCGGAGAAGCGACGAGTGGTCATCCGCAGTCGTCGAATGCACGTGCATCGGGGCACTCTTGTGACTCAGCGCACTCGCCGCGCTCAGCGGTAGCGGGTCCAGTGGGCGTCGGTACGGCCGTGGCGCAGGTCGTCGAGCCGGCGGTGCAGCTCGGGCCTGACCTGCGGGTTGCTGCGCAAGATCGGCAGCACGCTGGTGGTGAGCTTGAGCTCCCGCACGGCCCGCAGCACGGAGAACCCGCGCCAAGCGGTCACGTCGAAGCCGTAGGCCCGGCAGAAGTCCTGGTAACTGTCCGGGGCGTCACCGAACCGTTCGCGGCCGACGGCGAGCGGCGTCAGGTCCCACTCGGGCGGGCCGACGCAGGAGGAGTCGAAGTCGCACAGCACCGGGCCATCCGGGCCGGGGATCACGTTGCCGGGGTACGCGTCGCCGTGAACGAATCCCCTGGCCAGCGGGAAGTCCAGCTTGGCCAGCTGCGCCTCGACCTCCGCGCAGCGCTGCAGCAGGAACGCGCGGTCGCCGTCGGACAGCTCCTCGGCGTCGGACACGCGGGCGCGCACCGCGTCGAACGGTGCCCACTCGGCGAGCCCTTCCGGCGGCCGCAGCGCGTGGACGCGGCGCAGCAGCCCGGCCAGGTCGGCAGAGGTGGGCGCCGGCCCGACGGACGGCACCTCGTGCCACACCGTGACCAGGTGCGATCCGGCGGACAGTGGCTGGTCGACGCCCTCGAGCAGGCGGATCGCGGGGATGTCGTGACGCGCGAAGTGCTCTGCGACCCGCACGACGGTGTCGACCCGGTGGCGCAGCCGCGTGGAGCCGACGATCCGCACCACGATCGGAGCCGTGGCCAGCGCGTAGACAGCGTTGTTGGTGAAGCGCAGCAGCCGCGCGCCGGCCGGGTCCAGACCCAGCTGCGCGCAGGTGCCGGCCAGCGCGCCCCGCAGCTTCTCGGGCGTGAACCGGCCGACGACGACGTCAGGCGGCGTAGAAGATCTTGAGCCGGTCGGCGAGGTCACGGGCGTCACCGTTGTTGCGCCGACGCTCGGCCTCCACCTGCAGCGGGCGGAGGCGGTCCTTGATGCGCTCGGACTTGATGCTCTCGGCGTAGTCGATGGCCTTGCTGCCCACCTTGGCGCCGTGGTCGAGGTCGCCGTCGAGCAGGTGGTTGGTGGCCAGCGCGCTGAGCATGAACGTCTTGCTGCGCGCCATGTCGTCGGTGTAGGAGTCGACGGCCCTGGTCAGGGCCGGGATGGCGTACTTGGTGTGCTCGGGGTTCTTCTGCGCCAGCACGGTGTGCACGGTGCCGGTCATCGCGTAGACGTCGGTCTCGTTGAAGAACTTCACCCACGACTCGGCGTTGACGATGTCGGCGCGCGCGAACTCGTCCTTGCTGCGGCCGAGCAGCTTCGTGGCCTGATCCTCGTTGCCCATCATCGCGTAGGCCCAGGCCTCGTTGGCGCAGAGCACCGCGACGGCGAGCTCGGAACCCGACTCCTGCGCGGCGATCTGGCCGAGCTGGAAGAGCTTCAGCGCGTCGTTGGGGGCGTCGTTGTGCAGGTAGACGCGGCCCATGCGGTAGAGGACGTTGGCGACGAGCGGGTGACTGTCACCCTGCTTGGCCAGGTCGAGCGCGTTGGCGAAGTGGCCGCGGGCGGAGTCCATCAGGCCGGTGTCGAATGACGTCCAGCCGGCGAGGCTGTGCAGGTCGGCGAGCGCCACGAACAGGCGCTGCTTCACCGCCTCGGTCGCGGTGGACTCGAGCATCTGCTGGCCCCAGGACAGCTGCGCCACCACGGCGTCGCGGCAGAACCCACCGCCGTACTGGTAGTCGAGCGCGCGCAGTGCCCTCGTCGCCGCCTCCACCTGGCGGACGTCGGTCGTCCCGATGCGCCCGGGCGCGGGGGTGCGCGCCGGCGCCGCCGACCACGTCCCGGATTCCGAACCGAACACCGCCGCACCCATCGTGACCTGGGCGGCGTGCGCGAGGAACCTCCGTCGCTTCACGGACTCGTCCTCCTCAGCCTGCCGGCCGTCGGACGAACCGACGACCCGTATCGCCGTGGTCTCGTCGTACGCGAGACCCATGTATCCACGGGGGACACCCAGGCCGTCGGCGATTCTCGTGAGCACGTCGTAGGCCATGACCTGGCGACCCTTGAGGATCTCCGACACCTCGGACTGCGATTGACCGGTCATCGCGGCGATCTGACGCTGCGAGACACCGTGCTTGCGCAACAGGCGGTACACCGCGCTGACCTCCCGGGCCGCCAGCGCCGAGCGCATTTCCGGCTGTTCCCAGGCATCGGGCGGAACCGGGCTGCCCTGACGGGCATCGGTGCCACCGGAAACACTGTCGCCAGCACTGGCGTCCATAACGACCCCTCACCGTCCGTTGGGCGTCGGAAGCAGACTAAGCACACCTCGAGAAGCATGTGAAACGAGCAGACAGTGTGTCTGATCGGCCCGGCCGAACTCCACTGACCGCTTACCGTGGAACCTCGCCCGGTCACCGCTATGACGCGGTTTCGACTTCTATCGCACTCGGTTTCACTTCACTGTAGTTGTCAGATCTCCGTCACCGCCCGGACACCGGTAGCGATCACGGAGAGCGACGAAGACCGGGAGACCGGCGACGACGCGGATGTGCATCTCGCAAGGTGCACACGGGACGAGAGAGCGGTGGAGGGCCAGTGGAGTTCGTTGACTCGCTCGCAGGAGGACATGCCGGGACCGCGATGCGGCCCTTGCGCCCTGCCCCGGGCGTGCCGGGAGTCGCGACCGCGACCCGGCCGGTCACCCCCTCCGCCGCGGCCGACCCCCGCACCGCGGGTGTCCGTCACTACGAAGGCGGACAGCTGGTGTGGCGGGTGCAGTGCGGTGACCTCATCAGCCGCGAGCGCGCGGTAACGGTGTTCGTGGAAAACGACCAGGTCGTCGTCGTTTCGCCTCCCGGCGAGACCGCTCGCCTGACATCCGGTCAGCTCGGCCAGCTCAGGGCCGCTCTCAACGAAGCCGCCAAAATGGCGGAAAGGTAACGGTGAGCTCTCCATGGATCAGGTACTCGGGCAGGTCCTCCGCAACGCGGTCTGGGAACGCCTCGACATGCTGTCCGACCTGGCGACCCGCGCCGACGCCCAGTCGCTCGTCTCGGTGGCCCGCTCCGAACTGCCGCGCCTGACCGAAGGCTGGCGGGCGATGCTGCAGGCCCACGAGCCGGACGAGCGCGGTGACTGCCCCACGTGCTCCACCCGGTGGCACCGCTGCAAGGCGCCGTGCTCGGTGTGGCAGGTGGCGCACGAGCACCTCGTCGCCGGCGGCCTCGCTCCGCAGGCCCGCACGCAGGACGAGAGCCGCGCGAGCCGGCGCCGCGTCCCGAACCAGGCTCGGCGCGCGACGCCCGCCGAAACCACCGGCCGCCACGCGCTGGTGAACCCCCGGGCCGTCACGGCCTGATCCCGAGCAGGCGAGCGAGCGCCGGACCCGACTGCCCCGGTCGGACCGGCACCGGCACTCTCGCCGTGGCCGCGGGCTGGTTCGTCCGTCCCCCCGAGCGGAGCGAACCAGCCCCGGTTCCCCAGTCCCCACCGCGATTAATCGAAAATTGTCACTGCAGGCTCTAGCGGACGGCGAAATCCGCCGCTAGGTTGAAGATCATCGCAGCCGGGCCAACTCCCTGGCTACGACCACAAACTCCGCGGGCCGGTGCCGTTGCACTCCCCTCCCCCGACCGGCACCGGCCCGCGGTTCCACTTCCCGGAGTTATCGGGTTTGCCCGATTACCACTCTGTTGATTACTGCTCTGTTAATTGCCGCTCTGTTGATTACCGGACGGCCTTCACTCGCGTGACGAGCACACCCGCGAGGACCGTCGCCAGTGCCGCAGCCCCGAACAGCGCCGGGTAGCCGCCGAGGAACTTGAGGATCAGCGTCGTCAGCAGCGGCGCCACGACCTGGGGCAGCGAGCCGGCGATGTTCACCACGCCGAGGTCCTTCGCCCGGTTCTGCGCGACCGGCAGCACCTGCGTGAGCATCGCCAGCGCCACGGCCATGTACACGCCGAACCCGATGCCCAGCAGTGGCGACGCGATCAAAGCCGCCGGCCACGTCTGCCACACCACCAGCAGCAGGGCCGCGACTGCCATCACGGCCGAGGACGCCAGGACGTACGGCTTGCGGCGGCCCGACTTGTCGGAGAAGTGCCCGGCCAGCACGGCGCCGATCACCAACGCCACGCCGTAGAGGCCCATCATGATGAGCAGCCCGTCTTCCGGCGAGGGGTAGTGCACGGCGTCCTTGAGGAAGAACAGCAGGAAGAGCGTGCCGAACGCGTTGCCGAGGTTGATCATGAAGTGACAGCCCCAGGCCCACGCGAAGTCCGGGTGCCTGCGCGGCGACACCCAGAGGTCCTTGAAGAACCGCCGGAGTCGGGTGCTGGGCCGGAACTCCAGCGGCAGGCGCGCGTCGGGGGTGCGGAACACGAACGCGCCGGCCCCGCCGAGCACGATCACCGCGCACACCGCGTACCCCAGCGGCAGGCCCGCCACGTCGAGCATCACCACGACCACCACGGCGCCGAGGACCGTGCCGAGCATCTGCGCGATGCCGACGAGCCCGCCGACCTGCGCGCGCTGCCCGACCGGGACGCGGTCGGCGATGCCGCACATGAGCGTGGCGCCGAGCATGCCGTTGAGCCCGGCCTGCACGAGGCACCAGCCGATGGTCATCACGACGACGTTGGGCGCCTCGGCCAGCACCAGGAGCCCGGCCGCGCCGAGGACCGCGCCCAGGACGGTCCACGGGTGGCGGCGGCCGAAACGCGAGACCGTGCGGTCGGACAGCAGGCCGACCAGCGGGTTCGCGACGAGCGCCACCGCCGCGCCGACGCCCGTGACCACACCGAACACGGTTTCCTTGTTCGCGGCGTCGAGCAGCTCGGCCTGCTGCGGGAGCAGAACCTGGATCGGCGCGTAGATCCCGAGCCACATCGCGATGTTCGCGAAGAACAGCAGGCTCATCCAGCCCGGTCGCACGCGCGCGACTGGTTCAGCCAGTGCTGCCGGAACCCGGTTGATGGTCGTGTCACTCATGGCGGACCAGCTTTCGGTACCAGGCGAAGGAGTCCTTCGGTGTGCGGCGCTGAGTCTCGTAGTCCACGTGCACGAGCCCGAAGCGGGGTGCGTAGCCCTTGGACCATTCGAAGTTGTCGAGCAGGGACCAGACGAAGTAGCCGCGCACGTCGACGCCGGCGTTCATAGCTTCGCGCAGGGCCCGGAGGTGGCCGTCGAGGAAGTCGATGCGTTCGGGGTCGTGGACTTGGCCGTCTGCGGCGGGTGCGTCGGCGAAGCTGCAGCCGTTTTCGGTGATGTAGACGGGCGGAAGGTGCTCGCGGTAGCGGTCCTGGAACGACACCAGCAGCTCGCGCAGTCCCTGAGGCACGATCGGCGAGTCGTTGGTGGTCATCGGGTAACCCTCGACCGGGCGCAGCTCGAACGGAAGAGGGTTCCCCTCGCCGGGTGCCGCGACGCCCTGGGGCTCGTAGTAGTTGACGCCGTAGAAGTCGAGCGGCTGGTGGATGGTGGACAGGTCGTCGGCGAAACCCTCGGGCAGGTGAGGGTGGATCTGCTCGGGGTAGGTGCCCAGCAGGACCGGGTCGGCGAAGGTGCGGTTGAGGAGAGCGTCGAGCCAGGTTTTGGCGGCTTCGGTTTTGTCGTCTTCGTCGGCGGGCCAGATGGGCGAGTGGTTGTTGGCCGTGCCGATGCTCTCGGCACCGGCGGCCCGCAGCGCCTGAGTGGCGAGGCCGTGGGCGAGGTTCTGGTGGTGGGCCGTCGGGAGCGCGTCGAGCAGGAGGAACCGGCCGGGCGCGTACTCGCCGATGCCGTAGCCGTAGATCGACATGACCATGGGCTCGTTGAGCGGGATCCACAGCTTCACCCGGTCGGCGAAGCGCTCGCCGAGGATGGCGGCGTACTCGGCGAAGTGGTGCGCGGTGTCGCGGTTGAGCCAGCCGCCGTCGTCTTCGAGCGCCTGGGGCGTGTCCCAGTGGTACAGCGTGACGGCGGGTGCGATGCCGGCGGCGCAGACGTCGTCGATGAGCTTGTCGTAGAAGGCGAGGCCGTCGGAGTTGGGTTTGCCGGTGCCGGTCGGCTGGATGCGCGGCCAGGCGGTGGACATCCGGTAGGCGCCCACACCGAGTTCCGCCATCAGGGCGATGTCTTCGGAGTAGCGGTGGTAGTGGTCCGCCGCTACCTTGGCGTCCTCACCGCGGGCGATCTTGCCGTCGGTCGCGGTGAAGGTGTCCCAGATGGACGGTCCGCGGCCGGCTTCGGCCGTGGCGCCTTCGATCTGGAACGCCGAGGTCGAGACACCCCACAGGAATTCGGGCGGGAAGGTCGGATAGTTCACCGGCGGAACACACCTTTCTCATCCGGCCACCCGGTCGGGTGAACGTGAAAAGTTCTCACATGCTAGGTCGTCACTCGTCCAGGGGGAAGCCCACAAGGGCGCTAAAGTCCCAGATCAGACGAGTGGTTCCGTCGGCACCGGCGGAACAGGGAAGCGAGAAGGACCGAGGAACGAGAGTGTCGGAGACCCAGGCGGAGACCACTCCGCTGCGGCGCAAGCCCGTGCAGCAGCGCAGCGCCAAGCGCGTGGAGCAGATGCTCGACGCCAGCGCGCAGCTCATCGACGAGCTCGGCTACGACGCGCTGACGACCACGCTGATCGCCAAACGCGCGAACGTCGCGGTGGGCTCGCTGTACCAGTTCTTCCCCGACAAGCGGGCCGTCGTCCAGGCGCTGACGCAGCGCAACCTGGAGCGCTTCGTGGCCGCCGTGAACGAGCGGCTGAAGGAGCTCAACCCCGAGCACTGGTGGAACATCGTCGACTCCGTGCTCGACATCTATCTGAAGATGCACCGCGAGATCCCGGGCTTCTCCAAGGTCCACTTCGGTGACGTCATCGACGTCCAGCTCCTCGACGAGGAGCGCGACAACAACTCCGTGATCGTCGACTCGCTGGTGGACATCCTGCGCGTGCAGGTCAACCGACCGGCGGACGAGCTCCGGTTCGCCATCGCCATCGCCAACGAGACGGCCGATGCGCTGCTGAAGCTGGCGTTCCGCCGCGACCCGCAGGGCGACGAGCGGATCGTGGCGGAGGCCAAGCACGTGGTGAAGGGCTACTTGGCGAGCAAGTTCGGCGAGTGATGGCGGGCGGCTTTCTCGAACCACTCGAGGGCCGGGGTGAGCGGGGTTGGCGCGGCCAGCCGTTGATCGTGGCCAGTAGCCGGAGGTAGTGGTCCCGGCGGGCGTCTTGGGCTTGGTTGATGCGGACCAGGTCTTGCCGGGTCGGGTTGATGCGGTGGACGGCTTGAGCGCCTTCTGGTCCTTTGGGGTCTGCTTCATGGTTGATTCCGGCGACTTCGGCGATGACGTCTTTGGCCGGGGTTCGAGTGCGGGGCTGGGCGGCGGCCAGGTTGTGGAGTGTGGCGCGGAAGTCCGGATCTTGGGTGAGCTCGGCGAGCTCGACCCAGGCGTCGACCTGGTCGGGGGTCGGATCGTCGGGGAGCTCCGGGGTGAGGCTGCGTTTGGGGCCCGCCACCTGCGCGCCGAGCCCGCCGAAGACTTCGTCGAGGAACTCACCGATCAGCTTCCGCCGCTCCCGTGCCGACATCGCGGCCAGCTCATGCACCATCTCGACTTCCTCCCAACCGACCCCACTGCGTGCGACGGCCAACAGAACCGCGCGCCGCACTTGGAGCACCTTGATCGTCGCTTGGATCGCCTCAGCCTCTCCGGCCGCGACGTCGCTCAGCTCGGCTTCTCGTCCGACGACGGCTCGAATGGTCTTCAGCCCGACGCCGAGCGCCCGCAAGGTCCGGACCAAGCCGAGCCTTTTTGCCGCATCCGCGCGGTACCGCCGCCGCCCGGCCGAATCCCGGCCGGCCGGGGGAACCAGCCCGAGGTCGGAGTAGTAGCGGACCGCCTTGACCGACAACTTGGCTCGCCGGGCGAGCTCGCCGATCGAGAGAAGTTCGTCGTCTTCCACGGAGACAAGCGTGCCTGCTCCTCCAGTGGGAGGTGCAAGGATTTTCTGTTTGTCCACAGGAATTGTCCACAACTCGTGTCCGCTGTGGACAACTCGGCCGTTGCGGCCTCCCGGTCCCCCCGCGACTGACGTCAGCCGAAGTTCTTGTGTTCCCCGCGGTAAGTCGGGACGGTGCGGTCCAGTTGGTCGCCGCGCAGGAGGTGGTAGGCGTCGAAGCGTTCGGCGAGTTCGCCGGCCTTGGCGTGGCGGAGCCAGACGCGGTCGCCGAGGCGCAGGGTGCGGGCGGCGGGGCCCGTGACCGGGGTTTGGACCTCGCCGGCGCCTTCGAAGCCGAGGAGTTTCAGGCCGGCCGGGAGGTGGGGCGAGGGGACGCGCGAGGCGCCCGCGGGGCCCGAGGCGATGTAGCCGCCGGCGAACAGGGTGGCGACGTCGCGGGCCGGGCGGCGGACGACGGGCAGCGCGAAGAGCGCGGCGGGGCGTGGGTGGAAGCGGGAGTAGCCGTCGAACAACGTCGGCGCGACGAGGCCTGAGCCGGCGGCGATTTCGGTGACCGCGGGTTCCGCGCCGGTCGTTTCGATGCTGCCGGTGCCGCCGCCGTTGACGAACTCGAGGTCGGCGATGTCGCGCACGGCGCGGACGACGGCACCGCGGCGGCGCGAGATTTCGGCAGCCGAGCGGCGCTGCATCCAGCCGATCACGGAGTTGGACACGCCACTGCCGGCCGCGTCGCCGAGGCCGGCGATCTGGCCTTCGTACGCCATCAGTCCTTTGAGCACGAAGCCTGGCCGCGCGGCGATTTCGCGGGCGAAGGACACGGCTTGTTTCACGGTGAACACCGGCGAACGCCGCGTGCCGACGTGGACGCCGGGCAGCGGGCGCCACGACGCGTCGAGCTCCAGGCACACGCGGATGTCCGGGTGGCCGTGGCCGAGGGCGGCGTCGACGAGGTCGAGGTGCTCCGTTGAGTCGACCATGATCGTGATGGCCGCGCGCGCTTCGTCCGACGCGGCGAGGCGGCGCAGCGCCTCGTGGTCGGCCGTGGGGTAGGCCACGACGATGTCGCGCGTCGTGCCCTGCTCCACGTGCCACCCGGCCTCGGCGAGCGAGTAGCACATCAGGCCCTCGAAGCCGTCGCGCGCGAGGACGCGTTCCAGCAGGTAGCGGCACCGGACCGATTTGCTGACCACCCGGATCGGCTTGCCGGCGGCACGACGCAGGAGATCGTCGGCGTTCGCGTCGAACGCATCGAGGTCGACGATCGCGAAGGGCGGATCGAGGTCCTTCGTCGCGAGGTCGTAGCCGTTCGGAGAGGTGGTCACGGACTTACGGTACGACAACAACGCTTGAAACGCGAATCTCATTCACTTACTGTTCCACCAACTACCTTCAACGACACTCAGCTCAGCGACGACAAGGTGCGCGATGACTCCGTGGAGCAACTGGGCCGGCACCGCCAAGGCCTCCCCGCAACGGGTGCACCGGCCCCGCAGCACGGCGGAGGTCGCCGATGTCGTGAGCGGCATCGCCGGCTCCGGCCGCCGCGTGCGGCCGTGGGGCAGCGGCCACTCCTTCACGGCCATCGCCGTCGCCGAGAGCGACGCGCTCGACCTCACGCGCTGGACCGGCATCGAGACGGCCGACCTCGAAACGCACCGCGTGACCGTGCGCGCCGGAACCACGATCAAGCAGCTCAACGCCGAGCTCGACGGCCTCGGCCTGGCCATGACGAACCTCGGCGACATCGACGCACAGACCATCGCCGGCGCGATTTCCACCGGCACCCACGGCACCGGCGCGCGCTTCGGCGGCATCTCGGCGCAGATCGTCGGGCTGCAGCTCGTGCTCGCCGACGGCTCCGTCGTCACCTGCTCCGCCGACGAGCGCCCGGACCTGTTCAACGCCGCCCGCGTCGGGCTCGGGGCCCTCGGCGTGATCACCACCGTCACCCTGCAGTGTGAACCCTCGTTCGTGTTAACCGCGCAGGAACGGCCCGAGCCGCTGGAGCAGGTGCTCGAAGGCTTCGACGAGTTCGCCGCCGCGTGCGACCACTTCGAGTTCTACTGGTTCCCCTACGGCAAAAACGCCCTGGTCAAGCGCAACAACCGGCAGCCGCTCGGCACCGAGCGCAGGCCGCTGTCGAAGGTGCGCCAGTTCGTGGACTACGAGCTCACGGAGAACGTCGCGTTCGGCGGCATCTGCCGGCTCGGCCGCGCCGTGCCGAAGCTCGTGCAGCCGCTCGGCGGGTTCGCCGCGCAAGTGTTGTCGGCGCGCGAGTACAGCGACCTCTCGCACCGCGTGTTCGTGACGCACCGCGGCGTGCGGTTCGTCGAGTCCGAATACGCGGTTCCACGTGAATCACTGCTCGACGTGCTCGCCGAGCTGCGCGCGCTCGTGCCGCGGCTCGAGAACCCGGTGATGTTCCCCGTCGAGGTGCGCGTGGCCGCGGCCGACGACATCTGGCTGTCCACGGCGAACGGCCGCGACTCGGCCTACATCGCCATCCACCAGTTCGTCGGCATGCCCTACCGCGAATACTTCGCGGGCTTCGAGGCGATCGTCGCCCAGGTCGGCGGCCGCCCGCACTGGGGCAAGATGCACGACCTCGACGCCCACACCCTGCGCACGCGCTACCCGCACTTCGACGATTTTCTGCGCGTGCGCAAGGAGTGTGACCCGGCCGGCACGTTCACCAACACGTACCTGGACCGGGTGCTCGGGCCGGCCTAGATCGGCTCGAACAGCGAGCTGACCGACTCGCCGTTGTGGATCCGCCGCATCGCCTCGGCCATCGCCGGCGCGATCGACAGGATCTTCAGCTTCTCGCTGCGCTCCTCCACCGCGACGGGCACGGTGTTGGTGCAGACGATCTCCAGCACGTCCTCCTGGCTGCCGATCCGGTCGATCGCCTTGTCCGCGAACAACCCGTGGGTACAGGCGACGCGGATCGTGCGCGGCTTCAGCTCCCGCAGGCGGTCGAGCAGCTCCAGCACGGTGCTGCCGCGCGCGATCTCGTCGTCGAGCACGATCACGTCGCGGCCGGCGATGTCGCCGATCACCGACGTGATCTCCACGCGGTCGTCGGCGTAGCGCTGCTTCGTGCCCGACGCGACGCGCGCGCCGAGCAGCCGCGCGAAGTGCGCGGCCTCCTTCGCGTTGCCGAGATCGGGCGAGACGACGGTGGCGTTGGACAGGTCGTACTGCCGGAAGTGCCGCGCCAGCTCGTGCAGCGCGTGCAGGTGGTCGACGGGCACCGAGAAGAAGCCGTGGACCTGCGGCGAGTGCAGCGTCATGGCGAGCACGCGGTCGGCGCCGGCGGTGACCATGAGGTCGGCCACGAGCCGGCCGCCGATGGAGATGCGCGGCGCGTCCTTCTTGTCCGAGCGCGCGTACGCGTAGTGCGGCATCACCACGGAGATGCGGGCCGCCGACGCGCCGCGCGCCGCGTCGAGCATCAGCAGCAGCTCCACCAGGTGCTCCTGCACCGGCTTCACCAGCGGCTGGATGATGTAGACGTCGCGTTCGCGGCAGTTGGCCTGCAGCTGCACCTGGAGGCAGTCGTTGGCGAAGCGTTCGAACTGCACCGGGAGCAGCGGAACCCCGAGGTGGGTGCAGATCTCCGCCGCCAGTTCGGGATGAGCGCTACCACTGAAAACCGCGATGTCCCGCAAGGAAGGATTCCCCATCTCTGTGGTCCGGTGGGTACGGATCCAATCCTAGAGGTGCAGGTCAGAGCGCCGAGATCGCGTCCGCGATCGAGTCCTCACCGGAGATCAGCTCAAGGGTGCGACGCGCGGTGGCCGGCGCGTCGAGCAGGGCGACGACCACGGCGGCGACGTCCTCCCGCGGCACGGCGGCGCGGCCGGTCTTGGGGGCGATCTTGACGTTGCCGCTGCCGGAGTCGTTGGTCAGCTCGCCGGGGCGCAGGATCGTCCAGTCGAGGTCGCGGGCCTTCAGATCTTCCTCCGCCGCCGCCTTCGCGTGCAGGTAGGCGCGGAAAACGGGCTCGAGGCCCGGCGCGTCGGGAGTGTCGGCGCCCATGGAGCCGATCTGGATGAATCGCCGGACGCCCGCGCTCTGGGCCGCCTCGGCGAACAGCGCCGCGGCCCCACGGTCGACAGTGTCCTTGCGCGCCGCGCCACTGCCCGGTCCGGCGCCCGCGGCGAACACCGCCGCGTCGGCCCCACGGAGTACCTCGGCGACCGCGTCCACATCGGACTGCTCCAGGTCGAGCACCACGGTCTCGGCGCCGGCCGCGAGCAGGTCGCCTTCGTGATCGGGGTTGCGCACGATCCCGACGGGCTGATCACCCCGCTCGGACAGCAGCTTCTCGAGACGAAGGGCGATCTGACCGTGTCCACCGGCAATGACGACTCGCATGTCCGCGAGGGTAGCCGGATCGGGACGGACGCGCCGGGCGGTCAGTCGACGTCGGCGGGGACTTCGGCGGTGCGCAGCAGCAGGTCGTAGGCCATCTCGTTGACCCAGCGCGACACAGGGTCCTCGGCGAGGAGGATGCGCTCGGTGCGGCCCTCGAGGTCGAGGTCGACCTGGGCGTGGGGGTCGGCGGTGGCGATGGCGAGCCCATACGCACGAGCGCGCGGCAGGCAGTTCGCCACGTAGTCTTCCGTCAGTACGGCAGGCGATGGGAGAACCATCGCGGCCTCGCCGTAACGTGCGAACGGAACCGCGGAGGCCATCGCGGTCCGCCAGTGCCGTGCGACCGCGAGGACGCCGATGATCTCGGCGGCCGGCGCGGGTGCGGTCGCGGCCAGCTCTGGCCAGGTCCAGGTGTCGACGGTGGCGCGATCGGCGACGGGACCGACACCCATCGCGATCCGCTCCGCGTGCACGTCGGTGCGAAGCCGGGCGACGATGCTGACCTTGCGGCCGAGCAGGGTCGCCTCGGGCAGCACAACGCCGTTCCAGCCCAGCAGGGCCGCGGCCTTGCGCGCCAGTTCGTCGACGCTCGCGGGGAGCTCGATCGGCGGCACCACCCGGCTCGGCATCGACCGGCTGCGCTTCGCGCCGCCGGCGACCGTCGAGCGCTCGGTGTTCTGAGGTGTAGCCGCCACGAGTCCGCCTCCTTCAACAACCTGTACCCCTGTGTGCCTTGTGAAACGGGCACATGACTTGAGTACCAGTGCGGCGGCACGGGGTCTTCACGTTGCGCGAGTGGCTGCGATCGGCGGCGCTCAGCGGTCGGTGACCGGTCGGTAGGCGGTCGGCGGACTTCGGCCCGACGGTGCCGCCAAGCGAGTGAGCCGGAGATGAGTGGCGTTACGGACCGCCTACGAACGGCTACCCGTGGACCGGAACTCAGCCGCGGCAAAGAGTCCAGCGGGTTACGCCGTTCGGCGCAACCAAGCTGTGTTCCACTGTGGACGTCGCAGCTGGGGAGGGGGTCACCCGGTTGGCGGTGACCTTCGCCGCAGCGGTGTCACCCGGGCCCGGATTAGGGTTTGTCGACCGTCGAATCCCGTCGAGTCCCGTCGAGTTCTGTCGCGTGAGGAGCGAGCATGACGCAGATCCGGCCCCGCCGATCGGTGCTCTACATGCCGGGCGCCAACGAACGCGCGCTCGAGAAGGCCAAGAACCTGCCGGCCGACGCGCTCGTCCTCGACCTCGAGGACGCCGTCGCGCCGGACGCCAAGGAAGCCGCGCGCGAGCGGGTGTGCGCCGCGCTGGGGAACTACGGGACGCGCGAGGTGGCCATCCGCGTCAACGGCCTCGACACCGAATGGCACGACGCCGACCTGCGCGCCGCCGCGTCCGCCGGCCCCGCCGCCGTGGTCGTGCCGAAGGTGAACTCGGCGAGCGAGGTGCACAACATCGAGCGCGCCCTGGAGCTCGGGGGCGCACCCGAGAAGACGAAGATCTGGGCGATGCTGGAGACGCCCGTCGCGATCTTGAACGCTGCGGAGATCGCCGCCGCATCGTCGCGGCTCACCGTGCTCGTGATGGGCACGAACGACCTGGCGAAGGAACTGCACGCCGCCTTCGTCCCGGGTCGCGCGCCGCTGCTGACCGCGTTGTCGACCGCCGTCCTCGCCGCCCGCGCCACGGGCAAGGTCATCCTCGACGGCGTCTACAACGATGTGAAGGACACCGCCGGTTTCGAGGCCGAATGCCGCCAGGGCTGCGCCTTCGGCTTCGACGGCAAGACCCTGATTCACCCGTCGCAGCTGGAGCCGTGCAACCGGATCTTCGCCCCCTCCCCCGCGGAGGTCGACCACGCGCGCCGCGTGATCGCGGCCTTCGACGAGGCCCGCGCGGCCGGCCGGGGCGTGGTGACGGTGGACGGGCGGATGATCGAGAACCTGCACGTGGAGGAAGCGCAGCGGGTGCTGGCGTTGGCGGAGGCGGTCGGCGCCTGAGTCTCAGACGCCGACGGCCTCGGCGACCTCAGAACGGCCAGGCCCGCTGCTCCGGGCGCAACCGTTCGTACGCCGTCGCGGCGCGAAGTACCGCTGCGTCCGCGAAGCGCGGGCCCGCGATCTGCAGGCCGATCGGGATGCCGTCCGTCGTGTAGCCGCAGTTGAGGGCGACCGCGGGCTGGCCGGACATGTTGTAGGGCACGGTGAACGGGATGTGCTCGAACGGCCGGGCCGGGTCGTTGGTCGGGGACGCGTGGTCGAACGGCGGGGCCGGGACGGCGCACACCGGGGACAGGACGACGTCGTACGGCGCGGTGGCCCGCAAGGCGGCGACGCTGATGCGGTCGATGCAGGCGAAGCCGCGGTAGGTGTCCACTCCGGACGTGGTCGCCGCTCCGGCGGCCCATTCCGAGATGTAGGGCAGGACGCGGGCGCGGCGGTCCTCCGGGATGGCGAGCAGGTCCGACCACGCGCGGACGCGCCAGAACACGTCCAAGCCGTCGAGCAATTCCCGGGTCAGGAACGGCTGAAGCGGCTCCACGATCGCGCCCGCCGACTCGAACGCGCGGGCGGCGGCGGTGACCGCGGCGGTGATCTCCGGGTCGACGGGCAGGCCGACGCCGGGGTCGAGGTGGAGGCCGACGCGGAGGCCGTCGAGGGCAGGCTCCACCGCGGACCAGTCCACCGCCTCGGGCGGGAGGCTGAGGTGGTCGCGGGTGTCGGGGGCGGACAGGACGCTCATCAGCAGCGCGGTGTCGGCGACGGTCCTGGTCAGCGGGCCCGCGGCGCGGCCGAGGAACGGCGGGTCCACCGGCACGCGGCCGAAGCTCGGTTTCAGGCCGACAAGGCCGCACCAGCCGGCGGGCAGGCGGATGGAGCCGCCGATGTCGGTGCCGACGTGGAGGGGGCCGTAGCCCGACGCGGCGGCCGCGGCGGCGCCGGCGCTGGAGCCGCCGGGGGTGCGCGAGAGGTCCCACGGGTTGCGGGTGGCGGTGTGGAAGCTGGAGAGGCCGGAGGTGAGCATGCCGTAGTCGGGCATGGTCGTTTTGGCCAGCAGCACGGCGCCGGACTCGCGGACGCGCGCGGCGGCGGGGGCGTCGGCGGCGGCCGGGGTGAGGGCGGTGGCGGCGGTGCCGAGCGGGACGGGCGTGCCGCGGGTGGCGATGTTTTCCTTCAGCGTCAAGGGAACGCCGTCGATCGGGCCCAGCGGCTCGCCGGCGTGCCAACGGGCTTCGGACTGCTTCGCGGCAGAGCGCGCTGAAGCCGCGTCGTGCGCGTACAGGGCGTGCAGCTGCGGCTCGCGCGCCTCGATGCGGGCGAGGACGGCCTCGGTCGCCTCGACGGGCGAGACCGTGCCCGCCCGGTAGCCCGCGACCAGGTCCACCGCGGTCAGATCGGCCAGCTCCATCGTTACCTCCGATTCACGAAGCGGGTGGTTCGAAACGTCCGTCGACGGCGGTCCAGCCCCCGTCGACGGCGAGCACGGAGCCCGTGACGAACGTCGAAGCGTCCGAAGCGAGGTACACCACGGCGCCGGCCAGCTCGTCGGCGCGCGCCCAGCGGCCGAGGGCGCCCTTGGTGGCGTAGGCGTCGTACCAGCCGGGATTCTGCTTGATCTGCGCGGTGAGCGGGGTTTCGACGACGCCCGGCGCGATGGCGTTCACGCGGACGCCCGAAGGCCCGAACTCCGCGGCAGCGGTGCGGAAGAGCTGCACCAGGCCGGCTTTTGTCGCGGCGTACGGCCCTTGACCCGGCTCGACGGTCGTGCCGCGGATCGAGGAGAACCCGATGATGCTGCCGCGCCCACGCGTGACCATCGGCCCGCCGAACGCGCGCACCACCTCGAACGCTACGCCGAGGTTCAGCTCGACGACGCGGTTGAACTCGTCGCGGGTGTAGTCGAGGAGGCGCTTGCGGACGTTGACGCCGGCGGTCAGGACGACGACGTCGAGCTCACCCAGGTCCGCGGCCGCCTTCTCGACGGCGCCGGGTTGGAGGAGGTCGATCTCGTACGCCTCGGCCACACCCGTCTCGCGCGCGGCGGCGATGTCGCGGTCGGCGCAGATCACGTGGGCACCGTGCGCGGCCAGCGCCCGCGCGGCTTCGCGGCCGATGCCGCTGCCACCACCCAGGACGACGGCGCGGCGGCCGTCGAGGCGGAAGAGGTTTTCGTAGGTCACGGGCGCAGCACCGCCATCCTCGTCACGGTCAGTTCTTCCACAGCGAAGCGGGGGCCCTCGCGGCCGATGCCGGAGTCCTTGACGCCGCCGTAGGGCATGGTGTCGGAGCGGAAGCCGGGGACTTCGTTCACGACGACGCCGCCGACGTCGAGCTCGTCGAGAGCGCGGAAGGCGGTGTTCAGGGACCGGCTGTAGACGCTGGCGTGGAGCCCGTAGCGAGAGGCGTTGACGGCCGCGAAGGCAGCGTCCACATCGGACACCGTGCGGAGGCAGACGACGGGGCCGAAGATTTCCTCGTCCCAGCATTCGACGCCGTCGGGGACGTCGGCCAACACCGTCGGTTCCAGGGCGCCGTCACGCAGAGAGCCGCCGGCCAGCACGCGCGCGCCGGCGGCGGTCGCTTTGTCGACCCACTCGACGACGCGGTCGGTGGAGCGGGAATCGATCAGTTTGGACACGCGGGTGGTCTCCGAGCGCGGATCGCCGACGACGACTTCAGCAAGGCGAGCCAGCACGCGAGCGGTGAATTCCGCGGCCACCGAAGAAACGACCAGAACCCGCTGCACCGAGATGCACGCTTGGCCGGAGGCGTAGAACCCGCCACGCAACACGGCGTCTGCGGCGGCTTCGAGGTCGGCGTCTTCAGCGACAACCAGAGCCGCGTTCGAGCCCAGCTCCAGCAAGGTCTTGGTCGGGGCGGCGTCGCGGGCGATCTGGTGGCCGACGGCGGCCGAGCCGGTGAACGACACCGCGCCGATACGGCGGTCGGTGACCAGCGCGGAACCGACCGAGGCGTCGCCGGTGACCAGTTGCACCATGGCCGGAATGGGCGCCGAGGAACGGACGAGGTGAACCAGCCACAGCGTGGCCAAGGGCGTCTGCGGCGCAGGCTTCACCACCACGGGACAGCCGGCCGCGATGGCCGGCGCGATTTTGTGCGACGCCAGCAGCACCGGGTAGTTGAACCCGGCGATCCCGACGACAACGCCGATCGGTTTGCGTTTCCAGAAGCCGACGAGGCCGTCGCCCGAAGGCAACAGGTCCAGGGGCACGGTTTCGCCGTGCAGGCGCGAAACCTCCTCGGCCGCGGCTTCCCACGTGACGATCGTGCGCGCGACCTCCACCCGGCAGTCGACCAGCGGTTTTCCGGTTTCCCAGACCAGCAACGCTTCGAACTCGGCGCTCTGTGAGCGCAACGCGGCGGCCACGTCGTTCAGCAACTGCCGCCGCGTCCGCGAAGGAAGGGCCGCGACCTCGCGCGCGACAGCCACGGCCTCGTCGATCGCACGTGTCGCCAGGACGGGAGTGCCGACCGGGGCCGAACCGATCACACTGCCGTCGTAGGGGAAAATCACGTCCGAAGTGTCCGAAGTAGACACCCAGCCGGAACCGATCGGCAATCCCTCGGGGTAGTCAGGCATCTTTCGCGCTCCCTCCACTCGGCCCTCCAATCAGCCGGGCCAGCTCGGCGCGCAGGTTGGGCGCGGCCGCCAGCAGTTCCCGGGTGTACTCGTGCTGAGGCGTTTCGTAGACCTCCTCGACGGCGCCGATCTCCACGATCTCCCCGCGCCGCATCACGGCGACGCGGTCGCACACGTGCCGCACCACGCCGAGGTCGTGGGAGACGAAAACGAGCGTCAACGAGAACTCCGCCACCAGGCGCGCCAGCAGGTCGAGGATCTGGGCGCGCACGGAGACGTCGAGGGCGCTCACCGGCTCGTCGGCCAGCAGCACGCTCGGGTTCGGCGCCAGCGCGCGGGCGATGGAGATGCGCTGGCGCTGGCCGCCGGAGAACTGGTGCGGGTAGCGCGAAGCGGCGTCGGCGGGCAGGCCGACGGCTTCCAGCAACGAGGCCACCCGCTCCGGCGAACGGCGGCCCAACGGCTCGGAAATGATGTCGCGCACGCGCATCCGCGGGTCGAGCGAACCCATCGGGTCCTGGAAGACGATCTGCATCGACGAGCGCAGGAACCCCAGCTTCCGCTCCGGCAGGTTGTCGATCCGCCGGCCGTCGAAGGAAACCGTGCCCGACGTCGGCCGGTCCAGCGCGGCGAGCAGCCGGACCAAAGTCGACTTCCCGGACCCCGACTCGCCGACGATGCCGAACCGCTGACCAGCCTCGACGTCGAAGCTCACGCCACGCAACGCCTGAACATCCCGGCGCTGGTAGACGCGCGTCAGATCTCGGACCTCGATCATCGGGAAGCCTCCAGGTCAGAAGCCGCCAACAGCGCCTTCGTGTACTCGTGCTGCGGCGTGGTCAACACGTCCTTCGTCGACCCGCGCTCCACGATCTCCCCGTCCAGCATCACCAGCACCCGCTCGCACACCGACGCCACCACCGCCAGATCGTGCGTGATGAACAGCAACGCGGCTTCCGCTGACAAGGAACCCTTGATCAACGACAGGATCTGCGCCTGCACCGTCACGTCGAGCGCCGTCGTCGGCTCGTCGCAGATCAGCAGCGACGGCTCGTTGGCCAGCGCCATCGCCAGCACCACCCGCTGCCGCTGCCCGCCCGAAAGCTGATGCGGATACGCCCGCGCGGTGCCCGGCAGCCCGACCGCCGCCAGCAGCTCCTCCGCCGGACGCCCGCGCCGCCCGTGCACGCGAAACGGCTCGGTCACCTGCCGGCCCACGCGCATCGCCGGGTTCAGCGCCGTCATCGGCTCCTGGAACACCATCGACAACCCGTTGCCGCGCAACCGCGACAGCTCGCGTTCGGACGCGCCCAGCAGCTCGCGATCGGTCAACCGCACCGAACCCGTCGCGCTCAGCTCGTCCGGCAGCAGCCCCATGATCGACAATGCCGTGAGCGACTTCCCCGACCCCGACTCGCCGATCAGCCCGACGCGTTCACCCGCGCCGATGGAGAACGACACGTCGCGCACCAGGTCGGCGACCCGCAGGCCTTCCACTGTGAGAGTCATGCGCGCGCCGCCAATCGCGGGTCGAGCCGGTCGCGCAAGCCGTCGCCCAGCAGGTTGAAGCCGAGCACCGCCACCGCGATCGCAACGCCCGGCACCAGCGCGAGCCGTGGATGAATGGTCAGCAGCTCCTGCGACTCCTGCAGCATCCGGCCCCACGACGGTGTCGGCGGCCGCGTGCCGAAGCCGAGGAACGACAGCGCCGCCTCGGCCAGCACGGCGATCGCGAACGACACCGAGGACTGCACGATCAGCAGGCCCGAGATGTTCGGCAGCACGTGGCGCACGGCGATGTTCCCGCGCGAGCGTCCGGCCGCGCGCGCCGCGAGCACGAACTCGCTGCTGCCCACCTGCAAGGTCCCCGACCGCGCGATTCGCGCGAACGACGGGATGGTCGCGATGCCGATGGCGACCATCGCCGTGAGTGTGTCGGCGCCGAACACCGCGCCGAACATGATCGCCAGCAGCAGCGCGGGAAACGCCAGCACCAGGTCGTTCACGCGCATCACGAACTCGCCCAGCCACCGCGGCGCCAGCCCCGCCAGCACACCCAGCGGTGTGCCGATCACCGCGGCGATGCCGACGGCGACCACACCGACGTACAACGTGGTGCGCGCGCCGACCATGATCTGGCTGAACACGTCGCGGCCGAACTTGTCGGTGCCGAACAGGTGCTGGGCGGAAAAGCCCAGCAGCTTGTCCGGCGCGTTGACCTGCACCGGGTCATACGGCGTCCACACGAACGACACCAGCGCGGCCAGCACGACGAGCGCCACCAGCACCGCGCCGAGCACGAGGCTGCGGTTTCGCACCGGGGTGAGCGTGGTCATCACGAACCCCGCAATCTCGGGTCGAGCACCGTGTAGAGCACGTCCACGACGAAGTTCACCAGCAGCACCCCCGCCACGAGAACCAGCACGATCCCCTGCACCGTCAGCAAATCGCGCGAAGACACGGCGTCGAGCAGCATGCTGCCCAGACCCGGCAGCACGAACACGCGCTCCACCACGACCGCGCCGATCAGCAGCGTCGCGAGCTGCAGGCCGAGCACGGTGACCACGGGGACGGACGCGTTGCGCAACCCGTGGCGCCGCAACGCCTGCGCCGGCAACAGGCCCTTCGACCGCGCCGTGCGCAAATAATCTTGTCCGAGCGTGTCGAGCACGGCCGAGCGGACGTAGCGCGTGAGCACCGCGCCCTGCACCAATCCCAGCGACAACGCCGGCAGGATCAGCCCGCGCACGAACTGGCCCGCGTCCTGGTCCGGCGGCGTCCACCCGCCGCTGGGCAGCCAGCGCAGCTGCACCGCGAAGATCTGCACCAGGATGATCCCGGCGAGGAACGCGGGGATCGCCACGCCGATCTGCGACAGCCCGGAAACCGTGGCGCCACTGGGCTTGCGGTGCCGCACGGCCGCGAACATCCCCACCGGCACCGCGATCACGAGCGCCACCACCATGCCGGCGCCGACCAGCCACAACGTCACGCCGAGCCGGTCGAGCAGCTGCGGCCCGATGGCTTCGCGCGTGACGTACGAGCGGCCGAAGTCGCCGTGCAGCACGCCGCCGATCCAGCTGAAGTACTGCGTGACCAGCGAGCGGTCGATGCCGAACTCCGCGCGCGTCTTCGCCAGCAGCTCCGGCGTCGCGTTGACGCCGAGCGCGACCTGCGCCGGGTCGCCCGGCAGCACGGCCATGAACAGGAACACCACGATCGACGCGACAAAAAGACTGACCACGAGGATCGCGACTCGCCGAAGCACCTTCACGGTCATGCCGGCCTCAATCCCGTGAGGTCGAACGACTCGCTGACCTGGTTCTTCGCGAACCCTGTGACCTTGTTCTTCGCCACGATCACGTTGGGGTACAGAAACAACCAGTCGGCCGCGGCATCGGTGTTGAGCCGGCGCGCGACCTGCTTCATGTCGGCGACCTGCTGCTGCGGCGTGCCGCCGTCGGCCTCGGCCAGCAACTGCTGCACCCGCTGGCTGTCGTAACCCCAGTAGTACGTGGGTTTCCCGAACGTCGTGATGTCGCGGGCCTCCACGTGCTGGATGATCGACAGGTCGTAGTCGTGGTCGGTGAACACCTGCTTGAGCCACACCGCGGGGAAGTCGAGCGGCTCGATCGTGGTCCGCACGCCGACGTCGGCCAGCTGCGACTGCACCACCTGCGCGGCCGACACGGCGTAGGGCAAGTTCGGGATCCGCAGCCGCAGGTTGAGGTTCTTCACGCCGGCTTGCGCGAGCAGTTGCTTCGCCTTCGCCGGGTCGTACGGGTAGACGCCGGACAGGTCCTCGTACCACGGGTCCGTGGGCGGGACCATGCTGCCGATCAGGGTGCCGCGGCCGTTGAACACGAGGTCCAGCACGGCTTTCCGGTCGATCGCGTAGGTCAGGGCCTGGCGTACGCGCGGGTCGTTGAGCGGCGCGCGCTTGTTGTTGAACGCGAGCGTGACCTCGCTGTTGGTGGTGCCCTGCAGCACAGTGAAGCGGTCGTCGCCCTGGAACTGCGGGATCGAGTCGGCCGAGGTGAGCGAGGAGATCACGTCTATGCCGTTGCTGAGCAGGGCGTTGTTGAGCGCGGTCGGGTCGGCGATGTACTTGAGCACCACCGTGGAGTATGCGGGTTTTCGGCCCCAGTACGCCGGGTTCTCCTTCAGCACGATGGAATCCCCGCGCCGGCGCGACGCGACCTCGTACGGCCCGGTGCCCACCGGTTTGTTCGCCAGGTCGGCCACGCCGGTCGGGCTGAACATCGCGCCGAGGCGGCTGGTGAGGCTGAACAGCCAGCCGTTGCTGGGTTTCGACAGCACCACCCGCGCGTGGTCGGGCGAGACGACGTCCACGTGGTCGACCACGTCCATGGCCGACTTGATCGAGATCGTCCAGTCGGTTTTCACGCGCAGCAGCGAGAACTTCACGTCCGACGCGGTGAAGGGCGCGCCGTTGCTGAACTTCACGCCGGGCTGCAGCTGGAAGTCGTAGGTCTTGCGGTCGGGGCTCACGGTCCACGACTTGGCGAGCAACGGCACGATCCGGCCCTGCGCGTCGAGCTTCACCAGGCCTTCGTAGACGTTGTACAGCAAGGCCTGCGGGATCGCGGCGCCGTCGGCGTGGGTGAAGTCGAAGTTCGCGGGCTCGGCCGTGAAGCCCACCGACAGCGTGTCGGGACCGCTCGACACGCTCGCGCTGGAGCCGGCCGAGCAGGCCGACGCCGCGAGCAGCACCGCCAGCGCCGCGAGGTGGAGCCGGGCTCTCATTCAGCCTCCTGTGACGGGCCCTCGGCCGCTACACTGAGCAAGTACACTGGTCAGACCAGTAGCCTGAGGTTCGCACCACACGACGCCGAGGTCAAGGGATGAAGTTCGAGCCGGTGGCCCCGATCCGCGCCTACGAGCGGATCGTGGAGCAGATCGAGGAGGCCGTGGTCAGCGGCCGCCTCAAACCCGGTGAGCGCCTGCCCGGCGAACGCGAGCTCATGACCCAGTTCGGCGTCGGCCGCTCGACGGTGCGGGAAGCGTTGCGCGTGCTGCAGGCGGCCGAGCTGATCCGGTCGCGGCCCGGTGACCCGCGCGGCCCCGAGGTGCTGGCCGCGTCACCGGCGGCGTTGCACCGCTCGATGCACCGGCTCGCCCGCGCCGAGCACGTCGGGCTGGCGGAACTGCTGCAGTTCCGGATGGTGCTCGACGGCTCGGCCCACCTGCTGGCCGCGCAGCTGCGCACGGACGCCGATCTGTCCGCTTTGGACACCGCACTCGCGGCCATGCGCACCGGCGCCGAGGACGGGTTCGCGCAGTTCAGCCACGCCGACGTCGCGTTCCACGAGACGATCGCCCGCGCGTCCCGCAACCCGCTGCTGGTGGTGAGCGCCGAGGTCGTGCGCGGCGTGGCGCTGGAACTGATCGAGGACAAGCTCTCGCATTCCCACGACCGGACCGCGCTGATGCAGTCGTGGTTGGCTCATCACGCCGAGGTGCTCGAAGCAGTGCGCGCGGCCGACGGCGAACTGGCGGCGCGGCTGGCGCGGCGAGCGCTGTATGACAATTACGCGGAGTACGTGCCGGAGGAGCAGCGGGCGCTGCTCACGCCGTTGCTCTGAGTTGCTCTGAACCTGCCCGGAAACGACCGCAGCCCGGCCGCCTGTGGCGCCGGGCTGCGTGATCGTGTTGGGGAACCTCAGGAGACGAGGTTCGCGTACACGACGATGTTGTCCTTGTAGCTGTGCTCGGCGTGGTCGAACACGCCACCGCACGTGATCAGCCGCAGCTGCGGCTTGTCGGTGTTGCCGAAGACCGCCTGGGTGGGGAAGGTGTCCTTGGGGACTTCGTCCTTGTGGTCCACCACGAACTTCAGCTTCTTGCCGTCGCTGCGCTCGATGTCGACCTCGTCGCCGGGGTTGACGTCCTTGAGCTTGTAGAAGATGCCCGGCTGGTGGTTGCCGTCGACGTGCCCCAGCACGATCGCCGGGCCGACCTCACCCGGTACGGGCGAGAGGCGGTACCACGCGGCCTGCATCGGCGTCTTCACCGACGGCACCGAGATCTGCCCCTCCTTGTTGGGCAGCACGGTGATCAGCGACGACTTCGCGCCGATCTTCGGGATCTCCACCGACGTCGGCCGAAGCCCGGTGAACGGCTTGGTCACCGGCACCGAGGTACTTGCCGGGGCGGGCTTCGCGGCTTTCGCTGGGGCGTCCGAACCGCAACCGCTCAGCGTCAGGGAAAGGAGCAGGGCGCCTGCGATCGCGACGCCCTGCCCGTACTTCTTCGCCATCAAGCGGCCATGCCGCCGAAGCCGGTCTCGACGCCGCCCTTGGGCGCGTACTTGACCTGCGAGGTGCCGTCACCGTTGGTCGTGCCCGCGGAACCGGCGCCCGCGCCACCGGCCGGCGGCACCGGCTGGTTGCCGGTCTCGTCGCCACCGCAGGTCCAGGTCGCGGTCACGTTGCCGGCGTCGAACGACACGCCGTCGTGGCGCTGCACGAGCCAGCCCCAGTAGCGGCCGTCGGTCTCGTCCTGGTGCGGGCCTTCGAGCAGGTCGAAGTCGCTCGAGGACACGTTGGTCGGCTCGCCCGCGGCGCACGCGATCACGAACAGGCCCTGGCCACCGTCGAAGTCGACCCCGTAGGCGGTGTCGTCCTCGTACGGCGGCTCCTCCGGCGTGGAGGTCTCTTCGGAGCCCGACGTGGTCGGGGTCGACGAGTCGCTCGGCTCACCGGTGTTGCCCGGGTTGCCCGGGTTGCCAGGGTCGCCCGGCTGGCTGGTGTCCGTCGGCTGCCCGCTGGACGTCGGCGGGGTGTCCGAAGAGGACGGTGCCTCCGACGACGACGGGGCGTCCGAGGACGGCGTGTCCGACGCGGGCGCGTCGGTGACCGGAGTGTCCGAAGTGGGCGGAGTGGCAACCTCGGACGTGGCCGGCGTGGTGCCGTTGTCCTCCTGCGCGAGTGCGGAGGGCGTGACGGCGAGGCTGATCAGGGCGCCTGCGAGCACAGCGCCCGCGAGTCTGCCCAGGGTCTTCTTCACGTGTTGTTCTCCCTGGAAGAAAGCGCGGTGACCCCCACCGCGTCCGCTGATCCTGCCGGAGAAACGGCGTGAACACGAAACGTTTTCGACGGTGATTAAAAGCACCGTAAACCGAGGTAACGAACCCGCGAGTGCCGGCGATGAAGTGGGCCAACGCCGGGCCGTACACACGAAAGCCGGCGGAACCGTGGCTTTACTGTAACAGTTTCCGGCCCGCCGGCGAATCCCCGTGAATTGTTGGCCGAATTCAGCCCAGCGCGGTGACGAGGTCGCGCCAGAGGTCTTCCGGGTCCTCCAGGCCGACGCTGAAGCGCAGCAACCCGGCGGGCACGCGCTCCTCGCCCGGCAGCCACGCGCGCCGCTCCACCAGGCTTTCCACGCCGCCGAGGCTCGTCGCCGCGCGGATCAGCCGAACGGCGGAACACACCTGGTCGGCGGCTTCGGCCGTGGCCAGTTCGAACGACACCATCATCCCGAAACCGGGGTACCGCACCTTCGTGACGGCCGGGTGTTCCGCCAAGCGGGAAGCCAGCAGCGCCGCCGTTTTCGTCTGCTCCGCGAGCCGCACCGGCATCGTGCGCAGGCCACGCAACGCGAGCCACGCTTCGAGCGCGCCGGGCGTCGAGCCGATCCGCGTACGCGCGCCGCGCAGCTCGGCCGCGATGGTCTCGTCGGCCGCGACGGTGATGCCCAGCAACAGGTCGCTGTGCCCGCCGATGAGCTTCGTCGCGCTGTGCACCACGATGTCCGCGCCCAGCTTCAGCGGCTGCTGGTGCAACGGCGTCGCGAAGGTGTTGTCCACGACGACGCAGCCGCGAGTGCCGCGCGCGATGGTCTCGATCTCCATCACTTCGAGCGTCGGGTTCGTCGGCGACTCGAGCCACAGCAGGTCGGCGTCGCAGTCGACCCACGCCTGCGTGTCGGTGGGTTCGAGCTCGGTGACGGTGATGCGGCCCATTTTCTCCGCGTGGTGCATCGCACCGCGCGTCACCGCGTAGCTGAACGTCGGGACCGCCACGGACGAGCCGACCGGCAGCGTGTCGAGCACGGCCGACAGGGTCGCGACGCCGGAGCCGAAGCTGGTGGCGTGGCCGCCTTCCAGCGCGCCGACCGCTTCTTCGAGCGCGTGCCAGGTCTCCGTGCCGTCGGAGCGCGCGTAGACGGAGTCACCACCGGCTTCGAACGTGCTCGTGGCCACGATCGGGGTGTTCAGGGGCTCGCCGGGGCCGTGCGGCCGCCCGGCCGCGATCGCGATCGTGCGCGGTGTCCAGTCGTCCATAAAGAACACCGTAACTTCGCAACCGCGGCCAGGCAGCCGTGATGTGGCGGTCGGCTCACCCGCGCCGATGAGCCGACCACGTCTTTCAGTGCGCGTAGACCTCGAACTCGTACAGCGAGTAGCCGTAACCGGTCCCCCGCCGCACGCCCTGCATTCGGACGAACCGGGCGTCCGACGGCGCAAAGGACACGTTGTCCGCGCCGCCGTTGCCGTCGGTCACCACGGCCGCGTCACGCCAGTTCTCGCCGTCGGCCGAGAGCTGCACCTGGTAGCCCTTCGCGTACGCGGCTTCCCACGACAGCACCACCCGCGCGACCTGCTGCACCGAGCCGAGGTCGACGGTGATCGACTGGTTGTCGCTCCAGTCGCTGGCCCACCGCGTCTTCGGGTTGGCGTCCACGGCGTTCGACGCGGGCGAGCTGAACAGGCCCGTCTCGGCGCTCGTGGCGCTCACCGGCTTTCCCGCGGCGAGGTTGCTGACGTTGTCGCCGCGGTGGGCCGGGTACTCCACGACCTGCTGGAAAGTCGGCCGGTTCTGTGTGCTGATCTTGTCGTGCGTGATGCCGCCGAGCGGCCGCTGGATCACGGTGTCGGCGCACCACTGGTCGCCGGCGGAGCAGTCGGCGTCACCCGGGTACACGGTGTTGGCGGGCTGCGCCGCGGCCGCCGTGAGCGAGTCGACCAGCGCGGTGCGGCAGGCGGTGAGGTCACCGCCGCCGCAGAACGTGGCGCCCAGCGGGCCGGCGACGGGCCGGCCCAGCACCGTGCGGATGTCCTTGCTGACGTAGCCCCACCAGCCGTGCTGGTACGACGATCCCTGGTGCGGCTGGCCGACGTGCTTGCCCGGCAGCTCGTTCTGGAACCCGGACGGGCTTTCGTTGATCTGCAGCACGTTCGTCATCGCGGTGAAGGCGTCGTCGCCAAGGGCGGGCTTGAACTCCGCGGTGACGAGCAGCGGCCACCACGCGTCCATGATCCGGATCGCGTCGGCGTCGTTGTACGTCTTGCTCCCCGGTTGACCGTTCAACACAGTCTCCACGCGCTGATGGCCGTGCTGCAGCCACGTCTTGAGCTTCGCCTCGGCGTCGGCCGCCGTGCCGGTGAGCGGGGACTTGTCGAGCACCTGCAGCAGCAGCGGCAGCACCTCCTCGGCCCGCAGGTCGGCCAGTGCCGCGTCCTCCATGGCCTGCGCGAGGTTCACGCGCGTCACCTTGGTGCCGCTGGTGATGAGCGCCTTCACCCGGGTGTCGAGCAGGTCGGCGCGGTGCACGGCCGACTTGTCGGCACCACCGGAGGCGTAACCCTTCGCCTGTGCGTTGTTCCAGCTGACGTAGTAGTCCTGGTTGACCGACTGCGGGTGCTGCGAGGCCGGTGTGTAGCTCGCCTTGTTGCCGTCGGGGTTCCAGCCCTGCCAGTCGTAACCCTGGTCGCCCCACACCGGCATCATCGGGTCCACAGTGGAATTGCGGACCGGGTTGGCGCCGGAGTTGAAGTAGGCGACGTCCTTGGAGTCGGCGTAGAACCAGTTGAAGGTGAAGTTGACGTCGCTCGCGGCCTGCTGGAAGTCGGCCGCGGAGTGGATGAAATCGGGGTCGTTGAACTCCTGGAAGCCGATGAGCGAATCGACCTCGTGGAAGTACGAAGATCGCAGCGACGCGTACGCCACCGGCTTGCCGCCGATCGTCGCGCGGCTGACGACCGGGCCGTACTTCGTGCGATAGCTGCGCAGCGTGTACGAACCCGCGGCGGTGCCGTCGGCCACCGTCGGCGACCAGGAGTTCTTGCGCTCCACGGTATCCATCGGCAGGCACTGGCCCTGGTAGAGGTAGTAGTTCGAGTCCTTCGTGGCCGGCTTGCCACTCGGGTCGCACAGCGGCAGCGCGAACGTGTCGATGACGTCCTGCGCCGACGTCGTGGCGCTCCACGAGTAGTCCTGGCCTCGGCCGAGCAGCACGTACATCGAGATCCCGGCGAACGACGCGCCGCGCGCGCTGATGCCCGGGCCCTGAAGCTCCTGCAGCAGGAGCAGCTGCGGAGCGAAGTACCCGGTCTGCGGGCCGAACACGGCGACCGGGTGACCGCTGGCGGTCTTGCTGCCCGAGACGACGAGCGCGTTGGACATGCCGTGTTTGTCGCTCAGCATGTCGCCGGGCAGCACGCCGTTGTCGAACATGCCTTTCGCGGCCTGCTGGTCCTGCGGCGCCTTGACGTCGACCTTCGCCGGCGTGTTGGTGGCCGCCGAGCCGGCCTGGTCGTACACCAGCTGCTGCGGCGTGACCGAACCCTTGTCCGGCATCGCGAGGCCCTGCGGGTCGGCCGGGGTCATGCCGTAGACGAAGGTCTGGCCGTCGTGCAGCGTCTTCACGGCTTCGGGGTCGTCGGCCGAGCGCAGGCTCTGCCACACCTGCTCGCCCTTGGCCACGCCGTACTTCTCCTGCAACGCGAGCTTCGCGATCGCGTTCTGCACCTCACCGCCGCCGCCGGCGCCGAACTGCGCGCCGACCACGGACGCGAGCACCACGAGGTCGGTGAGCTTGAACGGTTCGATCGTGCCGGCGTTGGTGATCGCGTCGACGTGGCCGGTGAGCACGTACTCGCCGGGGAAGTAACGGCCGTTGTGGGAATCGGTGATGTACTTGTTGATCCCGTCGAGGTAGGCCTGCGAATCGGCCAGGCCCTGCTTGCCGCGCGGGCCGCTGGCGGCCGCGGCGTCGATCTGGTGCTGCAGCTCGGCCTCGGTGTAGGGCGCGGCGGCGAAGAACGACTGCTCGAGCTCGCGGTTCGCGGGCGCGCCACCGGCGTAGGAGGTCAGCTGGCCGCGGCCGACGCGGCGCATGATGTCCATGAGCCACAAGCGGTCCTGCGCGGCCGCGTAGCCGGCGCCGAACTCGGTGCCGGAACGCGTGGCGCCCTGGATGTGCGGGACGCCGGTGGCCTTGTCGCGCGTGATCGTGACGTCGGAGCGCGGCTGCAGTGTGCTCGCGACCTGGTCGGCGGGGACGCCGAAGGAGGAGTCGTTGAAGAACTTGCCGATGGTGTCCGTGGTCAGCGTCTTGTAGCCGCCGGCGAGGTCGGCGTACTTGCCGAGCTGGTCGTCGGCATGCGCGGGCTGCGTGCCGAACGCATTGTTGCCGAGGATCTCCGCCAGCGTCGCGCTGCCGTTCTCCCCCGGCGGGAGGATGTCGTTGCACTGGCCGGCGCAGTAGTCGTTGCCGGGCAAGGCCGCCGAGGCCGGTGGCGCGCCGCCGACGGCTGTCACGAGTCCCGCCGCGACAACGGCCAGGGCCGAAACAGCCAGGGTGCGGATGCGTCGTCGCATGCCGGAGCTCCCGTCCACGAGGTTCCCCCAGGGCTGACCCAGCGCACGCTACCGACGGGTAGATGAAGCGTGAAGACTATTCGCGTTTAACCCCTCTTTGGGCCTAGTCCGATCGGCGCAGCGCGACACCGCTGGGTACGGTGAGCGCCATGACCTTGGAAAAGCCCGAAATCGACCGCCCGGACGGACCCCCTCCCGCCGAACTGGAGATCACCGACCTCACCGTCGGTGACGGCGCGGAGGCCCAGCCGGGCAACGCAGTGACGGTCCACTACGTCGGCGTCTCGCACTCCACCGGTGCGGAGTTCGACGCGTCCTGGAACCGCGGCGAGCCGCTGCGCTTCGCGCTCGGCGCCGGCCAGGTCATCCCCGGCTGGGACCAGGGAGTGGCCGGCATGAAAATCGGCGGCCGCCGCCAGCTGGTGATCCCGCCGCACCTCGCGTACGGCGAGCGTGGCGCCGGCGGCGTGATCAAGCCGCACGAGACGCTGATCTTCGTCGTCGACCTCGTCGGCGTGAACTGATCGGCTTCCGGGCAGCCGGGCCGGCCCTATGGGCAGCCCGGTTGCCCGAACACTTTCGAGTGAACCCCGGTGCTGGCTAGGCTGCGGGTCGATCACCGGCTGGGGGCCGGTGTCAGTAACCAGGGGGAATGACATGCGCGTTCGCGCGATTCTTTCCGCGGCTCTGCTCACGCTCGGGGCCGCGCTCGCCACCGCCGCGCCCGCGTCGGCCGTCGCCAACGGATCCGACGTGCCGCAGGGCCGGTTCGAGTTCGCCGCGAAGCTCACGATGACGAACATCCCGCGGCCCGACGGCACGCGCTACGACAGCGGCTGCTCCGGCGCCCTCGTCGCGCCGCAGTGGATCCTCACCGCCGGGCACTGTTTCCACGACGTGGACCGCAACCCGATCTCCGGCCCGGTGCCGTACCCGACTTCGGTGCTGCTCGGCACGACCGTGCAGCGCGGCAAGCTCGGCGTGACGCGTCAGGTCACCGACGTGGTCCAGGCCGGCGCAGGCGACATCGCGCTGGCGAAGCTCGACAAGCCGGTCCGTGGGATCACGCCGCTGAAGGTCAGCCGCGCGACGCCGACGGTCGGGCAGAAGCTGACGCTCGCCGGCTGGGGCGCGCTGAGCTCGGTGGACGCGGCGCCGTCGATGAAGCTGCAGCAGGGCACCGTGGCGGTCGGCGAGGTCGCGGCCACCACCCTCGGCGTCCACGGCGTCGCGCCGGCCGCGGACACCAGTGCCTGCCTCTACGACTCGGGCGCGCCGTACTTCGTGGCTTCGGGCCGCGGCGGCCGGATCGTGGCCGTCGAGTCGGAAGGCCCCGACTGCCCCCACGACCAGCTGGAGACGACCTCGCGCGTCGATGTGATCGCCGACTGGGTGCTGTCGCAGACTCACTGACGCCCAGATACCAGAAGACGGGCTCCGCGCACAGGTCGCGGGGCCCGTTTTCTTTCGCCCGACAAGGGAATTCCTGACCCGGAAGTAGCTGGATAGCGTTGAGGGTCGATCATCGGCGCTCCGCCGGTGGCCCGACGAAGGGAAAGAATGCGCGTCCGCGCCGCACTCACCGCAGCAGCCCTCCTGCCCCTCCTCACCGCCGGCCCGGCCCTGGCCGTCGCCGACGGGTCCGACGTGGCCCCGGGCCAGTACGGCTTCACCGCCAAGCTGACCATGGCGAGCATCCCGCGCCCGGACGGGAGCACGTACACGAGCTTCTGCTCAGGCTCCCTCATCGCGCCCACGTGGATCCTCACGACCGGCCACTGCTTCCACGACGCGCAGCGCAACCGCGTGTCCGGCCCGGTGCCGTACCCGACCACCGTCACGCTCGGCCTGGTCGACGAAGCGAAGGAAGCGGGCGTCACCCGCAAGGCCACGCAGGTGCTGCAGTCCGCGGAGAACGACGTCGCGCTCGTGCAGCTCGACAGCGCGGTCCCGGACATCACGCCGCTGACCGTGAACCGCCTGATCCCGGCCGCCGGCCAGCGCCTCACCCTCGCGGGCTGGGGCAGCCACACGGCGAAGAACCCCGTGCCGTCCTCGAAGCTGCAGCAGGGCACCGTGCAGATCGCCTCCGTGGGCAGCACCACCGTCGGCGTCCGCGGCGTCGCGCCTTCCCCCACGACCAGCGCCTGCGTCTACGACTCGGGCGCGCCCTACTTCGTGCCCTCCGGCAGCGGCGGCCAGCTCATCTCCGTGGAGACGACCGGCCCGGACTGCCCCCACGCGACCGTCGAGACGACGTCGCGCGTGGACGTGATCGCGGATTGGATCGCGGCCCGCACGAAGTGAGTGGCTGACCGGCGCGGAGAGCGACAGCAGGATCGCTCTCCGCGCCCCTGCCGGTGGCGGGTCAATGCGTGACCGCATTGTTCACGCGTATTTCCCTCGCGGTGCGCGGTCACGATGCCGGAATAATCGCGGCTTTACTTGTCCTTTTTCTTCGGCAGCTGGTCGGCGGCTTTCTTGCCCGCCGGGCCGAGTTTGTTGAGGACGGAGCGCACGCCGCTGACCACGGCGTCGCCGACGGGGTTCGGGTGGTCGTCGTCCGGGTCGCCGATGCCGCCGGCAACGCCGCTGGAGCCTGAGTCCATGGTATTTCTCCCCAACTGTTGTTTTATCGGATTACCCGATCAATTACCGATGCTACGCAATCGCTGCACCCACAACAACCGCGCGATTTGGGCCTCCTCTCCGGGAACTGCGCCGAGCCGGTTGTTCATGAGGTGGACGTGCTGGAACGCCGCCCGATACGGCGAAACTCGCCGGGCCGATTCGCGGTACTCCGTCCAAAAGCGCTCGGCGTAGCGGCGCAGGGGTTTGCCGACGCGGTCGGTGGCCAGTTCGCGCGTCACGTTCTCGAACAGGCGGCCCGCTTGGCGCACGGCGGCCGGGTCGTCCGGGCGGGCGGTGGCGGCCGCGGGGCGCCAGGCGACGGTGCGGGCGCCGCGGCCCGACCAGTACCAGGCGTACTGGTGCAGGAAGCTCACCTGCTGGTCGGCGGGCAGGCCCTCGACGATCGCCGCCGTGTGGGCCGCGGCCTGCGTGATGCGGTGAACGGACGCGCGGCCGGGCAGCAGCTCCAGCGCGGTGTCGCTGCCCAGGTGGGCCACGCGTTCGGCGAACTCCACGCCGTCGGGGCCGCGGAACTTCGCCAGCTCCGGCTCGTACCAGCGCTTCACGACTTCCGTGCCGCGCTCGGCGAAGCGGCGGTCCAGGTCGGCTTCGACCAGCGCGGCCGACTCCGCGAACGCCTGAACCCGCACGCGCAGCTGGAGGCCCGACATGTCCATGTACTGCAGGAAAAACCAGCGACGCAACGGATGGCCGCCGACCACCGGCCGCACCACCTCGTTCAGCAGCCGCGTCACGGACGGCAGATCCGGGACGTACACGCGCCAGTAGCGCCAGTCGGGTCGCAGCAAGGTCTCAAGCATGGGTCACCACCGTCAGGAACTCGGTCACGCGCCCGACGCCCGCGCCGGCCGCGGGCAGGGCCTCCGTGAGTTCGAGCTCCTCCGCGCCGGCCAGGCCTTTCAACGCCGTCCACGCCGCGAGCGGGTGGGCGAAGCTGAGCCACTGCGGTTTGCCCTGCGGCACCCCGCCCGCGGCCAGACCGCGGACGAACACCTGCTCGGGCAAACCGTGCTCGGCCAGGAACATCCGGCCGGCGCGGAGGAAGTCCACGTCGGGTCCGCCGGCGACGTCGGGCAGCGCCGACGCCGGCAGCGTCCAGCGGGCGCGGCGCAGCACCAGCCGCCCGTCGGTCACACGCTCGCGGAACCCCGCGTCTGCCACCGGCGCCCACGGGCCCAGCGACAGCCACGGATCCGACAGCAGCTGCAGCACCCGCGGCACCCCGCGCAGCAGGTGCGCGGGCACGGCACCGAGGTAGCTCAACGCGGCCGGCCGCCCGGCGGGGTCGAGCACCTCCAACGTCCCCGTGGCCAGGTCGTGGCGCACGCGGAACCCGTCGATCGACACGGCATGCGGCCCGGCCGACGGCCGTTCGGCACCCCACGACAGCCACGGCGCCGAACGCACGGCCGGCCGCTGCGTGTCCGTCCAATCGGCGTGCGCGGTCACCTGGTACACCGCGCAACCGGGGAAACGCTTCTCGTGCAACGAAGTCACGGCCGCCTCGACCCGCGCGGCCAGCCCGGGCACGCCGGCCCAGCGCGAGACGGCACCGAGGTAACCCGGGTGCACCTGGTTGACCACCAGCTTTTCGCCCGCGACCTGCCAGAACACCGAGTGCACCGGACGACCGATGCTCGGCCCGGCGATGTCGCGTACGTCGGGCTCAGGCACCGCACAGCGCGACAGCCACAGCATCGGGTCCAGGTCCCGCACCGCCCGGAACGCGAACTCCGCCAGGTCCGCGACACCACCATTGCCGTAGTGGTGCAGGAAAAACCTGACCAGGTCGTAGTAACCGGCCCGCGGCCGCGTGGTCGCGCCCAACAAGCCGTCGAGCCGGTCGAGCTCCCCCGCCACCCACGCGGGCGGCGCGGTCTCCGGCTCCGGGCCGTGCGCGACGGTTTCGTGCACCAGCCCCAGCCCGTCGAGCCAGCCGACTCGGGCCGGATCGCGTTCCGCCAGCACCGTTCGCAACCGGCCACGCAACGCGAGCACGGCGTCGGCCCGGCGCCGGCCGTCCGCGCTGCCGGCCACGACCTTCTCCGCTTCGGCCAGCGAAGGACGGCCCCACGCGGTGAAATGCCTGGGCTCGTCCAGGCGCCACGGCGGACTCACCAGCAGCAGCCCCTGGTCCACGAGCCGGCGCACGTCGTCGACGGCGCAGCCCAGCTCCGCGGCCAGCTCACGCAGCCGCCGCGGCCGCGCGTCGAGCGGCACCGGCCCGGCGAGCGCCGTGACCTCGTCCTCGCGGAAGTACACGCCGTGACGCATCAGGTGCACGGGCAGCGCGGCCAGCCACTCCGCGCCGACGAGGCGAGTGTCCACATTGGGCACCACGACCGGGTCGTCTTCCAGCGCCGCATACGCGAGCCGCGCCGCGACGCGCGAGGAACTCACCAGCCGGCACCCCGCGCCCGGGTCGACCGCCCCGCCGAAGTCCCCGACGCCGACGGTCGTCAACGCACCGAACGGGCTCGGCTTCAAGGTGGTCCGCACGAGGTACGACACGGCGCTGCGGCTGAGCCGGCCCCCGGGTTTGCCCAGCTCGGCACGGTCGGTGAACGCCGTGACGAACTCCGGGCTCGCCAGCGCAAGCCCGGCCAGCACGTGCGGGCTGCGCAGGGCCGAAGCCACGGCGTGCTGCGCCGAAGCCAGCTCCGCGCCGAGCGCCCGCGTCGCCTTCTCCAGCAGCTCACGCTCGCGCACCAGCAGCTGGTACCACTCACCGAGCCGGTCCGCCTCCTCCGCGGCCAGCACTTCCCGCGCGAGCCGGACGCCGGCTTCGTCGGAGCGGTCGTTGAACACGCTCCGACGAAGCCGGATCAGCCCGCGCCGCTGCTCGCGCGACAGCTCGTCGCGGCCGATCACGGCGTGCAACGCATCGCAAACCGGTTCCGCCAGCGCGGTTTTGCGCGCGGCGGCGGACTCGGCCTCCTCCAGCAGGGCGACGGTCTCCGGGGCACGCAGACCGTCGAGCACGCCGGCGGGCAGGCCGCAGATCCGGGAGACGAGCAGCTCGGACACGACCTCACCGCCTCCGCGCGGCGAGTGCTTCGGCCTGCCAGCCCGGGTCGTTGCCGGCCCGCCAGTCGAGCGCGCCGTCGCCGCTGACCGGCGCCGGCAGCTCGGCTGGGGCGCTGCCCAGGATGAACTCGCCGACCGACGACTCCTTCAGGTAGTCCAGCCCGAACGCGCGCGCCGCCGCGTCCGCGTCACCGCTGCCGAGGCCACAGCCGGCCAGGCCCATCGCCGTGGCCACCAGGTACATCGTCTGGTACAGCGCGCCGGCGTGCTTGAGCGTCACCGCGTACGCGATCGACTGGTACTTCCACGCCAGCCGCTGGAACCGCGACGTCATGGTGACCAGCACGTCCGGCACGGCCTGACCACCGGTCGACAGCGTCGCCACGCGAAGCAGCTCATCGCGCGCTTCGGCCTCGGTGTTGATCAGCCGCAGCACGTGGTCGCCGGCGTCGTAGTGGTAGATGCCCGGCTCCAGGCCCTGGCACCGGCGGACGGTGACGTACAGCTCGAGCTCGTACCCCGCGCCACCGCAAGGGTACGGGCGGCTCGAACCCTCGTACGGCATCCGCGCCTCGGGCCGCGGGCCGTAGGTGCCGCGCACGCGCGCCGTGCGGTAGAGGAACTCGCCCAGCTGATCGGCGGTGATGGGCTCCTCACCGTAGGCGCGGATCGACTGCCGCGCCTCGATCGTCTCCTGCAGCCCCTGGTCAGCGGCGCGCACGGCGTCGAACGACGGGCGGAACAGCTCCGTGCGCGGGCCTTCCGGCGCCGGCCGCACCGCGGGCAGCGGCTCGATCTCGCCGACGTACGGGAACCGGCCGCCGAACGCCTCGTCGGTGCGGCCGATCCGGCTGCGGCTGTGGAAGTACAGGTCGTGCACGTCCCACTGGCGCAGCACGTCGTCGGAGTCGACGGGGAACTCGCCGTCGGCGCCGACGTCGAGGAAGCCCGCACCCGCCAGCGCGGCCAGCACCGGCCACCACTCGGTGTCCACTTCGGACGACGGCTGGGCGACGGCGAGCGCGGCCACGGCGCCGGCCAGCGCCGCGTCGAGCAGCACCGCGCGGTACTTGCTCAGCGGCGACTCCACCACCAGTTCGCCACCGCGACGGCGCAGCAGGCTGAACTTGCCCAGCCGCAGCCACGCGCCGGCCAGCTCCGGCAGGTCGGGCCGAAGCCCGGTCACGCCAGTACGCTCCAGCACGGCCAAGCGCTCGCCGCGCAGGCGGAAACCCGTGGCCAGGAAAGGTTCCACCTTCGTCAGCACGGTCGCGACCGGCGACTGCGGGTGTTCGGCGGCCAGCTCGTCCTCGGTGTGCAGCCCGGCGCGGACCTGCTCCAGGGCAGCCAACATCGGGGCGCCGACGCCGCGCAGGCGGTACCCCGCACGGTCGGCCAGTCCGAGCAGAACCTGGTCGTCCTTGGTCAGCACGGCGACGTCGCGGCGGAAGGTGACGGTGTACTCGGCGGTGCGTTCGAGCGTGGTCATAGGAACATCGCAATCGGGTTGAGGTCGGCTTCGGACGGCGTTTCATCGATCCAGCCCAGTTCGCGCGGCACGTCGAAGAGGCGGCCGGGCGCGAAGCGGGGCCAGAAGTGCCGCATCCCCGGCACGAGCACGCGCACCACGGGCAGGCCGATGTCCACCCGCGTCTGGTCCAGCACCAGCATTTCCATCCCGCGCTCGGCCACGGCTCGCTCGGCGCGCAGGACGTCTTCGCGCACGTCGGCGCTTTCGTAACGCTCGAAGTCGGTCCGAGTGCGGCGAGCGCCCTCGGCCGGGAGCACGTACGGCTGGTTCTCCACGGTCGCGTTGCGCCACCAGTGCAGCTGGTCGGGGTCGTTGTAGGCGTAGGAACCCGAGCCGTCGGCCTTCATCCCGATCACGGCCGGCAGGAACTGGTTCATCTCCGACAGCGCCCGCCCGATCGCGACCTCGACGTCGAAGTGCGCGCCGAGCGCGAACAGGATGTCCTGCGCGGGCTTGTCGCGGCGCACGGAAACGGCGGCCACGGACGGGATGCCCAGGTCGTTGGTCAGGTCCAGCGCCCAGGTGTCGCGCTCCAGCTCGTCGTAGCGCTGCTGCCACTGCGCGAAGTACGGCACGTCGAACGTCGACAGGTCGATCGCCGGCCGGCGCAGGCGGTGGTACCACCACATCGCCACGGTGTCGCGCTCCACCAGCTCCATGAAGCCCTGCAGGATCGCGTCCTCGAGGCTCGTGCCCGCCGCGCAGCCGTTGGAGTTCGCGCCGGCCTGGAACGGGGTTTTCGGGTTGTGATAAGCGAAATACAGGCCCGACGTCGGGAACAGCTTGGTGCGCTGCTCGGTCAGCGACCACACCGGCGACCACTCGATCTCGGCCTGCGGGTCGAGGTCGTCGGCGACCCAGTGGAAGTGCGACGGGCGCGAGTTCCACTCCTGGCGGTCGCGGAACTGGTCGTCGCTGTAGAGGTGCAGCGCGTTGGGGTGGATGACCTCGGCCGGGTCCAGGTCGGCCAGCCGCGCGGTGCGGCGCGCCTCGTCGCCGTGGAACAGCCCGGAGTAACGCTCGATCGCCTCGCCGACCGCCGACGCCTTGGCCTGCGCGGCGCTCATGCCCTTGCCCGCGCTGCAACTGCGCAGGCCGGCGCGCAGGTCGTTGGCGTTGGCCATGGGGATCGCGAAGTTCTGGCCCGCGGTGTAGGTGTGCAGGCCCTCGACCTCCAGCGGCACCTTCACGAGGTTGCTGATCGGGCCGGTGACCGGGCTGATCAGGTGCTCGTAGCGCGCCACGAACTGCTCCGGCGGGCTCGAGCGGTAACCACCGTCGCTGCTCGCCATCCGCGGGCGCGGCTCGAGCCGCACCGGCGCGGCCATGCGGTCGGCCTGCAGGTCCGGCTCCCCGCACAGCGGGCACTGCGGACGACGCTGGAACGGGTGGTGCTCCTGCGTGAGGCTGACCGTGTCGAGCGTGATGACCTCGGACTGCCACGGCGTGCCGTACTGCGCGGCCACCCCGCCCGGCGGTGCCGGCATCGCGGCCCGGCCCGCGGCGAACGCGCCGGTGAGCCACTTGCCCACGTGCAGCGCGGCGAGGCGGTGGGCCAGGTCCTGCGTGACGCCGGTGCCGGTCACGGAGTTGACCAGCGCCGGGCTGTCGAGCACGCCACGCTGGCGCAGGTAGCTGGCCAGCACGTTTTTGTTGGACAGCCGCACGCGCAGGCACTCGTAGCAGCCGGTCACGCCGGGCTCGAAGACCGGACCGACCCAGATCATGCTGCCGACCGGCTTCACCGGCAGCCACGGCGTGCCGGCCGCGTGGAATTTCGTGCCCCACTCGGCGAGCTCGGGACGCAGGTAGTCGTCGGTGAGGACGACGGTGAAGCCGGCCGGCGCGTCGGGGTCGGTGGTGACGCCGGTGCCGAGCTCCGCCAGCGCCGCGGTGAACCCGGCCGCGTCGACATCGCCGGCCGTCAGCACCCGCACGTCCGCACCGGCCAGGCGGCGCACGGCGTCGTCACCGTCCACACCGGACGCTTCCCAGTAGCCGCCGACGCGCGGGTCGACCTCGGGGTCGACCTCGACGACGTACCCGCTGCGGCGCAAGCGGTCCAGCGCCACGTCGATGCGCGCCGGATCGGCCTCCGCCAGGGCCTGCTTGATGCTTTCGCGGCTGTGCTGCCCGTCGACCAGCAGCGGGGCCAGCTGCTCGACCAGCGCACCGGCCAGCCGGGTCTGCGTAGTGCGCTCGCTCGTGAGGTACACCGCGTCGCCGGGCACGGTCAGCACCCGCAGCGACCGGTTGAACCTCGTGATCCGATTGATGCTCTTCGTCATGGTTGTCCCCTCAGTCGAGCCGGCGGGCGCTGCCCACCAGCCGGGCGAAAGCCGTCGAATGGCCGGACAGCTCGGCGAAGGTGCCGAGGTCGGCGATGCGTCCGTGCTCCAGCACGGCGATCCGGTCGGCCGAGCGGATGGTGGAGAGCCGGTGGGCCACCACCACCCGGGTCAGCCGCAGGTCGTCGACCGCGCACCGCACCAGTTCCTGCGCGGCGGCGTCGAGTGCGCTCGTGGCCTCGTCGAGCAGCAGCACGGAAGGTCGTTTGGCCAGGGCGCGAGCCAGCAGCAGGCGTTGCACCTGGCCGCCGGACAGGCCGCTTTCCCCGTCGGTGACCTGCGTGTGCAGGCCCATCGGCAGAGCCGCGACGACGTCCCCGAGCTGCGCTTGCTCGGCCGCCCGCTGCGCGAGGTCGAGGTCCACCTCGTCCGCCGCGCCGCAGATGACCTCGGCGAGCGTGCCGCGCATGAGCGTCGCGTCCTGGGCGACGTACCCGATCCGCGTGCGCAGGTCGTCGACGTCGCAGGTGTTCACGTCCACGCCGTCGACCAGCACGCTGCCGCGCTCGGTCCGGTCGAGGCCGAGCATCAGGCGCAGCAGCGTCGACTTGCCCGCGCCCGACGCGCCGATCAGCGCCACGAACTCGCCCGGCTCGATGCGCAGGGAGATGTCCGTGAGCAGGTCGCGGGTCTGGCCGGGGTAGCGAAAGCTCACGTCGCACAGCTCCACCGCGCCACGCGCGGCCGGCAGCGGGGTCGGGCGCGCCGGCGTCTCGGGCCGGGTGGTCAGCACCGGCGCAAGACGGGCGTGCACCGGGCCGATGGCGAACAGGCCGACGAGCGCGCCCTGCAGCCGGGTAGCGGTGAGGTTGAGTGTCATCGCGACCATCACCACGGTCCACTGCCCGGTGAACCCCAGGCCCGACGCCATGGGCAGCAGCACCGCGAGCAGTGCTGGGTAGCAGGCCACGGCCAGCGCGCTCGCGATCTCGGCGTAGCGCAGGCCGGCGTCGTCGGACCGCTTCTGCGAGCGGAAGGCCTTGCTCCAGCGACCGACCACATAGGACTGTGCGCCGAACGCCCGCACGTCGTCGATGCCGAGCATCGCCGGGTACACGGCCGCCTGCACGTCGTCCACGGCGGACAGCACCTCGGTGTCGTGCCGCTGCTGGCGCACGGAAAGCCACAGCATCGCCCCGAGCACGAGCCCGAAGATCCCGACCGCCGCGACGGCCAGCCACGGGTCCAGCAGAGCCAGCAACGCGATCGCCACCAGCGCGAACACCGCGTGCAGCGCCGCCGTGAGGCCGCCGCTGCCGAGCAGCCCGCGCAGCTGGCCGACCCCACCGGAGAAGCCCATGAGGCGGCGCAGTGGGTAGTCGCGGAAGAACGTCGCGGGCAGGCTCAGCAGGCGCTGCCAGATCGCCGACTCGAGGCGGTCCTGCGCCCCGTCGGTCAAGGTCAGCAGCCCCCGCTCGACCACGGCGGTGGTCAGCAGCTGCAACGCGAGCAGCCCCACCAGCGCACCGGCCAGATACGGCACGGCGTCGCGGTTGTCCGCGGCGATCGCGATCGCCAGCACCATCCCGGCCAGCGGCACGACGAACCCGAACACGGTCGCCAGCAGCCCGACCACGGCGCTCACCACGAGCCGGGCCCGCTGGCCGCGCACGGCGAAGGACAGCAGGTGGCGGCCGGTGCTGCCTTCGTGGGGCAGCACGGCGGTGGCCTTGCGGGGCACGGCGGCCTGCGGCTCGGTCTGTCGAGCGACAGCGGCCGGCGGAGGCGCACTGCCGTCGAGTTGCTTGGTCGCGTCGCCGTCGGGCTTGGTCCGACCGGCGACGGCCTGGCGCAGGGACGCCGCCGTCGCGCCGGGTTCCTCGAACCACGAGCGGGTTTTCCCAGTGGGCAACGTCGTGGTCATCCGGCCACCTCCGCGATGTCGCGGTAGCCGCGGGAGTGGGCGAGCAGGTCGTCGTGGGTGCCGTAGACGCGCACGGCGCCGTGGTCGAGCAACACGACCGTGTCGTCGCCGCGGACTTCGGAGAGCCGGTGGGCCACGACGACCGTGGTGGCGCCGCGGGTGCGCAGGGCTGCGTCGATGCGGGCGGCCAGCGCGGTTTCGACGGCGCTGGTCGCCTCGTCGAGCACGAGGACGCGCGGGTTTCGGGCGAGCGCGCGGGCCAGGGCCAGGCGCTGGCGTTCCCCGCCGGAGAAGTTGCGGGCCTGCTGGCTGACCTGCGCCGCGTCGATCCCGCCGCGCAGCTCGATCATCTCGGAGAGCTGGGCGTCGTCGAGGGCGGCGGCGATGGCGTCGTCCGGCAGCGCGGTGCCGAGCTCCAGGTTCTCGCGCACGGTGCCCTCGAAGAACGCCGGCCGCTGCGGCACGTACCCGACCAGGAACGGCCGCACCGAAGGCGGCAGGTCCGCGCTGCGCCGCCCGTCGACCAGCGCGACGCCCGACCACGGCCGCACGAGCCCGGCCAGCAGCTTCGCCAGCGTCGACTTGCCGCAGCCGCTCGGGCCGACCAGCGTCATCCGGCCGCCGGGCGGCACGTCGAGGTCGAGCGAAACCAGCAGCGGCTCGGTGTTGGTGTCGTAGCCGTAACGCAGTCCGCGCACGGTGACCCGCCCCGGCCCGACGGCGACGGGTTCGTCCACATCGGATGGATCGGTCTCGGCGCCGGCCACGTCGTCGTACGCGGCGAAGCTGCTGCGCAGGCCGCCGATCCGGTGCAGCCCCGTGACCAGCCCGCCCGCGTGCAGCTGCCACACGCCGGCCAGCACGGCCACGGTGATCACCTCGCCGGGCGCGACCAGCGCGGTCAGCGCGAGACAGGCGGCGTAGCCCAGCGCGTGCAACGCCGTGACGGCCAGCCCGATCCCGTGCTCGCCCAGCGCCGCCCGCCGTTGCGCGGCCAGCACCTTGCGTTGCGCCGCAGACCAGCGCCCGAACGCCTGGCGCCCGCTGCCCTCGGCCTTCACCGTGTCGATGGCCGACAACACGTTGAGCGAAAGTCCATCTCGCGCCGACTGTTCGACCATCAACGCCGACTGCCGCTCGATCCCGGCCCGCCGGCCGAACCGCACGACCAACGCGGTCAGCACGGTGCTCCCGGCCAGCAGCGCGGCGGCCGGCGGAGCAAGCACGGCCAGCACGGTGAGCAGCCCGACCACGGCGGCCAGGCTCACCGCGACCGGCAGCACCACCGTGGTCAGCTGCTGCGCGATCGTGTCGGCGATCTGCACCCGCGCCGCGACGCCGCCCGTGAAGCGGCGGTGGAAGTAGCTGCCGGGCAACCGAAGCAGGTGCCCGACGAGTTCGGTGGAGCGCTTCAGCGAGGTACGCAGCAACGCGGCCGAAACCAGCCGCTGTTGCGCCCAGCCCGCGAGCGCGACACCCACGGCCACCGCGGCCAGCCACCACGTCGCCCCTGGCCCGGCGGTCGCCGTGACCAGCGATCGGGCCAGCAGAGCGGCCACCACGGTCAGCCCGGCCGTGACCACGCCGGCCACCACCGCACCGAGGACCACCGGCAGACCGGCGCCCAGCCAACGCAGCGCACGCGGCAGCATCCGCTGCGGCGCACCACTCGGCTCGAACCCGGCACCCGGCCGGAAACCCAGGTACAGCCCCGAAAACCGTTCGCGGAACTCGTCGATCGACAGCGTGTGCCGCCCGGCCGCGGGGTCGTGCAGCCGCACCTTACCGCCGCGGCCGACGCGTTCCAGCACCGCGAAGTGCCGGTTGTCCACGAAGACCACGCCGGGCGCGGCCAGCCCGCGCAGCGTGGCGACGTCGGCCTCGGCACCGGACAGCCGCACGCGCTTGGCGCTCACCGTCAGGCCGAACTGCTGGCCGCGCCGGGCGAGCGTCGCGGCGCTGATGCCGTCGCGGCCACCGCCGCAGGCCTGCGAGAGGACCGGCCACGACAGGTACTTGCCGAACCCGGCGAGCAGGATGCCGAGGCAGGCCGCACCGCAGTCGGACTCCTCGACCTGGCGGAACTCGGCTCCGGCGCGAGACCGGTAGCGCGTGCTCACCGGGCACCGCTGTCCGCCAGCGCGGGCGCGAAGGTCACCGGCAGCACGCGCGGCGTCGGGAAAGCCAGCGACGCGCGCCACGGCAGCTCGGCCGGCGGACGGCTCGGCGTCGGCAGCCGGTCGTGCACCGCAGTCAGCAGCGACTGCGCGGTCATCGCGGCGAGCGCGCTGCCGAGGCAGTAGTAACTGCCGTGGCCGAACGCGACGTTGCCGGTCATCGGCCGGTCCCAGCGGAACTCGAGCGGCGCGTCGAACTTGCGCGGGTCGAGGTTGGCCGCGGCGAAGGCGAGGATCACGGTGTCGCCGGCCTTGAAGTCCAGCTTGCCGACGGACAGGTCGTGCGCGACCTGGCGCGAACCGAACGCGACCGGCGTGCGCAGGCGGATGGCCTCGGCGAACACGCGGTCGCCGCACCCCGGGTCGGCGGCCAGGGCCGCGGCGACGTCGGGCTGTTCGGACAACACGACCAGCGTGTTGGCCAGCGCGGCCGTGACGGTGTCGAGCCCGGTCATGAACAGCAGCAGCACCATGTCCACGGCTTCGTCGGCGGTGAGCTTGCCCGCCTCCTGCGCCTGGGCGAGGTGCCCGATCAGGTCTTCGGCCGGCTCGGCGCGGCGCCGGGCCAGCAGCCCGGCGACGTAGTCGCGCAGCTCGGCGAACTCGGCGGCGGTGATCGGGGTCCCCGCCTCGGGGTGCGACTCGGTGAGGAAACCGGCGGCGAGCTGACTCATCATCCCGGTGGCCCGCGCCGTGACGAAGTCGCGATCGGCGGGCGGCACGCCCAGCAGCACGGCGGTGACCGCGGCCGGCAGCGGCGTCGCCAGCTCGGACACGAACTCCGCCTCGCCGCGACGCAGGGGTTCGGCCAGCAGATCGGCCACCACGTCGTCGATGCGGTCACGCAGACCGGCCAGCCGACGGCCGGAAAACGCCCCGGTCAGCACACTGCGTAGCCGCGTGTGCTCCTCGGCGGCCCGCACCGACATGGTGCTGCCGAAGAAGCGAACAAACTGTGGGTTATCTCGGTGGACCACGTCGGTGAAGACGGGGGCCGCCATGGGGAAGCCGGGGTGGGTGCACAGGCGGGTCACCAACTCGTATCCGGAAATGACCCACATTCCGTCGAAGCGCACCACCGGCGCCTGTTCCACCAGCTCCGCGAAGAAATCCGGAGCCTGCATTCCGAACGGCTCCAGGCGTGCGAAGTGCCGCCACAACCGCTGGACGATTTCCGACATCCTCCAGTCCTTTCAGAGCACGTGTTTTCCCGCACCGCGTGGTCGCCGCCATTCATGAATCGTTTTTCGACGGCGACCACGCGATGTGGGTGGAATAGCTGACCTGGCTCACCTGGGATCAGGTGGCTCAGGTGGCGCAGCCGTAGGTGCCGAAGCACACCGGGCAGCCGATGCTGCCCGCCGTTCCGAAGCAGTTGCTGGCACCGGCCTCGGTGAGCTCCTCGATCACGAGCTCCTCGACCTGCGGAGCCTGCGTGGTAACGTTCTCCATGACAACCTCCCTTCAGAGGTTCGTTTCGCCGCGGATGTCCTGGGGGATTGTCAGCTCGAGCTCGCGGTGCCGACCGTGCCCGCCGAGCTCGGGCACCCCGCGGTGCCCACGCTGCCGAGGCAGAAGCTGCCGGCCTGCGCGTCGGAAAGCTGCTCGATCGTGAGCTCGGTCGTGGCCGGCTCGAAGATTTCCTCGTTCATTGCTTTTCCTCCCTGCTAGTACGTCAATGCGAGCTGACGGTGCCGTAGCTGCCGGCGCTGGAGGGGCAGCCGAACGTGCCGGCCGACCCGACGCACCAGCCGGCGCCGGTGGCGTCGGACAGCTCTTCGACGGTCAGTTCCTCGGTGAAGTCCTGCGTTTCCTGAATCTCCATGACCGCGTTCCTCTCAGGACCAGCTGAAGGCGGTGCCGATGCACGCCGGGCAGGTGGTGGAGCTGATGGTGCCGCCGGTGTTGGTGGTACCGGCACCGGCGACCTCGCCGAGCTCCTCCACCGTGATGTCCTCGGCGAACGCCTGCTCGACCTGGTTGTCGAACTCGTTCATCTCGGTCTCCTCAAGTGTGTGGATCAGTGGTGTGGGACTGCTCAGCCGAAGCTGGACGCCGTGCCGGCGCTGGATGGGCAGCCCGCGCTGCCGATGCAGAAGGCGGTGCCGGCCGCGGTGGTTTCCACCAGCTCCTCGACCTGCAGCTCCTCCACCGTCTCGACGATGTTCGTGTTTTCCTGCATTCCCTTCACCTCCCTTCAAGGCTAGAAGCGAATGGAATTCACGCCTCGGGTTTGCAGGTGACAATGCCCAGGTTGCGACCAATGAAGCTGTACCGGTACAGGTATTCCCCGCCGTCGACACCGACGTAATCCCATTTCGCCAGCTCGAAGCCGACGTACGCGTACTGCGTGCTGGGCACACATCTCGGAGGCGCCGGGACACTGGCCTCAGCAGCGGTAATACCGGATAAAACGGACACAACGACTAACGCGGCAACCAAAACAGTTCTCATCACGCAAGCCCCCCCAGGCTTTTGATTCCCCAGTTTCGTGCTATTCGCTCTGAGCGATTCGCACAGGGGGAACGCTAAACCCAACACGGTAGGCAAGAGGAGGGTAAATCACACATGTCACCCGTCTGGAGTAGTTAGCTGACAGCTATCTTAGGATTCTCCTAGGGTTCCCTTAAGGTAGATCAACTATGGGTGCTGAAGTGACTACTCCTCGGCTACAGCGAGTACGGCCCGCGCGGCGAGGACGAGAGCCCGCCACCCGTCGGTGAGCGCGGCCGGCTCCGGAGCGAAGTCGGGTGAGTGGTTGGTGCCGCGCGTGCCGACGCCGAGCGTCCAGTAGCACAGCGGCACGGTCCCGCCGTCCGGCAGAGCGGCCAGGTGGCCGAAGTCCTCGGCCGCGGCCACGGGCGGCGTCCAGCCGACGCGGTCGGCCCCCAGTCCCGACAGGTGCGCCGCGCGCACGGCCAGCACGAGCTGGCGGTCGTTCGTGGTCGCCGGCGCCGAGCGCACCGTCACGACCTCGGGCTCCACGGGCGCGCCGGACGCGGCGGCCTCGGCCCGGCACACACGCTCGATCGCGGCCAGCGCCCGGGCCAGTGCCCCGTCGCTCGCCGCGCGCACGCTCACTCCGAGCTCCACGCGGTCCGGGATCACGTTCGCCGCGTCGCCCGCGTGCACCGAGCCGACCGTGACCACCACCGGGTCGGCCGGGTTCGTCTCGCGTGCCACCACCGACTGCAGGCGCACCACGAGGTGCGCGGCCAGGACGACGGGGTCCACGGCGAGGTGCGGCACGGCCGCGTGCCCGCCCCGGCCGTGCACGGTGATCGCCAGCTCGGCACACGGCGCGGTGATCTGCCCCGGCGAATGGCCCACCCGACCGACCGGCCCGGGCACAGCGTGCTGGGCCAGCAGCGCATCAGGCGCGCCGAACACGTCGTGCACCCCGTCGGCCACCATCGCCAGCGCGCCTTCGAGCGTCTCCTCGGCCGGCTGCCCGAGCACCACGACCCGGCCGCGCCACTCCGCACGCGTCGCCACGAGCTCACGAGCGGCACCGACCACGGCGGTCAGGTGCAGGTCGTGGCCGCAGGCGTGCATGGCGGAACCGCCGGCCGCGTACGGCAGACCGGTGCGCTCGGTCAGCGGCAACGCGTCCAGCTCGGTCCGCACCGCCACCGTCGGCCCGGCGCCGTTTTCGAACGCGGCGACCACGCCGTGGCCGCCGATTCCGCTACGCACGGTGAAACCCAGTGCGGTCAGCTCGCGAGCGAGCACGTCCGCCGTCCGCTTCTCCTCGCCGGCGAGCTCGGGGTGCGCGTGCAGGTCCTGGTAGAGCTCAAGCAGGTCCGTCACAGCCAGCCCGCCTCCTCGGCGACGCGGTACGCGGCCACACGGTTGTCCACCTGCAGCTTGGTCAGCGCACTCGAGAGGTAGTTACGCACCGTGCCCTCGGCCAGCGACAGCCGCGCGCCGATTTCCGCGGGCCGCAGCCCCGCGCCGGACAGGCGCAGCACGTCCAGCTCCCGCTCGGTCAGCGGCGTCTCCCCGACGGCCAGTGCGTCGGCGGCGATCTCCGGGTCGACATGTCGACCGCCCGTGCAGACCTTCCGCACAGCGGTGATCAGGTCGTCGGGCGAGATGTTCTTGGTGACGAACCCGCGCACCCCGGCCCGCATCGCGCGGTGCAGGTAGCCGGGTTTGCCGTAGCTGGTGACCACGAGCAGCCCGCAGTCCAGCCCCTCGGCGCGCACGGCCTCGGCCACCTCGAGCCCCGACATCCGCGGCATGTCGATGTCCACCATGGCGCCGTCGGGGCGCTCGCGGCGGATGGCTTCCAGCGCGTCGGCGCCGTTGTCCACGGCCGCCACCACGTCGATGTCGTCGGCGAGGCTGAACACCGTGCGCAGCGATTCGCGCAGCAGGGCGTGGTCCTCGGCGAGCACGATCCGCAAGGTCATGAGCTCTTCCTCGGCAGGTCAAGGGGCACGCGGGCGGTGAGCACGAAATCGCCGTCGACCTCGCCGTGCTCCAGCGTGCCGCGCACGGCGGCGAGCCGCTCGGCCAGGCCGGTGAGGCCGTGGCCGGCGCGGGTGCCGCCGGCGTGCGGGCGGTCGTTGCGGATCCGCACGAGGACGCACGAGGGGTCCCGCACGAACTCGACGCGGCAGTTCTCGGCGGCGCTGTGCCGCAGGATGTTGGTGCCGCCCTCGCGGATGGCCGAACCGATCGCCTCCGCGACGGGCCCGGGCAGTCCCTCGGGAACGGGATCGGCGATCACGCGGACACCGGCGAGGCTGAGGATCGACGACGTGCCGCGCAGCTCCTCGGCCAGACTCGGCTGGCGGTAGCCGGCGATCACCTTGCGCAGCTCGGTCACGGACCCGCCGGCCAGCTCCGCGATCTGCACCAGTTGCGCGCGGGCGGCTTCGTGGTCGTTGTCCATCAGCCGCACGCCCAGCTCGGCCTTCAGCCGCACCACCGACAGGCCGCGGCCCAGCACGTCGTGCAGGTCACGGGCGAAGCGCAGCCGCTCCTCGACCACCGCCATGCGGGCCAGCTCGTCGCGGTTGGCGTGGACTTCGGACGCGTAGGTGACGAGCAGCCCCATCCCCGCCAGCACCACGATCGTCACCAGCGACCGCAGCAGCACCTCGGCCACCGCGTACGCCGGCACCTGCATCAACAGGGCAAGAGCGGCCGTGACGACCAGCACGACCAGCGGGAAGATCCAGCGCTTCAGCCCCGTGAGGCTGATCGCGGAGACACCGGCGACCAGCGACGGCAGCGCCAGCCACGCGGGCCCGAAGGCCAGCAGCAGCGCGAACGCCAGGCTGGTCGCGATCGCGATGTCCACCAGGTGCTCGCCGCGGGCGGCGGAGCGGCGCACGACCGCCCAGACGATGCGTCCGGTGCCGGCCAGCACACCCGCGCCGGCCAGCACCGCGAAGAGCACGTCGAGCACCGGGGGGTGGGTGCTCAGCCACAGGAAGAAGGCCTCGACGGTGAACGCGGCGGTGGTCCCGAGGATCAGCAGCGCGACGACGCGGCCCAGTGTCCCGGGGTTCCACCGGTCCACGTCTCCTCCTGCTCAGCCCGACCGCTTCGGGTCCCACTTGAAGAAGCGCTTGCCCAGGCCGAGGGAAACGCCGATCCAGGCACACAGTAGTCCCAGGGGCATAACGCACGCCCTGAACGACTCCAGGAATCCGACCTGGTGCGGCAGCTGCGCCGTCGCCGGATTCGACGCGAAGTCGCGGCCGAGATACGCGGTGCGCAGGATTTCCACGACCGAGCTCGACGGCAGGTACTGCACCGGCACCTGCAGGAAGTGCGGCATTTCGGACAGCGGGAAAACGATTCCGGACGCGAACATCATGAGGAACAGGAATGGCGTCACGATCCACGTGGACACCTCGCTGGTCGGCAGCAGACCCGACACCCCGATCGCGAGCACCGCGAACGTGAACGCCCCCAGCACCACGCCGACCAGCAGCAACAGCGGGTTGGACGGCGCCGGCGCACCCAGGTACGTCAGCCCGAAAACGAGCAGCACCACGACCTGCGCGATGCTCGTGACCGAACCGCTCATCGCTTCGCCGGTCATGATGGCAGTGTCCGGCAAAGGCGTGCCGCGAAGGCGTTTGTAAATCAGTTTTCCGCGCCGGCTGGTCGCGGAGTTCACCACGTTGTAGACGATCCAGACGAGGACGAATCCCATCATCCCGGGCAGCAGGTACACGCCGCCGTCGACGCCGGCGATCTCGCCCTTGCCGTGCTGGCTGGCCGGCAATCCGATGCCGAGCCCGAGCGGAATGAGCACACCGGTGAGCGCGAATCCGAGATCGCGCCAGTGCACCTTCTGCGACAAGAGGAATTGCGACCAGGTGTAGCGCCAGAAGCCGAGTGAACGGCGAGGTCCGGCGTACGCGGGGGCGATGGCGGTCATCAGCGCTCCTTCGCGGTGGTGGCGAGGGCGGCCTCGTCGGCCACCTTGAGGAAAACGTCTTCGAGCGAGTTGCGCCGGACCTCGAGGTCCGCGATGCGCGCGCCTGCGCGGGCGGCCCAGTCGAGCAGCCGGTGCAGGTCGGCCTGCGGGTCCGTGCTGCTCAGCTCGTAGTGGCGGCCGTCCTCCGACACCCCGGCCAGTTCGACCGGCACCGCCACCTCACTGACGAACGTGACCGTCGACCCGTGGTCGGCGCCGATCACCTCGTCCACGGACCCGTGCCGCATGATCCGCCCGCGGTCCATGATCGCCACGCGGTTCGCGAGGTACTGCGCTTCTTCCATGTAGTGCGTGGTCAGCAGGATCGCCATCCCGCCGGCGACCATGTTCTCCAGCACGTGCCACGTCCGCCGCCGCGCCTGCGGATCCAACCCCGTAGTGGGCTCGTCCAGGAACAACATCTCCGGCCGCCCCAACACCGCCAACGCCAGATCCAGCCGCCGCCGCTCACCCCCGGACAGCTTCCCGACGCGCGTACCCGCGACCTTCCCCAGATCCACCAGTTCGACGGCCTCGTCCACCGACATCGCATCCGCCGTGAACCTCCGCCACGCCCGAATGGACTCGACCACCGTCAAATCATCGAAGAACCCCGCCTCCTGCAACATGATCCCCACCCGCGGCGCCACCTTCTCGCGCTCGCTGGCCGGATCCACCCCGAACACCCTCACACTCCCGGCCGACGGTCGCCGGTACCCCTCCAACACATCCATCGTCGACGTCTTGCCCGCACCGTTCGTCCCCAGCAACCCGAAGACCTCACCGGCCCGCACCGTGAAACTCAACCCGTGCACCGCGACAAAGGACCCGTACTCGACCCTCAGCCCGTCCACCTCGACAACCACTTCCCTACCCATGCCCCCACCCTGCTGCGCACCCCCCGCAGCCCGTAGACGCACACCTCACCAACGCACCGTGAATCCCCCACGCCCTCGGCATGACAAACATCATTTCCCCAGCTCAGCGCACCGGTCTGGACCACGCCGGGTCAGCACCAACCGCACCGTGGAGGGTCCGGGGGCCCATCCAGGAACAGTCACCAGCGGCACCGCGGGGCCCAGGAACGCAGCCATGCAGGAACAGGCACCGCGGGGGTTCCGGGAGCCCAGCCATGCAGGAACGGTCACCAGTGGCACCGCGGGGGTCCGGGGGCTCGGCCCCCGGGAACAATGACGACCGACAAACGGGAAAGAGGCTGGTCGCGCTAGCGACCAGCCTCTGAACACGGTGGGCGAGGAGGGAGTTGAACCCTCACGTCCTTTCGGACACACGGACCTGAACCGTGCGCGTCTGCCATTCCGCCACTCGCCCGAGTTGCTTCTCTCTGACAGCCAGCAAAGCGTAGCAGGGGGTTTTCACAGGTTTCAGCGGGGGTCGTGTCGAGGCTTCCTCTCCCGGATAGGATCGGTCCGGAAGCACACGTGCGAGGAGGTCACCCCAGGTGGGTCGGGTAGAGCGCTTCGACAGGCGTCTCGAGAACCTCGTGGGGAACACCTTCGCGCGCATGTTCGGTGGCAACGTCGTCACACAGGAAGTGGCGGTGGCGCTCGAGCGGGAAGGCGAGGAAAACGTTCGTGAGCTGGCAGGAGGTCGGCAGCTCGCCCCGAATCACTACATCGTGTCCTTGGGGCAGGCTGACCACGATCGGATGGCCGGCGACGAGCAGCGGGTCACTGCGGTTCTCGCACAAGCTGTGGGCGAACACCTCGCCGAGCACGGCTGGGAGACCTATGGTGACGTCGTCGTATCACTCGAGCGCAACGAGGCGCTGCATACTGGACAGTTCAAGACCCGTTCGTCCGTCGATCCCGACGCCCACGCGAGTGGACCCGGTGGCTCGTCACGGTCGGCACGACCCAGCAACGCAGGAGACCCAGCAATGAGCCAGCCCCCCGGATACGGCCAATACGACCAGGGTGACCCGTACGGCCAGCAGGGCCAGTACGGCTACGGACAGCAGGGTGGCCAGCAGCCCGGGTACGACCAGGGCTATGGCCAGCAGGGCGGTTACGAGCAGCAGGGTTACGGCCAGCAGCCCGGCTATGACCAGTACGGCCAGCCCCAGCAGGGCGGTGCCGCTCAGCCCGGCTACGACCAGGGCTACCAGCAGGGTGGTTATGACCAGGGCTACGGCCAGCCCCAGCAGGGCGGCGGCTATGACCAGTACGGCCAGCCGCAGCAGGGTGGCGGTTACGGCCAGCAGGGTGGTTACGACCAGGGCTACGGCCAGCCCCAGCAAGGCGGCGGTTACGACCAGTACGGCCAGCCCCAGCAGGGCGGCGGCTACGGCGCGCCGGCAGCGGACCCGTACGGCCAGCAGCCCGGCTACGGCCAGCCGGCAGCGGACCCGTACGCCCAGCAGCAGCCCGGCTACGGCCAGCCCGCTCCCGCGGCCGGCCGCGCGCTCGCGGCGAGCCTGCAGCTGGACGACGGCTCGAACCGGACGTACTCGCTGAAGCAGGGCGGGAACGTCGTGGGCCGCGGCCAGGACGCCGACTTCCGCCTGCCCGACACCGGGGTGTCGCGCCGGCACCTGGAGATCACCTGGGACGGCCAGAGTGCCACGCTCGCCGACATCGGGTCCACGAACGGCACGACCGTGAACGGGACTCCGGTGCAGACGTGGCAGCTGGCCGACGGGGACGTCATCCGGGTGGGTCACTCTTCGTTGGTGTTCCGAACCCAGGGCTGAGCAGAGGCCGGTAACGGGGTTCCCGCAGAATTGTCTTGCGGGGGGATCCGCGGTGCGCGCTGCGCCGCGGCTTGCAGGCAGAGTCGGGAGCGGACACAACAAGTGCCAGAGCTGGTCGTTCAACTCACCAGAGTGGGCTTTCTCGTGCTGCTCTGGCTCTTCGTGTTCGCCGCCCTGCGGGTCGTCCGTTCGGATCTCTACGCCGCGTCCGGTCTGCGGGTGCAGGTGCCCTCGTTCCGGCGGAACAAGGAGAAGAAGCCGCGGGGCAGCAAGGCCCCGCAGCAGCTCCTGGTGACCCACGGGGCGCTGGCGGGCACCCGCATCGCGCTCGACGGCCGGCCGATCCTGATCGGCCGGGCCGACGACTCGACGCTGGTGCTCGACGACGACTACGCGTCGACCCGGCACGCCCGCATCGCCCTGCGCGGGGAGGACTGGTACGTGGAAGATCTGGGCTCGACGAACGGGACCTACCTCGACCGGGCTAAGGTCACTGCACCCCTCCGGGTCCCGCTCGGAGTCCCCATCCGGATCGGCAAGACGGTGATCGAGCTTCGCCCATGACTCTCGTCCTCCGCTACGCGGCCCGCAGCGACCGGGGCCTGGTTCGTTCGAACAACCAGGACTCCGTGTACGCCGGCCCTCGCCTCCTCGCGCTCGCCGACGGTATGGGCGGCCACGCGGCCGGTGAGGTGGCCAGCAAGGTCGTCATCGCCTCACTCGCCCCGCTCGACGACGACGAACCGGGCGACGACCTGCTCGGTCAGCTCCGCGAGGCCGTGACCAACGGCAACGCGGCCATCGCCGAGCTCGTCTCCCAGGATCCCGATCTCGACGGCATGGGCACCACGCTCACCGCCGTGCTCTTCGCGGGCAACCGCCTGGGGCTCGTGCACGTCGGCGACTCCCGCGCGTACCTGTTGCGCGGCGGCCAGTTCGCGCAGATCACCCGCGACGACAGCTTCGTCAACGAGCTGCTGGAGCAGGGCCGCATCACGGCCGAGGAGGCCGCGGTGCACCCGCAGCGTTCGCTGCTGCTCAAGGCGCTCACCGGGCACGAGGTCGAGCCGAGTCTCACCGTGCGCGAAGCGCGTCCCGGTGACCGGTACCTCATCTGTTCCGACGGCCTGTCCGGCATGGTCTCCGACGAGACGATGTCGGAGGCCATCCGCATCGCGGACCCGCAGGACTGCGCGGACCGGATGATCGAGCTCGCCCTCAAGGGCGGTGGTACGGACAACGTCACCGTGATCATCGCCGACGTGGTCGACGTCGACTTCGGTGACGATGCCCCGATCGTGGGCGGCGCCGCCGGCGACGGCAGCGACGAGCAGCACCAGGGCGACTCGCCGGCCGCGCGGGCCCGGGCGCTCACGCAGCCGCCCCCTCAGCCGCGGCCCGAGCCGCAGGCGTTCGAGGAGGATCCGAAGGCCAAGCGCCGCAAGCGGTTCCGTTGGCTCGTCGGCGCCGTCGTGGTGCTGATCGTGCTGGCCGCGGCCGCGATCGCCACGCGCTACTTCGTGCTCAGCCAGTACTACGTGGGCGAGGGTCCCGACCAGGAGGTCGTGATCTACCGCGGGGTGCCGGGCAGCATCCTCGGCATCCAGCTGCACTCCTTCGAGCAGGGCTCGTGCCCGCCGGGGACGCTGTGCACCGACAAGCTGCGCGTGCCGGCCTTGCAAGAGGACGCGCGCATCGCCGTGCAGAACGGCGTGAAGCGCGACAGCCTCGACGACGCCCGCACGTACATCGACGACTTCCTGCGCCTGCGCAAGCAGCTGTCCGACTGCCCGCCGGCCACCCCTGGCACCACTTCCGGCGTGCCGACGGCTCCCGGCGGTCCGCCGGCGTCGTCGAGCAGCGCTGTTCCGCCGCCTTCGGGCGGCGCGTCTTCGTCGGCGAACCAGCCTGCGGGGAGGGACTGCTCGACGTCGAGTACGGCGCCGACAGGAGGCGGTAACTGATGGGTCAGCCCCTGGCCGACCCGTTGTCGGCCCAGTTCGCGACCAATCCGCCCCGGGAGCTGCCCAAGCGCCGGGGCACCGAGCTGTTGCTGCTGGCGTTCGCCGCGTTCATCGTCACCCTCGCGCTCGTGCTTGTGGAGGCCAACCAGGAGCAGGAGCTCACGCTCTCGATCCTGTGGCTCGGCCTCGCCTACCTCGGTGTGCTGACCGGCGCGCACCTCGCCGTGCGCCGCTGGGCGCCGTACGCCGACCCGGTGTTGCTGCCGTGCGTGGCGCTGCTCAACGGCATCGGGCTGGTGATGATTCACCGCCTCGACCTGGCCGAAGCCGAGCAGGCCGCGCAGAAGGGCAGCGAGTACAGCCCCGAAGTGACCAAGCAGGTGCTGTTCACGGTCATCTCGCTGGCGCTGTTCGTGGTCGTGCTGATCGTGGTCAACGACCACCGCACCCTCACGCGCTACGGCTACACCTTCGGCCTGATCGGCATCGCCGCGCTGGCGCTGCCCGCGGTGCTGCCGTCGAGCCTTTCCGAGGTCAACGGCGCGAAGGTCTGGCTCAAGCTGCCGTTCTTCTCGATCCAGCCCGGTGAGTTCGCGAAGATCCTCCTGATGATCTTCTTCGCGTCGTTCCTGGTGTCCAAACGCGACTTGTTCATGGTGGCGGGCAAGAAAGTCCTCGGTGTGGAGCTGCCGCGCGCCCGTGACCTGGGCCCGATCCTCATCGCCGCCGCGGCGAGCATCGGCATCCTGGTGTTCGAGAAGGACCTCGGCACGTCGCTGCTCTACTTCAGCATCATCCTGGTCATGCTCTACGTCGCGACCGAGCGCGTGATCTGGGTCGTCGTCGGGCTCACGTTCTTCATCGGCGGCTGCATCATCGCCTACAACCTCTTCACGCACGTCCAGCAGCGTGTGGAGAACTGGCTCAACCCGCTGGGCCCGCGCTACGACGAGCTCGGCGGCTCCTACCAGCTCGCGCAGGGCCTGTTCGGTCTCGGCACGGGCGGGGTCGGCGGAACCGGTCTCGGCGCCGGCCGGCCGGACATCGTGCCCGCGGCGAGCACCGACTTCATCACCGCGTCGATCGGCGAGGAGCTGGGCTTCATCGGCCTGGCCGCCGTGCTGATGCTCTACCTGCTGATCGCGATGCGCGGCATGCGCAGCGCGCTGGCCGTGCGCGACACGTTCGGCAAGCTGCTCGGCGGCGGGCTCGCGTTCACGATGGTCATGCAGATCTTCGTGGTCGTCGGCGGCGTCACGGCGCTGATCCCGGAAACCGGTATCACGGCGCCGTTCCTGTCCCAGGGTGGTTCGTCGCTGCTCGCGAACTACATCCTCGTCGCCCTGTTGCTGCGCATCTCCGACGCCGCGCGCAAGCCGGCCAAGCGCGCCAAGCCGCAGCAGCCCCAGGCCCCGATCGCCGAGGCGCACACCGTGCTGGTGCAGCGCCCGCCGGCCGGTGGCAGCCCGAACGGTGACGGGAGGGCCGCGTGAACACTCCCCTGCGCAAGGTCGGCATGGCGATGCTCGTGATGATCGTCCTGCTGCTCGCGAACGACACCTACATCCAGGTCGTCAAGGCCGACGACTACCGCACCGACTCGCGCAACCAGCGCGTGCTCTACGACGAGTACTCGCGCCAGCGCGGGCAGATCGTCACGCCCGACGGCGTGGTGCTGGCCGGCGTGAAGGCCTCCAGCGACAAGTTCAAGTTCACGCGCACCTACACCGACGGCCCGATGTACGCGCCGGTCACCGGCTTCTACTCGATCAACTACGGCGCCGGCGGCCTCGAGCGCGCCGAGGACGACGTGCTCAACGGCTCCGACCCGCGGCTGTTCGTGCGCCGCCTGTCGGACATGGTCACCGGGCGCGACCCGCGCGGCGGCAACGTGAAGCTCACGATCGACCCGAAGGTGCAGAAGGCCGCGTACGACCTGATGACCCAGCACGGCTACACCGGCGCCGTGGTGGCGATGGAGCCGAAGACGGGCCGCATCCTCGCGATGGTGTCGACGCCGTCGTACGACCCGAACACGCTGGCGTCGCACGGCAAGGACCAGAACACCGCCTGGGCGAACTACTCCAAGGACCCGAAGAACCCGATGCTGAACCGGGCGATCTCGGAGACCTACCCGCCGGGGTCCACGTTCAAGCTGGTCACCGCGTCGGCCGCGCTCGAGGCCGGGATCGGCCCCGACACGGCGATCAACCCCGCGCCCAACGTGAAGCTGCCGGGCACCAACACGACGCTGGAGAACTACGCCGGCGAGGCCTGCCCGGGCACCACGTTCAAGGACGCGCTCGCGCACTCGTGCAACGTGCCGTTCGCGACGTTCGCGGGCCAGCTCGGCGCCGACAAGATGAAAGCGACGGCCGCCAACTTCGGCATCGGCCAGACCGACCTCACCGTGCCGATGAAGGTGGCGCCGTCCACCGTCGGCGCGCTCGACTCGCAGGGCGCGCTCTACCAGAGCGGCATCGGCCAGCGCGACGTTCGGCTCACGCCGCTGCAGGACTGCCTGCTCGCCGCGACCGTCGCCAACGGCGGCATGGCGATGAAGCCGGAGCTCGTGCAGTCGATCCTGGCGCCGGACCTCTCGACGATCGAGGACACCGACCCGGAGCAGCTCACCGGCACCCCGGCGCTCTCGCCGTCGAACGACCAGATCCTCACGCAGATGATGATCGCGTCGGAGGGCTTCACCGCGGGCAAGGGCAAGGACCCCGCGCTGAAGATCGCGTCGAAGACCGGCACCGCCGAGCACGGCACCGACTCGAAGAACACGCCGCCGCACGCGTGGTACACCGCGTTCGCGCCCTCGGACAACCCGCAGATCGCCGTGTCGGTCATCGTCGAGAACGGCGGCAACCGCGGGCTCGCCGCGACCGGCGGCTCCGTCGCCGCCGAGATCGGCCGGGCCGCCATCGCCGCGCGCCTCGGGGGTGGGTAGCCGATGCTGTCCTCGGGTCAGCTGCTGGCCGAGCGCTACAAGCTGACGAACCGGATCGCCGTCGGCGGGATGGGCGAGGTCTGGCAGGCGAGCGACACCCGGCTCGACCGGGTCGTCGCGGTGAAGGTGCTGAAGGCCGAACTCTCCGGCGACGCCGAGTTCCTGCACCGGTTCCGGACCGAGGCGCGGATGACGGCGTCGCTCAACCACGCCGGGATCGCGGCGGTGCACGACTACGGCGAGACCTTCGCCGGAACCGAGGGCGGCAAAGAGGAAGACGCGCTGCCCATCGCGTACCTGGTCATGGAGTTCGTGGAGGGCGACCCGCTCGCGGGCATCCTCGCCAAGCACGGGCGCCTCTCGGCCGACTACACGCTCGACCTGTTGGAGCAGGCCGGCACGGCGCTGCAGGCCGCGCACGAGCAGGGCCTGGTGCACCGCGACGTCAAGCCGGGCAACATCCTCGTCACGCCGGCGGGCCAGGTGAAGATCACCGACTTCGGCGTGGCCAAGGCCGCGCACGCCGCCCCGGTGACCCGCAACGGCATGGTCATGGGCACGGCCCACTACATCGCTCCCGAGCAGGCGCTGGGCCACGACGCCGAGCCGGCCAGCGATGTCTACTCGCTCGCCGTGTGCGGCTACGAATGCCTCGCCGGCCACCGGCCGTTCCTCTCGGAGAACGCGGTGAGCGTCGCCATGATGCACATCCGCGACCTCCCGCCGCCGCTGCCGCCCGACGTGCCACCGGGTGCGCGCGCGGTCATCGAGGCCACGCTGGTCAAGGACCCCCGGCAGCGCTACGCGAGTGGTGGCGAGTTCGCCAACGCCGTCGCGGCCGTCCGCGCCGGGCACCCCCTGCCGACGCCGCTCGGCCTGGTCAACGCCGCCTACGCGGCGGGCCAGGTCCCGCCGTCGCCGCCCCCCGGGATGCCGCAGGCCGGCGAGCTCCCCCATGTGCCCATCGGTCCTGGTTCCAACCCCGGGTTCCCGCCGCTGTCGCCGGGTTCGGTGCGCCCCGTGCACCCGCCCGTGCCGCGGCGGAAGAGCCAGTGGGGCTGGTGGGTGCTGCTCGCGGTGATCGTGATCGCCGTGATCGTGGCGGCGGCGTTCGTCGTGGCCAAAGTGGCGGGCACCGGCAACGGACAGACACCGAGAAGCGTGGACACAGGCAGACCGGCGCCGGTCGAGCCGACCGGCCGCGCAGGAGGACCGACCGCAGGCGGACCCGCCGAACCGGGTGCGAGCGAGAAGCAGGGCCTGCAAGGCATCATGACCACACCTTGGACGGAATGGAACGGCACACAGAGATGAGCACACCCAGACTGCTCTCCAATCGGTACGAGCTGGGCGAGACGCTCGGCTACGGAGGTATGTCCGAGGTCCATCACGGGCACGATGTGCGTCTGGGCCGGGAAGTCGCGATCAAGGTCCTGCGCGCGGACCTCGCCCGCGACCCCCAGTTCCAGGAACGCTTCCGCCGTGAGGCCCAGAACGCGGCCGCGCTCAACCACCCCGCGATCGTTGCGGTCTACGACACCGGTGAAGCCAACACCGACTTCGGGAACCTGCCCTACATCGTCATGGAGTACGTCGAGGGCCGGACGCTTCGCGACATCGTGAAGACCGAGGGCCCGATGTCGCAGAAGCGGGCCATGGAGGTCATGGCCGACGTCTGCGCGGCGCTGGACTTCTCCCACCGCCACGGCATCGTGCACCGCGACGTGAAGCCCGCCAACGTGATGATCACGAAGAACGGCGCCGTCAAGGTGATGGACTTCGGCATCGCCCGCGCGATGCACGACGGCCAGTCGGCGATGACGCAGACGGCCGCCGTGATCGGCACCGCGCAGTACCTCTCGCCGGAGCAGGCGCGCGGTGAAGCCGTCGACGCGCGTTCCGACGTGTACGCGGCCGGCTGCGTGCTCTACGAGCTCATCACCGGGGAGCCCCCGTTCACGGGTGACTCACCGGTGGCCGTGGCCTACCAGCACGTGCGAGAGGACCCGAACCCGCCGTCGTCGGTGAATCCGGCGGTGACGCCCGAGCTCGACGCCGTGGTGCTCAAGGCGCTGGCGAAGGGCCCGGCCAACCGGTACCAGTCAGCCGCCGAGATGCGCTCGGACCTCGTGCGCACGCTCTCGGGCCAGCGCCCGTCCGCTCCGATGGTGATGTCGGAGGACGAGCGCACCCAGGTGATGAACCAGGACCGCCGGCAGCCGCAGCGCTACGAGGAGTACGCCGACGAGCCGGACGAGGACCCGAAGGCCAAGCGCCGCAACCGCACGATCCTGGCCGTGGTCGGGGTTCTGCTCGTGGCCGGTGTGGTGCTCCTGGTCATGTGGCTCAACGGGGCCTTCCGCTCGGAGACCACCAACGCGGCGATTCCGAACGTGGTGGGCCAGCAGGCCGGTGTCGCGAAGTCGAACCTGCAAACGGCGGGCTTCTCCTCGTTCGCGCCGAACAAGAGCGTGATTTGCGGGGCCTCGGACCCGAGCACCAACCCCAAGGGCCTGACCTGCAGCGAAGACTCGATCGACAAGGTCGTCTCGATCGACCCAGGCCCCGGCCAGAACGTCGCGACGACCACGCAGATCCAGCTGTACGTGGGCGCGCGGCCCGATTCGACCACCGTGCCGGACCTGACCGGCAAGACCCAGGACCAAGTCGGCCCGATTCTCGATCAGGCCCACCTGCAGCTGGGCAACGTCAACTCGAAGTCGGTCGACAACCCGGACGACGTCGGCAAGGTCATCTCGCAGGACCCGACCCCGAACGTGACGGCGGCCCAGGGCACGAAGGTGAACATCACCGTCGGCGGCGATCTGCAGCTCAAGCAGGTGCCGGACACGACCGGCCAGACCTACGCCAACGCGAAGAAGCAGCTCGAAGGCCTCGGCTTCACGGTCAACCGCACCGATGTGGACTCGACCCAGCCGAAGGAACAGGTCGTCAACCAGCAGCCGAACGGCGGTCAGGTCGCACCCGGTTCGAAGATCACGCTGTCGGTTTCGAAGGGCCCGCAGCAGATCACGATGCCGGACCTGACGGGGCAGACCGAAGACCAGGCAACACAGTCTCTGCAGAAGCTGGGCTGGTCGGGCAACATCAACGTCCAGTCGGTGCACTTCGGTGCGGGCCAGCCGGGCACGGTCCTCCGGACCAGCCCGGACGCCGGCCAGACGATCTCGCCGACGCAGAACGTCACGCTGACGATCCTGGAGCAGGACGACGGCGGTACTCCGTCTACGTCGGGCAACCCCGGCGGCGGCGGGATCGGCATCCATCCGCCCGGAAACCCGTGATCATCCGCTGAAACGCGACAGGGCCCGCACGGTTTTCCGTGCGGGCCCTGTGCTTTCCCCGGAAGTTTCTCAGTCCTGGTCAAGGAAGCCGCGGACGCTCGCCAGCACCGCGTCGACGTCGCTGCTCGAACCGCAGTCGACGTCCAGCTCCTCCACGGCGCCGGACCGCTTCAGCTTGAGCAGCACGCGCTCGTCGCCGCGGCCCTTGCGCAGCCAGCCGAACAGCGAGCGGCACAGCGTGCCCGCCGACCGGCTGCTCACCAGCACGACCACGGCGTCACGCGCCGCGTCGTCCGACACGGGTCTCTCGGCCAGCCGGACGCGGTCGCGGAGCTCGTCCTCGGAACGCAGCCAGGAGGCGAGCTGGTGCAGCTCGTCATCCGAGCCGGCCACGGTGATCGCGGCGATCCCAGCCGTCACGACTCTCCCCTCACGGGTGAACAGACGGCGCGAGGGTAACCGACGCGCTGCCGCGGAGGAAGACCGCCTAGATGAATTGCCGACTGCAATTTGCACATAACTCAGTGCGATCGCTCCGGCCGGGCACCGGCATCCGCCGTCGGCACGGGCGCGTCGTGCCGCCGACGAATGCCGGTGGACCGGTAGACCCACCCGCGGCGCCGGAGCGTTTCCCGACGCCGCGGGCTCTCTCCGCAGCAGTGTGTGCTGCTGGCCGGCGCCACCCGCGTGGGTGAAGGCAAGACATTAGCGTGCTCTGGGTGATCTCCGGAAGATCCGAACCGGAAATTGCCATGTGCAATTTGCAGATTCACGTCGGAGCATGCTCGAACCGCTCCGAGCTCAGGCCCGCCGCCCCGCCAGCCACCCGACCACGCCGGCGCTCACGCCCAGCGCGACCACCGACGTGACCACGGCGAGGACGAGGGCGCCGCCGTAGGGCGCGTCGTTGGTGAGCGCCGTGATCAGCGGGTGGACCAGCGGCACCCACTTGCCCAGCAGGACCAGACCGAGCACGAGTACGGCCGCGAGCACCGTCCAGCCGATGCGCCCGACGAGCAGGCGCGAGCACGGCAGGCCGATCGCGATCCCGAGCAGCCCGCTCGCCGGCAGAGCCAGCACGCCGACGGCGAACGCGCCCCAGTTCAGCTGCCACGTCCTGATCGCCGACCACACGATCGTGATCACCGTCAGCACCACCAGGCAGCCGAACACCGCCAGCACCGCGCCGCCGATGGTGCGCAGGCGGCTGCGCGCGTGGCTGAGCGTGACGAGCCGTTGCACCGGATCTTCGATGTCGAGCACCGCGATCGTGAGCCAGCAGCCGAGGACGACCAGCGCGCCACTGCTCACGCCGTAGAGCGGCAGCACCGGCGAGTGCGGGTCGGAGTAGAGGATCACCGAGAGCGCGAGGTAGGCCAGCACCGCCGGCAGGTAGCGCTGGGAATGGCCCAGCAGCGCGAGGTAGTAGCGGCTCACGGCGAGCACGGCGCCACCTCCCGCACGGACCAGCCGCCCGACAGCGCTCGCAGGAGCACGGCGTCGGCGCTCGTCGCGTCGACGGTCAGGACCACGTGCGGACCCTCGGCGATCGCGTGGCGCACGCCGGGTTCGGCGGTCCAGTCGGTGCCGGTGCCCGCCAGGACGATGCGGGTGGCGGGCTCGGTCACACCGTCGACAGCTGTGAGCCGGCCGCCTTCGATGCGGTAGACGGCGTCGGCGTTCTCGCGCACGACGGCCGGCCGGTGGTCGGTGAACACCACGCTCGCGCCGCGCGCCCGCGTCTCGGCCACCAGCTCGCCGAGCACGGCGTGGGTGCCGACGTCGAGACCCGACCACGGCTCGTCGAGGATCAGCAGGTCGGGCCGCGGCAGCACGGCCTGCGCGAGGCCGACCTTCTGCGCGTTGCCCTTCGAGAGCGTGCGCAGCTGCGCGTCAGGCCCCCCGACCAGCGCGAGCCGCTCCAGCAGCGGGTCGATCATCGACAAGTCGGCAAGTCCACGGATGCGCGCCAGGTGCCGCAGATACGACCGCGCGCTCAGCCGCTGCCCGCCGGGGAACCGATCGGGCAGGTAGCCGATCGACGGCGTGCCCTCGACCGTGCCGAGGCTCGCGCGCGAAACACCGGCCAGGATCCGCAGCAGCGTGGACTTTCCGGAGCCGTTGGCCCCGAGGATCCCGACCACGCATTCGGCGGGCACAGTCAAGTCGACGCCGTCGAGCACCAGCTCGCCGCCGCCGTACCGCTTACCGACCCCCACGAGCCGGATGAGCGGTGTGGTCACGCAGCGGCGGCCTTCTGCAGCGCCTTCGTGGCGCCTTCCAGCTCGTCGACCACCTTCGGGTCGACGGGGTGGCCGGTCGAGGCCAGCCACGTGGCCAGCATCCGGTGGCCGCCCTCGGTGAGCACGGACTCGGGGTGGAACTGCACACCCTCCAGCGGCAGCTCGCGGTGACGCATGCCCATGACCACACCGGACTCGGTGCGGCCGGTGACCTCGAAGACCTCGTCGCGGATCGTCTCGGGCAACACGGTCAACGAGTGATAGCGGGTGGCGGTGAACCCGTCGGGCAGGCCGGCGAGCACGCCCTTGCCCTCGTGGCGGACCTGGCTGGTCTTGCCGTGCAGCAGCTCGGGGGCGCGGTCCACGGTCGCGCCGAAGTGCACGCCGAGAGCCTGGTGGCCGAGGCAGACGCCCAGCATCGGCGTGCGCGTCTCGGCACACTTCGCAATGACCTCGACGCTCTGGCCGGCGCGCTCGGGCGTGCCCGGGCCGGGCGAGACGAGCACGGCGTCGAACTCGGGCACCCGCTCGAGGTCGACCACGTCGTTGCGCCACACCGTGCAGTCGGCGCCGAGCTGCGCCAGGTACTGCACCAGGTTGTAGACGAAGCTGTCGTAGTTGTCGACGACGAGTACGCGCATGCGGCCACCTTACTGCGTCCCATTTGCTGGACCGTACGCCAGATCACAGTGAAAGTTAGGTAGCCCTAACTTACCGTGGGTACCGTGAGCCGATCCCTTCGCGTAGCGGTCGTGGGCGCCGGCCCCGCCGGTATCTACGCCGCCGACATCCTGGACAAGTCCGACGCCGATGTGCAGGTCGACCTGTTCGAGCGCATGCCCGCGCCGTTCGGGTTGATCCGCTACGGCGTCGCGCCCGACCACCCGCGGATCAAGGGCATCGTGACCGCCCTGCACAAGGTGCTCGACCGCCCGAACATCCGCCTGCTCGGCAACGTCGACTACGGCACCGACCTGAAGCTCGACGAGCTGCGCGAGTTCTACGACGCCGTGATCTTCTCCACCGGCGCGATGGCCGACCGGCCGCTCGACATCCCGGGCGCCGACCTCCATGGCAGCCACGGCGCCGCCGACTTCGTGAGCTGGTACGACGGCCACCCCGACGTGCCGCGCACCTGGCCCTTGGAAGCCACCTCCGTCGCCGTGCTCGGCGTCGGCAACGTGGCGCTCGACGTCGCCCGCATCCTCGCGAAGACGGCCGACGAGCTGCTCACCACCGACATCCCGGCCAACGTCTACGAAGGACTGAAGGCCAGCCCCGTCACCGACGTGCACGTGTTCGGCCGCCGCGGCCCGGCGCAGGCGAAGTTCACGCCGCTGGAGCTGCGCGAGCTCGACCATTCGCCCAACGTCGAGGTGATCGTGCACCCCGAGGACATGGAGTTCGACGAGGCCAGCATCACCGCGCTGCGGGCGTCGAAGCAGATCGACATGGTCGTGAAGACGTTGCAGGAGTGGGCAATTCGCGACGAGGACACCCGGCCGAAGCGGCTGCACCTGCACTTCTTCCACTCGCCGGCCGAGGTGCTCGGCGAGGACGGCCGGGTGACCGGCCTGCGCACCGAGCGGACCGAGTACGACGGTGAGGGCGGCGTGCGCGGCACGGGCGAGTTCCACGACTGGGACGTTCAGGCCGTGTACCGCGCGGTCGGCTACCTGTCGTCGCACCTGCCGGAGATCCCGTTCGACCACGTCGCGGGCGTCGTGCCGAACCAGGCCGGCCGCGTGCTGGACCTCGACGAGAACCAGCTGCCCGGCGTCTACGTCACCGGCTGGATCAAGCGCGGCCCGATCGGCCTGATCGGCCACACGAAGGGCGACGCGGCCGAGACCGTCGCGAGCCTGCTGGCCGATGCCGACACGCTCACGTCGCCGAAGCACGACTCGCCCCACGCGATCCTCGACTTCCTCGCCGGGCGCGGGATTCCGTTCACCACCTGGGAAGGCTGGGGCAAGCTCGACGCGCACGAGAAGTCGCTGGGCGAGCCGCACGGCCGGGAGCGGATCAAGGTCGTGGAGCGCGACGAGATGGTGCGAGTTTCGCGCGGTTAAGCCGCGCCTAGGTAGGCGAGCACGGCCAGCACGCGGCGGTTGGTGTCGTCGGAAGCGGCGATGCCGAGCTTCGTGAAGAGGTTGGCCGTGTGCTTGCCGACGGCGCCCCCGCTGAAGTGCAGGCGCGCGGCGATCGCGGCGTTGGAGCAGCCCTCGGCCATGAGCTCCAGCACCTCGCGTTCGCGCGGGGTCAGGGCCGCGAGCGGGTCATTCGCGTTGCCTGCCACCAGTTTCGCGATCACCTCGGGGTCCATGGCTGTGCCGCCGGCGGCGACGCGGCGCACGGCGTCGACGAACTGCTCGGCGTTGAACACGCGGTCCTTCAACAGGTAGCCGACGGCGCCGGTGCCGTCGGCGAGCAGCTCACGCGCGTAGAGCTGCTCGACGTGTTGCGACAGCACGAGGATCGGCAGGCCGGGCATTTCCCGGCGGGCGGCGAGCGCCACCTGTAGGCCTTCGTCGGTGTTCGTCGGGGGCATGCGAACGTCCACAACGGACACGTCCGGCCGGTGTTCCCGCAGTGCCGCCGCGAGTTCAGGGCCTGAGCCGACCGCGGCGACGACGTCGAAGCCGTGCGCGGTGAGCAGGTGGGTCAGGCCGTCTCGGAGGAGGTACTGGTCTTCGGCGATGACGGTTCGGGGGCGGCCGGTGCCGGGTCCTTGACCGCCGGTTCCGGGACTGTCTGGCACGGCACCTCCAGGATCGCCTCGGTCGGTCCGCCCGGTGGGCTGGTGAGGCCAAACGTACCGTCGAAAGCCCCCGCCCTGCGCTCGATTCCACGAAGTCCCGATCCACGTGCGGCTTCGGCGCCGCCGCTGCCGTCGTCGGTCACGACCACGCGCAGCATGCCGTCGGAGTGCGTCAGCGAGACCGCAACCCGTTTCGCGCCACCGTGTTTCGCCGCGTTGCCCAGCAGTTCGCACACAGCGAAGTAGGCACAGGCCTCCACCGGCTGCTCGACCCGGCCGGGCACGTCGGCCGTCACGTCGACCTTGAGCGGGCTGTCGAGCGCGACCGCGCGCACGGCGTCGACCAGGCCGCGTTCGGACAGCACCGGCGGGTGGATGCCGCGCACGAGCAGCCGCAGCTCCGTCAGCGCCTCGGCCGAGGCGGTGCGCAGCTCGGCGGCCAGCCGTTTGGCCGCTTCGGGATCGCTGTCGATCAGCGCCTCGACCGCGCCCAGCTTCATCCCCATGGCCACGAGCCGCGACTGGATGCCGTCGTGCAGGTCGCGTTCGATGCGGCGCAGCTCCGCGGCCTGGGCCACGGTGACGTCGGTGCGCGACTGGTCCAGCCGCGCCACGCGTTGCGCGAGCCGGGTCGCCTCCGTCGGCCCGAGCCACACCCGCGCGAAGCGGGCCTGCTGCCGGGCCAGCCACGTCGTCGGCGCCAGGCCCGCGACCAGCACCACGAGGACGAGTGGCGTTTGCGCGAGCGCGCCGAGGTGCGTCGACACCTCGGGCAGCGGGTACCACTGGACCGGCGACACCACGAACGGCCGCCCCACCCAGAGGGTCGCCAAGCCGGTCAGGCTCCAGCCGAGCAGTACGATCGTCGGCAGCGACAGGACCAGCGAGACCACGGGGATCAGCGCGCCGCCGACGAGGTCGCGCCAGGTGGCCCGGTCGCGCAGGACCCACCGCGTGCGGGCGCGCTGCAGCGGCCAGAACGGCTCGTCGTACAGCTGCTGGCCGAACTGGTAGAGCCCGTCGGCGCGCGGCACCGGCAGCCCGGGCGGCGGCAGGTACGGCCGCGCGATGCGCACGCCCGTCCAGTTGCCGGCCTCACGGCGGAGCGTGTCGGTGATCGTCCGGCTTCCCACCACGAGCGGCGCGGCCACCGGTGCCGCGCCGATGATCACCACGAGCTGCCACGCCGAGAAGACCAGATGCACGAGCGCCAGCGCGAGAATCGCGAACTGGTGCCCCGCCGACTCCGTGTGCCGGTGCAGCCACCGCTTGCGAGCGGGGTCGGCGGCCGGGTGCGGCCCGAGCCAATGGCGGGTCCACCGGCCGTACCAGCGCAGTGCGCGGCGCCGGAACAAGACGGAGAGCAGCGCCGTGACCAGCGCGAACGGCGGGTTCAGCACCTGCCAGCCGAGCTCGCGGCCCGTCGCCGGATCCTCCATGATCCACGTGAAACGTCGGTTCCAGCGGATCCACCACGCGCGTTTGTAGAGCTGGTTGCCGTCGCGGTACCAGCCGTCGCGCTCGCGTTCCGGCTCTACCGGCGCCGGCCGGTACGGGGTCGCGACGTCGATCTCGCACCACCGGCCGACGAGCTCCCGCGTGCGCGCCGAACGCCCGCGGGCCCGGTCGATGACCGGGGTGAAGAAGAAGACGAGCCCGACGCAGAGCAGCAGGAAGGCCAGCAGCTCCACGAGCGCGTCGACCCAGCTCAGCAGCGCGAGGCCGGCGAGGACGAACGCTCGCCGCACGGATTCCATTCGCCGCACCCCCTTTCCCGCAGTCTGACCGAGCCGGACGCTCGAACGCACTGGCCGAAGCTCCCGGACCGGGGTGGGCCCAGCCCCACCCCCGCGTCAGCGAAACCCCACCTGAGCTGGGGTTTCAGCGTCATTCTGCGGGACGTCGCGCGCTTTTAGCGTTTATCGCATGCCACTCATCGAAGTCACCGAGCTCCGCAAAACCTACGGCAAGCGGGTCGCGGTCGACGGCGTTTCGTTCACCGTCGAGCGCGGCGAGATCTTCGGCATCCTCGGCACCAACGGCGCCGGCAAGACCACCACCGTCGAATGCCTCCAGGGCCTGCGCCGGCCCGACAGTGGTGTGATTTCCGTGCTCGGCCTGGATCCCGCGCAGGACGCCGCTCAGCTGCACCAGCGCGTCGGCGTGCAGCTGCAGGATGCCCGCCTGCCCGAAAAGCTGCGGGTGGCCGAGGCGCTGGAGCTGTTCGCCGCGTTCTACCCGCACCCGGCCGACGTCGGGCTGTTGCTGCGGCAGCTGCGGCTGGAAGAGCACCGGACCACGGCGTTCGGCAAGCTCTCCGGCGGCCTGCGGCAGCGGCTGTCGATCGCGCTCGCGCTGGTCGGCGACCCCGAGATCGCGATCCTCGACGAGCTCACCACCGGCCTCGACCCGCACTCGCGCCGCGACACCTGGCAACTCGTGACCGGGGTGCGGGGCGCCGGCGTGACCGTCGTGCTCGTAACCCACTTCATGGACGAGGCCGAGCGCCTCTGCGACCGCGTCGCCGTGTTCGACGCCGGCCGGATCGTCGCCACCGGCACCCCGGCCGAACTCCGTGCCACCACGGGTAAATCCACTTTGGACGACGCGTTCGTCACCCTCACCGGACGGAGCTGACCGTGCACACCTTCACCAAACTTCTCGCCACCGAAGCGAAACTCTTCCTCCGCACGCCGATGTGGGCGATCTTCGGGATCCTGTTGCCGACCGCGGTCCTGGTCGGCGTCGGCTCGATCCCCGGCATGAGCAAACCGAGCGAGGTGACCGGTGGTTACCGCTTCATCGACCTGTGGGTCCCCTCGCTCGTGGTCGTCGGGCTCGCGATGCTCGGCCTGCAGTCGATCCCCTCGGCCGTCGCGAGCTACCGCGAGCAGGGTGTGCTGCGCCGGCTCGCGACCACGCCCGTGCCACCCGCGTTCCTGCTGCTGGCGCAGCTGGTGCTGCACGCCGCGGTGGCGCTCGCGGGCGTCGCGCTGATGCTGGTGACCGCACACGTCGGGTTCGACGTGCCACTTCCGCGCCACCCGCTGACCTACGTCGTGACGCTGCTGCTGGGTCTGGTGTCGGTGTTCGCGCTCGGCCTCGTCGCGGCTTCGATCGCCCGCACGGCGAAGGCCGCGGCCGCGCTCGCGATGATCGCGTTCTTCCCGATCATGTTCCTCGGCGGCGTGTACCTGCCGCGGCCGCTGCTGCCCGAGGTGATCCAGCGGATCGGCGCGTACGTGCCGCCGGGCACGCAACCGCTGCAGGACGCGTGGGTGGGCGCGGGCGTTCAGCCGCTGCAATTCGTCGCTCTGGCCGCGTTCGCGCTGGGCGGGACGGCGCTGGCCGTGCGGCTGTTCCGGTGGGAGTGATCCACCGAAGTGGTGATGAATACCGTTTTCTCTTGTGGCCTGCTCGGCCAGGCGAGTAGCCAGGAAGGGGAACCACTCACCATGGAGGTTGTCTTGTCTCTGGACGTATCGCCCGCGCTGCTGGAAAAGGCCGAGCGCGGGGAGGTCTCCGACGCCGAGTTCGTCGCCTGCGTGCGGGAGTCGCTGCCCTACGCGTGGGAAGTGATCACGGGCGTGATCGCCGAGGCCGACGGCGCGCCGGATGGCTTCGCCGACAACGAGACGCCGCCGCCGAGCGAGGCCGCACGCGGGCAGCTGCTGCGTGCGCTGGCCTCCGACGCCATCCGCGGCGGGCTCGAGCGCCACTTCGGCGTGAAGCTCGCTTTCCAGAACTGCCACCGGGTGGCGGTGTTCCGGACGTCCGAAATGGACAGTGACCGCTACCGCGCGTTCGTGTCGGTGCGCGGGCAGCTGCTCAACCAGAGCCCGGAGCTGCGGGACTGCTAGCGGTACCGGTCAAGACCTGAGCGCGGGCAGCACCTCGGCGCCGATCCGCGCGATGTTCTCCTCCGTGCCCTCCGGCGTACCGGACGCCTCCACGAACATGATCACGTGGGCGGCCCCGGTGCGCCGGAGGCTCGTTTCCAGCGTCGCCACGCAGTAGTCCGGATCCCCGACCGGGTGGATCTCGCACAGGTGCTCGGTGTACTCGTGCGGATCACGCGACGGACCGGGCCGGCCATCCACCGTCACGTGGGCGCCGAGCCCGTCGGAAAGCCAGCCGGGCAACGACTTCCGCATCACGTCGAGGGCCGCCTCACGGCTGTCGCCGACCTCGCAGAGGACCGTGGACACGTGGTTGTTGTGCCCGCCGTAGGCCTCGACGGTCGCGGCCTTCTCGTCGTCACCGGCGTGAAGCCCGAGCAGCATCGGCAAGCCGCGCTCGGCAGCCAGCCGCACGGCGTCGGACTTCGGCCCGCCGGCCGCCACGACCACCTCCGGCCGCCGCCGCGGCGCCGGCACCAGCGGCACCTCGCGGAAGGCGAAGTGTTCACCAGCCGCGGACGCGGTGCCGTTCGCAGCGGTGAGCAGCACGTCGAGTGATTCCTCGAAACCGCTCTCGTACCGCTCGAGCCCGGTGCCGAACACCTCCAGGTCCTGCCACGGCCCGCCGCGCCCGACGCCGAGGCGCAGCCGGCCGCCGGACACCGCGTCGAGCATCGACCACTGCTCCGCCAGCGCCACCGGGTGCGTCGTCGACAGCACGCTCACCGCCGTGCCGACGGCGATCCGCGACGTGCGCCCGAGGACGTGCGCGGCGAGCGTGATCGCCGACGGGCACACGCCGTAGGGCAGGAAGTGGTGCTCGGCGAGCCAGACGTCGTCGAAGCCCGCCGCCTCGGCGGCCTCGGCCGCGCGCACGGTCCTGAGCAGCACTTCGGCGTCCTCCTGCCCCGGGAACCGCCCGGAGACGAGGAAGACGCCGAAGCGGGTGTGCCTCAGTTGTCCACCGACACTTCGTTGAACGGCAGCAGTGGGTCGAGCCACGGGAACACCACGAACATCAGCAGCGCGATGATGCCGAGCACCAGCACGACCGCGATCGTCAGCTTCGCTGCGAACGGTCCCGGCAGGCGCCGCCAGAGCCACGCGTACATCAGGCAGCACCGCCGATCTCGGTCAGGAGCTTCCCGTAGTCGGCCACCTGCGACTTCGGCACCTGCTGCGTGAGCACGGACGTGATGATCAGCCGTTGCTTCGCGGAGAACTGCGGGTGACACGTTGTGAGCGTGAGCAGCGACGCCTCCTGCGCCTTCGGCAGCGTGTCGGCCGGCTTGTACGGCACCGGGTTCACGGCGTCGCCCTGGCTCGGGAGCACGACCTTGCGGCCGAACGTCTGGTCGTACGCACCGCCGCCCGCGATGCTCGGGTTGCGCAGCGTCGACACGCCCTTGCACTCCGGCTGCGCGCCCTTGCCACTGCTCCAGCCGGAGATCTCGTCGTCGTAGGGCAGGACCTTGTAGATGTAGAAGTCGGTCTGCGTCTCGATCACGATCTGGTCACACGAGCTGAGGTTGTCCAGGTCGTTGAACGGCGCGCCCTTGCCCACGCGGTGGCCGGCGACGCCGAAGTTGCCGGGCTCGCCGGGCAGCGCCGTGCCCTTGTAGTGGCCGGGGCCGATGGCGAGCGAGTCTTCGCCCGTGCCCTCCTGGATCGTGAAGTTGAAGTCGGCGCCGAACGCCGGGATGTGGATGCGCGCGAACGCCTTGCCGTCGACGAGGCCGGGGTGCAGCGTGCGGTCCTTGGCCCAGTCGCCCTGGAGCTGGTCACTCGCCGCCGACTGCTTCTCGGCCGAGAACAGGTCGGTCACGTAGACCTCGTAGACCATGAACAGCAGCACGACCAGGCCGAGCGTGATGAGGATTTCCCCGGCCGTGCGGATCGCGACGCCACTCTTGCCCAGCGATGCGGGCTGGGGCTTCTCCTTCAGCGCGGTGCTGCCGCCGGCTTCGACGGCGGCGAAGACCTCCGTGGGCTGATCGGCCACGACGGGCCGCGGCCTGCGCCTGGGGTCGGGCCCACCGCCGCGCGGCGGCTGCGTGGGACGGCCGGTCCCGCGGGGCGGGGTGCCCATCCGCTCGGTGCTTTGCGGCGCCGTTCCCTCGGTGCGCGGCGGGAGATTCAGGCGCTCGGTGCCGCGAGGCGGAGTACCGGTTCCCTCGGCCCGGGCGGCGGCGCGTCGGCCCGGGTCACCCTGCGGGCGTCGAGAAGAAGGTGGCGGGTTCCGCTGGTCGGCCGCGTCAGGGCCGTACTGCTGAGCGGGACGCGGCTGCCGCTGTTCGGGTGATCTGCGCTGGTCGGCCTGCCTGCGCGCCGGGTCACCCGCGACCCGGCGGGGCGGCGGCGGCACTCTCGGGGTGGGGTCCTCCGGGGGCTGCCTGCGCGGTCTCGCGGCGCCATCGGCACCAGGCGGCGGCTGGCGTCGCCGCTGGCCGTCAGGCCCTCCAGTGGGGCGGCGGCGGTCGTCTTCACCCGGCCAATCCTGCGTCGTCACGCAAGCTCCTCTCACACCGCCGGTGGAACTGCCGGTGGCGCTATTGTCACAGTCCGGAAATCCGACCGCTCCCGCCCGGTGCTCTGGAGCCGTCGTTTACGTTAACGTGTTCACGTGGCGCTGGTTGCGCAACCCGACGAGCGGGACGCCCGCGAACAGGCACCGCCACCAGGCAGAGCCAGAACAGCACGCGAGGAACACGATGCCGAAGTCCAAGGTCCGCAAGAAGACCGCGTACACCCCGCCCGTTGATCGCCGGACGCCGGTGAAGGTCAAGGCCGCGGGCCCGTCGAACCTGTTCTACAAGATCGTCATGTTCGGCCTCATGCTCCTCGGGCTGCTGTGGCTCATCGTGAACTACATCGCCGGCGACAAGATTTCGTTCCTGACCTCTCTCGGGAACTGGAACTTCGGCATCGGTTTCGCGGCGATGATCGTCGGCCTGCTCATGACCATGCGCTGGCGCTGATCATTACTCCGGATGGCGGCTTGACACCGAATTACACCGGTGTGACTCATCCCCAGTGTGGATAACCTCTGTGGATAACTACCCCACCTCGTGGGCACCCCTTCCGGCCCTTGTGGTAGTGGCCTGGCTGGTCACAGCCCTGCTGCTCGCCGGCGCGGTGCTCGACGGGCTCTTCGGCGACGGCAAGGGCGCAGTCCTGATGGGGCTCGCCACCGTGGCGATCGGGGCCTTCGCGGCGCACTGGAGCGTGGTCCGCCCACGCCTGTCCGTCGACGCCGAGGGCCTGGTCACCCGCACCCTCGGCGGCTCGCACCGCCTGCCGTGGGCCCGCACCTCCATCCAGCTGCGCACCACCCGCCGCCTGGGCCGCGACGGCGTCACACTGGAGCTGGAACACGACGACGAGCTCTACATCTTCGGCCGCATCGACCTCGGCGAAGACCCGCGAGACGTCATGGACGCGCTCACTGCCTTGCGTAGCGCGTTCTAAGCGGGCCTGCTAGCCGGCCGCCGGCGTCGCGGCGAGGAGAACCGCCGCGGTCTGCTTCGCGCGCCGTGCCGCGTCGGGCGTGCGCTCCCGAAGCGCGGTGACGACCGCGCCGTCCATGAGCAGGTGCAGCGCCTGGGCAGTGGGCTCCGGCGCGGGATGACCGCTGTCCCGCAGCAAGCCCGTGAGGTAGCCGATCACCGCGACCTTGTGTTCGTTGGCCACGTCGTGGGCCACGCTCGTGGGGTCGGCGGTCTCGACGATGGTGTTGATGAACGCACAGCCCCGGAAGTCCTGCCACCCGAACCGTTCCTCGAGGGCGTCGAACACCGCCAGCGGCTTGTCCGCGGCGGTGCCGGCCAGCGCCTCGACCCGTGCGGCAAGCCACTCCCGCCAGGCGGTGTCCCGGCGGCGCAGCACCTCGACGATCAGGTCGTCCTTGCTCGTGAAGTGCCGGTAGAAGGACGCCCGGCCCACTCCGGACTCCTCCAGGATTCGCTCGACGCCGACCGCACGAGTGCCGTCCGCGTAGAACAACCGCTCCGCCGACTCCAGCAGTCGCTGCCTCGCCTGGGTTGCCATGCCAAAATGGTACCAGTCGGTTCCGTCTTGACAAGATGGAACCAGTTGGTACCGTTATCAAGTCAGATGGAACCGACTGGTACCAACTGGAGAACTCATGCCTCGCGTCCCGCAGCTCGCCCTCGACCAGGCCGACCTCAGCACCGAGCAGCGCGAGCTGCTGGAGCAGACCAAGGCTCAGCTCGGCAAGGTGCCCAACCTGTACGCGGCGATCGCCAACGGGCCCGCCACCCTGCGCGGATACCTGGCGCTGCGCGACTCCCTCGGACACGGCGTGCTCGACGCGCGCACCAGGGTGAAACTCGCGCTGCTTATCGCCCAGGAAAACGGCTGCGAGTACTGCGTCGCCGCCCACACGATGCGCGGCAGCCGCCTGTTCAAGATGTCCGCCCAGCAGCTGCTCGACACCCGCCACGCCCTCGACGACGACCACCACACCGAAGCCGTGCTGCGCGTCGCGGTGATCGTGCTCCGCTCGGGCGGGCGGATCGACGACAAGGCCATCGCGAGCGCTCGCGAAGCCGGCGTCACCGACGCGGAGCTGATGGAGATCGTCGGCCACATCGCGCTCAACGTGCTCTCCAACTACGCCAACCACCTCGCCCAGCCGGACCTGGACTTCCCCGCGATCGAGCTCGAGCCGCGTGACGAAATGTCCCGGTCGTGGCAGCGCGCCGACGAGGTGGAGCTCGTCGAGGGATACGTGCTCACCGACGCCGAAGGCACTGAAACCCGCACGGTGCGCAACGTGGAGATCTCCTACAGCGGCGGGTTCGTGCACATCCGCCACGTCGGGGCCGACCTCGTGCAAACGGTGTCCGCGCCGGGGATCCGCCGCATCCGCCAGGGCCTGCCGACCGCCGCGTAAGCCCGGGTCGATCGCCTGCCGGCCGAGTCGAGGGGCCCGGCCGGTGGGCGGCAACCGTTCCTAACTCACCAGCGACGAGAGCACGACGCCGCGGTAGACGGACAGGCCGATCAGCGCCACCACGATGATCGACACACCGATCACCTGCCAGCGGACTCGGTCGCGGTCCGGCGCGTAGAGGATCGCCACGGCCACGAGCGCACCCGTGATGAGCCCGCCGACGTGGGCGAGGATCGAGATGCCGGGGATCGAGAACGTGATGTAGGCGTTGATCGCCAGCGAGACCAGCAACCAGCTCGGGTTGAGCTTGAGCTTGACGACGATCACCGCGTAGCAGCCCATCAGGCCGAACAACGCGCCCGAGGCGCCGCCGGAGACCTGGAACGGGTTGTCGAAAAGCAGCACCGCGACGGACGCGCCGAGCATCGACACGAAGTAGAGCGCCGTGTACCGGGCTTTGCCGAACACCTGCTCCAGTGCGCGGCCCATCATCCACAGCGAGAACATGTTCGCGGCGATGTGAATGATCCCGAAATGCACGAAGCCCGACGTGAAGATGCGCCACCACTCACCACCGACGAGGGTGATGGCGGGCCGCATGGCGCCGGCGAGATCGATCGACGCGTTGCTGTTGTCGAGACTCTTCGCCTGCAGCGCGGTGATCAGGTAGATCAAGACGTTGACGGCGAGCAACGTGATCGTGACGACGACGGAGCTCGTCGGCCGGGCTCCCGCGATCGTGCGCGTGCCCATGCCGGAGTTCTGATACTGGCGGTGCTGCTGCCGCGTCTGCTGCGAGCCGGCGTGCACGCAGTCGGTGCACTGGAAGCCGACGGGGGCTTCCCGGAGGCAGTCGGGGCACGCCGGACGTCCGCAGCGCGCACAGCTGAGACCGGTCGGGCGGTTGGGGTGCCACCAGCAACCGGGGAGCGCGGCCTGCGGAGGGTACGCGGGGGGATTCGGCGGTTGGTTCACGATGACTCCAACCTACCGAAATCCCCCCGAGACGGCCTCAGGCCTCGATGGTGACCTTCTCGATGACGACGTCGGACAGCGGCTTGTCCGCCGGGCCGGTCGCCGCGCGCGCGATCGCGTCGACGACGTTGCGGGACTCCTGGTCCGCCACCTCGCCGAAGATCGTGTGCTTGAAGTTCAGGTGGGTCGTCGGCGAGACGGTGATGAAGAACTGCGAGCCGTTGGTGCCGGGCCCGGCGTTCGCCATCGCCAGCAGGTAGGGCTTGTTGAACTGCAGCTCGGGGTGGAACTCGTCGCCGAACTTGTAGCCGGGGCCGCCGCGACCGGTGCCGGTCGGGTCTCCGCCCTGGATCATGAAGCCGTCGATGACCCGGTGGAAGATCGAGCCGTCGTAGAACGGGCCGGAGTTCGTGCCCTGCGCGTTCGGCTGCGTGTACTCCTTGGAGCCGTCGGCCAGCCCCACGAAGTTCGCGACCGTCTTCGGCGCGTGGTCGGGGAGCAGGTTCACGTGGATGTCACCCTGATTGGTGTGCAGGGTGGCCTTGCGGGCGCTTTCAGTCACGTCGCCATCGTGCCATCCCTTCCCACATTTGGGGGGTTCAGGGGGCTCGCCACGGGGAAACCCGGCGGTAGGACCGCAGGAAGATGGGCATTTCCCGAGGTTTCACCGGTTCCCGATGGGGGAAGACACAGCGTCACGCCGGGAAAAAGGGCACGATAGGTTACGGGCAACAGAGCGATATCAAAACGATTGGTGAGGTGAAGGCCATGACCCGGGCCGCAGATTCGGTGGGCGAGTCGGTGAAGTCCGGCGCGGTCGGCCTGCGCAAGCGAGCCACCGAAGCGGGCAAGGCGGGGCGGCTTCGGCGGCGAAAGCCGCGGAAGCCGGCGCCGAAGAGTTCGCCAAGCAGAGCCGCCGGGCACGCAAGAAGCTCGCGAAGAAGACCGAGCTGACGCGCAAGGAGCTCAAGAAGAGCTCGGCCGCGGCTCGCAAGGAGGCCCTCGCCCGCGTCGCCGAGCTGAAGAAGCCCGGGCGCAAGGCGAAGAAGGCCGCGATCAAGGCCGCGAAGTCCGCCGGTGAATCGAAGCGCCGGGGCAAGAGGGACTTCAAGGCCGCGAAGAAGGACTTCCGCGCCGCGCTGGTCGAGGCGAAGTCGGCGGCCAAGGGCACGCGCAAGCGTCGCCGCTGGCCGTGGCTGCTCGGCCTGGGTGCCGTAGCTGTCGGCACGGCCGTGGTGCTGAAGTCGCGCCAGCAGGAGCCGCCGGTCGCCCCGGCGCCGCCGAAGGCCACCCCGCCGGCTCCCCCGGCGAAGCCCGCTTCGGAGACCAAGCCGTCTCCGGCGAGCAACGGCAAGGCGCCCAGCACGCCGGCCGCCGAGAAGAAGAACTGAACCAGACGCGAAGAGGGCCCCGGGATCGCCGTCCCGGGGCCCTTTTCCGTTGCTACTGAGGCAGATCAGGCCATCGCGGCGTGCTTGTCGATGAGCTGGCCGAGGCGGGGCAGGGCCTCCTCGACGTTCTTCTTGCCGTTCGGGCGCAGCTTCGAGTAGACCTTCTTGATGCTGTCGCGGCTGCTGCGGTCGGCGCGCGAGTCGGTGACGCTCAGCAGCGCGTCGGAGGCCGCGTCGGAACGGCTGGTCAGGTACGCGCCGAAGTCGCTGCCGCCCTGGGCCCGGTAGTCGCCGTAGAACGGCTCGAGGGCCACGGCGAAGTCGTCCAGCAGGGTGTCGACGGCCGAGGGGATGATGCCCGGCTTGATCTTCTTGACAGCGGCGAAGCCGGTCTTCACGACGGCGCCGGAGACCCCGCCCTTGTCGGACACCTCGGCGTCCACGAGGCCCTCGAGGTCGGTCACGACCGACGGGCGACGGCTGGAGTCGAGCAGGATTTCCTTGAGGGTGTCAGCCACGAATCTTGTCCTTGTCGTCGAGATGGCGAAGTGCTTGTGGTGCCGGACGGGCACCCGCCCGCGCGAGTGCTCCAGGCCTGCGCGTGCCGCACAGGGTAATACAAGATCAACTTCACTCACCCGTGTGGAGGCCACTACTCAGAGCTTCAGGGCCGCGATAGCCTTCTTGGCCACTGTGCGTGCTTTGATGCTCTGCTGTTGGTTACTCGTCACGATGACCGCGGCTCCCCCCTTCGAGACCGCGTACGCCACTCCGTCACCGGCCGGCTGGTAGCCGCCCTTCCACCCGGCGGGGTCCGAAGCGGGGTTCGAGGTGTCTACGGGCGCTGCGCGGTTGACCAGTTTCGTCGCGACGTCCTTCGTGCCCACGTACACCTGCACGGTGACCTGGAGCCCGCCGTCGGGGCGGTAGAAGAAGCACGACGGGTGCGGCCCGTCGTCCGAGACGCGTACGGTCGTCACGTGCTGGCCGTTCGCATCCTGCACGGTCTCGGCCGAGAGGTACGGACACTTCGCTTCCCGCGCCGGCTGCGGATCGGGCGGCAGGCCGGGCTCAGCCGCGTGCTTGGTGGTGGTCGACGGCGGCGCGGGCTGCGCGGTGCCCGCGATGGGGGTCGACACGCTGCAGCCGGCGAGCAACGCCAGGGCGGGCGCGAGAGCGAGGATTCGTCGCATAGCGCGCACAGTCAATCATGTCCAGTCACACGAGGGTGAAGAGCGAAAGGTTCAAGTTCCAGCGAGTAAGGGATGTTTCACTCACTGTGGTGGTGTTGAGGCTTGGCTTACCTACCCTTGCAGTCACGTATTTTCCGACTGCCAGGGAGACGACAGCCGTGAAACTCTTCGACAGAGGCCGTGACCACGTCCTCGCGCTCTTCCGCATCGTGCTCGGTTTTCTCTTCTTCTGCCAGGGGGCCTCGACCGTGTTCGGCCTCTGGGGACACCACGCCACGGCCGTCGGCACGTGGCCCGGCTGGTGGGCCGCGCTCATCCAGCTCCTCGGCGGCGCGGCCGTGACGCTCGGCATCGGCACGCGCGTCGCCGCCGTGATCTGCTCCGGCTCCATGGCTTTCGCGTACTTCACCGTGCACATCGGCAAGGCCGTGCTCCCCATCGAGAACGGCGGCGAGCAAGCCGCCATCTTCGCCTGGGCTTTCCTGCTGCTCGCCTTCACCGGCGGCGGCCACTGGGCGCTGACCGACTTGTTCCGCCGGACCCGCGCGGTCCCGGCCACCGGCACGGTCGCCGCCGGCTGACCGCCCCGGCCGCCCGGCGTGCGACGATGAGCGCCGGACGGTCGGTTGTCGCGGTCAGGGGGTGCGAGTGTTCACGCCGGATCAGTACCTGCAGGTGGTGGCCGAGCGCGTCCAGCGCAGCGGCGGCCGGCTCAGCACCGTCCAGATCGGACCCGTGACCGCTGCCGTCGGCCTGTTCACCGAGTCGATCATGTTGTCCACCATGAACTACTGCGTCGTCGCGGCCGCCTACCCGGAGATCGACGCGCAGACGTTGTTCCAGTTCACCGGCCTCGCCACGCAAGACGCGCGCGCCAACGTGCAAGGCACCGTCGGCTGGACGGCCGCCTCCGTCGTGATCGCGGGCCTGGTGGGCCGCGCTGCACCCCGACGCCGCCACGGCCGCGTCGGCGAAAACCGCCAACCAGTTCGGCGGCGAGACGCGCATGGTCGCCGTCGATCCGTACGCCGGCATGACGTACGCCTGGGTCGGCGGCAAGTTCTGGGGCGCGGCGGTGCAGGGATCGGTGAACGCGAAGCTGCTGTTCTGCTTCCCGCAACCGACGGAGGCTTACCAGCAGCTGCAGTGGCAAGCGCAATGGCAGGCACAGCAGGCCGGGTACAACGCCTGGCCTGGCACCGCGCCGAACGACCCCGGTTCGGTCCCCGGCGCGACCGGTCCCACCACCGGCGGCCCCGGCGGCTTCCCGGGCCAGCAAATCCCACCCGGCTGGCAACCCCAGATCCCGCCACCCCCGGCCGCCGGCCCACCCGGCCCCCAGCCACCGCACTACCCACCACCGGGCCGCCCACCGTACGGTCAGTGACATGGTTTCCCTACGCGGCTGGCAATCCTTCCCCGAAGAGCTCCCTTCCTTCGACCCGGACACTGCCCCGGAAACCCCCGAAGAGCTGTTCCTCGAATGGCTCACCGAGGCCGGCGAACACGTCCTCGCCCCTCACGCCGTCACCCTGTCCACAGTGGACTCCGACGGCGCCCCCGACGCCCGCGTCGTGATCCTCAAGGACGTCGCCCCGTCCGCCTGGGCCATCGCCACCAGCTCGGAAAGCCCCAAGGGCCGCCAGCTGGACAAGACTCCCCACGCCGCCCTCACCTTCTTCTGGCCCGCCCGCGGCCGCCAGGTCCGCGTCCGCGGCACCGTCGCCCCGGCCGCCCCGGAGATCTCGGCGGCAGACTTCCTGGCCCGCCCACCCGCCTCCCGCGTCGAAGCCTTCATCGGCCACCAGTCCGAACCCCTCCCGGACCCCGCCAAACTCACCGAAGCCGCCGACGCCGCCGCCCACTGGGTCGCCGAAAACCCCGACACCGCCCCCAAAACCTGGACGCGCTACCTCGTCACCCCCACGACGGTCGAGTTCTGGCAAGCCGCACACGACCGCCGCCACCTCCGCCTCCGCTACCTCCGCGACGCCGACACCTGGACCCGCGAACGCCTCTGGCCCTGACGGCCCGCCTAGCCAGGCCTGCAGCCGCTCGCCCGCAACCCGGCCGGCGACAGCCACGCCGGCTTGCCACCCGGCGGACAAGTCGGCCGAGCGGTTGGCCGGCGAGCGCGAGACTTGCTAGCCGAGAGACGGAGCTGGCGAACCCCGACACCCGCCCACCAGCTCACAGCGGGCGGACCAGCTTCACCGGCCGCCACCAACCCCAGCACCCGCGACTGCCTCCAGCCCCGCCCCGTCAGGCCTGCAGCCGCGCCAACGCGGCCCGGCCGGCGACCGCCCACGTCGGCTTCCCGCCCGGCGGGCCGGCTTCGCCGATGGACACCAGACGCGACGCCGACAGCACGGCCCAGCCCCGGGCGCGCCGGATCGTGGCGTCGTCCGTGGCGTACGCGGTGAAGAGGCGCGAAGCGTCGGGCAGGAGGACCCAGGCGGCGGCGAGGTCCGTCGCGGGGTCGCCGCCGCAGAGTTCGCCGAAGTCGAGGACGCCGGAGAGGGTGCCGTCGGTGGTCACGACGTTGGCCGGGTGGAGGTCGCCGTGGAGCCAGACCGGCGGGCCGGACCAGGCGGGGGCAGCAAGGGCGTCGGCCCAGATCGCGCGCAGGGGCGCGGTCGGCAGTGCCGGCGTGAAGGTCGCAAGGGGGAGGCCGCGGTCGGAGTTGGTCAACGCGTCAGCAGGCGCCTCGCGGTGCAGCGCGGTGAGGAAGGCGCCCAGGGCAACGGCGGCGTCGGCGCAGGTGACCGGCGCGCGGTCGGCCGGGGTGCCGGGCACCCAGCTGACGACGGTCCAGTGCTTCGGGAACCGCTCCGAAGGAACGCCCAGGCGCACGGGCGTCGGGACCGGCAGCGGAAGACGCGAGGCGAGCGAAGGCAACCAGCGGTGTTCCTTCACCAGCAGGTCGGACGCGCGCTCCGTCGCGTACGGGAGGCGGACGGCGAGGTCGCCGCCCAGGCGCCAGAGCTGGTTGTCCCAGCCGGTGGCGGCGTGGCGCAGCGGGAAGGCGGCGAGGTCAGGGTGCTGGTCGCGCAGGAGGGCGCGGATCAGCTCTTCGGTCATGAGCGGTCCCCCGGTGTCCGAACTGTTCAAGACGCGCGCGCGGGAGCGTGCGACGGTGATCGTATGACTGTGAACCTCGCTGCTGCCGCGTCCTTCCTCGCCACGCACGGGCGGGTGCTCGACCGCCGCCGGTTCGAGCTGCTGTTCGGTGAAGGTGAAGGTGATGCGGAGGCTGTGCTCTCGGCCGTCGCGGCGTACCGCAACGCCGACGGCGGCTACGGCTGGGGCCTGGAGCCCGATCTGCGTGCGCCGGAGAGCCAGCCGGGTGGGGCGCTGCACGCGTTCGAGGTGTTCGAGGACATCGCGCCGAAGACCACGCCGCTGTCGCTGGAGCTGTGTGACTGGCTGGAGTCCGTGTCGCTGCCGGGTGGCGGGTTGCCGTTCGCGTTCCCCGTCGCGGACCGCGCCGGGAACGCTCCATTTTGGACGGACGCCGACCCGACGAAGTTCTCCCTCCAGAGCACGGCTTTCGTCGCGTCGACGGCGTTGCGCGTCGCGGCCCACGACAAGGCCGTGGCGGAACACCCGTGGCTCACGGCCGCGGTGTCGACCTGCCTGGACGCCATCTCCCGCGTGGAGGAGCAGCCGCACGCGATCGAGCTGTCGTTCGCCATCCGGTTCCTCGACGCCGCGCACGCGACCCGCCCGGAGGCCGACGAGCTCCTCGACCACCTCGGCAAGTTCCTGCCGCCCGACGGCATCCTCCACGTCGCCGGCGGCGGCGAGGACGAGGTCCTGCGGCCACTGGACTTCTCGCCGATCCCGGGCCCGTCGCGCAAGGTGCTCGACCCCGCCGCGATCGCCGCCGAGCTCGAGCGCCTCGAGTCCCAGCAGCTCGAAGACGGCGGCTGGACGGTCGACTTCGGCAGCTTCTCCCCGGCGGCGTCGCTCGAATGGCGCGGCTACGCCACCGTTCGCGCGATTTCGGTGCTGCGAGCCAACTCGTAGTGTGGGGGCGTGCTGCCGCAGGACAGCCACGTCCACACCGAGTGGTCGTGGGACACCGTCACCGGGTCGATGGTCCAGTCGTGCCAGCGCGCGCTCGCGCTCGGGCTGCCGTCGCTGGCGTTCACGGAGCACGCCGACCTCACGCCGTGGCTCATCCCGGAGCCGATCCGGCCGCACCTGCCCGACCACTTCCGCGTGCGGCTGCGGACGGACGGCGTGCTGGCGCCGCCTGCCCTCGACGTCGAGGGTTACCTCGCGTGCGTGCAGGAGTGCCGCGAGCGGTTCCCGGATCTGCGGATCCTGTCGGGGGTGGAGCTGAGTGAGCCGCACTGGCACCGGCCGGAGGCGGACGCGTTGCTGGCGGCGCACCGCTTCGAGCGGGTGCTGGGGTCGGTGCACTCGCTGCCCGAAGGGTCCCATCACTACGAGCTGAGCGTGATCGCGGACCGCCCGACCGACGCGACGCTGCGCGCGTACCTGGGCGAGGTGCTGGGCCTGGTGGAGTCGACGGCCGATTTCGAGGTCCTGGCCCACATCGACTACGCGCTGCGCACCTGGCCTTCGTCGAAACCCTTCGTGGCCGCGGACTTCGAGGAGGAGTTCCGCACGGTTCTGCGCGCGTTGGCCGGCAGTGGGCGCGCCCTGGAGCTCAACACGAAAGTCCCCCTGCCACACGACGTTCTCCTGTGGTGGGCCGCCGAAGGTGGCCGGATCCTCTCCTTCGGCAGCGACGCCCACGCGCCCGAACTCGTCGGCCACGCGTTCGCCGAGGCCGCCGCGTTGGCGACTTCGTGCGGGTTCCAACCTGGCCGCACTCCGCACGACCTGTGGATCCGCCGCGGCTAGCTCTTGCCGAGCGTCCCGAGGCCGTTCATCAGCAGGTCGAAGCCCAGTTCGGCCGCCGCGACCGCCTCGGGGTACGCGTGGGTCGCGGAGACGCCGTTCGCCATGCGGTGGTGGTTCTCCATCGACAGCCGCCACTGCACGGACGCGATCTGCGCGGCCGCCAGGCGCGCGGTCAGCGGCGGCAGGTCCGGTGAGTCGCCGAGCTCGGCCGCCAGCGCCAGTTCCCCGCTTTCCCGGAACCGCAACAGGCTCGGCAACAGGGTCGGCGTGCCCATGATCAGCCTGTACAAAGCCAGCACCTGCGGCAGGTCGCAGAGCCCGGTGATCGGGTCGTGGCGGCGCAGGCCGTCGAGGAAATGCTCGCGCAGCGCGGGAAGCGGCGCGGCGCGGTGCGCGCGGACCACGCGTGCGCTCTCGTGTTCGTGGTCGGCGATGCGGTGCAGGACGAGGTCGTCCTTGCCCTGGAAGTAGGCGAACAACGTCCGCCGCGACACCTCCGCGGCCTCCGCGACCTGCGAGATCGACACCTGGTCGAAGCCGTGCTCGAAGAACAGCTCGAGGGCGGCGTTCGAGATCGCCTCGCGCGTGCGCTGCTTCTTTCGCTCCCGCAGGCCGGTCTGCTCGTCCACGAAAACAGGCTACCGCGGTGGTGCACTCGGGGCTATATTGCACTCAGTCTACTTCTGCACTGAGGAGCACTTCATGGATGTGATAGTGGTCGGAGCGGGCCCGGCCGGGTTGACGCTGGCCCACGAGCTCGCCCTCGGCGGCGCCGAGGTCGTGGTGCTGGAAAAGCTGACCGAACGCGTCGAGCAGACGAAGGGCGGCACGATCCAGCCGCGCACCGCCGAGCTGCTCGACGCGCGAGGCCTGCTCACCGCGATCCGCGAGCGGCAGTTCGAGCGCGCCGCCGTCGGCGGGCACTTCGCCGGGCTGCCGGTGCCACTCGACTGCACCCCTTGGCAGACCAGGCATCCCCACCCGCTTGGCATTCCACAGTGGAAGGTCGAGGAGGTGCTGGAGGCGGCGGCGACCGCTGGTGGCGCGCACGTGCTGCGGGGCCAGCACGTCACCGCAATTCGTGCCGACGACACCGGCGTCACCGTGACTACCGATCGGGACCTGCGCGCCCGGTACGTCGTCGCCTGCGACGGCGCGCACAGCACCGTGCGCAAGCTGCTGGACCTGCCGTTCCCCGGCCGGCCCGGCACGTATCGCGCCGTGCTCACCGACGTGCGACTGTCGGCCGTCTCCGACCTGGTGCCCGCGCAGGCCGGCCACATGAGCACGATGACGAGGACCACCGCCGACCACTGGGGCATGCTCGTGCCGACCGGCGGCGACCACTACCGCTTCACCTACGGCAAACTCGACGAGGCCGAGCCGTCGATGAGCGCGGAAGCCGTGCAGCAGGCGCTCACCGCGATCTACGGCGAACCCACCACACTGGCCGAGGTCCTCACGATCTCGCGCTTCAGCGACGCCACGCGCCAGCTCGAAAACTACCGTCACGGCCGCGTTTTCTTCGCCGGCGACGCCGCCCACATCCATGGGCCGCTCGGCGGGCAGGGACTCAACCTCGGCGTGCAGGACGCTTTCAACCTCGGCTGGAAGCTCGCCGCGACGCTGCGAGGAGCCGCGGACAGCCTCCTCGACACCTACCAGACCGAGCGCCACCCGAAGGCCGCCCGCGTGCTGCACCACACGTCGGCACAACGCGTTCTCGCCGTGCCGAACCCAGACCCGGACCTGCTTGCGCTGAGCGAGATCTTCACCGATCTCATGCGCCTGCCCGAAACCAACCGCTATCTCGCCGGGATGATGTCCGGTTTGGACGATCCCGCTCGGCTGCCCGACCTGGACCTCGTGACCGCCGACGGCCCGACCCGCGTGGCCGAGCTCCTGCGCAACGGGCGCGCCGTCCTGCTCGATTTCACCGGCGGCGTCGAGCTGCCCGCCGGCTGGGCCGAGCGCGTGAACCTGGTGCGCGCCAAGGCAGACACCGCGCTGCCGGCCGTGCTGCTCCGCCCCGACGCCGCCGTCGCCTGGCGCGGCGACACCCCGCTCGAAGACGCTCTGCTCGCGACCTTTCAGCCGGCCTTGGGCGCGTAGCGGATCAGCACGACGTCGCCGATCGCCCGCGTATCCAGCAGTTTCATCCGCCCGCCCGGGTACAACGCGGGCAGCAGGAACCGCGGCGCGGCGGCGGCGCCGACGACGAGCGGCGCGATGGCGAGGTGGATCTCGTCGGCCAGGAGCTGCGAGAGGAACGCGGTATGGATCTGGCCGCCGCCCTCGACCATCAACCGCCGGATGCCACGGTCACCGAGATCGTCGAGCAGCGCGCCGAAGTGGACTTGTGGTCCGAGCGCGACGACCTCGGCGAGCCGACCGAGCCGTTCGCGGGCGATCCGGGCGCCGGTTTCGGTGGTGTAGACGAGCTTTTCGCCGCCGTGGTGCCAAAACTTCCACTCCGGATCGACGTCACCCGACGCCGTCACGGTCACTTTCAACGGGTACGCGGGTTTGCCGGCGCGCACGCGCTCGGCCCGGCGTTCCTCACTGTTGACCAGCAGCCGCGGGTTGTCGGCGCGGATCGTGCCCGCGCCGATCAGGATCGCGTCGGACTCCGCGCGCACCTGGTCGACGCGGTCGAAGTCCTCGGCGTTGGACAGCAGCAGCCGGTCGGGGGTCGTGTCGTCGATCGCCCCGTCGACACTCGTCGCGACGCTCAGCAGAACGTGGGGACGCATCGGCTCTCCTTTTTCGGTTGACCGGCCCGGCACAGTAGACCTTCGTGAGCCACGACGATACGAACTCCCTGCGCCGCCTTGCCGGACTCGCGACGCCGATGGCGCTGCGCGTCGCCGTGACCCTGGGCCTGCCCGCGCGCCTGCGTTTCCCCGCGCCGGCCGCCGACCTCGCGGCCGAGCTGGAGGTGGACCCTGTCGCGCTCGGTCTACTGCTCGACCACCTCACGACGCTCGACGTCCTCGAACACACCGCCGCCGGCCACCGCACCACCGCGTACGGCGAAAACCTGTGCGACGACTTCACCGAAACACTCCTGAATCTCAACACCACCGGCGGGCGGGCCGAGCTGGCGTTCGTCGAACTCGCCCACAGCATCACCACCGGCGAAGCCGCCTACCCGCGCCGCTACGGCCAGGACTTCTGGGCCGATCTCGCCGAGGACGAGCGGCTGCGGGAATCCTTCGACCGCCAGATGACTTTCCGCATCCGCGAGCAAATCCCGCAGATCGTCGCCGGCTACGACTGGTCGCGGTTCTCGACGATCGTCGACGTCGGCGGCGGCCGGGGCGACGTCCTCGCCGCCATCCTCACCGCGAACCCCACACTGCGCGGCCACCTGCTCGACCTGGCCCCGACCGCCGCCGACGCCCGCCGCACCTTCGCCGCCCACGGCCTGGACGCCCAGGTCACCGCCGGCAGCTTCTTCGACCCACTCCCACCCGGCGCCGACGCCTACCTGCTCGTCGACATCCTCCACGACTGGGACGACACCCACGCCCACCGAATCCTCGAGCGCTGCACCGAAGCCGCCGGCTCGACGGGCCGCATCCTCGTCGTCGAACCCGTCACCGGCCGCCAGGCGAACACCGAAAGCGCCCTCGCCATGCTCACCATCTTCGGCGGCCGCGAACGCCGCCTCGACGAGTTCCGCACGCTCGCCTCGGCCCACGGCTTGACGCTGGACACCGTCACAGACCTGACCTCACAGCGCTGTCTGCTCGAACTCCGCCGATTCGGGGTTCACTGACCAAGGTGACCACCGTGGGCGCATGGGGGTTGCACCCCAGAAAACACGGCAGAGCGAGCCGGTTGGCGCATTCCGCCAACACAACTCGCCCCGAGTGACGTGGAGCTGAGGGGAATCGAACCCCTGACCCCCGCCTTGCAAAGGCGGTGCTCTACCAATTGAGCTACAGCCCCGCGCGCGGGTGCCCGTGGGTCACCCGCGCGGTGAGTCAGTTGCGGGAAGCGTCCGCGGCCTTGGCCGGGGTGCTGCCGTTCGCGGAGACCGGGCCCGTGGGGGCGGTCGCCTGGCGCCAGAGGTCCGCCTCGGCCTTGGCAGCCTTGTTGCGCTTGACGACGAACAGAACGCCGCCCGCGACGACTGCGAGTGCCAACAGCTTCTTCATCTGAAGCCCCCTTTTCCAGCTTGCTTCCGTACCCCACGATGCTACTGCACGCGCTGTGCGCCGGATCCGGCGGTTCCAGGGCCGGTGGTACCAGCAGCGGAACCACGGCTTCGTTCCACGTGGAACCACCGGCGACCCGCGTCACAAGCCGAACGGAATACCTCCCGCGGGTGTGCCGTTGAACAAATCGGTCGGTGCGCCCAACGTGTCCCCCGGGCTCACACCTTTGCCTTCGCGGAATACCGTTCGGCTGGAGCCGCGTCGTGCCTTTCGCCGAGAGGCGACCGTGCGCGCGCCGATCGCAGACATGTCAGCCCTGCCGGCCTTCTCTTCCCGGCAGGGCTGACTTGCGTCCGGCGACATCTCACACGCAGACCGACTCGGCCAGGTGCAAGCCGCTATCCCGGGCAGCCGGTGCGCGCGAGGACGCCGTGGCCCTTGACGACCGTGGATGGGCCGATGTCGCCGGGCCGGACGGACAGCTGTGCCGCGACGTCGTAGGCATTGCAGTTTTCGGGCACGTTGTACTCGGCTCGAAGCCGGCGGTACCGATCGCGGAACCTGAGTGCCAACTCCTTTCCCACGTGCGCCTGGATAATGTCGTCGAAGGAGCCGTCTGGCCACGGGTTTTCCTCGTGCGGCAGCCGGAAGCCCGCCTCGCCCGGGTGCGGCGGGCCGATCTGCTCCTCCGGCACCTCCACGTCGTACCAGCGGACCGCTGCCCCGTCCTCCGCGATGAGCCGCGACGTCGTCGAGTCGCCGTGGCTCCTGAGATACAGGTGCGCTGCGCCGAACCGCCGGCTCAGAGCGGCGCACCTATCCCTTCGCACGATCCGCGTGGCGGCCTCATTGGCCCGCATTTGCTTGACGCCGTAGGGATCCTCGACGCCGTCGGCAAGCGTGCCTCGGGTGTGGAAATCCTCCGAAGGCTCGCCGAACACCAAGGTCCAGCCGTCCAGCACCGAACTGACGTAGATCACAGAGCATCGGCCGTGGTCCAGCCACCAGCGGTGACCTCCGTACCGCCACGCCAGACGCCCCATGCGCATAGTCACCGGTACCGGCGACGACAGCCCGAACACATCCAGCACCGCCTCCTGGTCACCGGTTGGCACGGCGTACCAGAACTCGCACGCGTCCATCGGCAGCGGCTTCTCCTGCGGCACCAACGCGAAATCGAACGGTTCGCGCAACGTGGCGAGCACGGCCAGCGCCGCCTCCCTCAGCGACGGCGACGACAGCGCCCCACGGACCATTGAGATCCCCTCGGGCCCCAAGTTACGCAAGGAAAACGGGTTGTAGTCACCATCGACCGCGATCTGGCCCAAGAGCTCCGCAACATCCACCTCGCGAACTTAAAGCAGACCCGCGAAGTTGTGTCGCCACTTCCCAACGCACCCACGCTGGGTCGGTCACCGATCGCACCGTGGGGTCTGGGGGCTCGGCCCCCAGATACAACACCGCCCAGTCACCGTCTGCGCCTTCCGCAGACATGACTGGGCGAACTGGGTGGGCCCACCAGGACTTGAACCTGGGACCTCTTCGTTATCAGCGAAGCGCTCTAACCACCTGAGCTATGGGCCCGTCGAACGAAGGAAACCTTACAGGACCCCCGAGGGGGCCCTGCAACCGGGTTACTCCCTTTCCGACAGCGTGACTTCGAGGCCGCCCGCCAGGTCGGCCGACACGTTGTAGATGAACGCGCTCACGGTGGCCAGCGCGGAAACGAGCACGATGTTGATCGCGCCCAGGATGGCGGCGATGCCGAACACGCGGCCGGCGCTGATGAGGGGCTCGGTGGACGCGTTGGCGCCTTCGCCGCCGACCAGGGACGAGTAGGTGCCGTTCAGCTTGTCCCAGACGCCCATGCCGTCGAGGACCGTGTAGAGCACGCCGACGGCGACCAGCCACACGAAGAACATCGCGACGCCCAGGACGAGCGACAGCTTCAGCACCGACCACGGGTCGAAGCGCTTGATCTGCAGCGAGGCGCGGCGCGGGCCGCGGCCCGGGCGGCGCAGGGCGCTCGGGGTGGGGCGGGTGTGGCCGGCCGGGGGCACGTCGGCGGCCGGGGCGGGGGGCGCGCCCTCGGCTCCGAAGAGCCGGGGCGCGGCCGTGCCGCTCACCGCGGGGTAGTCGGTCTCGCTCACGCGCGGTCCGTCCTGCTCATGATCCGAGTAGACCACATCGTCGGTGGCGATTCCGGTCGAGACCGTGGCCTCCGAATCGCCGCCGCCGTCCTTGGCGGTGCGCTGCCAGGGTGGGCTCGACGACGTGCCGTCTGCCTTCTCGGATGGTGTCACGAAGAGTCAGTCCTTACCCGTGCGTGGGGCGCCGCTCACTGCTCCGGCGCCGTGCCGTCTTCTTCCGTGCTCTCGTCGGGCGCGGTGGTCACCTCGCCGTCGACGGCGGGGGTCTCCACAGCCTCGTCCACCGAAGCTTCCGAAGCATCCGGAGCGTCCGTGGGCTCCGCGGAGTCCTCGCCACCATTGGCGACGTCCGACCCCTCGTCCGCGTTGCGTGCGACCGCGAGAAGAGTCGTACCGTCCGCCAGATTCATCAGCCGCACGCCCTTGGTCTGGCGACCGGCCTTGCGCACGTCGCGCGCCGGCGTGCGGATGACCCCACCGCTCGAGGTGATGGCGAACAGCTCGTCGTCTTCGTCGACGATGAGTGCACCCACCAGCCTCCCACGTTTCGTGTCGTGCTGGATGGTCAGCACACCCTTGCCGCCGCGGCCCTGCACCGGGTAGTCCTCGATCGGCGTGCGCTTGGCGTACGCGCCGTCGGTCGCGACCAGCAGGAACTTGTCGGGCTTGACCACGCTGATGCCGAGCAGCTCGTCGCCGTCGTTGAAACGCATGCCGAGCACGCCGGACGTCGCGCGGCCCATCGGGCGCAGCGCCTCGTCGGTGGCGTGGAAACGGATCGACTGGCCGCCGGCCGACACGAGCAGCAGGTCGTCCTCCGCCGCCGCCAGCACGGCGCCCACCAGCTCGTCGCCTTCCCGCAGGTTGACGGCGATGAGGCCGCCCGCGCGGTTGGAGTCGAAGTCGGTGAGCTTGGTCTTCTTCACGAGCCCCTTCTGCGTGGCCAGCACCAGGTACGGCGCCACCTCGTAGTTCGGGATCTCGATGACCTGGGCGATCTGCTCGTCGGGCTGGAACGCCATCAGGTTGGCCACGTGCTGGCCGCGCGCGTTGCGGTTGGCCTCGGGCAGGTCGTACGCCTTCGTGCGGTAGACGCGGCCCTTGTTCGTGAAGAACAGGATCCAGTCGTGCGTGGAGCAGACGAAGAAGTGCTGCACGATGTCGTCCTGCTTCAGCGTGGCGCCCTGCACGCCCTTGCCGCCGCGCTTCTGCGAGCGGTACAGGTCGGTCTTCGTGCGCTTCGCGTAACCGGTGCGCGTGATGGTGACCACCACGTCCTCGACCGCGATCAGGTCCTCGACCGACACCTCGCCGTCGAACGGGATGATCTTCGTGCGCCGGTCGTCGCCGTACTTGTCGACGATCTCCATGAGCTCGTCACGGATGATCGAACGCTGGCGCTCGGGCTTCTCGAGGATGTCCTTGAGGTCCGCGATCTCCAGCTCGATCTCGGCCAACGTGTCGATGATGCGCTGACGCTCGAGGGCGGCCAGCCGGCGCAGCTGCATGTCGAGGATCGCCGTGGCCTGGATCTCGTCGATGTCGAGGAGCTCCATCAGGCCCGGACGCGCCTCGTCGGCCGACGGCGAGCGCCGGATCAGGGCGATGACCTCGTCGAGCTGGTCCAGCGCCTTGACCAGACCGCGCAAGATGTGGGCGCGCTCCTCGGCCTTCCTCAGGCGGAACCTGGTCCGCCGGACGATGACCTCGACCTGGTGCTTCACGTAGTGCCGGATCATCTGGTCGAGCCGCAGCGTGCGCGGCACGTCGTCGACGATCGCCAGCATGTTCACGCCGAAGTTCTGCTGCAGCTGGGTGTGCTTGAACAGGTTGTTCAGCACCACCTTCGCCACGGCGTCGCGCTTGAGCGTGATCACGATCCGCATGCCGGAGCGGCTGTTGGACTCGTCGGCGATGTCGGCGATGCCCGTGAGCTTGCCGTCGCGCACGAGGTGCGCGATGTTCTCGACGAGGTTGTCCGGGTTCACCTGGTACGGCAGCTCGGACACGACGAGCGTGGTGCGCCCCTTCGCGTCCTCCTCCACCTCAACCACCGCACGCATGCGCACGGAACCGCGGCCCGTGCGGTACGCGTCCTCGATGCCCGAGGTGCCGAGGATCATCGCCTTCGTCGGGAAGTCCGGGCCCTTGATGCGCGTGAGCAGCGCCGCCAGCAGCTCGTCGTCGGACGCCTCGTAGTTCTCCAGCGCCCACACGACGCCTTCGGCGACCTCGCGCAGGTTGTGCGGCGGGATGTTGGTCGCCATGCCGACCGCGATGCCCGAACTGCCGTTGACCAGCAGGTTCGGGAACCGCGACGGCAGCACGTTGGGCTCTTGCGTGCGGCCGTCGTAGTTGTCGCGGAAGTCGACGGTGTCCTCTTCGATGTCCGCCAGCATCTGCATCGCCAGCGGCGCGAGGCGCGCCTCCGTGTACCGCATGGCGGCGGCGGGGTCGTTGCCCGGCGAACCGAAGTTGCCCTGCCCGTCGATCAGCGGATAACGCATCGCCCACGGCTGGGCCAGCCGCACGAGGGCGTCGTAGATCGCCGAGTCACCGTGCGGGTGGTAGTTGCCCATGACGTCGCCGACGACGCGCGAGCACTTGTTGTGCCCGCGATCCGGGCGGAAACCGGAGTCGAACATCGAGTAGAGCACCCGCCGGTGCACGGGCTTGAGACCGTCGCGCACGTCCGGCAGCGCCCGCGACACGATCACGCTCATGGCGTAGTCGATGTAGGAACGCTGCATCTCCTGCTGGATGTCGACCGGTTCGATGCGGTCGTGTTCCGGCGGCAAGGTTTCCGTCATGGGTTCCTTCTCGGGGAAAGGTCTGGGCAGTCGGGGTGAGGCGGACGGCTACACGTCCAGGAAGCGCACGTCCTTGGCGTTGCGCGTGATGAACGAGCGCCGGGCCTCCACGTCCTCGCCCATGAGAACGGAGAACAGGTCGTCGGCCTGCGCGGCGTCGTCGAGAGTGACCTGGCCCAGCAGGCGGTTGGCCGGGTCCATCGTGGTCTCCCACAGTTCCTCGGCGTTCATCTCGCCGAGACCCTTGTAGCGCTGGATCGCGTCGTCCTTCGGCAGGCGGCGGCCGGCCTCGACACCCGCCTGGATCACGGCGTCGCGCTCCTTGTCGGAGTACGCGTACTCCGCGTCCTGGCGCGGCCACTTGATCTTGTACAGCGGCGGCCGCGAAAGGAACACGTGGCCGTGCTCGATCAGCGGGCTCATGAAGCGGAACAGCAGGGTGAGCAGCAGCGTGGTGATGTGCTGGCCGTCGACATCGGCGTCGGCCATCAGCACGATCTTGTGGTAGCGCAGCTTCGAGAGGTCGAAGTCGTCGTGGATGCCGGTGCCCAGCGCCGTGATCAGCGACTGGACCTCGGTGTTCTTGAGGACGCGGTCGATGCGCGCCTTCTCCACATTGATGATCTTGCCCCGGATGGGCAAGATCGCCTGGTACATCGAGTCGCGGCCTTCCTTGGCCGAGCCGCCGGCCGAGTCGCCCTCCACGATGTAGAGCTCGCACTCGCCCGGGTCGTTGGAGCGGCAGTCCTTGAGCTTGCCCGGCAGGCCGCCGATCTCCAGCGCGCCCTTGCGGCGCACCAGGTCCCGCGCCTTGCGGGCGGCCATGCGCGCCTGCGCCGAGGAGATCGACTTGTTGATGATCGTCTTCGCCTCGGTGGGGTTGCGCTCGAACCAGTCGGCGAGCCACTCGTTGGACTGCTGCTGCACGAACGTCTTGGCTTCGCTGTTGCCCAGCTTCGTCTTCGTCTGGCCCTCGAACTGCGGCTCGGAGAGCTTGATCGACACGATCGCGGCGAGACCCTCGCGCACGTCGTCACCCGTGAGGTTCGCGTCCTTCTCCTTGAGCAGCTTCTTCTCGCGCGCGTACGAGTTGACCACGCGCGTGAGCGCCGCGCGGAAGCCCTCTTCGTGGGTGCCGCCCTCGTGGGTGTTGATCGTGTTGGCGAACGTGTACACCGACGGCGTGAACCCGTTGTTCCACTGCATCGCGACCTCGACCTCGAGGCCGGGGCCCTTCGCGTCGAACGAGATCACGCTCTCGTGGATCGGGTCCTTGCTGCCGTTGATGTGCCTGACGAAGTCCTCGAGCCCGCCGGGGTAGCAGTAGACCTTCTCCTTGACGCGGGCCTGCTTGCCCTCCGCGTCTTCCTCGGTCTCCTCGTCGGCCACGCGCTCGTCGCGCAGCGACAGGGTGAGGCCCTTGTTGAGGAACGCCATCTCCTGCAGACGACGTGAGATCGTCTCGAAGTTGTACGTGGTGGTCTCGAAAATGCCCGAGTCAGCCCAGAAGGTGATCGTGGTGCCGGTGCCCTCGGCCGGGCCGAGGTCCTCCAGCGGGCCGGGGATCTGGTTCGTGTACTCCTGGCGCCAGCTGCGGCCGCCGACCTTGATCTCCGCGAGCAGCTTCGTCGACAGCGCGTTCACCACCGAGACGCCGACGCCGTGCAGGCCGCCGGACACCGCGTAGGAGTCGCTGTCGAACTTGCCGCCCGCGTGCAGGATGGTGAGCACGACCTCGAGGGTCGGCTTCTGCTCCTTGGGGTGCATGTCCACCGGGATACCGCGGCCGTCGTCGACGACCCGGACGCCACCGTCGGCGAGGAGAGTAACCTCGACCTTGGTCGCGTGGCCGGCCATCGCCTCGTCCACGGAGTTGTCCACCACCTCCTGAACCAGGTGGTGGAGACCGCGCTCACCGGTGGAACCGATGTACATACCGGGGCGCTTGCGTACCGCTTCGAGGCCTTCGAGCACGGTGATGGACGACGCGTTGTACTCGCTCTTGTTCTCGGTCACCGGCGTTGTTTCTCCTCGTCTCGCCCGAGCAGACGCTCGCTACTCCTCCAGTGTACTTGCCCGCGCGTGCTGACATGCGGCAAGGACACCCCTCACTGCGTCACAGAGCCGCGAAATCGCTCGAAGGCGAGTCATGTCGTAGCTCGCGGGTTGTCAAGCGGTTCTCGGGGAACTCACCCGCCGACGCGCAACCGGAGTCAGCCGTACGTGTCACGCGGCCCGCGGCCCGGCACGACCCGCGGTCCCTTCCGCCAGCTCGGCGCCGTCGGGCCCTGGATCCGCATGCGCTTCACGACGCCGTTGCCGACCCCCGCGGCGATCTTCGCGATGAGCTTGCTCTGCAGCAGCCGCAGCTGCGTGGCCCACGCCGTGGAGCTCGCGCGGACGGTCAGCTCGCCGTCCTTGAGCGCCACCGGCTGGGCGTGTTCGGCGACGTCCTCGCCCACGAGCCGGGCCCACTGCCCGAACACGCGCGCGTTGGTCATCGTGTCCTGCCAGCCGCTGTCGGAGACCAGTCGCGAGACGAGCCGGCCGAGCGGCTGCGGGTCGCGTGCGTCGGCGCCGGGCCCTGACCAGCGACGACGGCGCGGGTTCTGGCCCCCGCCGCCGGTGATCCGGCCGCGGCGCAGGTTCGGCGGAGCACCGCGCTCCTTCGCCTTGGCCTTGGCGGCCTCGAGCGCGGCGTGCGCCAGGTCCCGTCCGGAGGGCTTCCCGTTCGGCCCAGTGGACACGTCACGCTCGGTGCCGGAACCGGGGTTCCCACGTGGGTGATTCCCCGCTTGGGTGCGGTCAAGGCCCTCATCAGGCCGTTTCGTCACGCGCGGCGATAACCCATTCACGGGTTTATCCACACTGTCCACAGGTTTGTCCCCAGATCGGTGGGTAACTTCTGTGACCGCGGTCACCCGCCGTGGCCGACTTGATCTTGGGGCCGAGGATTCAGGCACGGTTGACCTCGCCATCCGCCACCACGAACCGGCTCCCGGCCAGCTCCGACGGCACGTCCTCGTCCACCGCCGCCGTGATGAGCACCTGCTCGGCACCCGCGGCGACCTCCGCGAGCCGCGCCCGCCGTTTGCGGTCGAGCTCGGCGAATACATCATCCAGCAGCAGCACCGGTTCGCCCGCTTCGCCACGCAGGAGCTCGTAGCTGCCAAGTCGAAGAGCCAGCGCGAACGACCACGACTCGCCGTGGCTCGCGTACCCCTTCGCCGGCGCCTCGCCCAGGATCAGCTCCAGCTCGTCGCGGTGCGGGCCGACGAGGCTGATGCCACGCTCCAGCTCGTTGCGCCGGACGTCGGCCAGTGCCTTGAGCAGCAGCTCGCGCAGCACTTCCGCGTCCGCTCGCTCGCCGCCGGCCACGCCGTAGCCCGGCGGCAGCGCTTCGCCGAGCGACGACTTGTAGGTGATCGACGCCGGCCGCGAGTCCGGCGCGACGCCCATGTACGCCTCCGCCGCGTACGGCCCGAGGTCGGCGATGAGGTTCAGCCGCGCCGCCAGCAGCTGGGCACCGGCCACCGACAGGTGGTCATCCCAGACTTCCAGCGTCGAAAGCGCGTACGGGTCCTCCTTACCGGTGCGGCGCTTGCCAGCGGTCTTGAGCAGGGCGTTGCGCTGCTTCAGCACCTTCTCGTAGTCCGCGCGCACGCCCGCGTACCGAGGTGCGCGCAGCACGAGGAGCTCGTCCATGAACCGGCGACGCTCGCTCGGGTCTCCGCGCACGAGCGCCAGGTCCTCCGGGGAGAACAGCACCGTGCGCAGGATCCCGAGCACGTCGCGCGGCTTGCCGACCGCGCCCCGGTTCACGCGGGCGCGGTTGGCTCGTCCCGCCGTGATCTCGAGCTCGACGGTGAGCTCGCGGTCGTCGTTGACCACGGCGACGCGCACGAGCGCGCGCTCGCACCCGTGCCGGATCAGCGGGGCGTCCGTCGCGACCCGGTGGGAACCCAGGGTCGCGACGTAGCCGATCGCCTCGAGCAGGTTCGTCTTCCCCCGGCCGTTCTGGCCGACGAGCACGACCGGCCCCGGCTCAAGGGCGAGGTCGGCTTGCGGCCAGGACCGGAAGTCGGTGACCTGGAGATGTCGCAGATACACGAGCGGGGGAGGCTAGCTCCCGGCCTTCTTCACTGCGTGGCCACCGAACTGGTTGCGCAGCGCGGCGACGGCGCGCATCGCGGCGGAGTCCTTCTGCCGCGAGGAGAACCGGGCGAACAGCGCGGCCGAGAGCACCGGCGCCGGCACCGCGTTGTTCACGGCTTCCTCCAGCGTCCAGCGGCCCTCGCCCGAGTCTTCGACGTAACCCTCGAGGTCGTCGAGCTCCGGGTCCTCCTCCAGCGCGCGCACCAGCAGGTCGAGCAGCCAGGAGCGCACGACCGTGCCACGCTGCCACCCCTTGATCACGGCGGGCACGTCCTTGACCACGTGCGCGGCCTCGAGCAGCTCGAAGCCCTCGGCGTAGGCCTGCATGATGCCGTACTCGATGCCGTTGTGGATCATCTTCGCGTAGTGGCCCGCGCCGACCTCGCCGGCGTGCGAGAAGCCTTCTTCACGCGGGCCTTCCGGACGCAGCGTGTCGAAGATCGGCATCGCACGGGCGACGTCGGAACCGGCGCCGCCGACCATGAGGCCGTAGCCGTTGTCCTTGCCCCACACACCACCGGAGACACCGCAGTCGAGGTAGCCGATGCCCTTGGCCGCCAGCAGATCCGCGTTCAGCTTGTCGTCGGTGAACTTCGAGTTGCCGCCGTCGATCACGAGGTCGCCCTCGGACAGCGACTGGCTGAGCTCCACCACGGTCTGCCGCGTCGGGTCGCCGGCGGGGACCATGATCCAGACGATGCGCGGCGCGTCCAGTTTGGACACCAGGTCTGCGAGCGACTCGGAGTCGGTGACGGCCGGGTTGCGGTCGAAGCCCACGACCTCGTGCCCGGCGGCACGCAGCCGCTCGCGCATGTTGAAGCCCATCTTGCCCAGGCCCACGAGACCGAGCTGAACCATGAAATCCCCTTAGGTAGGAACGAAAATCCGCGGTTGTGACGCGCCGGTCAGCCCGGGAGGCGGACCGGCATCAGCAGGTAGAGATAACCGGGGACGACGTTGCCCTCGGCGTCGGCGGGCTTGATGAGCGCCGGCCGGTTGGGGGTGGTGAAGGTGAGCTCCGCGCGGTCGCTGTGCAGCGCGCCGAGCCCGTCGACGAGGTAGCCGGGGTTGAAGGCGATGGTGACCGGTTCGCCTTCGTAGTCGACCTGCAGCTCTTCTTCGGCGCTGCCCTCGTCGTCGCCGCCGGCGGAAAGCCGCAGCGACCCGTCGGCGAACTCCAGCCGCACCTGCGTGCCGCGTTCGGCGACCAGCGACACGCGCTTGATCGACTCGGCGAGCGCCGACACCTCGATCACGGCACGCGACGTGTGGGTCGCCGGCAGCAGCTGCCGGTAGGGCGGGAACTCCGCGTCGAGGAGACGGGTGGTGGTGTAGCGGCCGTTGCCCGAGAGGCCGAGGAGGCCTTCGCCGCTGGCGAGCGCGAGGCGCACGGTGCTGCCGGCGCCGCCGAGCGTCTTCGCGGCCTCGGCGAGCGTGCGCGCGGGCACGAGGACCGCGGCGTCGGGCAGGCCCTCGGCCGGCTTCCACGTGAACTCGCGCATGGCGAGGCGGAAGCGGTCGGTGGCCACGAGCGTGAGGGTCTCGCCCGAGATCTCCAGGCGCATGCCGGTGAGCATCGGGAGCGTGTCGTCCTTGCCGGCGGCGGTGACGACCTGGGTCACGGCCTGGCCGAACGTGTCGCCGGTGAGCTCACCCGCGAAGGCGGGCTGGGACGGCAGCTGCGGGTAGTCCTCGACGGGCATGGTCGGCAGGGAGAAGCGCGCGCTGCCGCACGTGATGGTGGCGCGGGCGCCGTCGACGGAGATCTCCACCGGCTGCGCGGGCAGCGCCTTGGTGATGTCGGCGAGGAGACGGCCGGAGACCAGGAGGCGGCCACCGTCGGCGATCGTCGCGGGGACGCCCACCGTGGCGGAGACCTCGTAGTCGAAGCCGGACACCGTCAGCGCGTCGGACTCCCCGTCCGCACCCGCGTCGAGCAGCACACCACCCAGCACCGGCACCGGAGGCCGGGACGGGAGGCTCCTGGCCACCCAGGCGACGGCGTCGGCAAGCCCGTCGCGCTCGACGCGGATCTTCATGCGCGCATCCTTTCGACAGCCGAGCCCGTCGGCTCGTGAAGGGTCGGTAGCTGGCGGTTCACGAGTACTGCGCCGAGTACGCCGCGACCGAGTCCCCACCGGGCCGGTCCGTTTCGGCGTGCCGGGATCGGCGCACAGGAACGGACCAGGTGCAGGCATCCACGTTAGGCCGTCGCCGGGGGTCCCGTCACCTCGGCCTCCCCTTGACTTTGTCGACAAGGAGACAGGTTCGACGGCTTGTCCCCAACTTCGTCCATCGCCTGTTTTTGTTTTGTTCTTTCTTTCAAAAGATCTAAGAGCAGTAGCAGTAATAGGGGCTGTGGGTTGTGTGGACAGAGCTCGTTCGCGCAGGTCGGCGGGCGCGTCGGCGTGTGGAGAGTCCTGGTGGTGGATCGGTGGATAGTTCGGGCGACCCGTGGATGGTTTCGTCCGGGCCGCGATCCATCCACATCTCGGACCGGTTGTCCCCATGGTTGTCCCCAGGTGTGAGGGGAGTTGTACCCAGGCTCTGTGGGTGCGGAAACGGGCTCGAATCGCCCTGGAGAGTGACGGGCTCCCGATGTGGATCACGTGTGGGCAACCTGTGGAATCCCCGTGGACAGCCCTGTGGAAAGCCTGTGGATTCCGTGTGGGCGGGATGTGGACGGTTTCGGCGTTGGTGCAGCTCCTGGATCCGCTGGAGTTGTGCACAAACTGCGCACAGGGTGGGGAAAACTCCTTGTGTATCAATGGGTTTGGGGATGGCTGCGTACGCGTGCGTACGTGGGCGACGGCACAGCCGCTTGCTTCGCTGCTTCGCGTGTGTACGGGTGCTTCGTCCACGTTGGACCCGGGGCGTTGTGGAAGGTGTTGTGTGGTAGAGGAAATCGGGCTCGAGGTGGGTGATGGGGCGAGCGCGCGGGGTGTGGTGTGGACGGGTCTCTGTGGACGGATCGCGGGCCTCGGCACCGGCCGACAGACCGGACCTCCGCGCGGGCGGTGAGCCTCGCTGAGCGCCGTCCTGGCCGCGTCCTGGCATCGCCCAGATAAAAGGAGGGCGCCGCCCGTAGGCGACGCCCTCCCTGGTGAAGCTCCGAAGCTACTGCCGAGCCCGCTGCTTGATCCGCGACGTGAGCTCCTGCACCTGGTCGTAGATGCGCCGGCGCTCGGCCATCTCCTTGCGGATCTTCTTGTCCGCGTGCATCACGGTCGTGTGGTCGCGGCCGCCGAACGTCTGCCCGATCTTCGGCAGCGACATGTCGGTGAGCTCGCGGCACAGGTACATCGCGATCTGGCGCGCCGTGGCGAGCGCCTTCGTCTTGCCGGGCCCGCAGAGGTCGTCGAGCGTGACGTCGAAGAACTCCGCGGTGACGCCCATGATCGTCGGCGCGGTGATCTCCGGCGCGTGCGAGTCGGGGATCAGGTCGCGCAGCACGATCTCGGCGAGCCCGACGTCCACGGCCTGCTGGTTGAGCGACGCGAACGCGGTCACGCGGATCAGCGCGCCCTCGAGCTCGCGGATGTTCGCCTCCACGCGCGAGGCGATGAACTCCAGCACCTCACCCGGCACCGCCAGCCGGTCCTGCGCGGCCTTCTTGCGCAGGATGGCGATGCGGGTTTCGAGCTCGGGCGGCTGGATGTCGGTGATCAGGCCCCACTCGAACCGCGTCCGCAGCCGGTCCTCCAGCGTTTCGAGGCGCTTGGGCGGACGGTCGGAGCTGACGACGATCTGCTTGTTCGCGTTGTGGAGGGTGTTGAAGGTGTGGAAGAACTCTTCCTGCGTACCTTCTTTTCCTTCCAGGAACTGGATGTCGTCGACGAGCAGGATGTCGATGTCGCGGTAGCGGCGCTGGAAGGCGACCTTGCGGTCGTCGCGCAGCGAGTTGATGAAGTCGTTGGTGAACTCTTCGGTCGACACGTAGCGCACGCGCATGCCGGGGAACAGCCGTTGCGCGTAGTGGCCCACGGCGTGCAGCAGGTGCGTCTTGCCGAGCCCGGACTCACCCCAGATGAACAGCGGGTTGTACGCGCGGGCCGGCGCCTCGGCCACGGCCACCGCGGCCGCGTGGGCGAACCGGTTGGACGCGCCGATCACGAACGTGTCGAACGTGTACTTCTCGTTGAGCTTCGTCTTCGACGTCTGCGGCTGCGCGGGCGCGGTGTAGGGCTGCCCGGCGATCGGCTGGCCGGAGAACGTCGGCCAGATCTCGTGGACGGCGGCGAGCGCTTCGCCTTCCTCGTCCACTTCTTCGTTCGGGTCGTCGGACTCCTCAAGCGGGGCCGGCTGCGGCACCGGGCGCTGGCGCGGTGGCTCGGGCCGGGCGGCGCGCGCGGCAGCCATGGAGGCGCCGTCGATCGGCGGGCGCTGCTGCGCGCCGGAACCGTTGTCGAGGCGGCCGTGCTCGAGGCGCCCGTTGTCGGGCCGGCCGTTCTCCATGTGCGTGGGGTCGAGGTGACCGGGTTCCAGGTGACCGTTGTCGACGCGGCCGTTGTCGGGGTGCCCGTTTTCCACCCGCGGGGGTGAGGGCACATAGCGCGGCGCGGGCGCGATGGCCTCGGCGCTGTCGACCTTCACGGCGAGCGACACGGCGCGGCCGAGCCGGCGGGAGAGGGCGTCGGTGATCGCGCCTCGCAGCGCGCGTTCGATCGCTTCCTTCGCGAAGTCACTGGGGGCAGCCAGCAGGGCGGTGCCGTCGAGCAGGCCGATGGGCCTCGTCACCCGCATCCAGGCTCGTTGCTGCGGCGAGAGGGTGCCGTCGGACAGCTCCCGTACCACCTGCTCCCAGATGACGCCCAGATTGTGCTGGTGCTCGGACACCTGTCTGGCTCCCCTCCCCTCGTCGGCGTGAACGGCGAAATCACCTCAAGCACGCCCGCGAAACACTCCCCTGGACGCATCTTGGACCGACCTGCGCGCGGGCACAGCGAATATCCACATAGTTGTCCACAGCTGTGCACTAATGTACGGCTGCCCGCAGCCACGCCACCTGCGGGCTCGACGTTCGCCGTGGGCGCCTCCACACCCCGGTGGCGATACCGCCGCTCGCCTCGCGACCGGAGACCCGGAAGAGGCACGCTAACAAGCCTCGCCCGCTGCCACAAGGCACCGTTGCGCGCAAGCATTTCACGGTGTACGGCGTGTTGCCATTCGGTGCCCCGGCGTGGGGGATGGCGAGGTCACGGCCCGGTCGCCGAGCGTGGCGGAGGGGGTGCCTACACGGCTCCCGACCGGGGTGCGTACCCTCGTAAGGTCTCCCGTAAGCGACGGGTGCGTTTCGCGTGCCCACGTATGTCGTCGCTCGTCGTGACGAGGCCACACGTTGGTAGGAGACACCAGAGACTGCCGTGCGACCGCACGACATGCCGGTAGACGGCCGAAAATCCGTCGCCCGACGGCCGAGACACAGGAGTAGCAGTGAGCAAGGGTAAGCGCACCTTCCAGCCGAACAACCGCCGACGCGCGCGGACCCACGGTTTCCGCCTCCGCATGCGGACCCGTGCGGGCCGGGCCATCTTGGGGGCTCGTCGTCGCAAGGGCCGCGCCGCGCTGTCCGCCTGATCCGGCTCGTCGAGGCGCGCCGTGCTGCCCGCAGCCGCACGTCTACGGCGGAGTGAAGACTTCCGGGTCGTTCTCCGCCGGGGCTCCCGGGCAGGCAGGCGCCGCCTCGTCGTCCACGCGTTGACCACGGACCCGTCCGCGGCCGCACCCGATGCGGCCAGGGCGGGTTTTGTGGTGAGCAAGGCCGTCGGCAACTCGGTGGTGCGCCACCGGGTGACCAGGCAACTTCGGCATCTTGTTTCGGCCCGGCTCGGAACACTGCCCCCGGGCAGCTCGTTGGTCGTACGGGCATTACCTCCGGCGGCGTCCGCTTCGAGCGCGGAGCTCGGCGCCGATCTCGACGCGGCGCTGCGCCGGCTCGGACTCACCTCGTCCCGCCGCACCGCCGGGGAAGGTGCTCCCCGGCAACCGCGTCAGCAGGACGCGGCCCCCGACCACGGATCAGCGGTGTAACGGCAATGCAAGCCACTCCCGAGCACACCCAGGGCGGCACCGACGTCACCGGGGAGACGGCCCCGCGCCGCCCCGGGCCGGTGGCGTGGGTGCTGCTCCTCCCCATCAAGTTCTATCGCAAGGCGATCTCGCCTTTTCTACCGCCGGCCTGCCGTTTCTACCCGAGCTGCAGCGCGTACGCAGTCGAAGCCCTGACCCGGCACGGTGCCGGCCGCGGCTCCTACCTCGCGCTGCGCCGGTTGCTGCGCTGCGGCCCGTGGACCCCACCCGGTCGCGACCCGGTGCCCGAGGAGTTCTCCTGGCGCCACCGCATGCCTGAAACACCGATCGAGGAGTAGCTCAGTGCTCGATTTCATCTACTACCCCGTGTCCTTCATCTTGTGGTGTTGGCACAAGGCCTTCGGGTTCGTCTTCGGTGAAGCAACGGCGATCTCGTGGATCCTGGCGATCATCTTCCTGACGTTCACGGTCCGCGGCATCATGTTCAAGCCGTTCGTGAACCAGGTCCGGTCGATGAAGAAGATGCAAGACTTCGCGCCGGAGATGAAGAAGCTCCAGAAGAAGTACGCGAACGACAAGCAGCGCCAGGCGCAGGAGATGCAGAAGCTCCAGCGCGAGCACGGTGTCAACCCGCTGGGCAGCTGCCTTCCGATGGTTCTTCAGATCCCGGTGTTCATCGGTCTGAACCACGTGCTGCGCGCCTTCACGATCCCGCCGGCGGGTGGCGGCGTGAAGACCGAGAACTACTTCTTCAACCAGCACGACGTCCAGTCGTACGTCAGCGCGAAGCTCTTCGGTGTCAACCTGGGCGAGGCGGTCTACAACGGCGTCGGTGTGGTCAGCGGCAACATCGCGGCGCCCGGGTTCCACTGGAGCGTGCTGCCGGTAGCGCTGCCCCTGATGATCGTCGCGTCGATCGCCACGCACCTCACCGCGCGGCACTCGGTGGCTCGGCAGAACGCCGCGTCGGCCACCTCGCAGACCGCGATCATGAACAAGCTGACGATGTACATCTTCCCGCTCGGCGTGCTCGTGTTCGGTGCCCTGTTCCCGCTCGGCCTGCTCTTCTACTGGCTGGCGAACAACGGCTGGACGCTGATGCAGCAGCGGCTCGTGTACACGCGCATCGACAAGGAAGAGGCCGCGCGCAAGGCGGAAGCCGCGGAGAAGCGGGCGTCGCTCGGGCCGAAGCCCGGGCAGAAGCCGGCGGCTCCGAAGGTCGGGCAGAAGCCTGTGCAGCAGAAGAAGAACAACCCGTCCGGCAACGGTCAGCAGCAGGGCAAGGTGGCCAAGGCGGGTTCGGCGCACGGTTTCGCGCAGACGAAGTCCCCGTCTTCCTCGGGTGGCGTGGAGAGCAAGAAGACCGCTGCGTCCGAGGCTGCCTCGCAGGCCAAGTCGTCCGAGCCGTCGGAGCCGTCCGAGCCGGACACCAAGGCGACCCCGTCGAAGCCGGCGCAGCAGCCGGCCCAGAACGGATCGAAGAAGGAGAACGGAACCGGGGTTTCCGGGCTCCTCAAGGACTCGACCAGGAAGTCGGGCCGGAAGCGTCGCTGACGCTCCCGGTTCGGAGAGGAGACGAATGATGTCGGAGACGGTCGACACGATCGACGCCGATCAGGACGAAGAGACCACGGCCTCGGCCGCACCCACCGAGGGTGCCCCCGCCGAGGCCGCCGACGAGAAGCAGGGCGGCGACGACCTGCTCGTGCAGGAAGGCGACATCGCCGGCGACTACCTCGAGCGCCTGCTCGACCTGCTCGACTACGACGGCGACATCGACCTCGACGTCGAAGCCGGCCGCGCCATCATCAGCATTGACGGCGGTGAGGACCTCGAAAAGCTCGTCGGCCCCCGCGGCACCGTGCTCGAGGCCCTGCAGGAACTCACCCGCCTCGCCGTCCAGCAGGAGACGGGCTCCCGCAGCCGCCTCATGCTCGACATCGCCGGCTGGCGCGCCGACCGCCGCGAAGAGCTCCGCGAACTCGGCCGCTCCACCGCCGAGTCCGTCCTCCAGAGCGGCGAGCGCGTCCGCCTGCAGCCCATGAGCCCCTTCGAACGCAAAGTTGTGCACGACGCGGTGGCCACCGTGGACGGCGTCACAAGCGAAAGCGAGGGCGAAGACCCGAAGCGCCGCGTGGTGATCTTCCCGGAGGGCTGAGCCTCCTGGCCCTCACCGCCCCGGCTGTCGCGGCTGTCGCGGTTTGGTACGGGTGATCTCGACGCATCACTGAAGACGCATTACTGAAGTAGTACGGAGCACTGAGCAGAAGCGGCCCGCCGGACATCCGGCGGGCCGCTTCTTTTGTCTCCACCTTCTCGTTGCTGTAGCGGTGCTGCGTCGCCGACCGCCGCCTTGGCCCGCCGACCGCCGGCCCTCGCCCTGGCTCGCCTCCTGCTCTGGGCGACCTCACCACCGTTGCCGCAGACTCGCTCTCCACGCCCGTCCCCTTGCGGCTCGGCCGGCGCCGCTTTCGCGCTTGCCGGCCGGTGTCCCGCGCGCTGCTGCCGCGCCTGCGGCTTCACTGCTGCCCCAATCCGCTCTCCGGACCTATTCGCTTGCGGGCCTTGCCCGGCTCCGCTTTGCCCGCCGGTGTCTCGCACGCTGCTGCCGCGCCTGCCGCTTCACTGCTGCCCCAATCCGCTCTGCGGGCCAATCCGCTTGCGGCCCTGCCTGGCTCCGCTTCCGCGGTTGCCGCCGTTCCTCGTGCGCTGCTGCCGCGTGTGCCGCCTCGCCGCTGTGCCCTGGCTCGGCTCCCACACCGATCCGCTTGCGGCTGGCTCTGCCTGGCTCCGCTTCCGCGGTTGCCGCCGTGCTCGCGCGCTGCTGCCGCGTGTGCCGCCTCGCCGCTGTGCCCTGGCTCGGCTCCCACACCGATCCGCTTGCGGCTGGCTCTGCCTGGCTCCGCTTCCGCGGTTGCCGCCGTGCTCGCGCGCTGCTGCCGCGTGTGCCGCCTCGCTGTCGCGCCCGGGCTCCACTCCTGCACCGATTCCCTTGCCGGCCCGCCCCAGCTCCGCCTCCGCGATTGCCGCCTTGCCCCGTGCCGTGGTGCCGCGTGTGCCGCCTCGCTGCTGTGGCCCCGGCTTCGCCCCCACGTTGTTCCCTTGCCTGCCCGCTCCGGCTGCTTCTGCGCTTGCCGCTGAGTCCCGCACGCTGCGGCCTGCCCGTCGCCTCGCCGTTGCGCCCCAGCACCGCTCCCCCGTCGATCCGGTTGCGGCCGTGCCCCGGCTTCGCGTCCGCGCTTGCCGTCGTGCCCGGCACGCTGCTGCTGGTCTGCCGCTGCGCCACGGCGCCGCGGACCAGCTCTCCACGCACGTCGGCTTGCCGCCCTGCCCGGTCCACTTCCGCGCTTGCCCGGCCGGTGTCCCGCACGCTGCTGCCGCGCCTGCCGCCTCGCCGCTGTGCCCTGGCTCGGCTCCCACACCGATTCGCTTGCGGCTGGCTCTCCACGCCCTCCCCTCGCCGCCTTGCCCGGCACGCTGCTGCTGGCCTGCCGCTGCGCCACCGTGCCGCGGACTAGCTCTCGAGTCGCCTCGGCTTGCCGCCCTGCCCCGGCCCACTTCCGCGCTTTCGTGTGCCCGCACGCTGCCGCCGCGCCGCTGTGCCTCGGCTTCGTTCCGGCGTTGCCTCCGTGGGTTGGTCGGCTCCCGCGCGCATCGTCTTGCCTCCGTGACTTGGAACTCGCTGCCGTGCTCATTGCCTCGCCGCCGTGACCTGAGCTGGCTGTCGTCCTGACCGTCTCGCCGCCGTGGTTTGTGAACCCGCGGCGGCGCGCATCGTCTTGCCGCTGTGGCTGGACCTGTCGCCGCGCTCATCGCGTTGCCTCCGCGGCTTGAACCCGCTGCCGCGTTCAACGTCCTGCCTCCGTGGGCGAGGTCCGCTCTCGTGCTGATCGCGTTGCCGTCTCGAGACTGCGGGCTTGGATCGGCCCCCACACTTGCCGGCCCGCCGCATTGGCCCGCACCCGCTCCTGCGGTTGTAGCCCTGCGACCTTGGTCCGAACCTCGCGCTCCGAGCATCGCGGCGCAGGAGCATCGGACTGGTACCCGCGATCCGACAACGCGGCGCCCTCGCACGGCCACGACTCCGTACCCGCCCCGCCCTCGCTCTGCGGCCCCGGCATGACCGCGACTCGCGCTCCCCGCCATCCAGCCCCGATTACCTACACCGGCGCCCACTCAGGCTGCCGAACAACAAGGCTCACTCGGCGCCGACCCTTCAGCTACTCCCCGGCTTCCGGACTCGGGCCGGAACCCCACACCAACCGACGGCCAACTCGGACACGACCATGCTCCGGCGCCCACCCAATCCGCCGGGGGCGACTCGCTCGCACCCCCGGGATAGCGGCTCAACCCCGGCGCACCTCCCGCCACGACGCCGCACCCACGACACCCGAAACCATCCACCCACAGGGTGCGGAGCTTCCCGGGTTCCGCCGACTCATCCGACTGAACCCCCACCCGAAGGCGCCGCGCAGCCGCCGCGTTCTTCTACTGCCGCGCTCGGACTGGCTCCAGCGCCCTGCTCCGGGCGGCGCGGGCGCCGAGCTCATTCGGGAGCCGCCGTTCAGCCCGACGGACCTGCTCTGGATTCGAGGTCGCGACCACTCGTCCGCCGCGAATCCGCACCGTCGCAACCTCGTGCCACACCACGGTTCGGCCCGTGGATTTGAGCCGGGGCGGCTGGCTTGCCGAGACGAGCAACCAGCGGTCGTTTGGCTCGGATCGGCTTCGGTGTCTCCGGCTTGCCGGTTCGGTCGAACGGGTGCTCGCCTGACCGCAGTCCTTCCTGCCGGGCCCCGACTCGGCTACCGCGCTCGCCTGGCGACCTGTTCACGGTCCGGCTGGGCGGTCATCGCGCTTGCTGACGTGTCTGCCCGGTCGTCCTCGCTGACCTATCCTTTGGCCGCTCCCCCGAGCCGCGCAGGCGGAGCGAATTACAACCGTGGCGTTTCACGTGAAACGGTGCCCCTCGAGATCCACCTACCGGCGTGGTTTCACGTGGAACGCGGCTGTGGACACTTGGCTCCCCGAGTGGAGTTGTCCACAGTTGCGGTCTGTCGGCACGATTTGGGCTCGGCATCGGGGACAATCAACGAGCGCGTTTCACGTGAAACGCGCGGACCGAGGAGTGGGTTTCGTGAGCTTGGACGGCGCCACCGCGATGGTGCGGACTGCGGCGGCGGAGGTGTTCGGGGAGCGAGTCGACCAGGCGGCTGGGTATGTGGAGTTGCTGGCTACCCACGGGGTCGAGCGGGGGCTGATCGGGCCGCGTGAGGTGGAGCGGTTGTGGGAGCGCCACGTGCTGAACTCGGCTGTGATCGGGGAGCAGGTTCCCGACGGGGCGCGCGTCGTGGACGTCGGGTCGGGGGCCGGGCTTCCGGGCGTGCCGCTGGCGATCGCTCGACCGGACCTCGCTATCGTTCTCCTCGAACCCATGGCCCGCCGGGTTGACTGGCTGGCTGAGGTCGCCGAGAAGCTGGAACTCCCGATCACCATCGTGCGTGGACGCGCCGAGGAGCGGTCTGTGCGTGAGCAGCTGGGTGGCGCAGACGTCGTCACCGCTCGCGCTGTTGCTCCTCTCGCTCGCCTCGCGGGCTGGTGTCTTCCGCTGGTTCGCCCCGACGGTCGTCTGGTTGCGCTCAAGGGGGCCAGCGCGGGAGAGGAAATCGAGCGGGACCGCGTGGCTGTGCGGAAGGCCGGCGGTGCCGATCCAGAACTCGCCGAGTGTGGGAAGGCAGTGCTCGAGGTCCCCAGCACGGTCGTGATGATCCGCCGCCTGCCACCGAAGCCGCCCCGGCCACGTGGCAGGCGGAGCTAAGCGTACAAGTGCGGCCGCGACGTTCCACGTGAAACACCGCGGTCCGAACGCCAACGAGTCGTCTATCAAGAGGAGGTGTCGAGACCGGTGAGTCCCCGACCGTCCGACCCTGCGAGCACCGGCCACGACTTGGGCTGGACGCCGATCGCCGAAGAAGCCGTCCGCGCCGCGAGCGTCCTGCACCCGAAGGAGGGCACGCTCCCCCGCCCGATCCGCCGGCGGGTGCTGACGGTCGCCAACCAGAAGGGCGGCGTCGGAAAGACGACGAGCGCCGTCAACCTCGCTGCCGCGCTCGCCGTGCACGGGCTCAAGACTCTGGTGATCGACCTCGACCCCCAGGGCAACGCCAGCACAGCGCTCGACATTGATCACCGCTCCGGCACGCCGTCGATCTACGAGGTGCTCATCGGCGAAGTGACGATTGCCGAAGCGGCGGCCGTGAGCGAGCAGTCGTCGAACCTGTTCTGCGTGCCCGCGACGATCGACCTCGCGGGCGCGGAGATCGAGCTCGTCTCCATGGCGAACCGCGAGACGCGGCTCAAGGAGGCGCTCTCGTCCGAGATCCTCGACCAGATCGGCGTCGACTACGTCTTCATCGACTGCCCGCCGTCGCTCGGCCTCCTCACCGTCAACGCGATGGTGGCCGCGCAGGAAGTGCTCATCCCGATCCAGTGCGAGTACTACGCGCTGGAAGGCCTCGGGCAGCTGCTGAGCAACATCGAGCTCGTGCAGCAGCACCTCAACCGTGAGCTCCGCGTCTCCACGATCCTGCTGACGATGTACGACGGTCGCACCAAGCTCGCCGACCAGGTCACCAACGAGGTCCGCAACCACTTCGGCGACACTGTCCTGAAGACCGTCATCCCGCGCAGTGTGAAGGTCTCGGAGGCGCCCGGCTACGGTCAGACCGTGCTCTCCTACGACCCCGGTTCACGTGGCGCCATGAGCTACCTCGACGCCGCAAAGGAGATCGCGGAGCGTGGCGCGACCGAAGGAAGGAGCAGTACCGCATGACTGAGCGCAGAGGAGGGCTGGGGCGGGGGCTCGCGGCCCTGATCCCGACCGGGCCGGCCACCGCGGCCGGCCCGGCGCCCTCCCCCGTCGAAGGTGGCACGGCCGCGGACAAGGCGGCGCGTGAGGAGAAGGGCTGGTTCGCGGCCAACGGCGCGGCGACGCCCGTCAGCGGCGAGGTCGCCGGCGCGGTCTACCGGGAGATCCCGGTCAGCGCCGTCAAGCCGAACCCGAAGCAGCCCCGCCAGGTCTTCGACGAAGAAGCGCTCGCCGAACTCGAACACTCCATCCGCGAGTTCGGGCTCATGCAGCCCATCGTCGTCCGCGAGCTGGGCGACGGCGAGTACGAGCTCGTCATGGGCGAGCGGCGCCTGCGGGCGTCGCAGCAGGCGGAGCTCGAGGCGATCCCCGCGATCGTCCGGCAGACCGCCGACGAGTCCATGCTCCGCGACGCGTTGCTGGAGAACATCCATCGCGTCCAGCTGAACCCGCTCGAAGAGGCGGCCGCATACCAGCAGCTGCTCGACGAGTTCGCGGTGACGCACGAAGAGCTCGCCAGCCGCATCGGCCGCAGCCGCCCCGTCATCACCAACACGATCCGCCTCCTCAAGCTGCCGCTGGCCGTGCAGCGTCGCGTGGCCGCGGGTGTGCTTTCGGCCGGGCACGCGCGCGCGTTGCTCTCGCTCGAAGATCCGGAAAGCCAGGAAGAGCTGGCGGCCCGGATCGTCGCGGAGGGCATGTCGGTGCGCGCCACCGAGGAAGCCGTCACGCTGAAGAAGAGCGAAAAGCCAGCGAAGCCGAAGCCCGCTCCCCGCAAGCCGATTCAGGCACCGGGTTTGCAGGAGCTGGCCAACCGTCTCTCCGATCGCTTCGACACCCGCGTGAAGGTCGACCTCGGCCGCCGCAAGGGACGCATCGTCCTCGAGTTCGGCTCGGTCGACGATCTCGAACGCATCGTCTCGATCATCGACGCGAACTCGAGCGAAAAAACGGCGAATCAGACAGAGGAAACCGACTAGGGATCACCCAGGGTCGTTTCGTCACGGTGATGATTGCTCACCGGGACGGTGACCGGCACTCTGAGTGGTCGCCGCGGGCGCGGGAAAAATTGGCGTCGCGCGGCGCGGAATCCGGGAGAGTTGGCGCAATCAGCTCTCCCGAAGGAGCGTCCCGTGATTCCTCCGCGCTTGACGCCGTTGCTGAGTCAGTTCGACTTCGCGTGCGAGCGACTCATCGATCGGCTCGGCGGCCCGGCGGTCGACAGCGGCGACGGCACCCCCGTCTCCGTCGATCCGATGACCGACGACGAGTTCCAGTGGGAGCCGGTGCCGGGCTGTTGGTCGGTGCGGCGGCGCTCCGACGAGCCGGGGCCGCGCGCGACGTTCCTCGCCGGCCGCGGTGAATGGGGCCGCGACTTGGCGCCCCACCCCCACCCGTGGCCGCCGCCCGTCACGACGATCGCGTGGCGGCTCAGCCACCTGAGCGAAATGCTGTTGCTGCGCGCCGACCACACGTCCGGCAGCCACACGCTGACCCGCGACGACTACGTCGACACCGGCGACGCCGTAACCGCAATCGCCGCGTTCCAAAGAGGCGCAGCTGTGTGGCGGCAGGCTTTGCTGAACGTCGACGACGCAGCGCTCGACATCGTGGGCGTGTGTACCTATCCCCACGGCAGCGATCCGGACGAGCCGTTCCTCGAGATCGTCTGGTGGGTCAACCAGGAAGTGCTGCACCACGGCGCCGAGATCGCGCTGCTGCGAGACCTCTACCGAGCGCGGTGATCAGCGCGCGACGGCCCGAGCCACAAGGTCCGCGAACACCGACCCGAGCGACTTTCCCGCCGCCTCAACGGCCATCGGCACAGTCGACGTCTCGGTGAGACCCGGCGACAGGTTCACCTCGAGGAAATGCACCGTGCCGTCCGCGGTGATCACGGCGTCGGTGCGCGAGATGTCGCGCAGGCCGAGCCAGCGGTGCGCCGCGACGGCCAGCTCGCCGACGGCCTTCGCCGCCTCCTCGGAAATGCGCGCGGGCGTGAAGAAGTCAGTGAGGCCGGCCGTGTAGCGGGCGGTGTAGTCGTAGACGCCGCTCTCCGGCACGATCTCGACGGCCGGCAGCGCCTCGGCGCCGTGCTCACCCTCGACGACCGTCACCGCCACCTCGACCCCGTCGACGAAGCGTTCCGCCAGCACGGTGTCGCCGTATGCGAAGCAGCCGACCATCGCCGCGGGCAGTTCCGACGCCTCGCGCACGACCTGCGTGCCGAGCGCCGAGCCGCCCTGGTCCGGCTTGAGAATCATCGGCAGGCCGAGGCGCTCCACCATCGCGTCGAGCACCGACTGCGCGCCGAGCTCACGGAAAGTGCTGTGGGGCAACACAATCCAGTCCGGCGTCGAGAAGCCGGCCTGCTGCACGAACGCCTTCGCGGTCGGCTTGTCCCACGCGCGACGGCAGCCCTGCGAGCTCGTGCCGACGAAGGGCACGCCGAGCATTTCCAGCACTGTCTGCACGGAGCCGTTCTCGCCCTCACCGCCGTGCAGCGCGACGACGACCGCGTCAGGTCGCTGCGTACGCAAGCGCTCGAGCAGCCCGGCGTCGGTGTCCCACTCCTCCACGGTGAGCCCCTCGGAGCGCAGCGCGGCCGAAAGCCGGCGGCCCGAACGGAGGGAGACGTCGCGTTCGTGGGAAAGCCCGCCTGCGAGCACGGCAACGGTACGGTCGACCACCGTGGGAACTCCTTAGTTTGCTGCGGACCGGTCAGACAGTGTCCGGCGACGGGGTTTCCGACCCCGAGATGGTGCGTGCCTTCACGCTACCGAAGGTGCGGCTGAGGTCCATTTCGGACTCCAGCACCGCCGCGAGCCGGCGCACGCCTTCGCGGATCCGTTCGGGCGTCGGGTAGCAGTACGACAGGCGCATCTGGCGCGAGCCGTAACCGTCGGCGTAGAAGCCGGTGCCCGACGCGTACGCCACGCGCGCGGTGACGGCGCGCGGCAACATCGCTTTGGTGTCAACACCTTCCGGCACGGTCACCCACACGTAGAAGCCGCCTTCGGGCATCGTCCACGAGCACCCGGGCGGCAGGTACTGGTTCAGCGCCGAGATCATCGCGTCGCGGCGCTCGCGGTAGTTCTCGCGGAACTTCTTGATCTGGCCCTTCCAATCGTGCGTCGCGAGGTAGCGCGAGACGATCATCTGGTTGAACGTGGGCGGGCACAGCGTCGCGGATTCCGCTGCCAGCACAAGCTTTTCGCGCACGGCGTGCGGCGCGAGCACCCAGCCGACGCGCAGGCCGGAGGCGAACGTCTTCGAGAACGAGCCGAGGTACACCACGTTCTCGGGGTCGATCGAGCGCAGCGCCGGGTAGGTCTGGCCGTCGAAGCCGAGGAGCCCGTATGGGTTGTCCTCGACGATCAGCACACCGTGCTCGCGGCAGATCTCCACGATCTCCGCGCGGCGCTCGACGGCGAGCGTGACGCCGGCGGGGTTGTGGAAATTCGGGATGGTGTAAAGGAACTTGACGCGCCGGCCCGTCTTCTCGGCCTGCCGCAGCGCCTCGCGAAGCCCGTCGGGCACGAGGCCCTGGTCGTCCATCGCGACGTGCACGACCTTCGCCTGATACGCCGCGAACGAGCCGAGCGCGCCGACGTACGAAGGGCCTTCGGCGATCACGATGTCACCGGGGTCGCAGAAGAGCCGGGTGACCATGTCGAGGCCCATCTGCGAACCGACGGTGACGACGACGTCGTCCGGGTGCGCCTTGATGCCCTCGAGAGCCATGATTTCGCAGATCTGGTCGCGCAGCGTGGGGATGCCGTGGGCCGACCCGTACTGCAGCGCCACGAGACCCTCGTCGACGATGATCTCCGCCACCTGCGCCGACAGCGTGTCCAGCGGCAGCGCGGCGAGGTTCGGCATGCCGCCGGCCAGCGACACGACCTCGGGCCGGCTCGCCACCGCAAAGAGGGCCCGGATCTCCGAAGCGGTCATCCCGGCGGTGCGCGCTGCGTACCGGTCGAGGTGAGGGTCGAGATTGTGGCGGCCGGCTTGCGGCTTGACGGGGCGGTTCTCGGTCATCGACACACCTGAGGGCTCGGTGGTACCTGCGGGTAGATCCATCGAGTGTAACCAGGGCCTCTTCCTGGTCCCCGCTCTTCCGGCGCTCATCACATCGTCCTATTCTTCGAGTGGCTCTTCCGGTCGTTCCTGCGCTCTTGCGGGGAACGGATGCCGGTCGTGAGGGATTCGGGGAGGTTCCAGGTGTCGCGTCGCGTGGTGGGCGTCACACTCGACAACCTAGAAGACCTGCCCAAAAGCTGCCGCCGGTGCGTCTACTGGGAGCTCGCGCCGCACCTCAAGGCCCAGGCGGAGGAGTTCGGCTCCACCGAGGTCGAGAAGGAAGCGTGGGTCTCCAGCGTGCTGCTGGAGTGGGGTTCCTGCGGCCGCATCGTCTACAGCGACACGCTGCCGGTCGGCTTCGTGCTCTACGCGCCGCCGAACGCCGTGCCGCGCTCCCTGGCCTTCCCCACGTCGCCGCCCAGCGCTGACGCCGTGCTGCTCACCGCGTTCCAGGTCCTGCCGGAGTTCCGCGGCGGCGGCCTCGGCCGGATGCTCGTGCAGGCCGTGGCGAAGGATCTGACCAAACGCGGCGTCCGCGCCATCGAGGCGTTCGGCGACGCCGTGCCCGACGAACTCGACCCGATGGGCCAGCACACGTGCGTGCTGCCGGCGGCTTTCCTGCAGAGCGTCGGCTTCAAGACGGTGCGGCCGCACTCGAAGTGGCCGCGGCTTCGGCTGGAGCTGCGCTCGGCGATCACCTGGAAGGAAGACGTCGAGGCGGCTTTGGAACGGCTGCTCGGCCAGGTGACCATCACGACGGCGGAGCCGAGTCTCGGACGGGCTTGATCAGCTGCTCTCAAGCTTCGTCTTGAGCTTGGTGAGGCTGTCGCGCCAGTAGGCCTTGAAGTTGTCGGCTGTCTCTTCGTCGACGATCCGCTCGTGCACCAAGGCGATCCGGGTCTTTGTGCCTTTGTCGACAAATCCGATGTTGACCCGCGTGGCTCCGTCTCCCCAATCGAACCGCGCCGACTTGTTCCGTTGCGACGTTCTGAGCGCGAGCCGATCGCCGTCGAGCCACTCTTCCCTCGCGGCCGGCTCGGCCACGGCTTTGTACACGTCGTCGACACTCGCCTCGATCGTCCGGCTCGCACTCACCGTGAACAGCCCGTCCCGACCCCCGTTGCGCGGCCGCAACCCCCGGGACCGCTCGTACTCGACGGTCACTGTCTGTGCCCACCAATTGCCCAACTGATAGTCCTCGACGAGCCGGCCGACGATCTCCCCGTGGCCCTGACCACGCGCTCCCCACGCGTCGAGCACCTCACCCCACTCGCCGAACCCTCGCCCGGTTGCCGTACGCACCGCATCGTCCGAGGTCAACTTCGTGCCACCCATGACAGCCCTCCTGGTCTCGTCACAAGGAACGTCGCCACCGACCCCACCCCTTCGACACACCCCCCGAAAGATCTTCGCGACGCCCACTTACCACGGTCTTACCCAGCCCGAAATACCCGATTTTCCCAGCTGTGCACAACTGTGGAAGAAACCCCGAGTTATCCACAGATCCCTGATAGACGCCGTGGAAAACCTGTGGATGAGTAGACTGGATCTGGGGACGCCCCCCGAGGAGGGCGGGGGCTGCCCCAAGGTGTGGTGTGTCCCTGGCGGAGCGGGCGCAATGGGTTGTGGCGGTCGGCTGGAGCGGTCGAAGCGGTTGCGTGGCTCCGGTTGTGGGGTTGGCGGTGGACTACTCCACCTGGGTTGGCCCGTGCATCGCTTGGGGTTAGTTCCGGGGCGGGGTTGTGCACAGGGAGCCAGCGGTAAGCGGTGGGTCACGCGGTGGGTGCGGCTGGTTGTGGGGATCTGGGTGACTACCCAGAGTGGTTGTGGGTAAGTCCACCGAAGGTGCCACGGTCGGGCGCCGGGCCGGGCGGCTGGGGTGTCGAGGGGCACGAAGGTCGAGACACCGCCGAAGGTGCCACAGTCGACCGCCGGATGTGGCGGCCTGGGTGTCGAGAGACACGGGGTCGAGCCACACGGCGGTCGAGCCGCACGAAGGTCGAGGCACGGGGGTCGAGCCGCAGTGGTGGTGGTGGGGTCCGGCCGGGTTGGGTGTGATGGGTAGCGCTCGGGGTCGGCGATGGGCTGCGGTTGGGCCGCGCACCATTGCCTGGAGAGGCAGCGGAGCGGCGCCAGGAGCCGACGACCTGCCGTCGCTCCCTGATGACCGGCCTCGGACGACTTACAGCTCGAAGGCCTACGGCCGGAGGCATCAACCAGCCCGCCAACGGCAGCACCGACGCAAGGGTTGCTGAACGCCGGCACCAATCCAGGACTCCCGAACAGCGCCGACGCATCCTGGCCGCCAAACCCCAGCGGCTGAGCTGGAGCCATCGATTGCGACGGTCCGAGCTGGCGACCAGCGAGCAACGAGCCGGCAATCGTGCGGCTACTAATGCGGGGAGGCTGATCTCGCGGCCTGGTCTCAGCATGCGGTGGATAGCGACCGACGGACAGCGGCTTCTGGCTACCGACCGGCGGTTCGGCTTGGCGGATACCGACCGGCGATGTCGATCGAAGCTCACCGGCCAGTGGACACGACCCGGCCCGCGTCTGTGCGCGCCGTCCAGCAGAGACTGCCATCGAGGACGGGACCTGCGGCCCGGCCAGCGGACGGGCCCGCGTTTGGCGCACTGCTCAGTAGCAAGGACGCTCAGGGCTGGTGCACAGAATCAGCCCCAGCGCACCAGCGGCTGAGCAGGGACTGGTCCGGTGGCAGGGTTTGCGCCCGCGCGGATGCGAGTGGGTAGTCCTTGGCGGCGGCACGCAGCGCTGCGGAGCAGCACACAGCGCCGGCCGGGCAGCGACCTGATTCCAGAGACGGGTGGGATTGCACGGTGACTGCTGTCCAGCCTGCGGCGATCGCGGCCGACGCCCGTGGACGGCGGCGAGAGCTCGGCGGCTTGGGCTGTGGAAAGCGATGGGGGTCTGTCATCGGAGGGCGTGGCGCGTGGTGATTCTGGAGAGCTGGGTCTGGTGGCCGTTGACCGGGCAGCGGTCAACGGCCGGTGGCCAGAACCTGGCCCGGTGGCTCGGAATTCGGTGGTTTGTGGCGGGCCGCGGGCGGCCGCGATGAGTGGGTGGGTGATCGGAGTTCGGCCCGGAGGCTGAAGCTCGGTGGCCGAGGCCTGGCGGCGGGTGGCCAGGACGTGCCGGGAGCGTCGGGCACGGACGTACGAAGCCCGCCCCGGGCGTCGGCGCGGGCCGCTGGAACCGGTGATCAGAGGGTTGAGACCGGCGGTTGGGTGCTGGCGCACGCCGGAGGGCCAGGCCCGTGGTGACTCGCTCGTGGGCAGAGGCGGCGGTGATGCTCGGCTGCCGATCTGCAGCCGGAGGCTGCGAAGTCTCCCGACAACCCGCGACCGACGTTCCGGGCTGGCAGGGGCAGTGGGCAGGTGCCGGAGAACTGACGGCTGAGCACGGCGAGCGGGATCCGTGCAATGACCTTGGGGGCCAATGGTCGGGGCCCAAGGCAAGGGGAATGAGATCGGGTCTCGGGGGCGGTGGGGTGGCGACCGAGCCGGCGGGGAGCCACGAGCTGTGGGCCGAGAGACGGTGGCGTGAGCGCGGCGGGGCGGGTAGGCGCCAGGCGGTGGAGGGCGGTGGCGGTGAGCCACGAGCTGTGGAGCGAGAGACGGTGGCGGTGGGAGCCGGGTGGTGGAGGGCAGTGACCGTGAGCGGTGGCCCGGCGGATGGCTGCCAGCCGGTGGAGGGCGGTGGCCCGGCGGATGGCTGCCAGCCGGTGGAAGGTGGTGGCCCGGCGGATGGCTGCCAGCCGGTGGAAGGTGGTGGCCCGGCGGATGGCTGCCAGCCGGTGGAAGGTGGTGGCCCGGCGGATGGCTGCCAGCCGGCGGAAGGCGGTGGCGAGAGCCGTGGTGGTCACCAGCGAAACAGCAGCGAAAAGACGAGAGCCGGGCCTCGGAACGGAGGGGCCCGGCTCAGTCGTGAAGAGGCAGCTACTCGGCCTTGGCCAGTTCGTGCGCCAGGACGTCCGCGAAGGTGAAGGTGCCCGTGGGTTGGTCGCCTTCGCCGAGGAGGTAGAGGCGTTTGACGGCGATGAGGATGCCCTCGGCGACGATGTCGCGGAAGGCGGGGTCGCCGAGTTTGCGGCTGTCGTCCGGGTTGGTGAGGTAGCCGATCTCGACGCGGACGGCGGGACAGCGCGTGCGGGTGAAGATTTCCCAGGTTTTGTAGTGGGTGCGGCAGTCCCGCAGACCGGTGCGGGCCACGACCTCGCGCTGGATGAAGCCGGCGAGGAGTTCGCCGACGGTGGACGTGGTGCCGTTGCCGGTGCCGAAGTGGAAGCTGGCGATGCCCTGGGCGCGGGGGCTGGGGTTGCTGTCGCTGTGGAGCGACAGGAACAGGTCGGCGCCGGCGTCGTTGGCGAAGCGGGCGCGTTCGAAGTCCGTGGGGCTGTGGTTGGGACCCCTCGAAATCAGGGCTTCCATGCCGGTGGCCTGCATGCGGCCTTCGAGGCGCCGTGCGAGGTCCCAGGCGATGTCGGCTTCGCGGAGGCCGCCGGCGATCACGCCGAGGTCTTCGCCGCCG